>NZ_CABEGA010000037.1 GCF_901521055.1 Cellulomonas hominis | reverse complement strand
TCCCTGCCGCCGCCCGGCGCGGTGCGCCTGCTGACCGCCCTCGTGCTGCTCGAGGCCGTGGGGCTGGTGGCCGCCTCGCGGCCCGGGACGCGGAGCTTCGCCGTGAGCATGACCGCGGTGCCGCCGCCCTCGCGGGCGGCCCACGCGATGGAGCCGCGGAGCTCGTTGGTCACGAGGGTCGACACGATCTGGGTGCCCAGGCCCGTGCCGGCGCCGGCGTCCGCGGGGATGCCGCCGCCGTCGTCGGCGACGGTGACGGTGAGGTCGTCCTCGATCCGCTCGGCGGTCACCTCGACGGTCCCGGACTCGCGGCCGGCCAGGCCGTGCTCGACGGCGTTGGTCACCAGCTCGGTGAGCACGAGGGCCAGGGCGGTCGCGTCCTCGGCGGACACCGGCCCGAACGTGCCCTGCACGACGGTGCGCACCGACCCCCCGGCGGACGCCACGTCGGCGGCCAGGCGCAGCGACCGGCCGACGAGCTCGTCGAACACGACGGTCTCGTCGAGGGTCTGGGACAGCGTCTCGTGCACCAGGGCGATCGTCGCGACCCGCCGCATGGCCTCCTCGAGGGCCGCGCGCGCCTCGGGGACGTTCATCCGGCGGGCCTGCAGCCGCAGCAGCGCGGCGACGGTCTGCAGGTTGTTCTTCACGCGGTGGTGGATCTCGCGGATCGTCGCGTCCTTGGTGATGAGCTCGCGCTCCCGCCGGCGCAGCTCGGACACGTCGCGGCAGAGCAGGACGGCGCCGATGCGCTCGTGGTCCTCGGTGAGCGGGACGGCCCGGAGGGACAGGGCGACGCCGTGCGCCTCGATGTCGGTGCGCCACGGCGCGCGGCCCATGAGGACGAGCGGCATCGACTCGTCGACCGTGGACTTCTGCTCGACCAGGTCCGCGACCACCTCGACCAGCGACCGCCCGACGAGGTCGTCCATCGCGCCGAGCCGGTGGAAGCAGGACAGGGCGTTCGGGCTGGCGTACAGGACCTCGCCCTCGGAGTTCAGGCGCACGAGGCCGTCGCCGACGCGGGGGGCGCCGCGCCGGGGCCCGGTGGCCGCGTTGGGCAGCGGGAACTCCCCGCGGGCGATCATCGCCATCAGGTCGTCGGCGGCCTCGACGTAGTTCAGCTCCAGGCGGCTGGGCGTGCGGGCGCCGCCGAGGTTGGTCTGCCGGGCGATCACGGCGATGGCGCGGCCGTCACGGACGACCGGCACGGCCTCCTCGCGCACCGCGTAGGAGCCGAACCAGCGGGGCTCGCGGGACCGCTGCGCGCGGACCTCGGTGAGCGAGCGCTCGAGCTGGGGCCGCTGGCCCTCCGGGGGGCGGGAGCCGACGACGTCGTCGTAGTGCACCGTGGCGCCGGTGCTCGGCCGGCACTGGGCGATGGCCACGAAGTCGCGGTCCTCGGTCGGCAGCCAGAGCACCAGGTCCGCGAACGCGAGGTCGGAGATGACCTGCCAGTCCCCGACCAGCAGGTGCAGCCACTCGAGGTCCGCGGCGTCGAGGTGGGCATGGCGCTGCGCGAGCTCGCTCAGGGTGGACACCCGCTCAGCGTAGGCGCTCCGCCCCCGCCGCCCCCGGCTCGTCCACGCCCGCGGCGACGTCCGCACGCGCGCGAGGCCCGCTGCCGATAATGTCGGTGGACCGACGCTCCACCGCGCCCGCGCGCGCACCCCGGAAGGACCCGTTCCCGTGCACCTGCAGGTCTCCGTCTCCGTCCCCGCCGACCCGCGCACCGCCGGGGTGATGCTGGCCGACCCGGTGTACGTCCGGGCCAAGGTGCGCGCGAGCGGCGCCGAGGAGCTGCACCTGGACGTGACCCCCGGCGAGGACGGCGCGTTCACCGTGACGACGCGGCGCGCGCTGCCGACGGACCAGATCCCGGCGAACGTCCGGTCGTTCGTCGGCTCGACGCTCGAGGTGCGTCAGGTCGAGGCCTGGGAGGCCCCGGCGGACGACGGCACCCGCAACGGCACGGTCGCGGTCGAGATCGCGGGCGCCCCGGTGCGGCTCACGGGGACGGTGACGTTGTCGGCCGCCGGCGGCGGGTCGCGCATCGTCTACGACGGGGAGCTGAAGGCCAACGTGCCGCTGTTCGGGTCCGCGGTCGAGCAGGCCGCGTCGAAGGCGGTCCGCGCCGCGCTGGAGGCCGAGGAGGGCGTGGCCCGCGAGTGGGTCGCGTCGACCCCCGAGGCGTAACGATTCCGTAACGCGACGGCGCCTCGCGCGCCTCTGACCTGCGACGACGCGGTCATGGGATCGCTTCCACGACCCGTTCGGACCCCCTCCGGCTTGACACCGTGGAACCGCTACCACGAGAGTGCCTGACATGCCGTGGAAGCGCTCCCGCAGATCTTGGGAACGCTCTCACGTGGACGCCGGAGCCGGTGTCCCCAACGGGTGCGGCGACGACGCCGCCGGATGACGAGGGAGTCAAGGTGCGCAGGAGCACGCGCAAGACGTGGGTGGCTGTGGCCGGAGCGACGGGTATCGCCCTGCTCGCGACGGCGTGCGGCGGAGGGTCGTCCGACGACGACGCCGCCGGCGGCGACGACGAGAAGGTCACGCTGACCATCTCGACGTTCAACCAGTTCGGGTACGAGGACCTCCTGGAGCAGTACCAGGACGAGCACCCGAACATCACCATCGAGCACAACAAGTTCGGCAAGTCCGACGACGCCAAGGAGCAGTTCCAGACCGC
Source organism: Cellulomonas hominis (assembly GCF_901521055.1). Taxonomy (GTDB): domain Bacteria; phylum Actinomycetota; class Actinomycetes; order Actinomycetales; family Cellulomonadaceae; genus Cellulomonas; species Cellulomonas endometrii. Next base: position 37,318 of record NZ_CABEGA010000037.1, on the reverse strand, counting down.
TCTCGGCGCCGGCTCGGGCCTCGCGGACGTCGTGGGCGTCGAGGTCGACTGGATGCCGCAGATCATCCAGTACTCGGACCAGTTCGTGGACCTGACCAGCGACAGCGTCGAGGGCCGCTGGAACCAGTGGACCCTGGACCAGGCGACGTCGCAGGACGGCGCGCTGCTCGGCTACCCGACGGACATCGGCCCGGAGGCCATCGCCTACCGCGCCGACCTGTTCGCCGCCGCCGGCCTGCCGACGGACCGTGAGGCCGTGGCCGAGCTGTTCGGTGGCGAGGACGCCACCTGGGACGACTTCTTCGCGGTCGGCGACCAGTTCATGGCCGCGGGCACCGGCCCCGGCTTCTTCGACTCGGCCGACGCCGTCGCCCAGGGCATGATCAACCAGATCGAGGCCCCGTTCGAGGACCCCGAGTCCGGCGAGATCACGGCGCTCGACAACCCGGAGATCCGGGAGATGTACGACACGATCCTCTCCCACGCGGACCAGTCCGCGGGCCTCAAGCAGTGGGAGGAGGACTGGACCAACGCCTTCCAGAGCAACGGCTTCGCCGTGGCGCTCGCGCCGGCCTGGTTCCTCGGCAACATCGAGGGCAACGCCGCGGGCGTCGAGGGCTGGGACATCGCCAACGTCTTCCCCGGCGGCGGCGGCAACTGGGGCGGCTCGTTCCTGACGGTCCCGACCATGTCGGAGCACCCGGAGGAGGCCAAGGCCCTCGCCGACTGGCTGACCGCCCCCGAGCAGCAGCTCAAGGCGTTCGGCGTCAACGGCAACTTCCCGAGCCAGATCGAGGCGCAGCAGTCCGAGGAGCTCCAGGGCATGACCCGCGAGTTCTTCAACGACGCCCCGACCGGCCAGATCTACACCGACCGCTCCGCCGGCATCTCGACGCAGCCGTTCAAGGGTGAGAACTACTTCACCATCCGGACCGGTCTGTCGGACGCGTTCAACCGGGTCGACGTCGACAAGTCGATGAGCCCCGAGGAGTCCTGGAAGGGCTTCGAGGAGGCCGTCGCCGCCATCGGCTGACACCGAGGGCCGGGTCGCGGGGGCACGCTCCCCCGCGGCCCGGCCCCGCCCCCGCTCCGAGCCGTCCGCCCGCACGAAGGAACCCCATGGCCACCCAGACAGCGCCCGTCAGGGGCGCGGCACCGCGCAGCGGCGGCGACGACCGCCCGCCCCGCAAGATCGGCTTCCGGCAGACGCTGGGCCGGTGGGACGTGAAGCTGTCCCCCTACCTGTACATCTCGCCCTTCTTCCTGCTGTTCGCCGTCGTCGGCCTGTTCCCGCTGCTGTACACGGCGTGGGTCTCGCTGCACGAGTGGAGCCTGATCGGCGGCCAGGGCGAGTTCGTCGGGCTCGACAACTTCTCCTTCGTGCTGCAGCAGGCGTTCTTCTGGAAGGCCCTGCGGAACACGCTGAGCATCTTCCTGCTGTCGACCGTGCCGCAGGTCATCGCGGCCCTCGTGATCGCCGCGATGCTGGACGCGAACCTGCGCGCCAAGACGTTCTGGCGGATGGGCGTGCTGCTGCCCTACGTGGTGGCACCCGTCGCGGTCGGCCTGGTGTTCTCCAAGATGTTCGCCGACGGCTCCGGCATGATCAACACGCTGATCGGCTACATCGGCATCGACCCGATCGGGTGGCACAAGGACGCGTTCGCGTCGCACATCGCCATCGCGTCGATGGTCAACTTCCGCTGGACCGGCTACAACGCCCTCATCCTGCTGGCCGCGATGCAGGCCATCCCCCGCGACCTGTACGAGGCCGCGACGATCGACGGCGCGAACCGGCTGCGGCAGTTCTTCTCGATCACGCTGCCGATGGTCCGCCCGACGATGATCTTCGTCATCCTGACCTCCACCATCGGCGGCCTGCAGATCTTCGACGAGCCGCGCATGTACGACGCGACCGGCCTCGGCGGGTCCAACGGCCAGTGGAAGACGGTGACGCTGTACCTGTACGAGCTCGGCTGGAACAAGCAGCAGCTCGGCCGGGCAGCCGCCGTCGCCTGGCTGCTGTTCCTGCTGATCATCCTGTTCGCGCTGGTCAACAACTGGCTCACCCGCAGGATCGCCTCCGCGGACGACATGAGCCGCGCCGCCAGATCGGCCCGCAAGCAGACCCGGCGCAACGCGCGGGAGCTCGCGAAGTCCGTCCGGCGCACGTCCGACGCCGCGGTCACCGCCGCCGCCCCGACCGAGGTGAAGCCCCGATGAGCACCCCCTCCATCCCCGTCATCGAGCAGACCGCCGGCAGGGGCGCGGCCAAGGCCGCCCGCCGCGGCGTGGGCCGCCGGCGCGGCGGGCAGTCCGCGAGCCACGGCACCGCGGAGCGTCGCCCGGGCTGGATCACGTACACGGTGCTCGGGATCTTCATCCTGATCTCCGCGTACCCCCTGTACTTCACGTTCCTGCTCTCGTCGTCGACGTCGGAGCAGGTCTCGCAGAACCCCGTGCCCTCGCTGATCCCCGGCGGCGAGTTCCTCGCCAACCTCCAGCGGGTGTTCGACGCGGACATCGACCTGGTGCGCGCCACCGGCAACTCCCTCGTCGTCGCCGTGATCACCAGCCTGTCGGTGGTGTTCTTCTCGACGCTCGCCGGGTACTCGTTCGCGAAGCTCCGGTTCCGCGGCCGCGGGCCGCTGCTGGTCTTCGTCATCGCGACGATGGCCGTGCCGACCCAGCTCGGCGTGGTGCCGCTGTACATCGTGATGCGGGAGCTCGGGCTCACCGGCAACCTCGCCGCGGTGATCCTGCCGGGGCTCGTCACGGCGTTCGGGGTCTTCTGGATGACCCAGTACCTCGACTCCGCGCTGCCCTACGAGCTGATCGAGGCCGCCCGCGTCGACGGCGCGTCGATGTTCCGGACGTTCTGGTCGATCGCGCTGCCCGCCGCGAAGCCGGCCGCCGCGATGCTCGCGCTGTTCACCTTCATCACGTCGTGGACGAACTTCTTCTGGCCGTCGATCGTCCTCGGCACCCAGAACCCCACCCTGCCGGTAGCGCTGAAGCTGCTGCAGGCCGGGTTCTTCCAGGACATGCCGCTGATCATGGCCGGCGTCGTCCTGTCGATCATCCCGCTGCTCCTCCTGTTCGTGGTCGCAGGCCGGCAGCTCGTCGCCGGGATCATGGCCGGGGCCGTCAAGGGCTGAGCGCTACGCTTCGGCGCGGGGACCTGGCTCCGGCGAGGTCCCCGCGCAGCGCGGCGCGCCCACCGGCCGCGCACCCGCACGGCCCGCCACTCGTCCCTAGGGGGCCCTCGACCGTGGTCGACCAGTCAGCCATCTCCTCGGCCGTCGCGCCGACGCTCGAGCAGGTCGCGGAGCGCGCCGGCGTCTCCCGGTCCACCGCGTCCCGGGCGATCAACGGCGGGCTGCGGGTCTCCCCCGAGGCGATGGAGTCCGTCGCGGCGGCCGTCGCCGAGCTCGGCTACACCCCGAACCGCGCCGCACGCTCGCTGGTCACCCGCCGCACCGACTCCGTCGCGCTGGTCGTCCCGGAGCCCGACGAGCGCGTGCTGTCCGACCCCTTCTTCGCCGGCGTGCTGAACGGCGTCTCCACCCCGCTCGCCCAGTCCGACCTGCAGCTGCTGCTCGTCATCGCCCGCCCCGGCGAGTCCGAGCGGACGGCGCGGTACCTGCGCGCCGGGCACGTCGACGGGGCGATCGTGGTGTCGCACCACCGCGACGACGCGATCGACCGGGCGCTGCAGAGCTCGATGGTGCCGACCGTGTTCATCGGCCGGCCGCTCACCGGTGGCGAGGACGCCGCGGTGGTCGACACCGACAACGTCCTCGGCGGTCGGATCGCCACCGAGCACCTCATCGGCCTCGGCCGCCGGCGGATCGGCACCATCGCCGGACCTGCCGACATGTCCGCCGGCATCGACCGGCTCGCCGGGTGGCGCGCCGCGCTGGCCGACGCCGGGCTGCCCGACGACGCGGTGGTCCACGGCGACTTCACGGTCGACGGGGGGGCCGCCGCCGCGCGCGAGCTCCTCGCGCGGCACCCGGATCTCGACGCGCTGTTCATCGCCTCCGACCTCATGGCCGCCGGCGCCCTGCCGGAGCTCGCCGACAGCGGCCGCGACGTGCCCGGCGACGTGGCCGTGGTCGGGTACGACAACTCCGGGCTCGCGACCACCACGAAGCCGAACCTCACGACGGTCACGCAGCCGGTCATCGCGATGGCCCGCGCGGCGGGCGAGGAGCTCGTCGCGCAGCTCCAGGGCCGCCCGGCGCGCCGGGACCCGCAGATCTTCTCCCCGGAGCTGGTCGTCCGCGGCTCCGCCTGACCGCCCCCCCCCCCCGCGCCACCCCCGGCCGCGCGCCGAGATGACAGTTCTCGCCTGGCGGCATCGCGACGCCGCCAGGCGAGAAGTGCCATCTCGGCGCGGGGGGGACGTCAGCGGGTCGGGTCGACGTGGCCGAACCGGTGCCGGGTGCGGCTGACCGCCTGCTCCCGCACGACCGTCATCAGCTCCCGGCGGCCGCTCGCCACCACCGGTGCGTCCAGCACCGTGACCTCGCCCGTGCGGGCCACCGCCGCGGCCCGGAGGCCCGGCGCGCTGCCCACCACCCGCACCCGGCCGGAGACGTCCCCGCCGGCGACCCGGGCGGCGAACGCCTCGTCGGACTCGTCGGCCGCGCGGCTGACGGCGATCGGCACCCCGGCGGTGCGCGCGGCGGTGAGCACCCGGCGCACGTCGCGCTCCCGGGCGTCCGCGCCGACCCGGACCGTGAGGTGCGGCACGGGGCGGTAGCGGAGCGTGTTCTCCTCCGCCGCGAGCTCCGACGGGTCGTGCGCGGCGCCGAACTCGGACGCCCACCAGCGGGCGTCGTTCTGCTGCGCCCACGCCAGCCACGCCTCGTCGTCGAGGCCCGTGACCTCGGCGTCGTCCTGCCAGGCACCGAGCTGCGCGACGTACGAGGGGCCGCCCGCCTTCGCGCCGGGCCCGACGACGGACGCCTTCCAGCCGCCGAACGGCTGCCGCTGCACGACGGCGCCGGTGATGTGCCGGTTGACGTACGCGTTGCCGACCTCGACGCGGTCGAGCCAGTGCGCGATCTCGGCCTCGTCCAGGGAGTGCAGGCCGCCGGTCAGGCCGAGCGCGACCGCGTTCTGCACCTCGATCGCCTCGTCCAGGGTCGCGACGCGGATCACGCCGAGCACCGGGCCGAAGCACTCGGTCAGGTGGAACCACGAGCCGGGCCGCACGCCGTGCTTCACGCCCGGGGTCCACAGCCGGCCCTCGTCGTCGAGCCGGCGGGGCTGCACCAGCCACGCCTCCCCCTCGTCGAGCGTGGTCAGGGCGCGCAGGAGCTTGCCGGACGCGGGCTCGACCAGCGGGCCCATCGTGGTGCCGAGGTCGTCGGACCAGCCCACCCGCAGCGACGTGACGGCGTCGGCGAGCTGGCGGCGCAGCCGGTCGGACGTGCCGGCCGACCCGACCAGGATCGCGAGCGACGCGGCGGAGCACTTCTGCCCCGCGTGGCCGAACGCCGAGCGGACCAGGTCGGCCACCGCGAGGTCGACGTCGGCGGACGGCGTGATGATCAGCGCGTTCTTGCCGGAGGTCTCGGCGAGCACGTCGAGGTCGGGACGCCACCCCCCGAACAGCTGCGCGGTCTCCAGGGAGCCGGTGAGCAGGACCCGCGCGACGTCGGGGTGGGTGACCAGCCGCCGGCCGACCTCGCCCTCGGGCGAGAGCACGACCTGGAGCGCGGGCTCGGCGACGCCGGCCGCGTCGAACGCGCGCTGCACGGCCGCCATCGCGACGCGCACGCAGCGCGGGGTCTGCGGCGCGGGCTTGATGAGCACGGGCGACCCGGCGGCGAGCGCCGCGAGGGTCGAGCCGACCGGGATCGCGACCGGGAAGTTCCACGGCGGGGTGACGACGGTGACGCCGCGCGGCCGGAACACCGCACCGGGGACCGTCCCGTCCGCGAGCTCCTCGGCGCGGTCCGCGTAGTACCGCGCGAAGTCCACGGCCTCGCTGACCTCGGGGTCGGCCTCGGCGACGGTCTTGCCGCCCTCGTGCACCATCGTCGCTACCAGGTCGCCGCGGGCGGCCTCGAGCTCGTCGGCGGCGCGGCGCAGCACGGCGGCGCGCTCGGCGGGGGTGCGCGCGGACCAGGCGGGGGCGGCACCGACGGCGCGGGCCACGACCTCGTCGACCTCGGCCTCGGTGGCGACCTCGACGGCGCCGGCGGGCGGCTCGACGTCACGGGCGACGAGCCCGGCGGCCCACTCCCGCGACTCGGCCACGGCGGGGTCGGTGTCGGCGGCGTTCCGGAAGGCACCGGGGCGCGGGGACGGCGCGTCGGCGGCACGCGGCAGCCGCCGGCGGCCGGTGGGGACGGTCTCGGCGCCGGCGACGGACGCGAGGAACGCCTCCTCCTGCGACGGGATGCCGGTGCCCCGGCCGTCGTCGCCGGCGAACAGCGCGTGCAGGAAGTTCTGGTGCGCCGCGTTCTCCTCCAGGCGGCGGACCAGGTACGAGATCGCGACGTCGAAGTCCTGCTGCGCGACCACCGGCGTGTAGAGCAGCACCTGGCCGACCTCGCGCTGGACCGCGCGGGCCTGCGCCGGCGCCATGCCCTGCAGCATCTCGATGTCCAGCGCCTCGGTGACGCCGCGCTGCCCGGCGAGCAGGTGGGCGTACGCGACGTGGAACAGGTTGTGGCTCGCGACGCCGACCCGCAGAGCGCTCGTGCGCTCGGGGTCCAGGGCGCGCCGGACCAGGCGGACGTAGTGCGCGTCGACGTCGGGCTTGCCGTCGTACGGCGCCTGCGCCCAGTCGTGCAGCTCGGCCTCGACCTTCTCCATCGCGAGGTTCGCGCCCTTGACCAGGCGGACCTTGAGCCGGGCTCCCCCGGCCGCGACGCGACGGCGCGCGATCTCGGTCAGGTCGTCGAGCGCGGCCGACGTGTCGGGCAGGTACGCCTGCAGCACGATGCCGAACTCGTGGCCGTGCAGCGCGGGGTCGGAGACGAGCTCGTCGAACACCCGCACGGTGAGGGCGAGATCGCGGTACTCCTCCATGTCGAGGTTGAGGAACGTGCCGTGCTCGGCGGCGGCCCGGTACAGCGGGCGGAGCCGGTCGACGACCCGCCGCACGCTGCCCTCGGTGTCCCAGGTGGAGAGCTGGCTGGCGACCGCCGACACCTTCACGGACACGTAGTCCACGTCCGGGCGCGCGACGAGCTCCCCGACGCGGTGCAGCCGCCGGTTCGCCTCGTCCTCGCCGAGCACGGCCTCGCCCAGCAGGTTGAGGTTGAGCCGGAAGCCGTCCCGCCGGGCGCGGGCGATGTGCGCGCCCAGCCCCGGACCGGCGTCGGCGACGAGGTGCCCGACCAGCTGGCGCAGCCGGATCCGGGCGGCCGGCACGACCGCGCCGGGCAGCAGCGGCGCCACGCGGGCGCCGACGCCCAGCAGCGCGCGGTCCACGACGCCGAGGAACCCCGCGGCGTCCGCGGCGCGGTCCCCGAGGTCGGCCAGCTCGGCGGCGGCGACCCGGGCGTCCTCGGGCCGGGCGACCCGGTCCACGAACCGCACCGCGAGCTCGAGCCCGGCGGGGTCGGCGACGAGGGCGGCCAACCGGCCGGTGGCGCGCCGCTCGGCGGGGGTCTCGTCGGCGGCCGTGGCGTCCATCCAGCGGTGGGCCAGGTCCACGGCGGCGCGGGTGAGGGCGTCGGCGGGGGCGGCGGCAGCGGGGGCTGCCGCGGGCTCGGCGGGCACGGTCGCGCCTGCCGGGTCGTGGGTCGTCGTCATGGCGGCATCGTCCCCGATCGCTCCGGAGCCCGTCTTGCACCGATCGCCCGGGGCACGGCCCCGGATCCGTGACACGTGGCTGTCATCCGCACCACCTACGCTGCCCTGCGACATGGAACGCCGTCCACCGCTGCCGACCGCCGCCTCCCCCGAGGCCGCCGCCCTGCTGCGCGCCCTCACGCCCGCCCTGCTGCGGCTGTGCGACGACCTGACCGGCACGATGTTCTGCGCCAAGGACGTGACCGGCCGGTACGTCGTGGTCAACGAGGCGTTCGTGCGCCGCACCTCGGAACGGTCCCGGCGCGCGGTCGTCGGTCGCAGCGCCGCGGAGCTGTTCCTCCCGCACCTGGCCGAGCGGTACGACGCCCAGGACCGCGAGGTGCTGGAGACGGGCCGGTCGCTGCACCGCGAGCTCGAGCTGATCCGGCGGCCGGGCGGCGCCCCCGGCTGGTACCTCACGTCCAAGGAGCCCGTGCGGGACGCGGGCGGCGCCGTGGTGGGCCTGGTCAGCATCTCGCAGGCCCTGCGCGCCGGGGACGCCGACGAGGCGACGGTCGACGCCCTGTCCCGGGTCGCGGCGTTCGTGCAGTCCCGGCTGGCCGACCCGCCGACGGTGGCGGAGCTCGCCGAGGCCGCCGGGTGCTCGGCGTCCACGCTCGACCGCCGGGTGCGCCGGGTCTACGCGCTGTCCCCGCAGCAGTACGTGCTGCGGGCGCGGCTCGACCACGCGGCCGCGCTGCTGGGCGGGACGGGGTCGCCGCTCGCGGAGGTCGCCGCGTCCGCCGGGTTCTACGACCAGGCGTCGTTCACCCGGACGTTCGGCCGGCTGACGGGCGAGACCCCGGCGCAGTTCCGGCGGGCCGCGCGCGGGACGCCGCCGCAGGTCACCGGCGTCGCGGACCCGCTGCCGTGGCCGCGCGCCGCCGCCTGGGGAACGATGGACGCATGACACCTGCGCTGATCCCCACGACCAGCCTGCCGAACGGCGCGATGCCGCTGCTCGGCCTGGGCACCTGGCAGTCCGAGGGCAACGAGGCCGAGCTCGCCGTCGCCGCGGCCCTGGAGCTCGGGTACACGCACATCGACACCGCGACCGGGTACGGGAACGAGGCCGAGGTCGGCCGCGCCCTCTCCGGGCGGGACATGGACCGCGACGCCGTCTTCCTCACCACCAAGCTGCCGCCGGACCACGCGGGCCGCGAGCGGCAGACGCTGATGGAGTCCCTCGCCGCGCTGCACACCGACCACCTCGACCTGTGGCTGGTGCACTGGCCGCCGAACAAGCAGGCGACGCCCGCCACCTGGGAGCAGTTCATCGCGGCGCGCGAGGAGGGCCTGGTCCGCGACATCGGCGTCTCGAACTACTCGATCGCGCAGATCGACGAGCTGATCGCCGCGACCGGCGTGGCGCCCGCGGTGAACCAGATCCCGTGGAGCCCGGGCGACTACGACGCCGACCTGGTCGCCGAGCACGAGCGCCGCGGCGTGCGCGTCGAGGGCTACAGCCCGTTCAAGCGCACCGACCTGGACGACCCGGTCCTCACCGGGATCGCCGAGGCGCACGGCGTGAGCACCCGCCAGGTGGTCCTGCGCTGGCACATCGACCACGGCGTCGTCGTCATCCCGAAGTCGACGAACCCCGAGCGCATCCGGCAGAACCTCGACGTGCTGGGCTTCTCGCTGTCCGCCGACGAGCTCGCGCAGATCGACGGCCTGGGCGGCAGGTGACCGACCCCGCCACGCCGGTCCCGCCGGAGGGGCCCGACGCCCCGCGCCGCAGCTCCTGTGCGGCCGGGCGCCGCGCCGCGCCCCCGGGCCGCCGGCGCCGCCGGGTCCCGTGGGGACGGGGTGCTCGTCGGGTCCCCGCCGGCCGCACGACCGTCGCGGCGGTGACGAGCGCCCTGCTCGTCGCCGCCGTGGTGGTCGGGGGGGTGCAGCTGCAGGCCGCCCGCGAGCGCGCCGCGGAGGCCGAGCGCAGCGCGCGGGCGCTGAGCCTGGCGGTGGACGCGGCGGAGCGGGAGGGCGAGTTCCTCGCCGACCGGGACCGTGCCGCCACGCGGGACGCCGCCCGGCAGGCCGCCGGCGAAGCGCAGGCCGCGCGGGACGCAGCGGCGGCCGAGGCGGAGGCCGCCCGCATCGCGCAGGAGCAGGCCGCCGCGCAGGCCGCCGCCCAGGCCGAGGCCGACCGGCTCGCCGCGGAGCGGGCGGCGCAGGAGGCCGCCGAGGACGCCGCCGCGGCGGAGCGCGCCCCCGCGCAGGCGTCGGCCGCCCCCGGGATCGCGGGCTGGGTCGACGGCCGCCCGGTGGACGCGCAGGGTCACGTGCTCTGGGTGACGTCCGTGCCGACCGCGGACGGCGACGGCTCGAACGGCCACATGCCGATGTCCGCGATGTGCCAGGTGCCCTGGGGCACCGACCGGCTGGGGTTCGCCCAGTACCTGCGCTGCGACGCCGCCGACGCGCTCACCGCGCTGAACGAGGCCTTCCGCGCCCAGTTCGGCGCCTCGATCGACATGGACCTCACCTACCGGTCCTACGCGGACCAGGTGGCCATGAAGGCGGAGTTCGGCGGGCTGGCGGCGGCGCCCGGCACCTCGTCGCACGGGCTCGGCACCGCGCTGGACGTCCAGGAGTGGCCCGACGTCTACGGGTTCGGCACCGCCCGGTACGACTGGCTCGTGGCGAACGGTCCCACCTACGGCTGGTACGCGCCCGCCCGGGTCCGCCAGGGCCAGCCGTACGCCGAGTACTGGCACTTCGAGTACGGCCCCGGCCGCACCTCCTGACCCGCGGGTGCAGCGCCGGCTGCGGTCCTGTGTGGCACAGTGGCGGGGACCCGGCGGCTCACCCTCGGGGCGGCGACGAGGCCGCGCCCGGCCGTCGGACGGATGCCCAGGAGGCGCCTGCATGACCGCGCCCGTGCCCGCATCGACGGCACCATCGGGACCCGCCGAACCCGCTCCCCGCGCCGCACCCGGCACCACGGGGCCGGCCTCGCGCACCTCACCCCTCACCACCGCGCACGCCCAGCTGTCGTCCGCCGTGGAGCTGCTCGGCTACGACGAGGGGATGCACCAGATGCTCGCGACCCCCCGGCGCGAGCTGCACGTGGCGGTCCCGCTCCGGCGGGACGACGGGCGGATCGAGCTGCACGCCGGCTACCGGGTGCAGCACAACATCTCCCGCGGGCCCGGCAAGGGCGGCCTGCGGTACGCGCCGGGCGTCGACATCGACGAGGTCCGCGCCCTGGCGATGTGGATGACCTGGAAGTGCGCCGTCGTGGAGCTGCCGTACGGCGGCGCGAAGGGCGGCGTGGCGATCGACCCGCGCGGGTACTCCCCCGCCGAGCTGGAGCGCGTCACCCGGCGCTACACCTCCGAGGTGATGCCGATCATCGGGCCGGAGCGGGACATCATGGCGCCGGACGTCGGGACCACCGAGCAGACGATGAGCTGGGTGATGGACACGTACTCGGTGAACTTCGGGTACACGATCCCGGCCGTCGTCACCGGCAAGCCGCTGGCCGTCGGCGGCTCGCTCGGCCGCGCGACGGCCACCTCCCGCGGCGTGGTGCACGTGACGTCCGCGGCGCTCGCCGACGCCGGCGCCGACCTGTCCGAGGTCTCGGCCGCCGTGCAGGGGTTCGGCAAGGTCGGCTCGCACGCCGCGCGGTTCCTGGCCGAGGGCGGCGCCCGCGTCGTGGCGGTGAGCGACCAGTACGGCGGCGTGCACGCGCCGGACGGGCTGGACGTCGCGGCGCTGCACGCGCACGTCGCGACGACCGGCTCGGTCGTCGGGTTCGCCGGCGCGGACCCGATCGGCAACGCGGAGCTGCTCGCGCTCGACGTGGACGTGCTCATCCCCGCTGCGGTCGAGGACGTGCTCGACGAGGAGACCGCCCGGACGGTCAAGGCGCGCTGGGTCGTCGAGGGCGCGAACGGCCCGACCACCAGCGCCGGCGACCGGGTGCTGGCCGAGCGCGGCATCACCGTCGTGCCGGACATCCTGGCGAACGCCGGCGGCGTGGTCGTGTCCTACTTCGAGTGGGTGCAGGCGAACCAGGCGTACTGGTGGACCGAGCGGGAGATCGAGGACCGCCTGGAGCACCGGATGCGGTCGGCGTACGCCGCGGTCGCCCAGCGGGCCCGCGCCGACGGCCTCACGCTGCGCGACGCGGCGCTCGTCATCGGGGTGCGCCGCGTGGCGGAGGCGCACCAGCTCCGCGGCCTGTACCCCTGACCCCGACAGGCGACCGGCGACCGGCGAGGGCGTGTGACGGACGGCATCCGCCCGGCGGCCGGCGGCGGGAAGCAGTCCCGCACCGGCCGCGTTGCCCCCGGTGTGACCACCGAGAACCCCGTCCCGCTGTCCGTCCTCGACCTGTCCCCGGTGGGCACCGGGCGCACGAGCGCCGACGCGCTCGCCGACTCCACCGCCCTGGCGCGGGCGGCCGACCGGCTGGGGTACCGGCGGTTCTGGGTGGCCGAGCACCACGCGATGCCGGCCGTCGCGTCGACGTCGCCCGCGGTGCTGCTCGCGCACCTCGCCGCGTCGACCGAGCGGATCCGCGTCGGGTCGGGCGGCGTGATGCTGCCGAACCACCCCTCGCTGGTGGTCGCCGAGCAGTTCGCGATGCTCGAGGCGCTGCACCCGGGGCGCGTGGACCTGGGCATCGGGCGCGCTCCGGGCGCCGACCCCGTCACCGCCGCGGCCCTGCGCCGCACCGTCGACGGCCTCGGTGCGGAGGACTTCCCCGCCGAGCTGCTCGACGTCCTGCACCTGCTCGGCCAGCTCCCGCAGGGCCGCGCCGCCAGCGCCACCGCGTCGCGGCTGATCGCCACCCCGGCCGCCACCGGCACGCCGCAGGTGTGGCTGCTCGGGTCCAGCACGTTCAGCGCGCAGCTCGCGGGCGAGCTCGGCCTGCCGTTCTCCTACGCGCACCACTTCGGCACCGGCATCACCACGCAGGCCGCCGAGGTGTACCGGTCGGCGTTCCGCCCGTCGGCCGTGCTGGACGCGCCGCTGCTGATGGTGTCCGCGTCGGTGATCGTCGCCGAGTCCGACGAGCGCGCCGAGTGGCTGGCCGGGCCCAGCAAGGTGATGGCCCTGCGCCTGCGCACCCGCGGGGCGCTCGCGCCGATCGAGACCCCCGAGGACGCCGAGCAGCTGCTCGCCACGATCGACCCCGAGCAGGCGCGCGACTTCTTCTCCCGCGTGGCCGGCACCCAGATCGCGACCACGGCCGACGTCGCCGTCGAGCGGCTGCGCGAGCTGGTGGCCCGCACGGGCGCCGACGAGCTGGTCGTCACGGCCACGACCCACGCGGTCGAGGACCGCATCGCCACCCTGGAGGCGCTCGCCGCGGCCTGGTGACCGGCTGTCCGGCGCGCCGCGGGGACCGGGGTGGCAGGATCGCGCCCATGGACGACGTGGTCGGTGGGACGTGGCGGTTCGTCGAGGTCGCGGGCGTGCCGCTCGACGACGGCCCGGAGCGGGCGCACCCGGCGCTGACGTTCTCGGGCGACGGGCAGGTCTACGGCACCGGGGGCGTGAACCGGCTGCGCGGCACGTGGGCGTACACCGACGGGACGCTGACGTTCGGCCCCGTCGTCACGACGCTCATGGCCGGGACCCCCGAGCACATGGCCCGGGAGCGCGCGGTGCTGGACCTGCTGGCCGGCCCGCTGACGGCCGAGGTGGCCGACGGCGCGCTGCTGCTGACCGACGGCGAGGGGCGGGTCAGCCGTCTGCTGCCCGCCCCCGCCGAGGACGCCCTGTAGGGGTCAGCCCCGCGGCTGCCGCTCCGCCCACTCCGCGAGCTCGACGCGGGGGCCGGTGTAGAACGGCACCTCCTCGCGCACGTGCCGGCGCGCGCCGGTGGCCCGCAGGTCGCGCATGAGGTCGACGATGCGGTGCAGCTCGTCGGCCTCGAACCCGAGGATCCACTCGTAGTCGCCGAGCGCGAACGACGAGAGGGTGTTCGCGCGGACGTCGGCGTAGTCGCGGGCGGCGTGGCCGTGCTCGCGCAGCAGCTCCCGGCGCTCGGCGTCCTCCAGCAGGTACCACTCGTAGGACCGCACGAACGGGTACACGCAGAGGTACGCGCGCGGCGCCTCCCCGGTGAGGAACGCGGGGACGTGCCCGCGGTTGAACTCCGCCGGGCGGTGCATCGCGGCGACCGACCAGACCGGCAGCAGGTGCTCGCCGAGCTCGCTGGCGCGCAGCCGGTGGAACGCGTCCTGGACGGCCTCGATGCTCGGGGCGTGCCACCAGACCATGAGGTCGGCGTCGGCGCGCAGGCCCGCGACGTCGTACCAGCCGCGCACGACGAGGCCCTCGGGGGCGTCCGGCCCGGTGAGGGCGGCGAGCGCGGCGTCGACGATGCGGCGGCGCTCGGCGGCGTCCACGGGCAGCGCCGAGGACGTCTCGAACACGGCGTACATCGCGTACCCGATCGCGCTGTTGATCGCGTCCGCGACCTCCGGGGTGTGGCCGCCGGGCTGGTCCGTCGTCGTGCTCATCGGGCTGCTGCTCCTTCGCTGCTGTCGTGCGCTGTGCCGGTCTCCCGCTGCTGCGAGATCGTCGGGAGTCCCGTGTCGACGCCGGCCCGCTGGAAGCAGCAGCCGACGGCGCACCGGTCGGGCCAGGCGTCGAACGCCCCCACGGTCACCCGCTCGGGGTCCTCGCCGCGCTCGGCGGCGGCGCGCTCGACCATGAGGTCGACGAGCCCCGCGACGAACGGTGCGCGGGTGGACGCCGAGCCGGCGCGGACCGCGGTGATGCCGAGGTCATCCGCGGTGGCCATCGCCTCGGTGTCGAGGTCGTACGCGACCTCCATGTGGTCGGACACGAAGCCGATCGGCGACATGACGACGGCCGTGGTGCCGGCCTCGGCGCGCTCGGTCAGGACGTCGTTGATGTCGGGCTCCAGCCACGGCTGCGACGGCGGGCCGGAGCGCGAGCAGAACGCGAGGCTCCACGCGGGCTCGATGCCGAGGTCCGCGGCCACCAGCGCGGCCACCTCGCGGCAGGCGTCCTCGTGCTGGGCGAGGTACCCGGGGCGGGCGGCGGCGGACCCGGCCTCCATCGCCAGCGGGATCGAGTGGGTGACGAACAGCAGCGGGGCGTCGGCGGCCACGTCCGCGACCGGGCGACCGGTCCGGGCGGCGAGCTCGGTGAACGCCTCCACCACCGCGTCGGCGTTCGCGCGCAGGAAGCCCGGGTGGTTGAAGTAGTGGCGGAGCTTGTCGACCCGCACGCCCGCGGCGGCCTCCGCGTCCTGCGGCGTCTCGTCGAGCCCGGCGACACCCGCGAGCGCCTGCGCGACGTGCTCGCGGTACTGCCGGCAGCCCGAGTAGGACCCGTACGCGGACGTCACGAGCGCGAGCACGCGGCCCGCCCCGGCGTCGCGGAGCCCCGCGAGCGCGCCGTCGGTGAACGGCTCCCAGTTCCGGTTGCCCCAGGCCAGCGGCGTGTCGATGCCGCGCGCGTCCAGCTCGGCGCGCAGGGCGGCCAGCAGGGCCCGGTTCTGGTCGTTGATCGGGCTGCGCCCGCCGAACAGGGCGTAGTGCTGGCTGACCTCGACCAGGCGTTCCTCGGGGATGCCCTTGCCGCGGGTCACGTTCTTCATGAACGGCAGGACGTCCTCGGGCTGCTCGGGGCCGCCGAAGGAGAGCAGGAGCACGGCGTCGTACGGGGCGAGCGCGGACGCCGTCAGGGGGGAGACGGACACCGCCCCATCTTCCCACCCCTGCCGTGACCGGCCCGTCGGCAGCGGCGGGCCGCCGACGTGACGTTGTCGCGACGGGACGTCAGATCAGCCCTTCACCGCCCCGCCGAGCCCGGCACCCCGCAGGAACAGCCGCTGGAACACCAGGAACAGCAGCACCGGGATCAGCGTCGAGATCGCGAGCGCCGCCATCAGCACCCCGAGGTCCGTCGTGGCCTGCAGCGAGGGCAGGCGCACCGACAGCGGCTGGATGTCCGGGTCCCGCAGCACCAGCAGCGGCCAGAGGAAGTCCTTCCACGACGCGATGACCGCGAACACGGACACCACGCCGAGGATCGGCCGGCTCATGGGCAGCACGATCGACCAGAACAGCCGGAACGGCCCCGCGCCGTCCACCCGCGCGGCCTCGAACACCTCCCGCGGCAGGGAGTCGAAGAACCGCTGCACCAGCAGCACGTTGAACGCGCTCGCCCCGGCCGGCAGCCACACCGCCCAGTAGGAGTTCATCAGCGACTCCCCCCACACCGGCGGGTCCAGGATCACCAGGTACAGCGGCACCAGCAGCACGACCGCCGGCACGAACAGCGTCGACAGCACCGCCGCCTGCACGACCTTCCCCCACCGCGGCCGCAGCACCGACAGCAGGTACCCGCCGGTGGTCGCGACCAGGATCTGGCTCGCCCACGCCCCCGCCGCCAGCACCACCGTGTTGAGGAAGTACCGGCTGACCTGCACGTCGGTCCACGCCGCCGACAGGTTCCCCCACGCGACGCCGTTCGGGAACACCGACAGCGGCGTCCGCAGGATGTCCTGCGTCGGGGTGACCGCGAACTTCGCGAGCAGCAGCAGCGGGCCGAGCCCGCACACCACGAGCAGCACCAGCAGGACGGCGTGCGACAGCCGCATCGAGCGCCGCACCAGGGGCCGGCGCCAGTCGGCGGCCGACAGCGCGGCGCGGTCCTCCTCGTCGCGGCGCCGGCGGGGCCGACGCGCCCGCGGGGCGGCGGCCGCGGTGGCGGCGGGCACGGCCACCGCGGCGGGGGCGGCGGGTGTCGTCGAGGTCGTCATGACGTGCTCCAGGACCGGGTCAGGCGGAAGTACGCGACGGACAGCACCGCGAGCACGACGGCGAGCATGAGGCTGAGCGCGGTGGCCGCCCCGTAGTCGCCGCCGAGGCTCTGCCCGAACGCGTACCGGTAGACGAGCAGCAGCACCGTGATCGTCGCGTTCGCGGGGCCGCCGTCGGTGAACAGGTACGGCTCCAGGAACACCTGCGCGGTCCCGATGATCTGCAGGATGAAGGTGATGAGCAGGACGCCACGCAGCTGCGGCATCGTCACGTGCCAGACCTTGCGCCAGACGGACGCCCCGTCGACCTCGGCCGCGTCGTACAGCTCGCCCGGGACGGACGTCAGCGCGGCCAGGTAGATGATGATCGTGCCGCCCGCCCCCGCCCACGTGGCCTCCAGCACGAGCGACGGCATCGCCCAGCCCGCGTCCTGCAGCCACGGCACCGGGCCGGCGCCGACCCAGCCGAGCATCGTGTTGAACACGCCCTCGGGGCGCGCGTCGAAGAAGAACTTCCACAGCAGCACCGCCACCACCGGCGGCACGACCACCGGCAGGTAGGCCAGCGCGCTGAACAGCCCCTTCCCGCGCCGGACCTCGCTCATCAGCACGGCCGCGAGCAGCGGGACGGGGTAGCCGATGAGCAGCGCGAGCACCGCGAACCACAGCGTGTTCCGCACCGCGGTGCCGAGCAGCGGGTCGGCGAGGACGTTCCGGAAGTTGTCCAGCCCGACCCAGGCGGTGGTGACGAGGTTGGTCTCCTGCAGGCTCATGAGCACCGCGCGGCCGATCGGCAGCCAGGAGAACAGCCCGAACACCAGGAGCAGCGGCAGCGCGAAGACCAGCGTGCTCAGCCCCCCGCGGCGGACCCAGGTGACCGGGGTCCGCCGCGGGCGGCGTGCACGAGCGACGGGGTGCAGGGACGCCACGTCAGCCCGCGTTCTTGTCGAGGACCGCCTGCACCTGCGCGTCCGCCTGCTCCAGCAGCGCGTCGATGTCGGCGCCCTCGTCGGTCAGCACCGCCTGCACCACCGTGTCCAGCGCGCCGTACAGCTCCTGCGTGGAGCCGGCCGGCTCGGGGACGAGCGGCTGGTCGAAGATCACGTCGGTGAAGCCGGTCATCTGGTCGAGCGGCACGTTGATCAGGTCGGCGATCCACTCCTGCGACTGCTCGTACTGCTCCTGGGAGAAGATCGGCAGCACCGGCGTCCCGACCGGCTGGTCGGAGGCCACGAGCGTCTCCGCGTCCTGCACGGCGGCCTGCTCGTCGGTGAGCTTGCGCAGGTAGTAGAAGTCGATCCACTTCACCGCGGCGTCCTTGACCTCCTCGTCGGCGGACGTGCTGACCGCCGCGAGCGTCCCGCCGCCGAGCACGCCGGCGTCGTCGCCCTCGAGCGGCACGGCGGTCAGGCCGTAGTCGTCGGGGTTGATGGCGTTGGTCTGCACGAGCGAGGTGTAGACGTCGGAGCCCGACGTGAACATGCCGACCTGACCGGCCGCGAACGCCTGGTTGATGCTGGTCCAGTCGAGCAGGAAGTTCGCGCCCATCGAGCCGTCCTCCCACCGGAGGTCGTGCAGGTACTCGAGGGCCGCCTTCGTGCCGTCGTTGTCGAGCGTCGCCGTGTAGGTGCCGTCGTCGTTCACCTCCTGCACACGCCCGCCGCGCGCGTAGGTCGCGACGGTCAGCTGCCAGCCGCCCGTGTTGTCCTGCGTCATCGTGGCGTAGCCCGCCTGGCCCGTGGCGTCGGCGATGGCCTTCGCCGCGGTCCGCACCTCGTCCCAGGTGGTCGGCGGGTCGTCCGGGTCCAGCCCCGCCTGCGCGAACAGGGTGCGGTTGTAGTGCAGGCCGATGCCGTAGACCGACTTCGCGGGGATCGCGTACACCTTGCCGTCCGCGCCGGTCCCGGCGTCGAGGACGTTCGGGTTGAAGTCCCCGGCGTAGGGCAGCTCCTGGAACTGCGCGTCGATGTCGGCCAGCTGGCCGTTCTCGATCAGCGTCTTGCCGTCGGTGAACGGGATCTCGAAGACGTCCGGCAGCGTGCCGCCGGCGAGCTGGGCGGCGAACGTCGTCGCCTTCCACTCGTACTCCTCGGGCTGGACGTCGATGTCCGGGTTCGCCTCCTCGAACTGGGCGACCTGCTCGTCGAAGGCGTCGAACGCCTCCTGCTCCGAGCCGGGCAGCAGCGAGACGACGCGCAGGACGGTCTTGCCGCCCGCGGTGCCCTCCCCGTCGCCGGCGTCGTCGGAGCCGCTGCTGCACGCGGCGAGCAGGGTGAAGGACAGCGCGCCGGACAGGGCGATCGCCGTCGTGCGTGAGGACCTCATCGTCACTCCTCGGTGTCGGGTGGTGCGGGTGTGGGCTGGATCGGTCAGGGGGTGCCGGCGGCGCGGAGCCAGGCCGCGGCGTCCGGGGGCAGGCGGTCGTCGTCGAGCGGGCGGCTGGCCAGCAGCACGCCGGCGTGCGCGGGGAGCGCGACGGGGTCGGCGGTCAGGTTGACGACGCACAGCACGTCGTCGCGGGCGAAGGCCAGGACGCCCGCCGGCGCGTCGAGCCACCGCAGGTCGCCGTCGCCGAGCCCGGGCTCCGCGCGCCGCAGCGCGAGCGCCCGCCGGTACAGCGTGAGCATCGACGCGGGGTCGTCCGCCTGGGCCTGCGCGGTGCGGGCGGCCCAGTCGTCGGGCTGCGGGAGCCAGGGGGTCACGCCGTGCGGGGCGAACCCGAACGGCGGCCGGTCCCCCGACCACGGCAGCGGGACGCGGCAGCCGTCGCGCCCGGGGTCGACGCCGCCGGAGCGCGCGTGCATCGGGTCCTGCACCGCCTCCGGGGGCAGGTCCTCGACCTCCGGGAGGCCCAGCTCGTCGCCCTGGTAGACGTACAGCGAGCCGGGCAGCGCGGCGGTGAGCAGCGCCGCGGCGCGGGCCCGCCGGGTCCCGAGGTCCAGGTCGGTCGGCACGCCGGCCCGCTTGGTGGCGAACGCGAACGAGGAGTCCGCGCGGCCGTACCGGGTCACTGGGCGGGTGACGTCGTGGTTCGACAGCACCCAGGTCGCCGGGGCACCCACCTCGCGGTGCGCGGACAGGGTCCGGTCGATCGACGCGCGCAGCGCCGCGGCGTCCCAAGGCTGCGCCATGAAGTCGAAGTTGAACGCGGTGTGCATCTCGTCCGGGCGCAGGTACGCGGCGAACCGGTCGGTGTCCTCCAGCCACACCTCCCCGACCAGCACGCGCGTCCCGGCGTAGGAGTCCGCGACCTTGCGCCACGCGCGGTACACGTCGTGCAGCTCGTCCCGGTCCACGTGCGGGTGCGCCCCGGGGGCGACGGCCGCGCCCGGCCCCGGCACCTCCGGCAGGGCCGGGTCCTTCACCAGCAGCGCCGCGGAGTCGATGCGGATGCCCGCCACGCCGCGGTCGAACCAGAACCGCAGCACGTCCTCGTGCTCCGCCCACACGTCGGGGTGCGTCCAGTTCAGGTCCGGCTGCTCCGGGGCGAACAGGTGCAGGTACCACTCCCCCGGCGTGCCGTCCGGGTCGGTGGTGCGCGTCCACGTGGACCCGCCGAAGCTCGACACCCACTGCGTCGGGATGCCCGAGCCGTCCGGCCCGGTGCCCGGGTGGAACCAGAACCGCGACCGCTCCGGCGACCCCGGGCCCGCCGCGAGCGCCGCCCGGAACCACGGGTGCTGGTCCGAGACGTGGTTCGGCACCACGTCGACGACCGTGCGGATGCCGAGCTCGAGCGCCTCGGCGATCAGGGCCTCCGCCTCGGCCAGCGTGCCGAACGCGGGGTCGATCGCGCGGTAGTCGGCGACGTCGTAGCCGCCGTCCGCCAGCGGCGACGCGTACCAGGGCGTGAACCACAGCGCGTCGACGCCCAGGTCCCGCAGGTACGGCAGCCGGCTCCGCACGCCCGCGAGGTCCCCGGTCCCGTCACCGTCACCGTCCGCGAACGAGCGGACGTAGACCTCGTAGATGACGGCGTCGCGCCACCACGTGGGGTCGGTCGGGGGGTGCACCACGGCGTGCCTCGTCCTTCGTCGGCCGCGCTGTCGCGACGGGTGCCCGGTCCGCGGTCGGCGATGACCGCGTAGCAGGGACACTAAATCCGACGACTGCTTCCGCGCAAGAACCCGACAGCACTGTTACCGAAACGCGACCCACAGCCCCGACGCCGAGCGGGCGCGCGTCGGCCCGCCCCAGCGCCGGTGAGGTCGTCACACGCGCACGAGGTCGTCAGTCCTGCGGGACGACCTCGTGCAGGACTGACGACCTCGGCGGCCGGAGGGGCGCGCGGCCCTGCGGGTCAGACAGCGGGGGCGGGGGCGGGCGCGGTGCTGCCGCGGACGACGAGCTCCGGCTCGAAGAGCAGCTCGTCGGTGGACACCGGGTGCCCGCCGATCAGCCCGACCAGCAGGTCGATCGCGGCGCGGCCCATCGGCTCGATCGGCTGCCGGACCGTGGTCAGCGGGGGCTCCGTGCAGTTCATGAACAGGGAGTCGTCGTACCCGACGACCGACACGTCCTCGGGCACCCGCTTCCCGGCGCGCCGGGCGGCGCGGATCGCCCCGAGCGCCAGGGGGTCGCTGGCGCACACCAGCCCGGTCACGCCCTGCCGCAGCAGCCGGGTGGCGGCGGCCTGCCCGCTCTCCAGCGAGTACGCGCTGCGCACCACCACGTCGTCGTCCAGGGTGAGGCCCAGCCGGGCGGCGGCGGCCCGGGCGGCGTGCAGCTTGCGCTCCGACGGCACGTGGTCGACCGGTCCGAGCACGAGGCCGATGCGCGTGTGCCCGAGGGACGCGAGGTGCCCGACGGCCTGCTCCACGGCGACCTCGTCGTCGCAGGACACGCGCGGGAACGGCAGCTCCTCGATGGAGGCGTTGATCAGCACGACCGGCAGCCCCCGGTCGGCGAGCAGGCCGTAGTGCTCGTGGTCCGCGCCGCGCTGCGCGAAGTTCCCGCCGGCGAACACGATCCCCGACACCTGCTGGGCGAGCAGCAGGTCGACGTAGTCGGCCTCGGACACGCCGCCCGCGGTCTGGGTGCACAGCACCGGCGTGTAGCCCTGCTGGGCCAGCGCGCCGCCGACCACCTCCGCGAACGCCGGGAAGATCGGGTTCTGCAGCTCCGGGAGCACCAGGCCCACCAGGCGGGCGCGCTCCCCGCGGAGCTTCGTCGGGCGCTCGTAGCCGAGCACGTCGAGGGCGGTGAGCACCGCCTGCCGCGTCTGCTCGGAGACGCCGGGCCGCCCGTTGAGCACGCGGCTCACCGTGGCCTCGGAGACCCCGACCTTCTGCGCCACCTCGGCGAGTCGACCCGACATGGCCGCAACTCTACGACTTCAGCTTGCAAGCGGCTTGCAGGGCGTGTCAGGCGCTGGCGCAGGGCGCGTCAGGCGCTGGCGCAGCGCGCGTCAGGCGCTGGCGCGGGCCGGCGTCCGGAGCCGCTCGGCGATCTGCCGGCCCCAGGCCTCGACGGCCGCGAAGTCCCGGTGGTCGCCCTCCTTGGCGCGGGCGCCGGCGATGAGCGCCCGCTCCGCGAACGCGAGCTCGCTGCGCAGCAGCCGCCCGGCGAACGCCCGGTGCCCGATCGCGCCGACGTCCTGCATGAGCGCCCGCAGCTCGTGCGGGCTGTTCGCCGACGCGGCGGGCTGCGTGGCGAGACCGGACGAGAACACCCAGACGTCCCGCTCGCGGAGCCCGTCGGCGAACCGGACGGCGAACTCGCGCGCCGCCGGGAGCCAGTGCGCCGTGTACACCGCGGAGCCGAGCACGACGGCGTCGTACCCGGCGAGGTCCGTCACCTCGTCCGGCGCGGCCTCCGCCACGGTGTGCCCGTCGGCGCGCAGCACCGCGGCGATCGCGGAGCCGATCTCCGCCGTGGCACCGTGGCGGGACGCCACCGTCACCAAGATCTGCATCGCTCTGCCCTCCTGCGGCTGGAAGATCGGCGGCGCCCGGACCCCCTGCCCGGGCCGGCACCGCCTTCACCATGGTGTGCGCCGGCGGCCCCGAAGTCGTGGGCCGGAGGTCCCTCTGCTCCGCGCGGGGCGGCCCGGACGGCCCCGGACCAGCGGCGACGCCGGCCTCGCGTGTGACGCGCGTCATGCCTCCAGGGGGTCGCGCTCCAGGTCCGGGATGCCCGCCTGGGCCGCGCGCAGCGCCCCCGCGACGTCGGTCAGCCGGGCCAGCTGCTCGGCGTCGAGCGCCCCGCCGACGTAGTGCGCGATCGCCTGCACGTGCCGCCGGCCGACCTCCCGCTGCAGCGCCGCGCCGGCCGGGGTCAGGGCCACGACGACGCCGCGTCCGTCGCCCGCGGCGGGCGCCCGGCGGACCCACCCCGCGTCCTCCAGCCGCTCGACCATCCGGCTGAGGCTCGGCTGGCTGAGCAGGCTCGACTCCGCCAGGTCCCGCAGGCGCAGGCCGCCCGGGGCGCCGGACAGCGTGAACAGGACGTCGTACTCGCGCAGGCTCACGCGGTCCCAGATCGGGTCGCGCTGCAGCCGCCGCATGATCGCGACCTGCGCGCGGAACAGCTCCTCCCAGGCGACAGCGGCCGCCCGTGCGTCCGCGCGCGCGCCGTCCTGCGCCGCGGCCCGGGCCTCGGGCTGCTCCTGCGTCGTCATCGTCGTCCCGTCCTGTTCATGCGTCTGCATCCACCCGCACCCAACCCTGCCGGAGCCGCGGGTGTTCCGCGGGTCCCCCGGCGCCCGGGGCCCTCGGCGTACGCTGACCCGCATGCAGAACGACGGGGTCCGGTCGACGTACGTGCTGGTCGACGGCGAGAACATCGACGCGACCCTCGGCTCGTCCATCCTCAACGGCCGCCCGACGCCGGAGCAGCGACCCCGGTGGGAGCGCGTGCTCGAGTTCGCGCACCGCACCTGGGGGCAGCAGCCGAAGGGCCTGTTCTTCCTCAACGCCACCAGCGGCACGCTGCCGATGTCGTTCGTCCAGGCGCTGCTCGCGATCGGGTACCAGCCGATCCCGCTGGCCGGCGAGGGCAAGGTCGTCGACATCGGCATCAAGCGCACCCTGGCGGCGCTGGCCGACCGGCCGGGCGACGTGCTGCTCGCGTCGCACGACGGCGACTTCGCCCCGGAGATCGAGGCGCTGCTCGGCGGCGACCGCCGTGTCGGGCTGCTCGCGTTCCGGGAGTTCACCAGCACCGCGCTGTCGCACCTCGCGGAGCGGGGGCTCGAGGCGTTCGACCTGGAGTCCGACGTCAAGGCGTTCAACGTCACGCTGCCGCGGCTGCGGATCATCCCGCTCGACGAGTTCGACCCGCTGCGCTACCTCTGACGCCGATGGCCGGACGCGACGTGGCCGAGGCCGTGCTGCCGGGCGAGCGCGTGCTCGTGCTCGTCCGGGCGGTCAACGTCGGCGGCGGGTCCGCGCTGCCGATGGCGGACCTGCGCGCCGCCGCGTCCGGGCTCGGGCACGGGGACGTCGCCACGCACCTCGCGACCGGCAACCTGCTGCTGACGCCGGCGCCCGGCTCCCCCGCGACCGTCGCCGGCCTCGCGGAGCGCCTGACCGCGGACCTGGCCCGGGAGCTCGGGCGGCCGCTCGCGCTCACGGTCCGGACGCGGCCGCAGCTGGACGACGTCGTGGCGGCGAACCCGTACCCCGACGCCGCGCGCGACGACCCCTCGCACCTCGTCGTGCTGTTCTTCGACGGGCCGGTGCCCGACGGCGAGGTGGACCTGTCCCGGTACGGCCGCGAGCGCGGGACGTGGCGCGGGTCGCAGGGCTACGTCCACTACCCGGACGGCATCGGCCGGTCGAAGGTCACGGCCGCCGTCCTCGACCGCCTCGCGGGCCGCACCGGCACGGGACGGAACTGGCGCACGGTCCTGGCGCTCCAGGCGAAGCTCGCGGGCTGACCCCCCGTCCACGCGCGTGCCCGCGTGGGTACGGTGGCCGCATGGCGACCCTGTTCACGCGCATCATCGACGGCGAGATCCCCGGGCGGTTCGTCTGGGCCGACGAGCACGCCGTCGCGTTCGGCACCATCGCGCCGATCACCGACGGCCACGTCCTGGTCGTCCCCCGCGCCGAGGTGCCCCGGTTCACCGACGCGGACGACGACCTGCTCGCGCACCTCGTGGTCGTCGCCAAGACGATCGGCCGGGCGCAGGAGGTCGCGTGGGACGCCCCGCGCGCGGCGCTGGTCGTCGCCGGGTTCGAGGTCCCGCACCTGCACCTGCACGTCCTGCCGGCCTGGGGCGAGGGCGAGCTCAGCTTCGCGAACGCCCGCCACGACGTGCCGGCGGAGGAGCTGGACGCGGCCGCGGAGCGCCTGCGGGACGCCCTGCGCACGGCCGGCCACGGCGCCCACGTCCCGCGCACCCTGGCGTCCCCGGCGCTCTGACGCCCGGCACCGGGGCCGGGTGGACCCGGGTCAGGCGACCGGGTCGTCCTCGCCGTAGGGAGCCAGGCGGAGGGTGCGCGCGTCGGTGGCCAGGATCCGGTCCGTCACCGCCGCGAGCGACTCCTCCGTGTCCGTCCCGGCCCGCACGAACCGCCCGGACAGCGCGTCGAGCCGCCCGGAGCCGAACGCGTCCACCAGCTCGACCGTCGCCTCCACCGGGGTCCACTCGCTGCGGTCGTCGTGCAGCGGCATCCCCTGGGTCATGTCGGTGACGACCACCCCGGGCGCGACGTCCAGCACCCGCACGCCGCGGTCCGCGTACTGCCGGTCGAGCATGGTCGTCAGCCGGGCGAGCGCACCCTTGCTGATGCCGTACCCGGTGTAGACGCCCGACGGCCGGTGCCCGGAGCCCGAGTTGATGTTGACGACGTGGCCCGTGCCCCGCGCCAGCATGCCCGGGAGCACCGCGTGGGTGACCAGCAGCGGACCGCGCACGTTGACCTCGATGACCCGCCACACGTCCTCCGGGTCGTCCTGCGCCAGGTCCACCTCGCGGCGCTCGATGACCCCGGCGTTGTTCACGAGCAGCCCGAGCCCGCCGCGGTCGGCGAACGCGGCCTCGGCCCGGCCCACGACGGCCTCCACGGCGGCCCGGTCCACGACGTCCGCCGGCTCGACGACCACCAGCGCGTCCGGCCGGGCGGCGCGGGCCTCGGCGGCGACGGCGTCCAGGTGCTCGCGGGTGCGGCCGACCAGCGCGACGTCCCAGCCGGCGCGCACGAGCCCGAGCGCGATCCCGTGCCCGATGCCGCGCCCGGCCCCGGTGACGAGAGCGGTGCGGGGGCCGGGGGTCGAGGGGGCGTGCGGGCTGCTCGGCGTCGTCATGGCCCCATCGTCGCGCATCGGTGCCGGCCGGGGCCGCGCTCCCCCGACGCCACTCGGCATACTGGCGCCACGGGGGACGTTCGGGCGACGGGGCCACGCCGCCCCACCCACCGATCGTCAACGAGGGAGCCGCCCGTGGCCACGGACGCCGCCGATCCGACCCGTGCCCTGCCGGGACCGCCCCTGCGGGTGCGGTTCCCGTCCGTCAGCCCGTCCGTCCGGGACTTCCTGGCGACCGAGGCCGGCAGCGCCGTGTTCCTGCTCGCCGCCACGGTGCTCGCGCTGGTGTGGGCGAACTCCCCCTGGTCGGGCTCGTACGACGCGCTGTGGTCGACGTCCGCGGGGTTCCACCTGGGCTCCTTCGGGCTGGACCTGGACCTGCACCACTGGGTGAACGACGCGGCCATGGCGGTGTTCTTCTGCGTCGTGGGCCTGGAGATCAACCGCGAGGTCACCAGCGGCGAGCTCCGTGACCGGCGGACGATCGCCGTCCCGGCCCTGGGTGCGCTGGGCGGCCTGGCCGTCCCGGCGGTGATCTACCTGGCCTTCAACGCCGGCACCGAGGCCGCGCACGGCTGGGGCGTCGTCATGTCGACCGACACGGCGTTCCTGGTCGGCATCCTCGCGCTGTTCGGCCCCGCGTGCCCCGACCGGCTGCGGCTGTTCCTGCTGACGCTGGCGATCGTCGACGACATCGGCGCGATCACGGTGATGGCCGTCTTCTACAACGACGGCGTCGACCCGGTGGCGCTGGGCGTGGCGGGGGCGCTGGTCGTCGCGATGCTGGCCCTGCGCTGGCTCGGGGTGTGGCGGCTGACCCCGTACGCGCTGGTCGGCATCGCGCTGTGGTTCGCGGTGAACGCCTCGGGGGTGCATGCGACGCTCGCGGGCGTGCTCGTCGGGCTCCTGCTGCCGTCCCGGGCGATGTCCCGCGACCACGTCGAGCGGGTGCCGGAGTGGGCCAGCGGCCTGGTCGCCGACACGACCGCCGACCGCGAGCACCTCACCGAGCTGGCGGCCCGCGCGGCCGTGCCGACCAGCGAGCGCCTGCAGCGCGTCCTGCACCCGTGGTCCGCGTTCGTCGTGGTGCCGGTGTTCGGGCTGGCGAACGCGGGCGTGCGGCTGGACTCCGAGGCCCTGCGAGCGGCGGCGACGTCCCCCGTGACGATCGGCGTGGCGGTCGCGCTCGTGCTCGGCAACACCATCGGGATCACCGGCGCCGCGACCCTCGCGATCCGGACGGGGCTCGGCCGGCTGCCCGGGCGCGTGCGGTGGGGGCACCTGGTCGGCGGGGCCGTGCTCGCGGGCATCGGGTTCACCATCTCGCTGTTCATCGCGGAGCTGGCCTTCGAGGGCGCGCTGCGCGAGCAGGCGAAGATCGGCATCCTGGCCGGGTCCCTCGTCGCCGCCGTGCTCGGCACCGTCCTGCTGCGGATCCTCGGCGACAAGCTGCCGCTGTGCTCCCCCGACGACGACCCGCCGCCGGGGCTGCCGCCGAGGCCGTGGGTCGCGGGGTCCTGACCGGCCCGTCAGCGCGCGGCTGCTGCCAGGGCCACGGCCTCGCGGAGCGCGGGCAGCTCGACCGGCCCGCGGTACCGCTCGCCCTGCACGAGCAGCGTGGGCGTGCCCCGGATGCCGAGCCCGAGGCCGCCGACGTAGTCCGCCTCGACCCGGTCCGCGAACCGCTGCGCACCCGGCCCGGCCGCCGCCTCGGGGTCGACGCCCAGGCGCGCGGCGGCCGCGCGCAAGTCCGGCTCGGTCAGGTGGTCCTGCTGGGCGAACAGCGCGCGCTGCATCTCCCAGAACAGGCCCTGCTCCGCGGCGGCCTCCGCCGCGAGCGCCGCGATCAGCGCGTGCGGGTGCACCTGGAACAGCGGGAAGTGCCGCCACACCAGGCGCACGCCGCCGCCCGACTCCTCGACGAGGGTGCGCAGGACCGGCTCCGCGGAGCGGCAGTACGGGCACTCGAGGTCCCCGTACTCGGTGATCGTGACGGGGGCGGCGGGGTCGCCGAGGACGAGGCGGTCGTCGGACATGCCCCCAGCATCCCCGATCAGCGCGGGCGCATGGGCGGGCTCGCCGTGCCGGCGCCGCGCACGATGCCCGTGAGGAGCTGCCGCATCGCCTCGACGCCCGTGTACCGCGGCCGGAAGCCGATCTCGCGCTCCGCCCGGCCGGTGTCCATGACGGGCACGGACGCGGCGAGGTCGAACCACCCGGGGCCGATCGGGGCCAGGCGCGCGTGCCAGGCGGCGGCCAGCCCGGCGCGGACCGGTCCGTGCGGCACCTCGCGCCACTTCCCCTCGGACAGCGACGCGGCGACGTCGCCGGCCCGGATGACGCCCGGCCCGGCGATGTTGTACGCCCCGGGCGCCTGCCGCACGATCGTCTGCCGGAAGGCCTCGGCCAGGTCGTCGGCGTGCACCGCCTGCACGCGCACCCCGGCGGGCCACGGCAGCACCGGCAGGTTCCCGTCGAGCAGCCCCGCCGGCACGAACGGCCCGAGGAAGTACCGCTTGATCTCGTGCCCCGCGGCGTGCTGGAACACCAGCGCGGGCCGCAGCCGGGCGATCGTCAGCGTGGGGTACCGCAGCTCGGCCTCGTCCAGCAGGCGCTCGACGGCGACCTTGTCGACGCTGTAGTCGGACGTGCGGACGCCGCCGGTGTCCCAGTCCTCGTCGCGGGGCTCGTCGGAGTACGACGGCGAGTAGGCGCCGATGGACGACGCGACCACGAGATGCGGCACGCGCGCCCGGACGACGGCGGCCAGGACGCGCCGCATCCCGTCGACGTTCACGCGGCGCAGCTGGTCGCGGTCGTGGCTCGGCTGGATCAGCCAGGCGAGGTTGACGACGGCGTCCGCGCCGCCGACCACCCGGGTCAGGCGCTCGACGACCGGCTCGTCCGGGCCGCGCGCGCCGATGTCGACCGCGTGCCAGTCGACCGTGTCGTAGGGGGCGGGCGGCGGGCCCTGCGGAGCCCGGCGGACGACGCCGACGACGGAGGTGACGATGTCGTCGCCGCGCAGCCGGCGCAGCAGGGCGGTGCCGACGTTGCCGCTGGCACCGATGACGACGACCCTCACGGCCGGTCCCGCTCGGTCCCCGGCTGCCCGGGCTCCGCGTCCCGCGCGAACGCCTGCTCGCGCGCGACCGTGCCGAGCCGGGTCAGCGTCGCGATCTGGCCGTCGGCCTGGTCCAGCAGCCGGCGGACCCGCTCGCGGTCCAGGCCGAGCTCGTCGGCCCAGACGTCGAGCGTCTCCCACAGGCCGCGCTTGGCGGTGACCGCGCCGCGCATGACGTCGAGCTCGATGACGGCCGACAGCGGCGACGGGCTCGACAGCCGCCCGTTCGGCTTCAGCCGCCCGACCCGCTCCGTGACCGCGATGCCCACGCGCTTGAGCACGCTGGGGTTCACGTCGAGCCGGTACGCCGTCTCGCGGAGCCACTCGCGCTCGTCGGTCACCTCGTCGGCGATCCGGCGCAGCGCGGGGCCCAGCGGCGTGTCGGCGTACGCCTCGGCCATGCGCCCGAACCGCGCGCTGCCGCCCGTGGCCCCGGCGAGGTGGTCGCCGAGGTACGTCTGGAGCAGCGCGCGGTCGAGCTGCCTCACGGGGTGTCGGCGCCGCCGCCGTCCGCGCCCTCGGCACGAGGGTTCAGGTTGGCCGCCTCGGCGTCGGTGTCCGCGTCCGTGTCGGCGTCGCCGCCGTCGGCCTGCTCACCCGTGCGCGGGTTGAGCATCGCGGGGTCGGAGTCCGGGTCCTCGGCGGGGTCGTATCCCTTGCTGGTGGTGTCGTCGGTGCTCATGGGCCCACGGTGGCACCGTCGCGGTCGCCTCGCACGCCGGAGGGGCGTCCGGATCACGACGGAGGACCTACGTCCCTGGTGTCCGCCCGCCGGGGATGGTGCGCGACCGCCCCGCCGCGCTGGTTACCATCGAACGGTGTCCTCAAACGGTGAGCCGGTCGACGTCGTCCTGGTCGGTGGCGGCATCATGTCCGCCACTCTCGCAACGCTGCTGTCGGAGCTCGAGCCGTCCTGGCGGATCGAGATCGTCGAGCGGCTGGACGGCATCGCCCTGGAGAGCACCGACGCCTGGAACAACGCCGGCACCGGCCACGCCGCGCTCTGCGAGCTGAACTACACGCCGGAGCGCGCCGACGGCTCGATCGACATCGCCAAGGCCGTGACGATCAACGAGCAGTTCGCCCTGTCCCGCGAGCTGTGGGACCACCTGCGCGACCAGGGCCGGCTGCCCGACGACCGGTTCCTGTCCCCCGTGCCGCACGTGACGTTCGTCCGCGGCACCGCCGACGTCGACTACCTGCGGCGCCGGCACGCCGCCCTGACGGCCCACCCCCGGTTCGCCCACCTCGAGTTCACGGACGACCCCGCGACGATCGCGCAGTGGGCCCCGCTGGTGATGGCGGGCCGCGACCCCGGCGAGCCGGTCGCCGCCACCCGCGCCGACGACGGCACGGACGTCGACTACGGCGCCCTGACGCGGCACCTCGTCGACGACCTGGTGGCGCGCGGCGCGACCGTCCGGCTGCAGCACGAGGTCCGCCGGGTCCGCCGCCGCCG
Source organism: Cellulomonas hominis (assembly GCF_901521055.1). GTDB lineage: Bacteria > Actinomycetota > Actinomycetes > Actinomycetales > Cellulomonadaceae > Cellulomonas > Cellulomonas endometrii. Next base: position 6,907 of record NZ_CABEGA010000037.1, on the reverse strand, counting down.
CGACGGCTCCTGGCGGCTGCACCTGGTCGACCGGTCGTGGAACGCCAGCCCGACGCGGTCGACGCTCGACGCGCGGTTCGTGTTCATCGGCGCGGGCGGCGGCGCGCTGCGGCTGCTGCAGGCCTCCGGCATCGACGAGATCAAGGGCTACGCCGGCTTCCCGATCAGCGGGCAGTTCCTGCGCACCACCGACCCGGACGTCGTCGCGCAGCACCGCGCGAAGGTCTACGGCAAGGCGGCCGTGGGCTCCCCGCCGATGTCCGTGCCGCACCTCGACACCCGCGTGGTCGGCGGCACCCCGGCCCTGATGTTCGGGCCCTACGCGGGCTGGAGCATGAAGTTCCTCAAGCAGGGCTCGTGGCTGGACCTGCTGCGCACGGTCCGCCCGGGCAACGTCGTGCCGATGCTCGCCGTCGGCCTGCACAACCTGGACCTGCTGAAGTACCTCATCGGCGAGGTGCTGGCGACGCGCGAGGCCCGCCTGCGCACGCTGCGCGGGTTCATGCCGTCCGCCCGGTCCCGCGGGTGGGAGCTCATCACCGCCGGGCAGCGCGTCCAGGTGATCAAGCGGGGCAAGGGCGGGGGCGTCCTGGAGTTCGGCACCGAGCTGGTCACCGCCGCCGACGGCTCGATCGCCGGCCTGCTGGGGGCCTCCCCCGGCGCGTCCACCGCCGCGGCGGCCATGCTCGACCTGCTCCAGCGGTGCTTCCCGGCGCGCTTCGACGGCTGGCAGCCGCGCCTGGAGCGGATGATGCCGGGCCTCGCCGCCACCGCCGGGGCCGCACCCGCCGGGACCGCGACCGGCCCGAGCGGCCCCGCCGTGGACGCCGACGGGCCGGACGCGGACCCGGACCTGCCGACCGCGGACCCCGCGACCCCGGGCGCGGCGACCACGGACCTCGCGACCCCGGACCCCGCGAGCCCGCACGAGGACCGTCGGCGCGACGAGAGCGCGCCGGTCGCCGCCGACCCCGCGCCGGTGCGCCGGCCGCGGCGCCCCGTCCCCCCGCGACGCCGGGACACCCCGGTCGCCTGATCCCCGCGGCTGCGGCACGGTGGGTCCATGAGAGCCGTGGTCCTGAACTGCACGCTGAAGCCGTCGCCGGAGCCGTCGAACACGGGTGCGCTGGCGCAGGTCGTCGTCGAGGCCCTGGAGGGTCACGGGGTCGAGGTGCGGACCGTCCGGCTCGCCGACCACCACCTCCCGCCGGGCGTCGAGTCCGACCTCGGCGAGGGCGACGAGTGGCCGGCGGTCCGGGAGGAGATCCTGCGCTCGGAGATCCTGGTGCTCGCGACCCCCACCTGGGTGGGCCACCCGTCGTCCTACGCGCAGCGGGCGCTGGAGCGGCTGGACGCGATGATCTCCGAGACCGACGACGACGGCCGCCCGGTCGCCTACAACCGCGTCGCGGGCGTCGTGGTCACGGGGAACGAGGACGGCGCGCACCACGTGATCTCCGAGATCGCCGGCGGGCTGGCCGACATCGGGTTCACGATCGCCCCGCAGGCCTGGACCTACTGGAACCGGGGCCCCGGGCCGGGCCCGAGCTACTCGGAGACCGACGAGGGCCACGAGTGGAGCCACGCGACGGGACGCGCGATGGCGCAGAACCTGGTGGGGGTGGCACGCGCGCTGGCCGCCGTCCCGCTGGGCCCGCCCGCGAGCTGACAGACGGGTGGCCCGGCCGAGCCGCCCCCTGCGGGCTCGGACGGGCCACCCCACGCCGTCGGGTCCCTCCACCGTCCGGCCGTGTCATCCGTGTAGTCCGCAGGGAGCGCCGGTTCGTCACACCGGATCGGTGTGACCCGTGTCACAGCGAGTCACACCGGCCCGGGCCCGCCGTCACAGCGGGGTCACAGCCCGAGGTCGAGCACCACCCGCCCGTCGATCGTGCCGGCCTCCATCCGCGTGAACACGTCGTTCACCGCGTCCAGCGGGCGCAGCTCGTACTTGGTGCGGACGGCCCCGCGCGCGAAGAAGTCGACGGCCTCGATCATGTCCAGGCGGGTCCCGACGATCGACCCGCGCACGGTCAGGCCCCGCAGCACCGTGTCGAAGATCGACAGGGGGAAGGTCCCCGGCGGCAGCCCGACCAGCGACACCGTGCCGCCGCGCCGCAGCATCGACAGCGCCTGCGGGAACGTCGACTCGCTCACGGCCGTCACGAGCGCCGCGTGCGCGCCGCCCACCAGGTCGTGCACCGCCTCGCCCGGGTCGCCGTCGCGGTAGTTCACCACCAGCTCGGCGCCGTACTCGAGCGCCGACGCGCGCTTCGACTCGGACCCCGTCACCGCGATGACGCGGTAGCCCATCGCGGCGGCGTACTGGATCGCCATGTGGCCGAGCCCGCCGATCCCCGACACGACCACCCAGTCGCCCGGCTTCGCGCCCGTGACCTTCAGGCCCTTGTAGACGGTCACGCCCGCGCAGAGCACCGCGGTGACGCCGGCGGTGTCGACGCCCTCGGGGATCCGCGGCGCGTACCGGGCGTCGACGAGCATGTACTCGGCGAACGAGCCGTCCACCGAGTAGCCGGAGTTCTGCTGCGCGGTGCAGAGCGTCTCCCAGCCGCGCAGGCAGTCGACGCAGGTGCCGCAGGCGGTCGCGAGCCAGGCGTTGCCCAGGCGGTCGCCCTCCCGGACCCCGCGGACCTCCGCACCGACGGCGACCACGGTGCCCGCGCCCTCGTGACCCGGCACGAACGGCGGGACCGGCCGGACGGGCCAGTCGCCCCGCGCGGCGTGCAGGTCCGTGTGGCAGACGCCCGAGTAGTCGACCCTCACCAGGGCCTCGTGCGGTCCCGGCACCGGCACCGGCCGCTCCTCGACCACCAGGGGGGCACCGAGGTCGCGCACGACCGCGGCCTTCATCATCTCGGGCACGGCGGATCTCCTTCGATCTTTGTGAACGCTGTCACAATCACGGTAGCGACAGCGACAGGCGGTCGGCCCAGGACCTCGGGCCCACCGCCGCTGCGGATGCGCAGCCCCCGGCGTGCTGCGACGGTGAGGGCATGACCAGCACACTCGTCCTCGTCCGCCACGGGGAGAGCGAGGGGAACGTCGCCGCCACCCGCGCCGAGCGCGCCGGGGCCGAGTCGGTCGGCATCACCACCCGCGACGCCGACACCCCGCTGTCCGCCACCGGCGAGGAGCAGGCCCGGGCGCTCGGCGCCCACCTCGCGACCCTCCCCGCCGACCAGGCCCCCCAGGCGCTGTGGTGCTCGCCGTACGTGCGGGCCCGGCGCACCGCGGAGCTGGCGGTCGAGAAGGCCGGCCTCGACCTGCGGCCGGTGGTCGACGAGCGGCTGCGGGACCGCGAGCTCGGCATCCTCGACGGCTGGACGAGCCACGGCGTCGACGCCCGGTTCCCGCAGGAGGCGGCCCGCCGCGACCACCTCGGCAAGATGTACTACCGGCCGCCCGGCGGCGAGTCCTGGGCCGACGTCGCGCTGCGGCTGCGCTCGCTGGTCGGGGACCTCACGCGCCGCGAGCAGGGTCGCCGGGTGCTCGTCGTCTGCCACGACGCGGTGATCTGGCTGCTGCGGTACGTGTGCGAGGGCCTCACGGAGGACGAGCTGATGGCGCAGGTCGCGGAGCGCAGCGTGCGGAACGCGTCGCTCACCGTGCTGACCGGCGGCCCCGACCGCTGGACCGCGGAGCAGTTCGACGAGGTGGCCCACCTGGCCGGCCGGGACTCCGCCGTCACCGAGCACCCGGGCCAGGGCGATGACTGACGCGCCGGCCCTCACCCCCGCCCTGCTGCGCGGCTGGCCGCTGCCGGCGCGCGACGGCGACAAGGACGCGCGCGGCGCGGTGCTCGTGGTGGGCGGCGCCCGCCGCACGCCCGGCGCCGCGGCCCTCGCCGGCCTGACCGCGCTCCGGATCGGCGCCGGGCGGCTCACGCTCGCCGTCGCGGAGTCGGTCGCGACCGCGCTGGCCGTGGCGACGCCCGAGGCCGGGGTGCTGGGGCTCCCCGAGTCCGGCGACGGCTCCCCCACCGGCAGCCCCGGCCCGCACCTGGCCCAGGAGCTGGACCGCGCCCAGGCCGTCGTCGTCGGCCCGGGCCTGGACGAGCCCGAGGGCTCGGCGGCGCTGGTGCGGGTGGTGCTCGACGCACTGACCGGCTCCGACGCCGCCGTGCTGCTCGACGCGTTCGCGCTGGGGGTGCTCCCGGGTCTCGACGGCGAGGTGACGCTGCCCGAGGGCCGCACCGTGCTGACGCCGAACCTCGCGGAGGCGGCCCGCCTGCTCGCTGTCGACGACGTGGCGGCCGCCGACGCCGCCGCGCGGGTCGCGGACCGGTGGGGCGCCGTCGTGACCTGCGCCGGCACCGTCGCGCACCCCGACGGACGTCGCTGGGTGTCCGCCACGGGCTACGCGGGGCTGGGCACGTCGGGCAGCGGGGACGTGCTCGCGGGAGCGGTCGCGGGGCTGCTCGCGGGCGGGTGCTCCCCCGAGCAGGCGGCGTGCTGGGGCACCGCGGTGCACGGCAGCGCCGGGGACCGGCTCGCCGCGCGGGTCGGGCCGCTCGGCTACCTCGCGCGGGAGCTCGCGGACGAGGTCCCGGCGCTCCTCGTCGAGCTGCAGGCCTGACGGGCTCCGGCCGGTCGACCTCGGCGGTCAGCCGCGGCCGGGGCCGCCCACCTCGGCCACCCAGTCGGACGCGAGCGTGTACCGGAACAGGGTGACGGTCGGCTCGGTGATCTCCAGCAGCGGGGAGGACAGCGTGACCTCCTCGCGGCCGGACAGCCGGCCGGTCCCGGGGTCGATGAGCAGCACCCGGACCGTCGGGGCGGGGTCGGACGCCGGTGCCGGCACGGAGACGGCCACGGTGCGCCTGCCGAGCCGGTCGGTGACCTCCCCCGCGAGCGTCACGCCCGGCTCCTCGGCCAGCACCGTCCAGACCGCCGACTCCAGCGCGGACGGCAGCACGTACCGGTCGGCCAGGTCCGTGACCGCCAGGTAGACGCACCAGGCGCCCGACGCCGGGTCCCCGTCGGGCCCGCAGCCGACACCCGCCAGCGGCTCCAGCAGCTCCGCCCGCAGCGCCGCGGGGTCGAGCGGCAGGTCGCGCACCGCGTCGGGGTCCATCTGCCCGGCGGGGAGCCGGTCCACGACGGCGTCCTCCGGCGCGGTGCCGGGCGCACCCAGGCGGCCGTCCGCCTCGAGGTGGGCGCCGCGCCACTCGGCCATGGTCCAGGAACCGTCCTCGCCGATCCACGACTCCACCACGGTCGGGTCGATCGTGGTGCTGCTCCCGCCCGCGCCGTCGTCGGTGGTGGACATCAGCCAGCTCTGCGACAGGGAGTGCTGCACGGGGCCGGCCGGCTCGGGGTCGTCCTGGTCCGCCGCCGCGGCCGCGAGGTCCAGCAGGGTGTCCCGCGCCGGGTCGCCCGCGCCGGCGGCCAGCTGCTCGGGGTCCAGGGGGTACGCGAGCATCGGCGGCGAGCCGAGCGCGACCGCCGGGGCCGGGTCCTGCCCGGGCAGGACGCTCAGGCCGACGGCCACGGCCGCGGCGGCTGCCGCGACTCCCGCCGCCGCCGTCCACCAGCGCCGCGCGTGCCGGGGCCGGAGCTCCACGACGTCGCCGCCGGGGACCGGGGCGTCCTCCGGGAGCGTCGCGTCCGGCGCGAGCGTCGGGCCCGGAGCGCCGTCGCGCGGGACCGCCACGATCCGGGCGATGGCGGCGGCGACCGCGGCCTCGTCGGGCTGCGGGTCGCCGGCGGTCCCCGGCTCGAGCCCGTGGCCCGCGACGGCGGCACGGAGCGCCGCGACCTCGTCGAGGGCCGCGCGGTCGTCGGCGTCGTCGTCGGCACGGCGCTGGTCGGCACGGTGCTGCTCGGCGGCGCGGTCGTCGGTCATCGGCGTCTCCTCTCCGGGTCCGTGGCGGTGACCGGCGTGCTGCCCCGGTCGGGGTCGTGGGTGCGGGCCGGGCGGTCCGTCGGGGACTCGCCCTCGCCGTCGAGCAGGGCCGCCAGCCGGGCCCGTGCGCGGGACAGCCGCGAGGTCAGCGCGGTCGTCGAGCAGCCGAGCACGGCGGCGGCCTCAGCGGGAGCGAGCCCCGCCCAGACGGTCAGCGCCATCGCCTCGCTCTCGGCGGGCGGGAGCTGCGCGAGCAGCCGGCGGGCGCGGTCCGCCGCGGCGAGGGCGTCGGCGGGGTCCACGGCCGCGGGGCGGGTCGGCTCCATCGCGGCGATCCGGCCGACGACGTGCGCGGCGCGCCCGTGCTGCTCCCGCACGTGCAGGATCTTGTGCCGGGCGACGGTGAACACCCAGGGGCGCAGCTGCTCCGGGGCGGACGGGGCGTCCGCCCACCGGCGCCACAGGACCAGGAAGGTCTCGGAGACGACGTCCTCGGCGAGGTGGTCGGGCACCTGCCGGCGGGCGTACCCGCGGACCTGGGGGGCGAGGAGGCGGTAGGCAGCGGCGAACGCCGCAGCGGCGTCGTCCACCACCGCGTCGGCCGGTTCAGCCCCCTCGTCGCCGCCCGTCCCCACGTCACCTTCAGATCATCCGCTAGCACGTCGTCGCCGACATCGTACGGACCGAGAAGCTGCCCACCGACGTCGAGCTCGTCTGCGCGCCCGCGTCCCAGCACGTGTCGGAGCCCGTGCCGCCCGGGCCGCTGTAGACGCGGACGTCCACGGAGGTGCGGTTCCAGACGGAGCGCGCGACGCCCACCGGGGACTCCGCGAGACCGACCGCGCCCGTGGACCAGAAGGCGCCCGTGTAGCCCGTGCCCGACCACACGCAGAACGCGCCGCTCACGCACTGCCCCATGCTCAGGCGGGTCGGCAGGACCTCGTCGGCGGCCTGCGCGGGGGCTGCGGCGGCGGACAGGGTCAGCGCGAGGGCGGCGGCGGCGAGGGCCGCCCGGGCGCGGGAGGCACGGGAGGTGCGGGGG
>NZ_CABEGA010000036.1 GCF_901521055.1 Cellulomonas hominis | reverse complement strand
GGCGCCACCAGCACCGAGTCGAACCGCAGCGAGCCGTTGCTGCCCGCACGCAGCCCCGTGCCGCCGTCGTCTAGCGCGCTGCGGAACGCGACCCGGAACGCCGCGGCCTGCGCCGGGTCGGCGGTGGGCGTCGTGGCGGCGGCGTCGCTGAAGTACGTGGCTGCCGCTGGTGCGCCGCGGGCGCCCCCGGGCTCCCCCCCGAAGCCCCCGCGCCGCGGACCCGGCGCCGCCCTGACGGGCGTGGTCGTCGCCGTCATCCTCCTGGGCCTCGCGGGCCTGCTGGCGGCGGACTACGCCGGCATCTACGACGGGCCGATCGCCGCTGTCGTGGTGGGTGGGGGCGTGGCCCTGGTCGGCCTCGGCATCATCGTCTCCGGCCTGCGCGGCCGCACCGCCGGCGGCCTGACCGCGCTGGCGATCATCGGCATGGTCGTCGCCGGCCCGGCCGTGGTGTTCGGCGACGAGGACCGCTGGGACTGGGACTCCAGCGACCGCCCGTTCCGCAGCTACGACACCACCGTCACCACGCGCGAGGACGCGGAGGACGGGTTCTCCTTCGGCATCGGCAACGCGGTCATCGACCTCACCGAGGTGCCGCTGACCGGCGACACGCTCGTCGTGCCGATCGACGGCGGGGTGGGCGACGTGCGGGTGATCGTCCCGGACGGCACGGCCGTCACCGCGGACGTCACCTCCGGCGCCGGCAACGTCGAGTGGCTCCTGGACGGCACGCGCCAGGTCTCCGACGGCGTCGGGCACGACCGGCGGTTCAGCAGCGAGGAGATGACGGACGGGCGGGACGCGCAGATCGCGCTGACCGTGGACGTCGGCATCGGCAGCATCACCATCGAGGAGGACTGATGACCACCACCGGACCGGACGACGGCACCGAGCCCGCCACCGAGCAGATCGAGCACACCTCCGAGCCCGGCTCGGAGCCCGCGACGGAGCGCATCGCCCGGACGCCGGACGGCGGCGAGACCGAGCGGATCGAGACGCTCGACCCGACCCGGACGTTCGAGCGGGCACCCGCGACCCCGCCCGCCACGCCCGCCGGGGGGTCGTCCGCCGCCCCGGCACCGGGGACGCCCGGCGCGAGCACCACGCCGTCGCCGAGCACCACGCCGTCGTCGGGCACAGCCCCGTTCCCGGGCACCGCCCCGTTCTCGGGCACCACCACCTCCACGAGCACAGCCCCGTTCTCGGGCACCGCCCCGACGGCCGGCGCGACGAGCACCGCGGCGACGCCCGCCCCGGCGCCGCTCCCGGAGGACCGCGGCCCGCGCTCGGCGACCGTGGTCTGGGGGCTGGTCGTCACGGTGGTCGGCGTGGGCATCCTGGCCGCGGCGGCGGGCGCGCAGATCGACGTGCAGCTCGCCCTGATCGTGCTGCTCGCCGCGGCGGGCCTGGCGCTGCTGGTGGGCTCCGTGCTCGGCGCAGCCCGCCGCAAGAACCGGGAGCACCCCGCCGGCAGCTGACCGCCGGCGAGCGCCGCACCCCGCGCACGACGAAGGGCCGGGACCCGTACGGGTCCCGGCCCTTCGTGCGGTGCGGCGGGTGTCAGGCCTTGAGGCCCGCGTCCACCGGGGCGCCCTCGCGGCTGTCCACGACCGTGGCGACCTTGCGGCCGGCCAGGGCGAACAGCGCGTAGCCGATCAGGATGAACATGACGCCGAGGCCCATGACCAGGGCGGCAACGCCGAACGCGACGACCGAGGTGAACAGCGAGCCGCGCAGGAAGGACGCGTTCATCGCGACCTCGCGCAGCGGGTCGTCCTGCTCGAGCTCGGCGTAGGTCTTGCCGTCGGTGGCCTCGAGGGCGTGGTGCTCGATGATGTCCGCCTGGGCGAAGGCCGTCCAGGGGCTCGTCACGGCCTGGCCGCCGAAGTTCGCGGCGTCCTCCGAGACGGTGATGTTCTGGTCGGCGAGCTTGCTGGAGACCATGCCCCAGGTGATGCCGCCCGCGATGATGAGGACGATGCCGGCGATCGCCGAGATGATGCCGATGACGCGAGCAGCCTTCGAGCCGCCCGTCGCTGCCACGGTAGACATGTGGTGTTCCCTTCAGATACCCCCGTTGCGGAACGACCGTCGGTCGGTCCGGTGGAACCTGTGAGCCCCACGAGGAAAAGCCTGCTCCCCCCTGCGGCCGCGAGGTGGGACGTAAGTCATGCGCCCGCCGCAGATCGGCTTCGTGACGCCATGCACAAAGTCGATTTTCCCGCCGATCAGGCCTTTCGTCCCACGAGGTGACGCCCGTTCAGCCTAGGACATAGGTCCTGGTCGCGGACCGCAAGGCCCCGTCCCGGCGGGTCCGCTAGCCTCGGCGCCGAGCCAGGAGGACCCATGACGCCGACCCCCACCGACCCCGCCGACGCACCGCGGCGCGCGCCGGTCACCGTCCGCGGCACCACGATCGGTGCGGGGCGCCCCGCCGTCATCGTGCCGCTCACGGGGCGCACCCCGGCCGCGCTGCTCGACCAGGCGCACGCCGTCGTCGCCGCCGCGCCGGACGTCGTCGAGTGGCGCGTGGACCTGCTCGCGGACGCGACCACGGCCGAGGCGGTCGAGGCCGGCCGGGCACTCGTCGCCGCCCTCGACGGGCTCCCCCTGCTCGTCACCGTGCGCACCGCCGCCGAGGGGGGCGGCGGCGACCCGGACGGCACCGCCTACGAGTCGCTGCTGGTGGCGCTGCTCGACGCGGGGCTCGCCGACCTGCTCGACGTCGAGGTCGCCCGGGAACCCGCCGCCCGGCTCGTCGCCGCCGCGCACGCCGCGGGCGTCCCGGTCGTGGGGTCCAGCCACGACTTCGCCGCCACCCCGCCGCACGACGCGATCGTCGACCGCCTGCTGGGCATGGCCGACCTCGGGGCCGACGTCCTCAAGGTCGCCGTGACGCCGCACGACCCGGGCGACGTCCTGACGCTGCTGTCCGCCACCTGGGCGACCGCGCAGCGCACCGGCCGGCCGCTCATCACCATGGCGATGGGCGGGCTCGGCGTGGCGTCGCGGATCGCCGGCGGGACGTTCGGGTCGGCGGCGACCTTCGGCACCGTCGGGGAGGCGTCCGCGCCCGGGCAGGTCGAGCTCGGCGCGCTCCGGGCGGCGCTCGCGCTGGTGCACCCCGCCGGCTGACACCGGTCCGGACGAGCACCCACCGACGACGACGGCCCAGCACCCCGCAGGGCACCGGGCCGTGGCCTCACCGCGCGGCTCGCGCCGGCGTCACTCCAGAGAGTTGGAGACTCCCGCTGGGTTCGTCAGGACTCGCGCACTACTCCGCACTGCCGCTTGGGACGAGCCCGGCGCTGGCACAGGGTTTCATGATCCAGCGGCGACCCATGGTGGGCTCCGATACGAGATCTGCCCCAGCGGATCGGCTGGCACGTCGACGTGGACCACCAGCGCATCTGGCGACTCGCGGACGCGGACCCGGCCCCCGGCACTCCATCCACCACCCTCAGCCTCGGCGTGGACCTGGGGGTCCCTGACCACGACGATCGACCGCGACACCGTCGGAACGGAGCAGTGGGGCGATGCCGCCGCATGCGTGTACTCGCGGACGGACTTCGCGGGGGCGCAACGAATCGTCGGCAACGCCGGAGCCCGTTACCGCCCCGACCTGGGTCGTGCGCGTTGACACCGCCGTCGACGTCACCCAGGTCCAGGCGACGCGCGTCGCCGCGCTGCGCCACCGCGTCTACAAACGCGGCCGTACCTACCAGGTCAAACGTCCCCGGTCTGCGGTTCATCCCGCCTTGCCAGCACATCGCCCTGGACACCTTTCGGGCGCACCGACCGCCTGCGTCGCCGCTTGGTCGGTGTCGCTGCCGGACGCCACAACGAGCCTGATGCTGCCGGCCGCGTCGTGGCCCGTGCCGAGGGAGAGTGACCTAGCCGTTTTCGTCGCTGTCGTGCTCTGGCTCACCCGGGTTAGCCGTCGCTAGTCGTGCTGCCCCACCGTCTGCGCCCAGTTCGGCTCGGACGGCCCGAATCAGCGCCTTCCGCGCCTTCCGGGCCTTGCGCAGCGAGGTCTTGGCAACGCTCTTCCATAGGAAGGGCTCCTCCCCCCGGGTGGCGCGGTCACTAGCCTCGACGACCTCATCTAGGGCCTGGCTGGTGTACCTCGACACTCTATGCGAGAGGTTTGCGATCTCGGCGCTGCCGATGGCTCGGACGATGGGGTGCAGGGACGCGCTCGACTCGCGGGCGGCGTTCCATTGCCCCAACTGTTCGTCGGCGGCATCCCGGCTAGCGGGCTTGTACCCCTGGCCGGGCTTCGCCACATCGCGAAGAAACCAACCCATGTGGTCGGCCGCATCGACTGCATTAGTGGCAGCACGGATGACGCCGAAGTAAGCCTCCGCTCGGGTGTCGCGCCGCCAGCGTCGGTCGTCGTGTTCTATCTGGTGCTCGTGCCTACGATCCTCGGCGGCGATGGCGGCTCTCGCGCGCGCGTCCTCGGCGTCGATCGCTGTCCGAGCGCGCTTGTCCTCGGCCTTGAGCGTCGTTGAGGAGGAGTGAAGCGACGACCAGACCACGCCGCCAAGCGCAAGTAGAGCCACAGCGAAGGGGGCAAGGGAGGTAAGCCAAGTCCACGCGCCCCCGCTCCCGCCCACCTGATCGACGTACATATACACCGTCGGGATGGGACTGGGGGTGGGTGCCTGAACGAACCACATGATCCGCGACGCTAGCGGTTGCGTCGACCATCGACCTGAGCCGAGAGAGTGAACTCGCCGCTGAGGGCGGGTCGTCATCCCGGCACCGAGTGCGTCATCGCCCGACCCGAACCGTAAATGGCACATCCACTTCCACGAGCGGATCGGCCCCGTGCCCGTGGGCCCGCCCGTGAGCCGGAGCCCGCGCCGGAGCCCAACCTGACCCGACCCGACCCGACCCGACCCACGGAGGATCCCGGCGAGTGACGCAGACGTCGCGACGCCGGCAGTCGTGGCGGCTTGGCTCGATGAACTCAGGTCAGACGTGCACGGCCAGCGGTCGAGCTTGAGCAACGCCAGAACTGAAACGTGTCTCGTGGCGAGTGGGTCAGCGCAACACCCACGTGGACAGCAAGTTCGGCGGCCACGGGCGCGAGATCGCACAACTGCACTAGGACATCAACAACCGCCGCGCACCATGGTGGAGCGTGGCGTCCCTGCTGGTTGCGGGACTCGCCCTGGCGCGGGCAGTTCTCGCACCCGTGCTCAACCCTCAGTGAATGCCCGCAGGCCGACCGTCTCTCGGATGGCGTTGCTAACGGCGTGTCCGGCGACGCCAAGCTGGCGAGCGGAGCCCAGGGCGCTGCCCCACTCCTTGACGGAGACCGCTCGCCCAACTTCGCTGGCCACGACACCGAAGTACACGACCGGCGTGACGACTTCCTCCGCACCGAACAAGACCAGGATGCGCGACTGGTGCTGCCACTCGTTCATCGCGTCCCGAAACTCGCCCCGGTAGTCATCGAGCGGTTTGGCCCAGGGCTTGTCCTCCAGGGCGTTCACGATCCCGGTCACGACGATGCTCAGTTTCCGGCACGCGAGATGCGTCTCCAGGTACAAGTCCCTGACATAGATCGCGTGCTCCTGGGCGCGCTCACGCTTGCCCCTGTATTGCTCAGTGATTAGAGCCGCACCGGCCGCGATGAGACCACCGAGGAGAGCTGACAGCAGGTTCCAGATCGGGGACGACTGGCTCCAGAAGGTGGTCTCCGTCGCGGCGCTCAGCATGCGTGGGACGCTACCGCGAGGTCACCCGCACAGGTGTGGACTCACCATCTGCGCTGGCTCCGGGCCCGGTAGATCCAACCCGGGGCCAGCGACCCAGGTCAGAAGACTCGTCTCACTCCCACTCGATGGTGCCCGGCGGCTTGCTTGTCACGTCGAGCACCACGCGGTTCACCTCGGGCACCTCGTTCGTGATGCGCGTCGAGATCGTCGCCAGCACGTCGTACGGCAGGCGGGTCCAGTCGGCGGTCATCGCGTCCTCGGAGGACACCGGGCGCAGGACGACCGGGTGCCCGTAGGTCCGGCCGTCGCCCTGCACGCCGACGGACCGGACGTCCGCCAGCAGCACCACGGGGCACTGCCAGATCTCGCGGTCCAGCCCGGCGCGGGTCAGCTCGTCGCGGGCGATCAGGTCCGCTGCGCGCAGGATGTCGAGGCGCTCCTGCGTGACCTCGCCGATGATGCGGATGCCGAGCCCGGGCCCGGGGAACGGCTGGCGCCAGACGATGCCCTCCGGCACGCCGAGCTCCAGGCCGACGGCGCGGACCTCGTCCTTGAATAGGGTCCGCAGCGGCTCGACCAGCTCGAACTGCAGGTCGTCCGGCAGGCCACCGACGTTGTGGTGGCTCTTGATGTTCGCCGCGCCCTCGCCGCCGCCGGACTCGACGACGTCCGGGTACAGCGTGCCCTGCACGAGGAACTTGACCTCCTCGCCGTGGGCGCCGGCCTCCTCGACGACCTCGCGCGCGGCGGCCTCGAACACGCGGATGAACTCGCGGCCGATGATCTTGCGCTTGGTCTCGGGGTCGGTGTGCCCGGCGAGCGCCTGCAGGAACTGCTCGCGGGCGTCGACGATCTTGAGGTTGACGCCGGTCGAGGCGACGAAGTCCTTCTCGACCTGCTCGGCCTCGCCGGTGCGCAGCAGCCCGTGGTCGACGAAGACGCAGGTCAGCTGGTCGCCGACGGCCTTCTGCACGAGCGCCGCCGCGACGGAGGAGTCCACGCCGCCGGACAGGCCGCAGATCACGCGGGCGTCGCCGACCTGGGCGCGGATCCGCTCGACCTGGTCGGCGATCACGTTGCCCGGGTTCCACTCGGGCGCCAGTCCGGCGCCCTCGTACAGGAAGTGCTCGAGGGTGCGCTGGCCGAGCGGCGAGTGCTTCACCTCGGGGTGCCACTGCACGCCGAACAGGCGGCGGGCGCGGTCCTCGAACGCCGCGACCGGGGAGCCGGCCGACGTCGCGAGGACCTCGAAGCCCTCGGGGGCGGCGTGCACGGCGTCGCCGTGGCTCATCCAGACGGTCTGCTGCTCGGGGCTGTCGGCGAGCACGGTGCCGGTGGTGACGACCTCGACCGGGGTGCCGCCGTACTCGCGGTTCCCGGTCTGCGCGACGGTGCCGCCGAGCGCCTTGGCCATCGCCTGGAACCCGTAGCAGATGCCGAGCACCGGGACGCCGGCCTCGAACAGGGCCGGGTCGACGAACGGGGCGCCCTCGGCGTACACGGACGAGGGCCCGCCGGACAGGATGATCGCCGAGGGGTCCTTGGCGAGCAGGTCCGCGACGGTGGCGGTGTGCGGGACGATCTCGGAGTAGACGTTCGCCTCCCGCACGCGGCGCGCGATCAGCTGCGCGTACTGCGCGCCGAAGTCGACGACCAGCACGGGGCGGGGCGGGGCGGACGGAGGCGGCGCGGGGACAGCGGAGGCGTCGGTCACGGCTCCAGGGTAGTGCGCGCGCGTCAGGAGCCGGAGCGCTCGCCGATCCGGCGCTGGCGGCTGATCTCCTTGCGGAGGCTCTCGTGGAAGTCCTCCGCCACGGCGAGCTGCTCGCGCAGCGCGCGGGACCGTTCCTCCGCCGCGAGCCGGTACATGCCGAGGCGCTCGAGCAGGGCGTCGTGCTCCTCGGCGCTGATCCCGGGCTCGTTGAGGCGGTCGAGGACCCCCAGCAGGTCACCCATCTCGTCGAGGGAGAAGTCGAGCGGCTTCATGCGCTTGATCAGCTCCAACCGTGCGATGTCGGGCTCGGTGTAGAGGCGGAAGCCGCCGTGGGTGCGGGCCGAGGGCTGCACGAGGCCGACCTCGCCGTAGTAGCGGATGGTGCGCAGGGACAGGCCGGTGCGCTCCGCGACCTCCCCGATCTGCATGTGGTGCAGGGACACGGGCGACACCTCCTTCCGGTCGGCGCGGCACAGCATAGCGAGGCGCGCACCCGCTGACCTGGGTCGTCGCGCCGCGGCGCCCGCTGAGGCGCCCGCCACCCTCCTGTGACGTCAGCGTCGGCCGGGGGATGTGCAGATCCCGTGCCCGTCCGCACCTCACCCGCCTGCATCGTTCCCAAACCTCGCATACCGGACATATCTTCCGTTACGTGAGGGATGACGCACGGAGGACGCCGGGCGAGGCCGCGACACGCGCGGTCGTCTCCGGCGCGTCGGCAGCCGTGCACCCCCGCACGAGCAGCCCGGACCGTCCCGCGCGGCTCCCCGGCCTCGACGCGCTCCGCGGGTTCGCGGTGGGCCTCGTGCTGCTCAACCACGCCGCCCCCGACGTGTTCGGTGCCGCCGGCGTCATCGGCGTGACGATGTTCTTCGCGCTGTCGGGCTGGCTCATCACGGGCGTGCTGATGCGGGACCTGGACCGGCACGGCCGGGTCCGGTTCGGCCGGTTCTACGCCGCCCGGGCGCTGCGGCTGTTCCCGCCGCTGCTGCTCGTGCTGGCCGGCTACGTCGTCGTCGAGGGCGTCCTGGACCACCTGGGCGAGGCCCGCCTGGTCCCCGCGTCGGTGGTGGCCGCGCTGACCTACACGATGAACGTCCCCGGCCTGCCGCACGGCAGCGAGTCGCTCTACCACTTCTGGACGCTCGCGACGGAGGAGCAGTTCTACCTGGTGTGGCCGCTGGTGCTCGCGTGGGGCTGGCGGCGCGGGCTGCTGCGGGTCGCGCTGGCCGTGTGCGTCGCGGGGTCGCTCGCCGCGTGCATCGTGTCCCTGCTCGTCGTGGCACCCGACACCGCCCGGGTCTACGCGCTCCCGACCTCGTGGGGCGCCGCGCTGCTCATCGGCTGCGCGGCGTACCTGGGCCGCGGCGAGCTGCTGCACCTGCTGCCGTCCGCCCCGCGGGCCCGGCGCGCGACCCTCCTGGCCGTCGTGGGGGCGCTGGCCGCCGGCACGCTGCTCACCGGGGTCGCGCAGCACACGTCCTGGTACGTGGTCGGGGTGCCGGCCGTGGCGGTCGCGACGGTGGTGCTCATCTCCTCCGCGAGCCGGTGGCCCCGCCTGCCGAGCCCGCTGCTGCGGCCCGCGGTCGCCCTGGGCACCGTGTCGTACGCGGCGTACCTGTGGAACGCGGCGATCGCGCGCTGGCTGCACCACCCCGACGACCTCGCCGGGGCGGCGGCGACCGTCGTGCTCACGCTGGTCGCCGCGACGGCGAGCTGGTGGCTGGTGGAGCGGCCGGTCGCGCGGTGGCGGGCGCGGCGCGCCGAGGCGGCCCGGACGGCCGCGACCGTCCCCTGACGCGGCCGGACGGTGCCCGGCGCGGCTCAGCTCGCGGGCGTGCCGTCGATCCGCGCGACCGCGTCCGCGTGCACCCGGCGCTCGAGGATGAACGACATGACGGGGACGACGCCCGCGAGCGCCATGGTCACCAGCCGGCCGAGCGACCAGCGCATGGCGGACCACAGCTGCACGACCGTGACCAGGTACACGACGTAGATCCAGCCGTGCACGATGGCGACCCAGGTGCCGATCACCGGCTTCGGCTCGCCGGTCAGCTCGTAGCCGTTCGCGTGGAAGACGTACTTGAGCACCATCTCCAGGCACAGCACCAGCAGCATCGTGCCGGTGATCCACGCCATCACCCGGTAGCGGCCGAGCCGGGCCCGGGCGCCCTCCAGCACGGGTGCGGGGGCGGGCGAGGCGGTGGGCTCGGTCATCGGGGGTCCTCTCGGGTGCTGGTGCTGGTGCTGCCGACCGATTGTCCCGCAGCCGCGGGGGTGGCCGGCGCCGCCGGGGTGGCCGGCGCCTCCGGGGCGGCCGGCGCCTCCGGTGCCGCCACGGCATCGAACGCGCCGGACTCGCGGAGCACCTCGTCCTTGAGCAGCCGGACCCACAGGAAGACCGCGAACCCGCCGAACACGAACCACTGCGCCGCGTAGCCCAGGTTCTGGATGTTCAGCCCGGTCCCGGACCGGGTGGGCGGGGGCAGCAGCTCGATGCCGGGGTCCTGGGCGGGGTCGGCGCCGGTCAGCACCGCGTACCCCGTCCAGATCGGCCCGCCCCACTCGCCGAGCAGCTCGGCGGACGAGATGGAGTCGGTGGTGCCGGCGGGCAGGCTGCCGTGCGCCGCCCCGGAGTCCTCGGACGCCTGCAGGTACCCGGTGACGGTGACCGGACCGGCGGGCACCTCGAGCAGCGCCGCGTCCGGGTCGCCGTCCGGCACCCAGCCGCGCACGACCGGCAGCACCGCGCCGTCCGCCGCCGGGTCGTCCGACGTCACCCGCAGCGGGGTCAGCACCAGGTGGCCGGTGCGGTCGCCGAGCGCGCGGCCCGCGACGAGCAGCTGCCCCTCGGCCTCGTACTCCCCCGTCGCCTCCACGCGCCGGCCCACGAGGGCCCCGTCGAACGTGGACTGCGGCGCCAGGACCTGCTCGATCGGGACCGGCTCCTGCGCCTCGATCTCCGCCAGCCGGGCGGCCTGCGCGGACGCACCCCGGACCTCGGCGCGCTCCAGCTGCCACGCGCCCAGCCGTCCGCACACCGCGGCGGCGGCCAGCAGCACGACGAGGAGCGCGACCATCCGCGGCGTCCGCGCGACGCGCCACAGCGACACGCGCGGCGCGTGCGGCACGCCCGGCGCGTCGGGCGCGTGCGGGTCGGCGGGCGGGTCCTGGGGCACCGCAGCACGGTACCCGCCGCACCTGGGCGCGCCCGCGTGCGGCCCCCGCCTCCCCCGCAGAACCCGAGGTCGCACGCCCGCGGGCAGGTGCAGGGCCTCACCCGATGGGGTTGGATGGTTGACGGCTGCCTCGCAGCTGCGGGGCGGGCTAGGTCGGACGTCCCGGATCGCGGCGCGACGCGCCGCAAGGCTGGGGTCGTCCGGGCGGGGCGTGCTCGACCGGGCCCACGGTCATCCGTGGTGGATGTGCGACAACGGGGAGAGACATGACTACGACGACGTCGCAGCTCGCCACGTGGCGGACCGGCTCCGGCCAGCCCGTCACGGACGAGACGCTCCGACGCATCGACGCCTGGTGGCGGGCGGCGAACTACCTGTCGGTGGGGCAGATCTACCTGCTCGACAACCCGCTGCTGCGGGAGCCGCTGACGCGGGACCACGTGAAGCCGCGGCTGCTGGGCCACTGGGGCACGACCCCGGGCCTGAACTTCCTGTACGCCCACCTGAACCGCGTGATCGCGGAGCGGGAGCAGTCGACCCTGTACGTCACCGGCCCCGGTCACGGCGGCCCGGGCCTCGTCGCGAGCGCGTACCTGGACGGCACGTACTCCGAGGTCTACTCCGACATCACGCCGGACGCCGAGGGCGTGCAGCGCCTGTTCCGGCAGTTCTCGTTCCCGGGCGGCATCCCGAGCCACGTGGCCCCGGAGACCCCCGGCTCGATCCACGAGGGCGGCGAGCTCGGCTACGCCCTGTCCCACGCGTACGGCGCGGCGTTCGACAACCCGGACCTGCTGGTCGCGGCGGTCGTCGGCGACGGCGAGGCCGAGACCGGCCCCCTGGCGACGTCGTGGCACTCCAACAAGTTCGTCGACCCGGCGAAGGACGGCGTGGTCCTGCCGATCCTGCACCTCAACGGGTACAAGATCGCGAACCCGACGGTGCTGGCGCGCATCCCCGAGGAGGAGCTCCTCGACCTCATGCGCGGGTACGGGCACAAGCCGCACATGTTCGTGGGCGGGTTCGACGGCGAGGACCACGCGGCGGTGCACGCGCGCTTCGCGGAGCTGCTCGACGTGGTGCTCGACGAGATCGCCGAGATCAAGGCCCGCGCGGCCGCCGGCGACGAGTCCCGCCCGGCGTGGCCGATGATCGTCTTCAAGACGCCCAAGGGCTGGACCTGCCCGCCGGTCATCGACGGCAAGCAGGTCGAGGACTCCTGGCGCTCGCACCAGGTGCCGCTCGCCAGCGCCCGCGACACCGACGAGCACCTCAAGGTGCTCGAGGGCTGGCTGCAGTCGTACCGCCCGGAGGAGCTGTTCGACGAGAACGGCTCGGTGCGCGAGGACATCCTCGCGCTCGCACCCGAGGGCACCCTGCGGATGAGCGACAACCCGCACGCCAACGGCGGGCTGCTGCTCAAGGACCTGCGCCTGCCGGACTTCCGCGACTTCGCGGTCGACGTCCCGGTGCCGGGCGGCTCGATCTCGGAGGCCACGCGCCAGCTCGGCGTGTACCTGACCGAGGTCATCCGCCGGAACCCGGACAACTTCCGGATCTTCGGCCCGGACGAGACCGCGTCCAACCGCCTGCAGGCGGTGTTCGACGTGACGGACAAGCAGTGGAACGCCGAGTACCTGCCGACCGACGTCGACGACCACCTGGCCCGCGCGGGCCGCGTGATGGAGATGTTGTCGGAGCACCAGTGCCAGGGCTGGCTCGAGGGCTACCTGCTCACCGGGCGCCACGGCCTGATCACCTCGTACGAGGCGTTCATCCACATCGTCGACTCGATGTTCAACCAGCACGCGAAGTGGCTCAAGGTCACGAACCACATCCCGTGGCGCCGGCCGATCGCGTCGCTGAACTACCTGCTGTCCAGCCACGTGTGGCGCCAGGACCACAACGGGTTCAGCCACCAGGACCCGGGCTTCATCGACCACGTGGTCAACAAGAAGGCCGAGATCGTCCGGGTGTACCTGCCGCCGGACGCGAACACCCTGCTGTCGACGTACGACCACTGCCTGCGCAGCCGGCAGTACGTCAACGTCGTGGTGTCCGGCAAGCAGCCCGCGCCGAACTTCCTCACGATGGACGAGGCGGTGGCGCACTGCACCCGCGGCCTCGGCATCTGGGAGTGGGCCGGCACCGAGGTCGAGGGCGAGGACCCCGACGTCGTCCTGGGCTGCGCGGGCGACGTCCCGACGCTCGAGGTGCTGGCCGCGGCCGACATCCTCAAGCGCGAGCTGCCGGACCTCAAGGTGCGCGTGGTCAACGTCGTGGACCTCATGCGCCTGCAGGACGAGCGCGAGCACCCGCACGGCCTGTCAGACCGCGACTTCAACACGCTGTTCACGACGGACAAGCCGATCGTGTTCGCGTACCACGGCTACCCGTGGCTGATCCACCGCCTGACGTACCGCCGCAAGGGGCACAAGAACATCCACGTGCGGGGGTACAAGGAGGAGGGCACGACCACCACGCCGTTCGACATGGTCATGCTCAACGACCTCGACCGGTACCACCTGGTGATCGACGTCATCGACCAGACGCCCTCGCTCGGCTCCAAGTACGCCGGGCTCCGCCAGCGGATGGTCGACGCCCGGCTGAAGGCGCACAACTACACCCGCAAGCACGGGGAGGACATCCCCGAGGTGCGCGACTGGGTGTGGCCCGACGCCGGCGAGACGGGCACCGAGGTCGGCGGCCCGCAGCAGAACGCCACCGCCGCCACCGGCGGTGACAACGAGTAGCGAGTCCCTCGCGGCCGATGGCCCGCACCGCGCGCGGTGCGGGCCATCGGTCTTCTAGGACCTTGGTCACGACGGAGGGCGCCGACACGGCCCGCGGAGCTCCTTGGTGGCCACCGTCACCCGCCCGTCCGCACCCCTCGGCACCGGACGTCCGGCAGAATTCATCCCACCACCTGACACACCCGGTCATCTCTCGACGAGGAAGAAGCCCCACCCGTGGCCCGCAGCATCTACGTCACGTCCCCCGAGGGGGACACCGGCAAGTCGACCGTCGCGCTCGGTCTGGTCGACCTGCTGACCCGCACCGTGCAGAGGGTCGGCGTGTACCGGCCGATCGCCCGGTCGACCGAGACCCGCGACTACGTGCTGGAGCTGCTGCTCGCCCACGACGGCGTCGACCTGTCCTACGAGGACTGCATCGGCACCTCGTACGAGGCCGTGCACGCCGACCCCGAGGCCGCGCTCGCCACGATCGTGCAGCGCTACCACGCGGTGGCCCGCGACTGCGACGTCGTGGTCATCGTCGGCACCGACTACACCGACATCGCCGGCCCGGCCGAGCTGGGGTTCAACGCCCGGATCGCCGCGAACCTCGGCGCCCCGGTGCTGCTGTGCGTCAAGGGCCAGGGCCGCACCCCGGAGGAGGTCCGGCAGGTCGCCGAGGTGGCCGCGTCCGAGCTCGAGGCGGGGCACGCGCAGGTCGTCGCCATCGTCGCGAACCGCTGCGACCCGGCCGCGGTCGACGCGGTGCGCGCCGAGCTGTCCACCCGCGCGACCGCCTGGGCGCTGCCGGAGGAGCCGTTCCTCGTGGCGCCGACCGTGCGGCAGCTCATGGAGTCCGTCGACGGCACCCTGGTCGGCGGCGACGAGCAGCTCCTGTCCCGCGAGGCCACCGAGGTCCTGGTCGGCGCGATGTCGATCGAGCACCTGCTGGAGCGGCTGTCGGACGGCGTCGTGGTGATCGTCCCGGGCGACCGCTCGGACATCCTGCTCGGCCTGCTCATGGCCCACACCGCCGACGGCTTCCCGTCGCTGTCCGGCATCATCCTCAACGGCGGCTTCTACCCGCCGGCCATCGTGGAGCGCCTGGTCGACGGCCTCGGCAGCCGGCTCCCGCTGATCCGCACCGACCTGGGCACCTTCCGGTCGGCCAGCGCGGCGGCGAGCACCCGCGGCCGCCTGTCGGCCGACTCCCAGCGCAAGGTCGACACCGCGCTGGCCCTGTTCGAGAAGCACACCGACGCCGAGGAGGCGCTGGCCGCGCTCGAGGTGCCGGTGCCCGAGGTCGTCACGCCGCTCATGTTCGAGTACGGCCTGCTGGACCGCGCGCGGTCCGACCGGAAGCACATCGTGCTGCCGGAGGGCTCCGACGACCGGATCCTGCGGGCCGCGTCCACGCTGCTGCAGCGCCAGGTCGCCGACCTGACCCTGCTCGGCGACGAGACGTCGATCCGCGCCCGCGCCACCGAGCTGGGCCTCGACCTGAGCGCCGCGCGGGTCATCGACCCGAAGTCGGGCGAGCTGCTGGAGCGGTTCGCCGAGCACTACACCGAGCTCCGCAAGCACAAGGGCATGACGGTCGAGCGGGCGCGGGAGATCGTGTCCTCCGTGTCGTACTTCGGCACGATGATGGTCCAGCTCGGTCTCGCGGACGGCATGGTGTCGGGCGCGGCCCACACCACGGCGCACACCATCAAGCCGTCGTTCGAGATCATCAAGACCGTGCCGGGCACCTCCGTCGTGTCCAGCGTGTTCCTCATGTGCCTCGAGGACCGCGTGCTGGTCTACGGCGACTGCGCCGTCAACCCCGACCCGACGGCCGAGCAGCTGGCGGACATCGCGATCTCCTCGGCCGCCACGGCCGCGCAGTTCGGCATCGAGCCGCGGATCGCCATGCTGTCCTACTCGACCGGCGCGTCCGGCTCCGGCGCGGACGTCGACAAGGTCCGCACCGCCACCGAGCTCGTCCGCGAGCGCCGCCCCGACCTCAACGTCGAGGGGCCGATCCAGTACGACGCCGCCGTGGACGCCTCGGTCGCGAAGACCAAGATGCCCGAGTCGGACGTCGCGGGCCGTGCGACCGTGTTCGTGTTCCCCGACCTGAACACCGGCAACAACACCTACAAGGCCGTGCAGCGCTCCGCCGGCGCGGTGGCCGTCGGCCCCGTGCTGCAGGGCCTGCGCAAGCCCGTCAACGACCTGTCCCGCGGTGCCCTCGTGCAGGACATCGTCAACACCGTCGCCATCACGGCGATCCAGGCCCAGGCCCTGGGCTCGACCTCGGAAGGCTCGCTGTGAACCACGTCCTCGTCATCAACTCCGGCTCCTCGTCGATCAAGTACCAGCTCGTCGACGTGACCAGCGGCGACGCGCTCGCCAGCGGCATCGTCGAGCGCATCGGCCTCGAGGTCGGCAAGGTCAAGCACGAGGGCCCGTCGGGCGAGACGGTCCTCGAGCAGGCGGTGCCGGACCACGAGACCGGCATGCGCCTGGTCCTCGACCTGTTCGAGCAGCAGGGCCCGCAGCTGCGCGAGGCCGACCTCACCGCCGTGGGCCACCGCATCGTCCAGGGCGGCGACGTCTTCGACGGCCCGGCCGTCATCGACGACGAGGTGCTCGCCCAGATCGACGCCCTGTCCCCACTGGCGCCGCTGCACAACCCGGCGAACGTCGCCGGGGTGAAGGCCGCCCGGCACGCGTTCCCGAACGTCCCGCACGTCGCGGTGTTCGACACGGCGTTCCACCGCACGATGCCGCCGGCCGCGTACACCTACGCGATCGACCGCGAGGTCGCGGCGCAGTACAAGATCCGCCGCTACGGCGCGCACGGCACCTCGCACCTGTACGTCTCCCGGGCGACCGCCGAGTTCCTGGGCAAGGACGTCTCCGAGCTGAACACGATCGTGCTGCACCTCGGGAACGGCGCGTCGGCGTCGGCCGTCCGCGGCGGCGAGTGCATCGACACCTCCATGGGCCTGACCCCGCTGGAGGGCCTGGTCATGGGCACCCGGTCCGGTGACATCGACCCGGCGGTGCTGTTCCACCTCGCGCGGGTCGGCGGCTACACGATCGACCAGCTCGACGAGCTGCTCAACCGGAAGTCCGGGATGCTCGGCCTGTCGGGCTACACCGACATGCGCGACGTGCACGACGCCGCGGCGAACGGCGACGAGAACGTCCGGACCGCGCTGGACGTCTACTACCACCGGATCAAGGGCTACGTCGGCAAGTACTACGCCGAGCTCGGCCACGTGGACGTCATCACGTTCACCGCCGGCATCGGCGAGAACGACGACATCGTCCGCCTGAACGCGCTGCAGGGCCTGGAGCGCCTGGGCATCCAGGTCGACCCCGAGCGCAACGCCGGCCGCAAGAAGCAGCCGACGGTCATCTCCCCCGACGGCGCCGAGGTCACCGTGCTGGTGATCCCGACCAACGAGGAGCTCGAGATCGCCCGGCAGTCGGTCGCCACGATCGCCTGACCACCCGGTCGGTCCACCGCTCAGGAGGGCCCGCACCCGTCGCCGGGTGCGGGCCCTCCTGCCGTCCCCGCGCGCTTCCCTGTCCTGTCACGGTCCCACCGCTCGGACGTCATCCGTCCGCGCTGCGGACTTCACCCGATCGATGCCTACAGCAACCCTGGCGACGACCCGATACGGCTCTCATGACGACTGCCCGAGCGGCGCAGGGGGACCCCCGGTCCTCGTGGCGCTCGGAGCTCGACCGGATCGACCGGTTGTGCGACGCCGCGCCTGCGCTGTGCGTCGCCGCCCTGCCCGACCTGCTGGACCGGGCTCGGGCGGAGCACGCCGTGCCGGTGGAGATCGAGCTCGAGTACAACGGCGGCTGGGCGCACCACCTCCTGGGTGATGACGCGCTGGCACTCGCCGCGATGGAGCGCGCCCTCGAGCTGAGCACCACCCACGGCCTGCGCCCGTGGGAGGGGCGACTCCTGCAGGGCCTCGCGGCCGTCTACAACGGGTTCGGGGACAACGTGTCGGCCCTGGAGCTGCTCGACCGGTCGCTCGCGATCCGCCGCGAGCTCGACGACACCGAGGGCCTGGCCGCGGCGCTGAACAACCTCGCCGACACGTACATCTCGATGAACCGGTTCCCGGAGAAGGCCCGGGAGCTGCTGGACGAGGCCGCGCGGCTCTGGCCGGCGCTGGACCGCCCGGACGGCACCTGCGCGACCCTGTCGGGCCTGGCGAAGCTCGACACGGACGAGAGCGAGGCCCTCGCGGCGTCCGACCCGGTCCGGTCCCGGGCGCTGGCCGACCGGGCGGTGTCGCTCGCGACCCAGGGGCTGGAGGCCGCGCACGGCGTCCCGGACGCCGACGGCGGCAACACCGGGAACCCGCGCATGGCCGCGGAGGCGCGGGTCCGGCTCGCGCGCGCGTACATGGCCCGCGGGGACCTGGACCTGGCCTCGGCCGCCCTGCGGGAGGTCGCGGTCGCGCTCCCCCGGGTCGCCGCGCGCTACCTCACGATCCGCTACCACGCCGCGCACGGGCGCCTGCTGCGGCTGCGCCGCGACTACGCGGGCGCGCGCGCCACCCTGTCCGCCGGCCTGCTGCTGACCGAGCAGTCGCTGCGGCCGATGGAGCGCGCCGACGTGCTGCTCGAGCTGGTGCAGGTGCACGAGGACGCCGGCGACCTGCGGGCCGCCCTCGAGACCCACCGCCGGTACCACGAGGCCGTCATGCTGCAGCGCGACCAGGCCGCCGAGCGCCGCGGCATCGTCGTGAACGCCCAGCTCGACGTCGAGCGCGTCCGGCAGGCCCGCGACCAGGCCCGCAAGCGCGCGTCCGAGCTCGCCGCCCTCAACGAGACGCTGCAGCACGACGCGGCGCACGACCCGCTGACCGGCCTGCTGAACCGGCGCGGGCTGGACGCCATCCTCGCCGCGCGCCTGGGGCAGGAGACCGACCTGGCCTACGTGGTCGCCGACCTCGACCTGTTCAAGTCGGTCAACGACCAGCACTCCCATCCCGTCGGCGACGAGGTGCTGCGCCGGGTCGCCCAGATCATGACCGCGGCGGTGCGGGTCGGGGACGTCGTCGCCCGGGTCGGCGGCGAGGAGTTCACGCTCGTCCTGCTCGACTCGCCGCGGGAGCAGGCGGCCGCGGTGTGCGAGCGGATCCGGAGCGTCATCGCCGGCTACGCCTGGCACGAGCTGTCGCCCGACCTGCGGGTGACCATGAGCCTCGGCGGCGCGATGGCCCTGCCGGGCGAGGCCGCGCACACCCTCGCCGCGCGCGCCGACGCCGCGCTGTACCGCGCGAAGCGGCAGGGCAGGAACCGGGTGCAGTTCGAGGCCGGCGACGCGGCCGCCGCGCCGTCGGCGCCCTCGGCACCCGGGACGCCCGCGCCGGGGACCCCCGTGGCGGCGCCGGCGCGCTGAGGCGGGCGGTTCCGAGGCGGCTGCTCAGCGCAGGCGCACCCGCCGCGCCGCGTGCAGCACGCCCGCGGCCGTCGCGGTCCACCGCTCCGGCTCCGCGCCGAGCAGACGCCCGACGCCCAGCGGCGGCACGACGGTCCTGCCGGCGACCCGGACCCCGTGCGCCAGCCGCTGCACCGCCACCGTCCGGGTCGTGGTCATGGCCAGCAGGCCCTCGCGGCCGTGCCGGTGCCCCCAGCCCGACGCGCCGGTCCCGCCCTGCGGCGCCGCGACCGACGCCCACGTGGCGGCGTACCCCTCGTTGACGTTCACCGTGCCGGCGCGCACCCGCGCCGCGATCGCCGCCCCCCGCCGCGACGAGCGGGTCCACACCGACGCGTTCAGCCCGTAGACCGAGTCGTTCACGGCCGCCACGGCCTCGTCGTCCGACGCCACCCGGGACAGGGCCACCACGGGGCCGAACGTCTCCTCCCGGAGCGCCCGCGCGTGCTCCCCCACCCCCTCCAGCACCGTGGGCTCGTAGACGTACGGCCCGATGTCCGTGCGGTGCACCGCGCCCGCGAGCACCCGCGCACCGCCGGACAGGGCGTCCTCGACGTGCTCGACCACGCGGGCCAGCTGCTCGGCGGACGTGAGCGACCCGACGTCCGCCCGGTAGTCCAGCCCCGTGCCGACGCGCAGCGCCCGGGTGCGGCGGGCGAACGCCGCGGTGAACGCGTCCGCCACGGCCTCGTGCACGTACACGCGCTCCACCGACACGCACAGCTGGCCGGTCCCGCCGAAGCACGCACGCACGGCACCCTCGGCCGCCACCTCCACGTCCACGTCGTCGGCGACGTACAGCGCGTTCTTCCCGCCGAGCTCCAGGGTGCTCGGCACCAGCCGCTCCCCCGCGCGCGCGGCGACCGCACGGCCGGTCTCGGTCGACCCCGTGAACACGAGGCGGTCGACGTGGTCCACGACGGCGGCGCCGACGGTCGGCCCGTCACCGAGCACCACCTGCACCAGCCCGGGCGGCATGCCCGCGTCCTCCAGCAGCTCCACCGCCCACAGCGCGGTCAGCGGCGTCTGCGGGTCCGGCCGCAGCAGCACGGCGTCACCGGCCGCGAGCGCCGGGAGCACGTCACCGAGCGTGAGGCTCAGCGGGTAGTTCCACGGCGCGACCACGCCGACGACGCCGGCAGGGTCGTGCCGCACCCGCACGGACGTCAGCCCCGGCACCACCCCGGCACGCCGCTCCGGCGCGAGGTAGCGGGGCGCGCGGACCCCGAGGTGCCGGGCGAGCAGCGCGACGTCGACGACCTCCTCGAACGCCGCGGCGCGCGCCTTCCCCGTCTCGAGCTGCACCAGGTCCAGCACGTCGGTCTGCCGGTGCAGCAGCAGGTCGTGCACCCGCAGCAGCAGCGCGGCGCGCCGCCGGACGGGTGTCGCGGCCCACAGGTGCTGCGCCGCCCGCGCCCGCCGGGCCGCCCGGGCGACGTCCTCGGGCGTCGACTGCGCCAGCGACGCGAGCGGGGCACCGGTCCACGGTGCGTGGTGCGTGCGCGTGCCCGCACCGGGCGAGGACACCACCCGGGAGGCGAGCGTGCGCAGGTCGTCGGGCTCCAGCACGAAGGTGGCGAGCGGGTCGGTCTCCGGGTCCAGCACGCCGTGGTCGGGCACCATGCGGCCAGGCTACGGCGCGCGTCCTCCGGGCGCCCCGGCGGCACGCGCGGGCCGGCTCAGCCCTGCTCCGCCGCCCACCGGGCCACGCGCCGGGCGCTCTCCTCGGGCGACAGGTCCTCCACCCGCGTCATCACGGTCCAGCGCACGCCGAACGGGTCCAGCACCGAGCCGAAGCGATCGCCCGACACGAACGTCGTCGACGCCTCCCGCAGGGTCGCCCCGGCGGCGACCGCCCGCTCCACCACGGCGTCCACGTCCGGCACGTGCAGCGCCAGGGAGTAGGTCGCGGCGGCGGGGTCGGGCGCGACGATCCCGTACGCCGGCATCGGGTCGCTCACGGTGAACCGGCCGTTCCCGAGGTCGAGAGACGCCTCCCCGACGACGTCGCCCATCCGCGTCACGTCCAGCACCCGCGCGCCGAACGCCCGCTCGTAGAATTCCAGGGCCGCGGTCGCCGGGGAGACGACGAGGTGCGGCGTGAGGGACGTGACGCCGTGCGGCACGCCGTCGGTGGTGTGGGTGCCCGTGGCGGGCGCGGTGCTGTCGGTCACGCGTCCACCGTCCCGCGCCGGGCGGCACGGGTCTTGTACGAACGGGACAGGGGACGGGGCGACGTGGTCGGGTCGGCGGGGCACCTCAACCCGGGCGACGCCGAGGTCGCGTTCGACCGGTTCGGCCTCGACGGCCTCCACGACCTGGTGCGGCACGTCTGGGTGGCCCGCTGGGACGTCCCCGCTGGCGACACCCGGCCGCAGCGCGTCCTGACCTACCCGACCGGCAACGTCGTGCTCCAGCCCGGGCGCGCGGAGCTGCACGGGCCGGACCGCGTGCTCGCCGTGCAGGAGCTCACCGGGCGGTCGTGGGTGGTCGGCGTGCTGCTGCGGCCCGCCGCGACCCGGCTGCTCACCACCACCGACGCGGTGCGGCTCGCCGGGCGGCACGAGCCGCTGCCGTCCGCCCCGCTCGCCGAGGTCACGGCGGCGATGGCGGCGCCCGGCGCCCCGCGGGCCGTCGCCCCCGTGCTCGACGACTGGCTGCGCCCCGTGGCGCCGCGGGTCGACGACGCGGGCCGGCTCGCGAACGAGGCCTGCCGGGTCGCCGAGGAGCACGCCGACGTGCTGCGCGTCTCGCAGCTCGCCGACGCGCTCGGCGTGACGGTGCGGACGCTCAGCCGGGTGGTCCGCCAGCACACCGGCGTGACGCCCAAGTGGCTCATCGAGTGCCGGCGGCTGCAGACGGCCGCGACCACGCTGTACGCCGACCCGCGCACCGACCTCGCGGCGCTCGCCGCCGACCTCGGGTACACCGACCAGGCGCACTTCACGCGCCGCTACCGCCGGGTGATCGGCGAGACCCCGGACAGCACCCGCCGCCGCTCGCCCGCACGCGTCTGACCACGCGCGCCGCTCGCACGCGCGCCCCTCACACCCCCAGCGTCGCCCGCGCCTCCGCGTCGAGCAGCGCCGCGACCGCCGCCCGGCCGGTCGCCGGGTCCACCGCCCCCAGCGCAGCGTCGGCCATCGCGTGGCACTGCTCGAGGGTGTGCTGCCGGAGCGCGAACCGGACGGCCGGCAGGGCGGCGGGCGACATGGACAGGCTCGTCACGCCCAGCCCGGTGAGCACCAGGGCCATCAGCGGGTCGGACGCCGACTCGCCGCAGACGCCCACCGGCCGGCCGTGCTCGGCGCCCGCGCGGGCGGTGGCGGCGACGAGCTCCAGCACGGCGGGCTGCCAGGGGTCGAGCAGGTCCACGAGCTCGCCGCGGAGCCGGTCGGCCGCCATCGTGTACTGCGCGAGGTCGTTCGTGCCGAGCGAGACGAAGTCCACCTCGTCGAGCACGGCGCCCGCCCGCAGCGCGGCGGCGGGGACCTCGACCATCACGCCGGCGGTGCGGATCCCGGCGGCCCGGGCCGCCTCCGCGAACGCGCGGCCTTCCGCGGGGGTGGCGATCATCGGGGCCATCACCCACGGCTCGGTGCCGGTCTCCTGGCCCGCGCGGGCGAGCGCGGTGAGCTGGTCGGTCAGCAGGTCGGGCGCCGACCGGACGAGGCGGTAGCCGCGCACCCCGAGCGCGGGGTTCTCCTCCGCCGTGAGGTTGGCGAAGGCCAGCGGCTTGTCGGCGCCCGCGTCGAGCGTCCGGACCACCACCTTGCGGTCCGGGCCGAGCGCCCGCAGCACCCGGGCGTACGCCGTGGCCTGCTCGTCGACGGTCGGCGCCTGCTGGCGGCCGAGGAACAGCACCTCGGTGCGGAACAGCCCCACGCCCTCGACGGCCGCGTCGGCCAGCCGCTCGGCGTCCTCCGCGGTGCCGATGTTCGCCAGCAGGGCCACGCGGTGCCCGTCGGCGGTGGCCCCGGGCGCGGTGTCGGACTCCAGCGCCAGCTCGGCGGCGGCGCGGGTCTCCAGCGCGGACCGCAGCGCCTGGTCGGGCTCGACCGTGACGGTGCCGGCCGCGGCGTCGACCGCGACCTGCACGCCGTCCTCGAGCTCCCCCGCACCGGTCACCCGCACGACGCACGGGATGCCGTTCTGGCCCGCGATGATCGCGGTGTGCCCGGTGGGGCCGCCCTCCTCGGTGACCAGGGCCAGCACCCGGGCCAGGTCGAGGGCGGCGGTGTCGGCGGGCGCGAGGTCCCGCGCGACGACGACGGACGGCTCGCGCAGCTCCGGGACGCCCGGGGCCGGCAGCCCCGCGAGCCGCGCGACGACCCGGTCCCGCACGCTGCGCAGGTCGGTGACCCGCTCGGCCAGGTACCCGCCCGCCTGCTCGAACATCGCCGCGAACGTCCCGACCACCGCGTCGATCGCCGCGACGGCCGGCTCGCCGCCGCGCACGCGGGCCAGCACCTGGTCCTGCAGCGCCGGGTCGTCGGCCATCATCGCGGTCGCGCCGAGCACCTCGGCGACCGTCCCGGTGGACCGGTCGGCCTGGTCGCGCAGCCCGGCGGCGACCGCGGCGAACGCCGCCGTCACCGCGTCCGGCACGTCGTCGGCCGGGACGGGGAGCCCGTCCCGCACGACCGGGGCGTCCCCGGGGACGGCGGGCGCGGGCTGCACCCGCACCACCGGCCCGACGGCGGCGCGCCGGCCGACCCCCGCCCCGTGGAGCACCGTGCCGGCTGCGGCCTGTCGGGTGGTCTCGGCTCGTGTCGTCATCGGAAGAGCGTTCCTCTGCGAAGTGGGGCGGGAGTGGGTCGGAGGTCCCGGCGTCGCGTGGCTCAGGCGACGGCGGGCTGGGCGGCCGGCGTCGCGGCGGCGTCGGCGGCGCGCTCGGCCTGCACGAGCGGGTTCGGCTTGAGGCCCTTGAGCACGACGACGATCCCGGCCGTGACCACCGTGCCCACGGCCACCGCCAGCAGGAAGCCCAGCGGGTTCGAGATCAGCGGCAGCACCCAGACGCCGCCGTGCGGCGCGCGCAGGCCGGAGCCGACGGCCATGGTGAGCGCCCCCGTCACGCTGGAGCCCACGAGGGAGGACACGATGACGCGCCACGGGTCGGCCGCCCCGAACGGGATGGCGCCCTCGGAGATGAACGACAGCCCCAGGAGCACCGCCGCCTTGCCGTTCTCCTGCTCGGCGTGCGTGAACAGCTGCTTGCGGACGAAGGTCGCCAGCGCCATCCCCAGCGGCGCGACCATGCCCGCGGCCATCACCGCCGCCATGATCCGGTACTGCACCGCGTCGGTGGCCAGGCCCTCGGTCGCGAGGCCCGTGACGGCGAACGTGTAGGCGACCTTGTTGATCGGGCCGCCGAGGTCGAAGCCCATCATCGCGCCGAGCAGCGCACCCATGAGGATGAGGTTCGAGCCGGAGAGGCCGTTCAGCCAGCTCGTCAGCCCGTCCATCAGGTTCGCGATCGGCCGCCCGATCACGACGAACATGAGGAACCCGGTGACCAGCGACGACAGCAGCGGGGTGACCACGACCGGCATCACGCCGCGCACGCCCTTCGGGACCCGCCACCGGCTGATCCACAGGGCCAGGAACCCGGCGACGAAGCCGGTGACCAGGCCGCCGAGGAACCCCGCGCCGACGAGCACGGAGATCGAGCCGCCGACGAACCCGGGCACCAGGCCGGGCCGGTCGGCGATGCCGTAGGCGATGAACCCGGACAGCACCGGCACCAGGAACGCGAACGCGGCCCCGCCGGTCTGGTACAGCAGCACCGCCCAGTCCTGGCCGGAGGCGATGCTGAAGCTGGAGATGAGGTCCTCGACGGGGACCTGCGTGACCTGGACCGCACCGGTCTCGCCCCACGCCGCCTGCGCGATCATGAAGCCGAGCGCGATGAGGATCCCGCCCGCGGCGACGAACGGGATCATGTACGACACGCCCGTCATCAGCCACTGGCGCACCCGGGTGCCGACCCCGGCGCCGGCGTCCGCCCGCGTCGCGGGAGCGCCCGCGGCCGCCGCGGGTGCGGCCGACGCCGCGGTGGGCTCCGCCGGGCCCTGCTCGACGGCGGCGACGGCCTGCGCGAGCACGCCCGTGGGGTCGTGCACCGCCTTCTTGACGCCGACGTCGACGAACGGCTTGCCTGCGAACCGCTCGCGGTGCTGCACCTCGAGGTCCGCGGCGTAGATGACGCCGTCGGCCGCGGCGATGATCGCGGGGTCCAGCGGGGTCGACCCGGCGGCGCCCTGCGTCTCGACGTGCACCTCGTGCCCGGCGGCCTTGCCCGCCTGCTCGAGGGCCTCCGCGGCCATGTACGTGTGGGCGATCCCCGTGGGGCACGAGGAGACGGCGACGAACTTCATGACGGGACCACCTCTCGCGTGACGATCTCCGCCACCGTCGCGGCGTCGGGGGCGTCGAGCAGCGACCGCCGGAACGACTCGTGAACGAGGCGGCGGGCCAGGGCGGCCAGGATCTGCAGGTGGTCGGCGTCGCCGCCCGCGGGGGCCGCGATGAGGAACACCAGCGTGGCGGGGCCGTCCGGGGCGCCCCAGTCGACCGGGTCGTGCAGCTTGCCGACGGCGAGGCTCGGCGCGGTGACGTGCTCCGAGCGGGCGTGCGGCAGCCCGACGCCGCCGGGCATGCCGGTGGCCATCTGCGCCTCGCGGGCGCGCACGTCGGCGTGGAACCCG
Source organism: Cellulomonas hominis (assembly GCF_901521055.1). GTDB lineage: Bacteria > Actinomycetota > Actinomycetes > Actinomycetales > Cellulomonadaceae > Cellulomonas > Cellulomonas endometrii. The sequence goes on along the minus strand of NZ_CABEGA010000036.1, from coordinate 17,260 downwards.
TCGGCGTCGGTGACGCGGCCGGCGGCCGCCAGCAGGGCGATGAGCTGACGCGTGGCGTCGTCGCGGTCGCGGGCGACCAGGTCGACGCCGACGAGGTCGGCGGAGGTGAGCGGCTGGCTCATGTCAGAGCTCCTTGAGTGCGAGTGCGGGGTCGGGGTCGGCCACGACGGCGACCTCGGTGGTGCGGATGTCGGACGGGCGCGGGACCGCGCTGCCCGGCAGGAGGACGGCGGCGCGCCCCCAGGCGACGGCGCGACGCAGGCGGTCGGCGGGGGCGCCCGCGGCGGCGAGGTAGCCGGCGAGCGTGGAGTCCCCGGCGCCGACCGTGGACACGGGGACCAGGGCCGGTCCGCCGGCCCACCAGGACCCGCCGTCGGCGACGAGCAGGGCGCCGTGCGCGCCCAGGCTGACGAGGACCGCGTCGGTGCCCAGCGCCCGCACGGACCGTGCCGCGTCGAGCACGTCGCCGACGGTGGTGAGGTCCTGCCCCACCAGGTCGGCGAGCTCCTCGTCGTTGGGCTTCACGAGCGCCAGCCCGCCGTGCCGGACCGCGGCCGCGAACGGCGCGCCGGAGGTGTCGAGGACGACCGGGACGCCGTGGCGGGCACCGAGGTCGGCGACCCGGGTGAAGAACGCGTCGTCGAGGCCCGCGGGCAGGCTGCCGGCCGCGACGACCGCGTCGGCGCCGACGGTCACCTCGGCCTCGACGGCCGCCAGCAGCGCGTCGACCTCGGCGGGCGCGAGCGCGGCGCCGGGCGCGTTGATCTTCGTGGTCGCGCCGCTCGACTCGGTGAGCGTGATGTTGGACCGGGTGTCCCCGGCCACGGGCACCGGCCGCGCGTCGACGCCCTGCGCGGCGAGCAGCGCCACCAGCTCGGCACCGTCCGGGCCGCCGGAGGGCAGCACCGCCCGGGACGCGACGCCGTGCGCCGCGAGCGCCCGGGACACGTTGATGCCCTTGCCGCCGGGGTGCTGGTGCGTCGCGACGGCGCGGTTCACCTCGCCCGGCTCCAGCCGCTCCAGGTGCAGCGCCCGGTCCAGGCTCGGGTTGGGGGTCAGCGTGACGATCATGCCCGCACCACCCGGGGGCCGGCGGCCTCGATCTCGTCCGCGAGCTCCGGCGCGACGCCCGAGTCGGTGATGAGGGTGTCCACCTCCGCGAGGTCCGCGACGTGCGCGAAGTCCTCGCGGCCCAGCTTGGTGTGGTCGGCGAGCACCACGGTGCGCCTGGCCGCCCGGACCAGCGCCCGTTTGACCGCCGCCTCCGCGAGGTCGGGCGTGGTGAGCCCGTGCTCGGCGCTGAGCCCGTTGGTGCCGAGGAACGTCACGTCCACCCGGATGTCGCCGAGCTCCCGCAGCGCCCACGTCCCGACGGCGGCCAGCGTCCGCCCCCGCACGGTCCCGCCGACCAGGTGCAGCGTGATGCCGGGGCGGGTGGCGAGCACGGTCGCGACGGGCAGCGCGTGCGTGACGACGGTGATCTCCCGGTCGGTGGGCAGCAGCTCCGCGAGCCGGACCGTGGTCGTGCCGGCGTCCAGGACGATCGCGCCGCCGTCGGGCAGCTCGTCGAGCGCCGCCTTGGCGATGCGGTCCTTCTCCCCCGCGAGCAGGCCCTCCCGCTGGGCGAGGCCCGGCTCGAACCCGAGCTGCTCGACGGGGATCGCGCCGCCGTGCACCCGGCGCACCAGTCCGTGCCGCTCGAGCACCGTGAGGTCGCGGCGGACGGTCTCCGGGGTGACGTCCAGGGCGGTCGCGAGGGAGGCGACGTCCACGCGGCCGTCCCGCCGCGCGGCGGCGAGGATCTGCTGCTGGCGCTCCGTTGCGTACACGTCGACTCCGTCGTGGTCGTGTGGTTCCCAGTGTGCACCGGGACGTCCCCGGCGGCGGGTGCTGCGCGACCAGCATGCCCGATCCGGTCCGGAAATCGCAACCAGCCAGACCCATACGGACTCAAACACACACCCGAACGGGCATCCCGGAGCGCGGGGACGGACACGACGAGGGCCGCCCTCCCCCGCGGGGAGAGCGGCCCTCGTGCGCCGGGTGCCGTGCGCCGGAGTCGCGGCGCCGGTGTCAGCGCGGCTGGTACGGGGAGACGACGATCTCCACGCGCTGGAACTCCTTGAGGTCCGAGTAGCCGGTGGTGGCCATCGCCCGGCGCAGCGCGCCGATGAGGTTGAGCGTGCCGTCGGCGGTGTGGCCCGGACCGAACAGCACCTGCTGCAGCGTCCCGGCCTGGCCGACCTGCACCCGCTCGCCGCGCGGGAGGTGCGGGTGGTGCGCCTCGGGGCCCCAGTGCCAGCCCTGGCCGGGGGCGTCGGTCGCGCGGGCGAGCGCCGCCCCGAGCATGACCGCGTCCGCGCCGCAGGCGATCGCCTTGACCAGGTCGCCGGACCGCCCGACGCCGCCGTCGGCGATGACGTGCACGTACCGGCCGCCGGACTCGTCGAGGTAGTCCCGGCGTGCCGCGGCGACGTCCGCCACCGCGGTGGCCATCGGCGCGTGGATGCCCAGCGACACCCGGGTGGTGTGCGCCGCGCCGCCGCCGAAGCCGACCAGCACGCCGGCCGCACCGGTGCGCATGAGGTGCAGGGCCGCGGTGTAGGTGGAGGCGCCGCCGACGATCACCGGGACGTCGAGCTCGTAGATGAACCGCTTGAGGTTGAGCGGCTCCGCGCGGCCCGACACGTGCTCGGCGGACACGGTGGTGCCGCGGATGACGAACAGGTCGACCCCGGCGTCGACGACGTCCTTCCAGAACTCCTGGGTGCGCTGCGGCGACAGGGCGCCGGCGGCCGTGACGCCCGCCTCGCGGATCTCCCCGATGCGGCGGCGGATCAGCTCCGGGTCGATCGGCGCGGAGTACAGCTCCTGCATCCGGGCGGTCGCCTCGGACGCCGGCAGCTCCGCGATCTGCGCGAGCAGCGGCTCCGGGTCCTCGTACCGCGTCCACAGGCCCTCGAGGTCCAGCACGCCGAGCCCGCCCGCGCGGCCGAGCGCGACGGCCGTCGCGGGGCTCATCACGGAGTCCATGGGCGCGGCCAGCACCGGCAGCTCGAAGTGGTAGGCGTCGATCTGCCAGCCGACGGACACCTCCTCGGGGTCCCGGGTGCGCCGGGACGGGACGACCGCGACGTCGTCGAAGGAGAATGCGCGCCGTCCCCGCTTGCCGCGGCCGATCTCGATCTCGTTGCTCACCGGCCCAGGGTACCGGCGCGGGCGGCCCACCCCGGGGCGGGCGCCCGCGCCGGTCTCCCGCCGGCGGGTGCTGCGGCGGAGGTCAGCCCGCGACCGCGTCCACGACCGCGCCGCAGAACGCGGGAAGGTCGTCCGGGTTGCGCGAGGTGATCAGCGTGCTCCCCCCGGTCTGCGACACGACGACCTCCTGGTCGACCCAGTCGGCGCCCGCGTTGCGCAGGTCCGTGGCCAGGCTCGGGTAGGAGGTCAGCCGGACGCCGTCCACGACGCCGGCCTCGATGAGCGTCCACGGGCCGTGGCAGATGGCGGCGACGGGCTTGCCGGCGCCGACGAAGGCCTTCACCAGGCCCTGGGCGGCCTCCTGCATCCGCAGCGTGTCCGCGTTGACGGTGCCGCCCGGGATCACCAGGGCGTCGAAGTCGTCCGCCGACACCTGGTCCAGCGTCCGGTCGACGGGGTAGTCGCCGCCCGGGTCCAGGTCGTTGTTCACCGCGCTGACGGTGCCGGGCTCCGCGGAGACCAGCACCGGGGTGCCGCCCTCGTCCGCCACCGCCTGCCAGGGGGCGGTCAGCTCGGGCTCCTCCACGCCGTGCTCGCTCGTGAGGAACGCGACGGTGCGGCCGGTCAGGCGTGCCATGACGTCTCCTTCGTCTCGGGGGTCCCGCGGTCCGCGGGCTCCTCCCAGCCTCACCCCGTCGCCGCGACCCCGCATCCGCGACAGGCCGGGCGCGGGTCCCCGGGCGTGTGGGCGCCCGGTGCGATGCTGGCGGCGCTGGGAAGGAGCTCGGACGGATGACCTGGACCGACGGACCGCTGCTGGGGTTCGACACCGAGACGACGGGTGTCGACGTGGACCACGACCGGATCGTCACGGCGGCGCTCGTCCGCCGGGACCGCACCGGCACCCACGTCCGGACGTGGCTGATCGACCCCGGCGTCCCCATCCCGGAGGCCGCGAGCGCGATCCACGGGATCAGCACCGAGCACGCGCGGACGCACGGCGTGGCGCCGCGGGTGGCGCTGGAGGAGATCGCGGCGCAGATCGCCGAGGCCGTCCGCGAGGGCACGCCGGTGGTCGCCTACAACGCCTCCTACGACCTCTGCCTGCTGGAGGCCGAGCTGCACCGACACGGGCTGCCGACCGTCGAGGACCGCCTCGGCGGCGCGCTGCGCCCGGTCATCGACCCCCTGGTGCTCGACCGCGCGGAGGACCGGTACCGGTCGGGCAAGCGCAAGCTCGTGGACCTCTGCGGGGTGTACCAGGTGGTCGACACCGGCAGCCTGCACACCGCGGACGTCGACGTGGTGGCGACGCTCGACGTGCTGGACCGCATCGTCGGCCGGTTCCCGCACCTCGGCGACCTCGACCTCGTGTCGCTGCACGACTACCAGATCACCGCGCACCAGGCGTGGGCTGAGGCGTTCAACGCGTGGCGGGCGGAGCGCGGGCACACCGGGCCGGGGGCGGAGTCCGTGTGGCCGAGCCGCGGCCGCGTGCGCACCACGGAGCCCGTCGCACCCGCGCACGACCCCGCGCGCGACCTGCGGTTCGCCGGGCGCCCGATCCAGGACACGCTCATCGCGTGACGCCGTGCGTGAGATGCGTCGGTGCACGTCAGGCGCCTCGACACACGATCTCCTCATCCACGGGGGCGCGGATATCTCATCCATGAGTTAGCGTCGTCCTCGTGACCACGACGACCCCGACGACCGGAACCGTCCCGACGGTGACCTCGTCCCTCCCGACCGTGACTCCCACCCTCCCCGAGCAGCTCGCCCACGTGGGCTCGCTCGTCCGGTCCGCCCGCCGCCACCGCGGCCTCACGCAGACCCAGCTCGCCGAGCTCCTCGGCACCAGCCAGTCCGCCGTGCACCGCATCGAGCAGGGCGCGCAGAACCTCAGCCTCGACATGCTGACCCGGATCGGCGCCGCCCTGGACTCCCCGATCGTCACCCTCGGCGGCCCGCAGCACACGCACCTGCGCGTGCAGGGCGGCGTGCAGCTCTCCGGCCGGCTCGACGTCAACACCTCGAAGAACGGCGCCGTCGCGCTGCTGTGCGCGTCGCTGCTCAACCGCGGGACCACCCGGCTGAAGAACGTCGCGCGGATCGTCGAGGTCGACCGCATCGTCGACGTGCTGCGCTCCGTCGGCGTGCGCGCCACGTGGTCCGCGGACGGCCGCGACCTCGAGATCGTCGTGCCGAAGGACCTCGACCTCGAGGCCATCGACGTGGACGCCGCGCGCCGCACCCGCTCCATCATCATGTTCTTCGGCCCGCTGCTCGGGCAGCAGTCCGAGTTCCGGCTGCCGTACGCCGGCGGGTGCGACCTCGGCAGCCGCACCGTCGAGCCCCACATGATCGCCCTGCGCCCGTTCGGCCTGTCCGTGACCGCGAGCGGCGGCCGGTACCTCGCCCGCGTCACCGACCCCGGCACCGAGAACCTGTCGATCGTGCTCACCGAGCGCGGCGACACGGTCACCGAGAACGCGCTGATGGCCGCCGCGCGCCGCGAGGGCGTCACCACCATCCGCAACGCCAGCCCCAACTACATGGTCCAGGACCTGTGCTTCTACCTGGAGCTGCTCGGCGTCCGGATCGAGGGCATCGGGACCACCACGCTGCGCGTGCACGGCAAGGCCCAGATCGACGCCGACGTGGAGTACGCGGTGTCGGAGGACCCGGTCGAGGCGATGAGCCTCCTCACGGCCGGCATCGTCACCGGCTCCGAGATCACGGTCGGGCGGGTGCCGATCGAGTTCATGGAGATCGAGCTCGCGACGCTCTCCGAGATGGGGCTGCGCTACACGCTCTCCGACGAGTACACCGCGCACAACGGCCGGACCCGGCTCGTCGACATCACGGTGCACCCGAGCGACCTGCGCGCGCCGCTCGACAAGATCCACCCGATGCCGTTCCCCGGGCTGAACATCGACAACCTGCCGTTCTTCGCGGTGATCGCCGCGTGCGCGACCGGCAGCACGCTCGTGCACGACTGGGTCTACGAGGGCCGCGCGATCCACCTGACCGACCTCACCCGGCTCGGCGCCGACGTGCGGCTGCTCGACGCGCACCGCCTGCAGGTCTCCGGCCCGACGCGCTGGTCGGGCGCCGAGGTGTCCTGCCCGCCGGCGCTGCGGCCCGCCGTGGTGATCCTGCTGGCGATGCTCGCGGCGAAGGGCGAGAGCGTGCTCCGCAACGTCGACATCATCGCCCGCGGCTACGAGGGCCTGCAGGAGCGCCTGGTCGAGCTGGGCGCGCGGATCGAGACGTTCCGCGACTGACCCGCACGCCCGTCGAGGTCGTCACGACGGCACGAGGTCGTCCCGCAGGACTGACGACCTCGTGCAGGAGTGACGACCTCGGCGGCGGGCCGGCCGGCCCGGGACGCGCGAAGGGGCCCGGTGCAGCAGCACCGGGCCCCTTCGTCGTGCCGTCAGCCGACCGCGCCGTCAGCGGACCGTGTAGTTCGGGGACTCCGAGATCATCTGCACGTCGTGCGGGTGGCTCTCCTTCAGCCCCGCCGGCGTGATCCGGACGAACTTCCCGCGGGCCTGCAGCTCCGGGATGGTCCGCGCGCCGACGTAGAACATCGACTGGTGCAGGCCGCCGACCAGCTGGTGCGCGACGGCGGCGAGGGGCCCGCGGTAGGGCACCTGGCCCTCGATGCCCTCGGTGATGATCTCGTCGTCGCTCAGGTCGCCCTGGAAGTACCGGTCCTTGGAGTAGGACCGGCGGTCGCCGCGGCTCTGCATCGCGCCGAGCGAGGCCATGCCCCGGTAGCGCTTGAACTGCTTGCCGTTGACGAACACCAGGTCGCCCGGCGACTCGTCGCAGCCGGCGATGAGCCCGCCGACCATGACGGTGTCGGCGCCCGCGACGAGGGCCTTGGCGATGTCGCCGGAGTACTGCAGGCCGCCGTCGGCGATCACCGGCACGCCGGCGGGCTTCGCCGCGAGCGAGGCCTCGTACACCGCGGTGACCTGCGGGACGCCGACGCCGGCGACGACGCGGGTGGTGCAGATCGAGCCCGGGCCGACGCCGACCTTCACGGCGTCGACGCCCGCGTCGACCAGCGCCTGCGCGCCGGCACGGGTGGCGATGTTGCCGCCGATCACCTGCACGTGCTTGGTCGCCGGGTCCGCCTTGATGCGCCGCACCATGTCGAGCATGAGGCGGGCGTGGCCGTTCGCGGTGTCGACGACGAGCACGTCGACACCGGCCTCGACGAGCGCGGACACGCGGTCCCACGCGTCGCCGAAGAAGCCCACGGCGGCGCCGACGACCAGGCGGCCGCTCGGGTCCTTCGTGGCCAGCGGGTACTGCTCGGACTTCACGAAGTCCTTGACGGTGATGAGGCCCTGCAGGCGGCCGGCGTCGTCCACCAGCGGCAGCTTCTCGACCTTGTGCTTGCCGAGCAGCGCGGCGGCGTCGTCGTTCGAGATGCCCACGGGCCCGGTGATCAGCGGCATCGACGTCATCGTGTCGAGCACGCGGCGGGTGGTGAACTCGGCCGGGGGCACGAACCGCAGGTCGCGGTTGGTGATGATGCCGAGCAGGCGGCGGTCGGCGTCCACGACGGGCAGGCCGGACACGCGGTACTTCGCGCAGAGGGCGTCCAGCTCGGCGAGGGTGGCGTCGGGCCCCACGGTCACGGGGTCGGACACCATGCCGGACTCGGAGCGCTTCACCAGGTCGACCTGGTGGGCCTGCGCCTCGATGGACAGGTTGCGGTGCAGCACGCCGAGGCCGCCCTGCCGGGCGAGCGCGATGGCCATGCGGGACTCGGTGACGGTGTCCATGGCGGCGGACACGAGCGGGATCGACAGGGAGATCTCACGCGTGAGCCGGGTCGTGGTGTCGACCTCGCTCGGGATGACGTCCGTCTCGCCCGGGAGCAGCAGGACGTCGTCGTAGGTGAGACCGATGAAGCCGAACGGGTCGGCAGGCGCGGCGGATCCAGGGGTACCCAGGTCGGTCATCCCCCGATGATACGGCGGTTGATCGTGCCTCCCGGACGCCTCCCGTGAGGGCCCGGTGAAGACGCGCCGGGCACCGGCGGAGCCCGCCCGCGTCAGCGGATGAGGCCCCGGCGCAGCCCGATGGCGACCGCCTGCGCGCGGTCGGCGGCACCGAGCTTGCGGAACAGCCGGCGGGCGTGGGTCTTGATCGTGTCCTCGGACAGGAACAGCTCCTGGCCGATCTGCGCGTTCGAGCGGCCGTTGCTCATGCCGACCAGCACCTCGACCTCGCGCTTGGTCAGCGAGACCTCGTCGCGGCCGGTGCTCTGGGCCGGGAGCTCCGTGCGGGTGACGACCGGCGTGGGCGCGCTCCCGACGGCGCCGTGCGCCGCGAGCTGCTCGTGCGCAGCACCGCCGCCGGAGCCGGGAACGGACGGGCTGGCGAGGATGTGCGCGGCGACGGCGGCGAGCTCCGCCCGGCCGACATCGGGGGCCAGGTAGCCGCGCGCCCCCAGGGAGATGGCGCGGTCCAGCGCGATCTCGTCGCCCGGCACCGCGAGCATGACGACCGTCGACTGCGACGGCACGGCACGGAGCCGGCGGATCGCCTCGACGGGGCCCGGGGACGGCAGGTGCGCGTCCAGCAGCACGATGGTCGGCGGCACGCGCCGGGCCAGCGTGATCAGCTCGTCGACCGAGGCCGCCGCGCGGACCGGTGCCAGCGCGGGCACGCCGAGTGCCGTCAGGACGATGCGCTCTCGCACCGCCGTCGATCCGTGGCACACCACGACGCCCGCCATCGACCTCCGCCTCTCGCCAGTGCCGGGACCCTGGCGGATCCGGCTACCCTCGGTGTATCGGCCGGATCGGCGCCGACGTTAGCGTGAAGCGGTCACGGATCGGTCTAGCCGCAGACGGCGAGCACCTCGTGCACCAGCCCCGGCACGGTCCTGACCCGGTGCACCTGCGTCCCGAGCGGCACCGTCGCGGCGGCCTCGTCGGGCACCATGACGAACACCGGCAGCTCGGGGTGCTGCTCCGCGAGGGCGGCGACGAGCCCCAGGTCGGGGGCGGTGAGCTCGCTCGACATCACGACCGCGGACGGCGTCGTCATCGTCGCGATCTCCAGCAGCCGGTGCCGGCCGGTGGGCCCCGCGACCACGCGGGCGTCGACCCCCGAGTCCGCCAGCGCACCGGCGAGGACGTGCAGGGACAGCGGCCGAGGTTCACCCGGCGCCGCGAGCATGAGGACGATGCGCCGCCGCGACGGGTGCGTCGGCACGTGCCCGTTGCGGGCGCGCAGCACCGCGAGCGCGGCCGCCACCACCAGGGCGTCGGGCTCGTCGCCGGGCCGGGCCAGCACCGTCCGGGCCGCGATCCCCGCCCGGGCCGGGCCGACGAGGTCGGACCACCAGCGGGCGAGGTCGCCGTCCGGGGGCAGCGCGAGCAGGCGCGTGACCTCGCCGGCGTCGGCCCGCAGCGCGGCGTCGATGACGGCGGTCGGGGTGGCGGGGTGCAGGGGCCGGGCTGCGGGCTCCTGACCAGCGAGGTCGGCCGGCGCGGCACCGCCGTCGGACCTGGCGGACCCGTCGGACGCCCCGGAGCCGTCGACCATGTCGGGGACGGCGGTGAGGTGCCGCACCGCCGCGACGTCCGACACCGGGGCCGGCTGCGCGGGGGCACTCTCCCGCGCGACGCGCGCGGCGTCCGACGGCGGCACCCCGTCGAGGGTGAGCGACCGCATCGTCATGAGGCGGGCCAGGTCCGCCGCGCTGTACCGGCGGTGGGCACCCGCGGTGTGCTCGGACGGCCCCAGGCCGTAGCGGCGGTCCCAGGTCCGCAGGGTCGCGGGGGCGACGCCGAGGCGCCCGGCCACGGCCGCGACGGTCAGCGTCGGGCCGCTCGCGGGGTCGGAGGCGGCGTCCCCCGGGTCGTTCGGACTCCCCGGGCCGGCCGGTCCACCCGGGCGGGCGTCGTCGGGGTGGGCGACCACGTCCGGGCGGGCGACGGCGTCCGGGCGGGCGGCGTCGTCCGGGCGGGCGGTGCCCTCCGGCCGGCCGTCCTGGCCGCCGGTCACGTCGCCGTCCTCGGTCTTGTGCATCTCGCCCGTCTCGTCCGCGCGGTGTGCCCCGCGCGCTCTGCCGTCGATTGTGCCGGGGATCTGGCGCGGTTTCCAGCGCGGCCCGCCGGGCGAACCGCGTCATCGCCCCGGCCGATCCGGTCAGCGCGACAGGACCAAGCGCGTCACCTGCGGGCCACCCGCGTCGCGCCCTGAAGCGATTCGCCAGCGAACCGCGTCAGATCGGATGACGACACGGTCTTGAACAACTGCTGACTCGGTTGTACTGTCCTCATCAGTGCAGTTCAGCGCCGCACCAGGGACCTCAGTCCCAGGAAGCGGCCGGACTGCCGGACAGCACGATTCACCCGACGGCACACGCCGTCGCAGGGATGGAGGACCACATGGCCGAGATCTCCCGCCTTCCGGGACCTGTGATGGAGCTCTGGGAGTGGCAGTACCAGGGCGCGTGCCGGGACGCCGACCAGGACCTGTTCTTCCACCCGGAGGGCGAGCGCGGCGCCGCGCGTCGTCGCCGCGCCGAGGCGGCCAAGGCCATCTGCGCCACCTGCCCCGTGATCAACGAGTGCCGCGAGCAGTCGCTCGCCGTGCGCGAGCCGTACGGCGTCTGGGGCGGCCTGTCCGAGGACGAGCGCTCCGCCCTGCTCGCGAGCCGCGCCGGCCGCACCCGGGCCGAGGTCGTCTGACCCACCACCTTCGCGACGGCCACCCAGCGGTGGGATACCGCGGTGGCCGTCGCGTCCTCCTGAGCCCGGGCGCCAGCTCCGGGCCGTCCCCCGTGGCGACTGCACAGCGGTGCGATACCGCTCCAGCCGCCTGACACGACGACGAGGCCCCCTCCGCGTGCGGAGGGGGCCTCGTCGTGCCTCACCGGGCCGTCACGTCGTGGACGGCCCGGGCGGTGTCACTTGCTGACGATCGCCAGGACGTCGCGCGCGGAGAGGATGAGGTACTCCTCGCCGTCGTACTTGACCTCGGTGCCGCCGTACTTGCTGTAGATGACCTTGTCACCGACCGCCACGTCCAGCGGGACGCGGTTGCCGTTGTCGTCGATGCGGCCCGGGCCCACGGCGAGGACCTCGCCCTCCTGGGGCTTCTCCTTCGCGGAGTCCGGGATGACCAGACCGGAGGCGGTCGTCTGCTCCGCCTCGAGCGTCTTGACGACGATGCGGTCCTCGAGCGGCTTGATGGAGACCGACACAGCGGACCTCCCCTTCGCGTGTGAGTGCTGCCTGATGTCCTTGTCGCCCCGTCCGGCCGGCCGTCGTCGCGGGTGCCGGCAGCCGTGCGGTGCGCTGGCACACTCGCTGGGAGAGTGCCAACACGCACTCTAGGAAGCGGTTAGCACTCGGTCAAGGCGAGTGCCAGCACCGTGGGGACGTCCGGCCGGCGCGTCGGCGCTGCACGGGCCGCCCGTGCGAGGATCGCCGGATGGACCAGTCCGGCCTCGCGAAGCTCCTCAGCCCCGAGGGCTGGGCCCTGCTCTCGGCCCTGCCGCCGTACGACGACGCGCAGGCGATGGCGCTGTCGGAGCGGCTGCGCAAGGACGGCTTCGCCGCCGACCTGGTGGCCGCCGCCCTCACGCAGTCGCGCCTGCGGGCCCGCGCGCACGACAAGCTGGGCGAGTTCGCCGACGGCATGCTGTTCACGCCCGCCGGCCTCGAGCAGGCGACCCGGCTCGTGGTCGCCGCGCGGCACGCCCGCCGGTACGTCGCGGCCGGGGTGCAGCGCGTCGCCGACGTGACCTCCGGGATCGGCGCCGACGCGATGGCGTTCGCCGGAGTGGGCCTGCGGGTGCTCGCGGTCGACGCGGACGAGACGACCGCCGCGCTCGCCACCGTGAACCTGCGGCACTTCCCCGAGGCCGAGGTCCGGCACGGCGACGGGCTCGCGCTCGACCTGGAGGCCGAGGGGATCGACGGGGTCTACGCCGACCCCGCCCGCCGCACCGCGGGCGGCAGCCGGGTGCACGACCCGGCGGCGTACTCCCCGCCGCTCGACGCGGTCCTCGCGCTGCGCGAGCGCGTGCCGGCCCTCGGCCTCAAGCTCGGGCCCGGCGTCCCGCACAGCGCCCTGCCGCACGACGCCGAGGCGCAGTGGGTGTCCGTCGACGGCGACGTCGTGGAGCTCGGGCTGTGGTTCGGCCCGCTGGCCCCCGACGGGCCCGGCCGCTCGGCGCTGCTGCTCGGCGCGGGCGGTGGCTCCGCGGTGCTGCGCGCGGGCGACCCGGAGGCCCACGCGCACCCGCCCGTCGGCGACGTCGGCGCGTACCTCTACGAGCCGGACGGCGCCGTGATCCGCGCCGGGCTCGTCGCCGAGGCCGCCGCCGAGGTGCAGGGACGGCTCGTGGACCGCACCATCGCCTACGTGACCTCCGACGCGCTGCACGCGACGCCGTACGCCACGGCCTACCGGGTGCTGGACCAGATGCCGTTCGGCCTCAAGCGCCTGCGGGCGTACCTCCGGGAGCGCGACGTCGGCAGCCTCACCATCAAGAAGCGGGGGACGGCCGTCGTCCCGGAGCAGCTGCGCCGCCAGCTCGACCTGCGCGGGTCGACCAGCGCCACCGTCGTCCTCACCCGGGTCGGGGGCCAGCAGCAGGTGCTCCTCGTCGAGCCGGTCGCCGCATGACCACGCCCGCCCGCCTGCCGTTCGCGACCTCGGCGCGGTCCAGCGTCGGGATCGAGTGGGAGCTCGCCCTGGTCGACGCCGACTCGGGCGACCTCCGGCAGGTCGCCAGCACCGTGCTCGACGCCGTGCGCCCCGCCGACGGCGGCGAGCACCCCGCCATCCGCCAGGAGCTCCTGCTCAACACGGTCGAGGTCGTCTCCGGCGTGTGCCGCACGGTCGGCGAGGCAGGTGCGGACCTGCAGCGCGCCGTCGACGAGGTGCGGGCGGTCACCGACCCGCTGCGCGTCGAGCTGATGTGCGCCGGCACGCACCCGTTCGCGCGGTGGGCGCAGCAGAAGGTCACCGACAAGCAGCGGTACGCGACGCTGATCGACCGGACGCAGTGGTGGGGCCGCCAGATGCTCATCTACGGCGTCCACGTGCACGTCGGCATCGAGGACCGCGACAAGGTCCTGCCGATCTCCCGCGCGCTGCTCACCTGCTTCGCGCACCTGCAGTCGCTGTCGGCCTCGAGCCCGTTCTGGGGCGGCAAGGACACCGGCTACGCCTCGAACCGCGCCCTGATGTTCCAGCAGCTGCCGACCGCCGGGCTGCCGTTCCAGTTCGAGCGGTGGGAGCAGCTGGAGTCCTACGTCGGGGACATGCTGCACACCGGGGTCATCGACGCGTTCGACGAGATCCGGTGGGACGTGCGGCCGTCGCCGCGGTTCGGGACCATCGAGACCCGGATCTGCGACGGCTCCCCCAGCCTGCTGGAGGTCACGGCGCTCGCCGCGCTCACCCACTGCCTCGTCGAGCACTTCTCGACGATGCTCGACCGCGGCGAGCCGCTGCCGACGGTGCCGCCGTGGTTCGCGCAGGAGAACAAGTGGCGCTCCGCCCGGTACGGCATGGACGCGATCATCATCACGAACGCCGCCGGCGACGAGGAGCTCGTCACCGACGCGGTGGGCCGCCTGCTGGTCGAGCTCGAGCCGGTCGCCGAGCGGCTGGGCTGCTCCGCGGAGCTGGACGCCGTGCGGGTGATCCTCCGCAAGGGCGCGTCGTACCAGCGGCAGCGGGCGGTGGCCCGGCGCAACGCCGGCGAGCTCGACGCGGTGGTGGCGTCGCTCGTCGCGGAGATGCGGGCGGGCCGGCCGCTCTGACGCGGGGCGCCGGGCGTCGCGCGCCGGGCGCCCGGGCGTCGCGTGCCGGTTGCCGGGCGCCGACCGTCAGACGGTCACGGTCTCCAGCGGCATCGTCGAGTCGACGCCGATCCCGAGGTCCGAGGCCGGCAGCCCGCGCCGCACCACGGCGGCCCCCAGCGCGGCGATCATCGCGCCGTTGTCCGTGCAGTACTTGATCGGCGGGATCCGCAGGTCGATCCCGGCCTCCGCGCACCGCTGCGCCGCGAGGTCCCGCAGCTGGGAGTTGGCGGAGAAGCCGCCGCCGATCACGAGCGTGTCGACCCCGTGCCGGCGGCACGCGGCGATGGTCTTCGCGGTGAGCACGTCGGCGACGCTCGCCGCGAAGGACGCCGAGACGTCCTCCAGCGGGATTTCCTCGCCGGCGTCCTCGCGGGCCTCGACCCACCGGGCGACGGCCGTCTTCAGCCCCGAGAACGAGAAGTCGTACGCGTGCTTCTCCTGGTCCTTCGCGGCGGTGAGGCCGCGCGGGAACCGGATGGCCTCGGGGTTGCCCTGGCGCGCGAGCCGGTCGATGTGGGGGCCGCCCGGGTACGGCAGCCCGAGCAGGCGGCCCACCTTGTCGAACGCCTCGCCCGCTGCGTCGTCGAGCGTCGACCCGAGCTCGTGGACCCCGGTGACGATGTCGTCCACCAGGAGCAGGCTGGAGTGGCCGCCGGACACGACCAGGGCCATGACGCGGTCCGGGAACAGCCCGTGCACCAGCTCGTCGACCGCGGCGTGCCCGATGACGTGGTTGACGCCGTAGAGCGGGACCCCGAGGCCGTACGCGAGGGCCTTCGCCGCGGCGGTGCCGACGGTGAGCGAGCCCACCAGGCCCGGGCCCGCGGTGACCGCGACCGCGTCGACGTCGGCGAGCGTGACGCCGGCGGTGCCGAGCGCGCGCTCGACGGTCGGGATCATCTGCTCCAGGTGAGCGCGGGACGCGATCTCCGGGATGATCCCGCCGAACCGGGCGTGCTCGTCCATGGACGAGGCGACCGCGTCGACGAGGAGCTCGCTGCGGTCGGGGTGGGCGCGGACCAGGGCGACCCCGGTCTCGTCGCAGGACGTCTCGATCCCCAGGACGAGCGGTGCTTCGGGCATGGTGCCCATCTTAGGTTCGCGCGCGCAGTGGCCTGATGCCGCCCGGTGTGACCCAGTTCACCCAGGCAACTGGAATGTCCCGGGTTGGTTGTGGATTCAACCGACCATGAGCATCGACACGACCACGCCGACCGACCCGACGGAGCTCCGCGTCCCGAAGGAGGTCGCCGATCTCGTCTTCCGTGCCGCCCGGACCGTGAACACGTTCGCCGACGGCGAGGTCACCGACGAGCAGATCCGCGCCGTCTGGGACGTCGTCCGCTGGGGCCCCACCGCGATGAACTCCCTGCCGCTGCGCCTGCTGCTGGTCCGCTCCCCCGAGGCCCGCGAGCGCCTGGTCGCCCACATGGCCGACGGCAACAAGGCCAAGACGCTGCGCGCGCCGCTCAGCATCGTCGTCGCCGCCGACCTGGACTTCCACGAGCAGCTCCCGCGCCTCGCGCCGCACATGTCGGGCGCGCGCGAGAACTTCGCGGCCGCCGAGCCGGTGCGGGAGCGGATGTCCCGCGACAACGCCTTCCTGCAGGCCGGCTACCTGATCGTCGGCCTGCGCGCCGCTGGGCTGCACGTCGGCCCCATGACCGGGTTCGACGCCCCCGGCCTGGACGCCGACCTCTTCGCCGGGACGCCGTGGCGCTCGATCATGGTCGCGAACGTGGGCACCGCCCCCGCGGAGCACGAGGGCCTCGGCATGCCGGCCTCGCACCCGCGCCAGGGCCGCCTCGACTTCGAGGACGTCGCCCGCACGATCTGACCTCTCCGGCACGACAGGGCCCTCGCCACGCGGCGGGGGCCCTGTGTCGTCCCGGGGGCCGGCGTCGTAACTGGGGCCGGCGCGGGGGCCGGCGTCAGGCCGGCGGGGCGACCCGGCGGCGCATCGTCCACGCGTCGACGTTCTCGGGCTGGTAGTAGCCCTTCCGGCGGCCGAACCGCTCGAACCCCGCGCGCTCGTACAGCCGCAGCGCCGGCTCGTTGTCGACCCGCACCTCGAGCAGCACGTCCCCGGCGCCGAGCTCGCGGGCGTGGTCCAGCAGCGCGTCGAGCAGCTGCCGGCCGACGCCGCGCCCCTGCGCGTCCGGCCGGGTGCCGACGGTCATCACCTGCCCGTCGTACCCGTCGAACCACAGCCCGGCGTACCCGAGGAGCTCGCCGGACGCCCGGTCCTGCGCGCCGACGTACCAGCGGCCCGGGCCGGCGAGCTCCTCGGCGAGCGACGCCCGCGACCACGCGCCGGCCCCGAACAGCACCCGCTCCAGGTCCTCGAGGGTGTCCAGGTCCGCGTCGGTGAGCGGGCGCAGGACGACGTCCGCGGGGGCACCCGTCACGCGCGCGCCCGCTTCGCCGCGGCCGACGGGACCGCGTCGGGGCGGCGCAGGTACAGCGGCTCCGTCGGGAGCGTCACGCCGTCGCCGCCGACGCCCAACCGCGTCAGCGCGACCCGCGCCAGGTCCGCGGGGTCGACGTCGGAGGGCGCCCCGTCGAGGGCCGGCAGCAGGTCCGGGTACAGCCCGGTGCCCTGGCCGACCAGCACGGCGCCGTCCAGCCCGCGCTCCGCGAGCGCCGCCGGGGCCTCGACCGCGGGGCCGTCCACCAGCTCGACGCCCGGCTCGGTCCCCGCGCCGACGACCGCCCGGTAGCGCGCCC
This sequence comes from Cellulomonas hominis, assembly GCF_901521055.1. Taxonomy (GTDB): domain Bacteria; phylum Actinomycetota; class Actinomycetes; order Actinomycetales; family Cellulomonadaceae; genus Cellulomonas; species Cellulomonas endometrii. The sequence continues at coordinate 476 of NZ_CABEGA010000036.1, read as the reverse complement.
AGTACACCTCGCGGCGGCGGGCGTCGGTGACCACGAGGAGCTCCCGGTCGCCCAGGTCCACCGCGCCGTCGGCCGCCGCGCGCACCGTCGCGAGCGCCACCGCGTCGAGCGACGAGACGCCGTGCACCGGGATGCCGAGCGCGAGACCGAGCGTCCGGGCCGTGACGAGGCCGACACGCAGCCCGGTGAACGGTGCCGGGCCGGTGCCCGCGACCACCGCGGTGAGGTCGCCGCGCGCGACACCGGCCTCGGCCAGCACCGCGTCGACCAGGGGCGTCAGGGCCTCGGCGTGCCGGCGCGTCTCGCCCGAGGACCGGGTCGCGAGGGTGCGCCCCCGGTCGTCGACGACGGCGGCGGAGGCGGCGGCGGGGGCGGTCGCTTATACACATCTGACGCCGCCGACGAAAGCGGATGGGGAGAGTCAGGCGTACGAGGCGGCATCCCACAATACATCAAGAATAACGAACATCGGAGAT
>NZ_CABEGA010000035.1 GCF_901521055.1 Cellulomonas hominis | reverse complement strand
GCCGCCGCCCGTCCCAGGGTCCGTCCCACCGCCGTCGGCGCCCTCGCCGCCGCCCGACCCGTTCCGCACCTCGTGGACGGTGCGCGAGAACCGGCTGGTCCCGCGGGCCAGGTCGTGCCCGACGGAGTCCGCGGTGAGCTCCGCCGTGGTGCGCGTGTGCCCGTCGGCCGCCACCCAGTCCTCCAGCCGCAGCCGCCCGTGCACGACCACGGGATCGCCGCGCCGCAGGCTCTCCGCGACGTTCTGCGCGAGCTGCCGGAACACCTTGACCGTGAACCAGCTGGTGTCCGCGTCGACGTACATGTCGCGTTCCCGGTCGTAGACCCGCGGGGTGCTCGCCAGCCGGAACTTCGTGAAGGGCACCTGCCCCTCGTCGCCCCGGTAGACGGTGGGCTCGTTGCCGACCCAGCCGACCACCGTGAGGTCGAGCTCGTTGACCGCCATTGCGTCCTCCTCGTCCGTGCCGGCACCCGGTCGGGCCGGCCGTGGACGACACGCTGGCCGACCCGCCAGACCCCGCGCTCCCGGCCCGGCTCCGCCCTGGGGACCACGCGACCGCGCCAGCGCTGTGGACGGCTCGGCGCGCCGTGATCGTGCGGTCAGCCCTGCCGCGCACCCGCCGCGAGCTCGCGCACCCGCCGGTGGTCGGCGAGCACGGCCCGGGTCGGCGCGGCGAGGCACTGCTCCGCCACGCCCTCCAGCGCCCGGCGGCCGTCCTGCCGCACCCGCTCCGCCCGGCGCACCGCGGCCGACCGCCGCGCCCGCACCGCGAGCACGGCGCACAGCACCGTGAGCACCACGAGCCCGGCGGCCACGGGCCACAGCAGCCGCACCGCCTCGGACGGACCGCCGCTCCCGAGCGCGACCCCGCCGCCCACGGCCGCCACCACCACGGCGGCGACGCCGAGCACGAACGCCAGCACGGACAGGGCCGCCGCGAGCCCCGAGCGCCGGGCGACGACCGCCACGTGGGACAGCGCCTCGTCCGCGGCGGACCGGATCTGCTCGGTCTCCGCCAGCCCGGTGCGCACGGACTCCGCCCACCGGCGCGGGAGCCGCGCCGTGACGGCGTCCGCCCACTGCCCGCGGGCCAGCGCGACCGTGCCGGGCTGCACCGAGACGAACGAGGGCAGCGGGTCCTCGCTGCCCCGCACCACGGCGGCGACGGCGTCGGCGATGGCGGGCAGCCCCGCGGCCTGGGCGAGCGTCACGGCCACGGGAGACACGTCGAGGGCGTCGGCGGGCGGCTCGGCATCGGCGACCTCGCCCTCCAGCAGCCGGGCCGAGTCCACGATCTCGGCGGACGCGCGCCGCGCGGCGAGGCTCTGCCGGCCGACCACCTCGGCGAGCGCGTCCCGCATCTCCGCGATGCCCTCCCCGGTGCGGGCGGAGGTGGTGCGGACCGGCACGCCGGTGAGGCCGTCCTCGACGAGCAGGCGGGCCACGTCGGCGACCAGGGCGTCGCGCTGCTCCGGCGGCACGGTGTCGACCTGGTTGAGGACGACGAGCATCGCGCCCTCGTGCCCGACGAGCCGGCGCAGGTACCCCGAGTGCAGCGCGTCGTCGGCGTACTTCTGGGGGTCGACGACCCACACCAGGAGGTCCGCCATCGGCAGCAGGCGGTCGACGGCGGCGCGGTGCGCGGGCTCGATGGAGTCGTGGTCGGGCAGGTCGAGCAGCACGAGGCCGCGCAGCGGCGCCTCGGTCTCGCCGTCCAGGGCGCTCTCGCGTTCGATGCGCCGGTCCGGGTCCACCTCGAGCCAGTCGAGCAGCGCGTCCCCGCCGGTGCCCCACACGCAGGCCGTGGCCTCCGCGGTGGTGGGCCGCTTGACGCCGACCTCCGCGAAGTCGAGGCCGCAGATCTCGTTGAACAGGCTGGACTTGCCCGAGCCCGTGCCGCCGAGCAGCGCGACGACGGTGTGGTCGACGCCGAGCGCGAGCCGGGACCGCACCTGGTCGCCGATCGACCGGACGCGGGCGGCGGTCGCGGGGTCCACGCGGTCGCCGGCGACGACGAGCGCCTCGTCCAGGCGCGCGAGGCGCCGGGTGAGCGCGGCGGTGTCGCTCCGGGCGTCCTGCTCGGGGGCGACGCCGGTGGAGCGGGACGTCGGGCTGGCGGGGTCGACGACGGTCGCCGCGGCCTGGCCCTCGGGCGCGGGTCCGTCGGTCGTCGGCCCGGTCACGTCAGCCCCTTGATCACGGCGAGGCGGAGCCGCAGCAGCGACGCGGCGTCCGGGGCGAGCTCCGGCCGGTCGAGCACCGCGGCGGCCGCGGCGCCCTCGCGGTCGGCCTGGGCGGCGGCGTGCTCGACGAGCCCGCCCCGCAGCGTCCCGACGGCCCGGGTGCCGCGCTCCCCCAGCAGGTCCACGAGCATCCGCTCGGCGGCCTCCAGCCCCGCGGCGGCCGCGAGCGCCAGCGCCGCGAGACCCTCGTCGCCGAGCGCGCGCTGGGCAGCGGCCGCACGCTTCGCGGCCGTGGCGGCGGCGCGTCGGGCCGCCCGGTCGGCACCGGCCTGCACGGGGCTCGGCGTGGTCCCGGTCAGCACCTCGACGGCGCCCCCGACCCAGTCCCGCGCGGCGCGCTCGACCTCTCGCGGCCGGTCGGCGGCGCGGTCGGTCGCCGACCACAGCGACGCCGCGGAGGGAGCGCCCGCGGGCCCGGCCGCGAGGGCGTCCCGGAGCGCCCGCTCGGTGGCGGCACCCACGGCGGCGAGGGTGGAGGACGCCGACGACACGAGGTCCTGCACGAGCGGCAGCACGGCGGCGCCACGGTCCCGGCCCGCGCGCCGCGAGCGGTCCACCCGGCCGGAGCCGCGCACGACCCCGGCCAGCGGGCCGCCGGGGGCGGTGAGCTCGGCCCACCGCGCCTGCGCGGCGCCCTGGGCGACGGCGCCGCGGCGGACGGTCCGGCGGGCGTCCTCGGCGGGCTCGCGCGTGGCGTCGGCCAGCAGCGAGCGGATGGTCGCGGCGGCGGCGGCCTGCCGCTCGACGGCCTCGGCGAGCTCGTCCACCCAGGGCCGCAGCGCGGCCAGCGAACCGCGCAGGGTGCGGGCGACGACGGTCCGCGCGCGGTCCGGGCCGGCGAGCATCGTCAGCCACCGGGTGATCGGTGCGATCAGCGCGGCGTCCAGCGGCCCCTCGTGCGGGCCCAGGTCGGGGACCACGAACAGCGGCGAGCCCTGCATGTCGTGCCCGCGCAGCCGCTCCAGCAGGTCGCCCCGCACGGTCGGCAGCGACGCCGGGTCGACCCGGTTGAGGACCATCGCGACCGACGCGCCGCGCTCCCGCGCCCCGCTCAGCACCCGCCACGGCAGCGCGTCGCCGTACCGGGCGGCGGTCGTCACGAACAGCCACAGGTCCGCGGCCTCGAGCAGCCGGTGCGCGGCCCGGCGGTTGCCCTCCTCGACGGAGTCCAGGTCCGGGGCGTCCATCAGCGCGATGCCGCGCGGCACCCGGTCGGACTCGACGACCGCGACCGCGTCGGTGACGGGGTGCTCCCGGACCAGCTCCGCGTCCTCGGGGTGGTGCACCAGCACCGGCCGGCGGGTGGTCGGGCGCAGCACCCCGGCGACGCTCACCTCCGTGCCGACCAGGGAGTTCACGAGGGTCGACTTGCCCGCCCCCGTGGAGCCGGCCACCACGACGATCGCGGGTGCGGACAGCCGGCGCAGCCGCGGCACCAGGTGGTCGGCGAGCTGGTCCACCAGGCGGGTCCGCGAAGCGCGGTCCGCCGTGACCCCGGGCACCTCCAGCGGGAAGCCGGTGGCCCGCACGTCACGCAGCAGGTCGGTGAGCGCGTCCAGCAGGGACGTGGCGGCGAGCGGCCGGTCGAGGACCTCCCTCGCGGCCGTGCTCTCCGCCTGCGCGCTCACGGCCTCATCCTCGCCCGTCCGGGGGACGGCGGCCAAACCTACGCGCCGTGTGACCTGCGCGGGAATCCGGCCGGGCAGCGCGCGGGCCGGCCGGGCAGGGCGGCACCGGGGAGCCCCGGCCGCGTAGGCTGGTGCGCCGGACGGGCACCGTGCCGCGCGAGGCCGCCCCGGACGCGCCTCCATAGCTCAATGGATAGAGCAACGGCCTTCTAATCCGTCGGTTGCAGGTTCGAGTCCTGCTGGGGGCACCCACCGCGCGAGGCCCGACCCTGCGCCGGAGCACCACGGGGCCGGCCCCTGGCCCTGCCGCGGCTCGACCGGTGCGACACCCGGCTGGGGCTACCTCGGGGTGATGGTCACGTCGACGGTGTCGCCGACGTCCTTGCCGAGCGCCTTTCGGACCTTGGCGCTGAGCGACACCATGTGCCCGCCGGTCCCGGTCACCATCGCGCCGACGTCCTCCAGCAGCACGTCGTCGACGGCGGCGTCGACCCGGACCGTCCGCCCGGTGCCGAAGAACTCCGCGGAGTCGGGGATCGCGACACAGCTCCAGGTCTCGCCCTTGACCTCGACACCGATCGTCGTCCGGAAGCTCAGCTGCTCTGCGCCCATGACCGCAGCGTATGCGGGGCCTCGCCCTCGACCACGGTTTGCAGGAACCGGCTCGCTGCCGTGCAGGATCGACCGCCTGCCGCTAGACGAACCGGATCTCCTCGACGAGGTGCTGGACGCTCGCCGCACGGTCGGCGGCCGCGGACTCGCGCACGACGGCCTCGGCGTCGTCCCGGCCGCGCTGCTCTCTCAGGTCGCCGTCGATGTCGCCGAGCAGGGCGACGAGCTCGTGAGCCAGGCCGTCACGCAGCTGGCCCAGGGTGGTGTTCCCGATCAGCAGGCGCCGGTCGGAGACCTTGAGCGTCACCCGCGGGTAGCCGCGCTCGGCGAGCCGGTGCGTGCTGTCGCGCCCCTCGATCGCCGTCTTCTCGGGGTGGGTCACCTGGCGGGTGAACACGACCGGAACCGTGTACGTCGTCGGCTCGTCGTCGGTCCCCAGCATCGCGGGCAGCCCGCTGACCAGGATCGACGCGAGCCGCAGCGTGTCGTCGCCGGTGGCGGCCGCATCGGCTGCGGCACGAGCCCCGGGCACGACCGGTTCACCGGTGCGTACGGAGGTGGAGGGGGAAACGGGCTGGACGGGCATGATGCCCTCCGATGCTGGATCCGGGTCGTCGCCTCACGGAGAGGTCCTCGATACCGGGCTGCTGCCAGTCTACGTCCGGCACCTGGCCACTCACCCCGCCACCGCCGCACGCACCCGCCCGCCGGGGATCGCCGCGACGAGCTCCCGCGTGTACTCCTCCTGCGGGTCGAGCAGGATCTGCTCCGCGGTGCCCTGCTCCACGAGCCGCCCGTGGTGCAGAACCCCGACCTCGTCGGCGACCTGCCGGACCACCGCGAGGTCGTGCGAGATGAACAGGTACGTCAGGCCGTGCTCGGCCTGCAGCCGCACCAGGAGCTGGAGGATCTGCGCCTGGACGGACACGTCGAGCGCGGACACCGGCTCGTCGAGCACGACCAGGTCCGGCCGCAGCGCCAGCGCCCGGGCGATCGCGACGCGCTGCCGCTGCCCGCCGGAGAGCTCGCGGGGGCTGCGCCGCAGCACGTCGGGGGGCAGCGCGACGTCCTCGACGAGCTCGCGTGCCCGCGCGGACCGCTCGGCGCGGGCGCCGATCCCGTAGGCGCGCAGGGGCTCGGTGATCACCTGCTCGACGGTGAACCGCGGGTCGAGCGACGCGTACGGGCTCTGGTAGACGACCTGGAACCCGCGCCGGAGCCGCCGCAGGGCCTCGCCGCGCGTCGCGGTGATGTCCTGGCCCCGGAACAGCACGCGGCCGGACGACGGGTGCTCCAGGCGGAGCGCGAGCCGCGCGGTGGTGCTCTTGCCCGACCCGGACTCGCCGACGAGGGCGTAGGTGCGGCCGCGCTGGACGCGCAGGCTGACGCCGTCGACCGCGAGCACCTCGCGGGACGCGGCGCCGCGCGGCAGCGGGAACGCCTTGCGCACGTCGGCGAGCTCGAGCACCGGGACGCCGTCCCCGGGTGCCGCCGCGGGCACGGGCACCGCCGCGGGCACGGGCACCGACGCCGGCGCGACGAGCCGCTCGCTCGCGAGGCTCGGGGCCGCCGCGATGAGCGCCTGCGTGTACGGGTGCTGCGGCGCGTGCAGCACCTCCTCCGCGGTGCCCTCCTCCACCACCACGCCCTGCTCGAGCACGACGATCCGGTCGGCGCGGTCGGCCGCGACGCCGAGGTCGTGCGTGATGAGCAGCAGCGCCGTGCCCTGCTCGCGGACCAGCTGCTCCAGGTGGTCGAGGATCCGCCGCTGCACCGTGACGTCGAGGGCGCTGGTGGGCTCGTCGGCGACGAGCAGGCGCGGCCCGGCGGCGATCGCGACGGCGATGAGCACCCGCTGGCGCATCCCCCCGGACAGCTGGTGCGGGTACTGGCGGGCGCGGGCGGCGGGGTCGTCGATGCCGGCGCGCCGCAGCAGCTCGACCGCGCGGCGGCGCGCCTCGGCCCGCCGGGCGAGCCCGTGGATCACGAGCACCTCCGCGACCTGGTCGCCGACGCGCTGCACCGGGTTGAGCGAGACGGTCGGGTCCTGGGGCACCAGCCCGACCTCGCGGCCGCGCACCGCCTGCAGCTCCTTGTCGGTCAGCCGCGAGACGACCCGGCCGGCGAGCCCCACGGTGCCGCCGGTGACGGCGCCGCCCCGGGCCAGCAGGTGCAGCGCCGCGTGCGCGGTGGTGCTCTTGCCGGACCCGGACTCCCCCACCAGCGCGACGACCTCGCCGGCGCGGACCGTGAGGTCGACCCCCCGCACGGCGCGGTAGGTCCCGCCGCCGGCCGTCCGGTACGCGACCTCCAGCCCGCGCACCTCGAGCACGGGCTCCGTGCCCCGGTCCTCCTGCGTCACTGGTCGTCTCCCGTCGTCTCGAGGGCCCGCGCCACGCGGTTGGCGGCCAGCACCACCGCGACGATCACGAGCCCGGGCAGGGTGGTCAGCCACCAGGCGGTGGCGAGGAAGTCGCGGCCGCCGGAGACCAGCGACCCCCACTCCGGGGTGGGCGGCGGCGTGCCGTAGCCGAGAAAGCTCAGCGCGGACACGGCGAGCACCGCCGCGCCGAGCTCCAGCGCGACGAGCGCCAGCACCGGCCCGGACGAGTTCGGCAGCACGTGCCGGAGCAGCACCGCGTACCACCGCGACCCGGACGCCCGCGCCGCCTCGACGTAGACCGAGGTGGACGTGCGCAGCACCTCGGCGCGCATCACCCGCGCGAACGTCGCGACCGCGCCGATGCCGACCGCGACGGCAATCTTCGCGGCCCCGGTGCCCAGCGCCGTGATGATCGCCAGCGACAGCAGGATGCTGGGCACCGCGAGCAGGACGTCGACCAGCCGGCCCACCACGTCGTCCACCCACCCCCGCAGGAACCCCGCGAGCAGCCCGAGCAGCGAGCCCACGACCAGGCCGACCGCGACCGCGAGCGTCGTCGTCCGCAGGGACAGCGAGGCGCCGTGCACGACGCGGGTCCAGACGTCGCGACCGAGGTGGTCGGTGCCGAGCAGGTGCGCGGCGGACGGCGGCTGCAACCGGTCCTCGGGCACCCCCGTCAGGGGGTCGCCGGACGCGAACACCCCGGGTGCGACCGCCCACGCGGCGACGAGCAGCAGCACCAGGCCGGCGAGCACCAGCCCGGGCCGTCGGACCAGGTACCGGGCGGCCCGCGCGACCCGCGGGCCGGTGGACCCGGCCCCGCGCACCCGGCCGTGGCGCAGGATCGACCGGGCGTCCTCGCGGTCGGTGATCTCGATCTCGTCCGGCGTCCGCGCGAGCGGGCCGGACACGGCGGCGCTCACGCGGCCACCGCCCCGACGCGACCGCGGGACTGGATCCGCGGGTCGAGCAGCGGGTACAGCAGGTCGACGAGGAGGGTGGTGACCACGAACACCAGCGCGGACAGCACCACGACGGCGAGGACCACCGGCACGTCCTGCTGGTCGACCGACTGCACGGTGAGCCGCCCCAGCCCGACGCGCGAGAACACCGTCTCCGTGACGACCGCCCCGCCGAGCAGGGAGCCGACCACCACGCCGAGCATCGTGAAGGCGGGGACGGCCGCGTTGCGCAGGGCGTGCCCGAGGTGCACGCGCAGCCGCCCGGCGCCCTTCGCCCGTGCGGTCTCCACGTACGGCTCGCCGAGGGTGCTGCGCAGGCTGCGGGACAGCACCTGGGCGAGCTGCGCGCCCGGCGGGACGGCCAGCGTGACGGCGGGCAGCACCAGGCTGCGCCACCCGTCGTTGCCGATCGCCGGCAGCAGCCCCGCCCGGAACGACACCAGCTGCAGCAGCACGAGGCCCACGAAGAACGTGGGCAGCGCGACCCCGAGCGGCGGCAGCGCCGACAGCGCCTGGCGCAGCGCCCGGCTGCGCGGCAGCACCGAGGCGACGGCGAGCACGGTGCCGCCGATCACCGCGAGCGCCAGCGCGGCACCCGTCAGCTTCAGGGTCTCCGGCAGCGCCTGGGCGACGAGCGTCCCCGCCGGTGCGCCCGACTGGTACGAGGCCCCGAAGTCCAGCCGCAGGGCCCGCCACAGCGCGTCGGCGTACTGCACGAGCACGGGCCGGTCCAGGCCGTACTGCGCGCGCAGGTCGTCGAGCAGCGCCGGGTCGACGTCCTGCACCTCGCCGCCGGCGCCGGCCGCGAGCGCGGCGGGGTCGCTGGGCAGCAGGTAGAGGACGAAGAACGCGAGGGTGAACGCCGCCCAGAGCACGAGCAGGCCCTGGGCGGCGCGCCGCAGGAGGTACCGGGCCATCAGCGGGCGTCGACCCACGCGTCGTAGAAGTCCAGCCGGCTGGAGCCCTCGAACGTCAGGCCGTGCACATGCTCCGCGGCGGCGATCGTGGTCGACAGCTCGTACACCGGGATGGCGTGGCCGTGCTCGATCAGCAGCCGCGACGCCTCGGTGACCAGCTCCTCGCGCTCGGCGGGGTCGGTGGCGGCGGCGGACCGGTCGAGCAGGTCGTCGACCTCCTCCGGAGCCCGCTTGTTGATGTTGCGGGCGTTCGCGGAGAACACGGTCCGGAGCACGTCCGGGTCGGACCGGGTGAGGTTGTAGTAGTCGAAGTCGAAGTCCCCGTCGGCCTTGATCGCCGTGGACTCCGCGATCTCCACGTGCTGGAGCTGCAGGTCGACGCCGATCTGCCGGAGCTGCTGCTGCACCAGCTCGAGCGGCGCGGGGTCCTGCCAGAACGTCACCGTGGTGGACAGCCGCTGGCCGTCCTTCTCGCGGACGCCGTCGTCGCCGACCTCCCAGCCGGCGTCGTCCAGCAGCTGCTCGGCACCCTCGGGGTCGTAGGCGAGGTCGTCGGCGAGGGACTCGAACAGCGGCGTGGAGTGGGACAGCACGCCGGACGCGGCCTGGTCGCGCTCGGTCAGGACGGTGTCGACGATCTGCTGCCGGTCGATGCCCTTCGAGATGGCGACGCGGACGGCCTCGTCGGACGCCAGCGGGCTCGACTCGTTCGGGAACAGCTGGTACGCGACGCCCGGGTTGGCGCGCTGCTCGAGCCAGAACCCGTTGCCGTCGAACTGCGCCTGGTCGACGGGGTTGATCGCCGCCGTCGCGTCGATCTGGCCGGACTGCAGGCTGCCCGCGCGGACGGAGGCCTCGGGGATGACCTGGAACGTCACGGTGTCCAGGTAGGCCTCGCCGGTGTGGTCGTTCGCGGCCGAGCCCCAGGCGTAGCCGTCGACCTTGGACAGCACGACCTCCTGGTCCTGCGTGTACGACTCGACCGCGAACGGCCCGGAGCCCACGTAGTCGCCGGCGCACCGCTGCTCGGGCGTCAGCGTCGCCGACGCGGGCGACAGCAGGCCGAGCGAGAACGTCGAGCTCGCCTGCAGGAACTGCGCGCTCGGGGCGGCGAAGTCCACGGTCACGGTCCGCTCGTCGACGACCGTCGTGCCCTCGTACCCGACCAGGTACTGCGAGCCGAGCGACGCCGTGGCGCCCAGGGCGACGATCGTGTCGAAGTTCGTCTTCACCGACGCGGCGTCGACGGGCGTGCCGTCGGCGTACACGGCGTCGTCCCGCAGGTGGAACGTGTAGCTCGACGCGTCGTCGCCGACCTCCCAGCTCTCGGCGAGCCACGGCACGATCTCGCCGGACTCCGGGTCCTGGGCGGTCAGGGACGCGACGGTCTGGCGGGCGACGGCGATCGCGTCGTTGTTGCCGACCTGCTGCGGGTCGATGCAGCGGGAGTCGACGGTGATCGCGAACCGGAGGTCGCCGCCCTCGACGGGCTCGGCCGACGCGGCGGCGTCCGTGGGGCCGTCACCGCCGGAGCCGCCCGCGCCGCCGGAGCACGCGCCGAGCAGCAGGGTCGTGGCGGCGAGGGCGGCCGCGGCGCCCGAGCGGGCGTCCCGCCGGCGGGGAGGTGTGGTCATGCTGAGCTCCTGGTGGTCGCCGGCAGGGGCCGGCCGGCGCGGGGCCGGAGCGCGCGGGGGCGCGGTCCGGCGGCCGTTGCCGTGCTTACCCGTCCCGCGGTCGCGGTCGGGTCAGGTCGTTCCCGGAGCACCCCGTCACGTCGAAGGGTTGCTGGCCAGCGAGCCGGGCCTTGGTGCTGGCGCTCGTCACCCGGGGGTGAGGGAACCCGCGGCGGCGGGGCCGGTCAAGGAGCCGCCGCGGGGTTCTCACATGCCGGATCCGGGTGTCGCCGCGGTGAACCCGGCCGCCCGCCGCGGGTCCGCCGCGCTCCACAGGTCGGTCGTCACCTCGGCCCTCACGAGCGGCGCGACCTCCTCGGCGAACCGGCGCAGCACGTCCTCCTGCTCCGCCGGGTCGAGCAGGTGGTTCACCGAGACGGACTGCAGCACGTGCCCGTAGGACGCGTGGTAGTCGAGGATCTTCTCGGCCACCCGCTCCGGGGACCCGACCAGGGCCGGCCCGCGCTCCACCGCGTCCTCCAGCGTGCGGAAGCTCGGCGCCCTCCCGACGGCGTCCGCCCCGTACCCGCGGCGCGCGGCGGCGTCCACCTGCCCCTGGTACAGCGGCCGGTACTGGGCGACCGCCGCCTCGGTGGTGTCGGCCAGGAACAGGCCGCCGGACCCGGCGCCGACGAACGCCGCCGCCGGGTCGTGCCCGTGCGCGGCGTACCGCTCGCGGTAGTGGTCGATCAGCACCTGGTAGTTCTCCCGCGGCTGCAGCGCGTTCGCCGTGACGACCGGGTCGCCCCACCGCGCCGCGAGCTCGACCGCGAACCGGGACGTCGCCGACCCGTGCCAGATCCGGAACGGGCCCGCGTACGGGCGGGGCAGGGTGGTGGCGTGCTCGAGCCGGTGCCGGTGCCGGCCCTCCCAGGTCACGTCCTCCTCGGACAGCAGCAGCCGGAGCAGCTCGTAGTTCTCCTCCAGGTACTCGTACTGCCTGCCGACGTCGAGCCCCAGCAGCGGGTACTGCAGCACCTCGTTGCCCTTGCCGATGACGATCTCCAGCCGCCCGCGGGACAGCTGGTCGACGGTGGCGAGGTCCTCCGCGACCCGCACGGGGTCGAGCAGCGCCAGGACCGTGACGCCGGTCGACAGCAGGATGCGGCTGGTCGACACCGCGACCGCCCCGAGGATCACCGTGGGGGCGGACGACAGCACGTCGCCGGCGTGCCGCTCCCCCACGGCGAAGGAGTCGAACCCCAGCTGCTCGGCCAGCACGGCGTGCCGGACCGTGCGCGCGAGCCGGTCCGCCGGCGGCACCGCCCTCCCGGTCACCGGGTGCGGCGGGTTGAAGACGATGTCGAGCAGCTGGAACCGCACGCCGCGTCCCGCTCAGGCCGCGGCGGCGGCAGCGGCGGCGTCGCGGGCGGCGACCCCCTCGCGCACGAGCGGGATGACGTACCGGCCGAAGTCCACGGCGTCGTCGAGCAAGTCGTACCCGCGGGCCGAGATGATCCGGACGCCGCGGTCGTAGTACGCCAGCAGCGCCTCCGCGACCTGCTCCGGCGTGCCGACGAGCGCGTTGGAGTTGCCCGCGCCGCCCGTGGCCCGGGCCGTCGCGGTCCACAGCACGGAGTCGAACCGGTCGCCCTGCGCCGCGATCTCCAGGAGCCGCTGCGACCCCGCGTTCTCCGGCTTGTCGACCGGGTGCCGGGGGCTCAGCACGCCGCCGAGGGCCGCCTTGCGCGCCTCGATCCGGTCCAGCACCCGGTGCGCCTTCTCCCAGGCGAGCTCCTCGGTGGGGGCGATGATCGGCCGGAAGGCGGCGTGGATCCGGGGCGGGGTCGCGCGCCCGGCTGCGGCGGCCTCGGCGTGCACCCGGTCGATCTGCTCCCGCGTGCGGTCCAGCGGCTCGCCCCACACCGCGAAGATGTCGGCCTCGGCCGCGCCGACCCGGAACGCCGCGTCGGAGGACCCCCCGAACGAGATGGTCGGCACGTGCCCGTCCACCGGCCGGGTGTCGAGGCGGAAGTCGTCGAAGTCGTAGAACCGGCCGTGGTGGTCGAACGGCTCGGCGGACGTCCACGCCTGCCGGACGATCTGGATGTACTCCTGGGTGCGCGCGTACCGCTCGTCCTTGGTGAGGGTGTCGCCCTCGCGCTGCTGCTCGTGGTCGTTGCCGCCGGTGATGAAGTGCACCGACAGCCGCCCGCCCGACAGCTGGTCGAGCGTGGCGAACGTCTTGGCGGCGTAGGTCGGGTACGAGACGTTCGGCCGGTGCGCGAGCAGCAGCTCGATCGACTGCAGCCGGGCGGCGGTGTAGGCCGCGAGCGCCGCCGGCTCCGGGCCGGACGACCCGTAGGCGAACAGCACGCGCGTCCAGCCGTTGTCCTCGTGGGCGCGCACGATGCGCTCCAGGAACGCCGGGTCGAACGGGCGGGTGGTGGCGGCGCGGGTCTCCGAGCCGTCGTTGGCGGTGGCGATGCCGAGGAACTCGACGGGCATGGTGGTGCCTTCCTGCGGGTGCGGGGGGATGTGCCGGGCGTTCAGGCCTGGTCGGCCGGGGCGGCCGGCTCCGTGGCGGGCAGGCCGGCGGCCTTCCAGGCGGGGAAGCCGCCGTCGACGTGCGACACGGTGTACCCGCGCGCGGCGAGCTCCTCGGCGACCGGTCCGGAGCCGGCGTTCGAGCCGCAGACCACGACCACCGGGGTGTCGATCGAGATCACCGGCGTGCCCACGGGCCCGAAGAGGGCGTCCAGGTCGGTGCGGTCCGCGAGGGTCGCGCCCGGGATGTCGCCGTGCGCCGCGCGGCCGCCGGCGGACCGGACGTCGATCAGCAGGGCGCCGCGCTCGATCTCGGCGGCGGCCTCGGACGCGGGCCTCAGGGGCGGGGTGCTGGTCATGGGTGCTCCTTCATCAACGGACTGGCGTGTCAGGGGTCGGGTGTGTCAGGGGTCGGGCGTGTCAGGGGGACGGGCTCGTCAGGGCGTCGGGCGTGTCAGGGGACGAGGACCGGCACCGCGCCGGCCGTGGGGGTGGGCGAGACGGGGCGCCGCCACGCGTCGGCGAGCAGCGCGAACGACCGGCGCGCGTCGGCGGGGTCGTGCGTGGCGGTGGTGACCAGGAGCTCGTCGGCGCCGGTCACGCGCTGCAGCGTCTCCAGGCGGGCGACGACCGTCGCGGGGTCCCCGACCACGCGGGTGTCGACGCGGTCGGCCACGAGCGCCCGCTCGCCGGCGTCCCGCGCCTCCCACGGCACGGCGTCCCCGGGCCGCGGGTAGGCGACGGCACCCGAGGCGCCGCGCCGGATGGACAGCACCCAGTCGGTGAACGGGGTCGCCAGCTCCCGGGCGCGCTCGACGGTGTCCGCCACCAGCACGTCCGCCGACACGACGACGTACGGCTCGGCCAGGACGCCGGGCCGGAACGCCGCGCGGTAGGCGGCGATCGTGTCGAGCGTCGTGGCGGGACTGACGTGGAAGTTCGCGGCGATCGGCAGCCCGAGCTCCCCGGCCACCCGGGCGCTCTCCCCCGCGGACGACGCGAGCACCCACAGGTCGAACGCCGCGCCCTCGACCGGCGGGGACACGTGCCGGGTGCCGTCCGCCTCGGCGTACGTCCCGGCCCGCAGGCCCAGCACCAGCTCGAGCTCGTCCCGGAACGCCGCCGGCGTCCGGGACGCCCCGACCACGCGCTTCTGGGCGAGCAGCCGCTCCCGCTGCACGGAGTCCGACGCGTCGAACGGGGGCGCCGCGGGGACGTACAGCCCGTCGACGACCCGCGCCCCGACGCGGGGGCGCTCCGGGGCGGGCACGGCCGCGGGGGCGACGGCGTCGCCCTCCCGCTGCGGCGGCGGCGTGAACGCCCGCCCCAGCCCGAGGTCCACGCGCCCCGGGTGCAGCGCGGCGATCGTGCCGAACTGCTCCGCCGCGACGAGCGGGCTCGTGGTGCTGAGCAGCACGGCGCCGGACCCGACGCGGATCCGCTCCGTGCGGGCCGCGACGGCGGCCGCCAGCACCGCGGGGGCGGCGGACCCGACGCCGGGCGACAGGTGGTGCTCGGCGTACCAGACCCGGTGGTAGCCGAGCCGGTCGAGGTCGACCGCGAGGTCGACGGCCGCGCGCACCGCCTGCGCGCCGGTGGCGCCCTCGGGCACGACGGCCAGGTCGAGCACGGACAGCGGGACCCGCTGGAGGTCGTCGGACATGGTTCCTCCTGGAGGACGGGGGTGCGGGGGCGGCGGTGTCAGGACGTCTTCGGCAGGCCCGGGGGGTTGGTCTCGGGCGCCTCGATGGCCTCGTCCTCCAGGCCCCAGCGCTCCAGGACCTGCTGGTAGGTGCCGTCGTCGAACGCGCCCTGCAGCGCGGCGGTCACGGCCTCGGCCGCGCCGGAGCCCTTCACCGTCGCGACGGCGATCTGCGCGGTGTCCGGCCAGCCGCCGTTGAGGGTGCCGACCACGGCGAAGTCCTGCGGCGAGACCTTGGCCTTGTAGGACGCGCTGGCGTTCGGGCCGAACGACGCGTCGATCCGCCCGGACTGGAGCGCGAGGATCGTGTCGCCGTCGTTCTCGAAGTACTCGACCTGCACGGGGTCCAGGCCGGCGTCCTGGTTCTCCTGGTCCCAGGCGAGCAGGATCTTCTCCTGGTTGGTGCCGGACCCGACGGCGACCGTGAGCCCGGCGATGTCCGACGGCTCGTCGACCTCGGTGATGTCGCTGTCGGCCTGCACCAGCCAGCCGAGCTGGTCGTTCCGGTAGGACGAGAAGTCGTACTTCTCCTTGCGCTCCTCGGTGACGGTGACGTTCGCGATCACGGCGTCGACGTCGCCGGACTCCAGCGCGAGCGGCCAGTCGGCCCACGCCTTGACCTGCAGGTCGAGCTCCTTGCCGAGGGCGTCGGCGACGAGCTGCGCGATGTCCGTCTCGTTGCCGATCGGGGTGGCCTCGTCGTCGGCGAGGAACGACAGCGGCGCGGTGAACGCGCCGACCGCGACCGTGAGGGTGTCCTTCGCGGCGAGCTCCGGCGGGAGCAGGGCGATCGCGTCCGGGTTCTCCTGGGTGTGGATGCGGTCCTGGTCGGGCGAGGTGTTCACCTCCAGGCCGGCGGCCTCGGCGGCGGCCTGGAGGTCACCCCCGGCCTCGCCCCCCTCGGCGGCGTCGGACGTCCCGCCGCAGGCGGCGAGCAGGGCGAGCACGGGGGCGACGGCCAGGGCGGCGGCGGCGGTTGCGGACCGGCGGCGGCGCGGCCGGCTCGGGGTGGTCGTGGGCATGGTGGTGCCTCTCGGTGGTGGGGAGGTGCAGGCAGACGGGTGCGGACGGGTGCGGACGGGGGTCAGCGGACCTTGTCGAGGAACGCGCGGGTGCGGGGGTGGGCCGGTGCGCCGAGCACCTGGGCCGCGGGGCCGTGCTCGACCACGACGCCGCCGTCCATGAAGACGACGGTGTCGGCGACGTCGCGGGCGAAGCCGACCTCGTGGGTGACGACCACGAGCGTCGTGCCGCCGTGCGCGAGACCGCGGATGACCTCGAGCACCTCGCCGACCAGCTCCGGGTCGAGCGCCGACGTCGGCTCGTCGAACAGCAGCAGTGCGGGCCGCATCGCGAGCGCCCGGGCGATCGCGACGCGCTGCTGCTGCCCGCCGGACAGCTGCCGGGGCCGGGCGTCGGCCTTGTCCGCCAGGCCGACCCGGGCGAGCAGGGCCCGGGCCTCGGGCTCGACCTCCGACCGCGGCCGGCCCTGCGCGGACACCGGGGCCTCGACGACGTTCTCCAGCGCGGTGAGGTGCGGGAACAGGTGGAAGTTCTGGAACACGAAGCCGATGCGCGTGCGCTGGCGCAGCACGTCCCGCTCCGTCAGCTCGCGCAGCACCTCCGTCCCGCCGGTGCGGCGCCGGGACGGGCGGATGCGACGCGTGTACCCGATCACCTCGCCGTCCAGCGCGACGAACCCGCGGTCCGGCCGCTCCAGGTGGTTGATCAGCCGCAGCAGGGTCGACTTGCCCGAGCCCGACGGGCCGAGGACGACGGCGACCTCCCCGGGGCGGACCTCCAGGTCGACGTCGCGCAGCACCTCGAGCGTGCCGTACGCCTTGTGCAGGCCGTGGATCTGCAGGTGCCCGCCCGCCGTGCGGTCGGCGGACCTGGCGAGGGGTGCCGCGTCGGTGGGCGTGGGGGTGCTCAGGGTCGCGGTCATGCCGGGCCTCCGGTGTCGCGGGTGGCGGCGCCGTCCCGGGCGCCGGTGCGGGTGAGGTGGCCGCGCCGGGCGGCGGCCAGGAACGACGGCGGCAGGTCCGCCGGCAGCGGCCGGCCGGTGAGCCGCCCGGCGGCGACGGCGAGCGTCCACCGCAGCCGCTGCAGGGGCGTCGGGGGCAGGGTGCGCAGGGCACCCTTCGCGTAGTGCCGCTCCAGGTAGTACTGGGCGACGGTCAGCAGGGTCGTGGTCGCGAGGTACCAGATCGCCGCGACGAGCAGCAGCGGCACCACCCGCTGGTTGCGGCCGTAGATCACGCCGACCGTGTAGAACAGCTCGCCGTACGCCAGGACGTAGACGACCGACGTGCCCTTGAGCAGGCCGATGGTCTCGTTGACCGAGGTCGGCACGATGGTGCGCATCGCCTGCGGCAGCACGATCCGCAGCTGCTGCCGGCCGCGCGGGATGCCCAGCGCCGCCGCGGCCTCGTGCTGGCCCTGGTCGACGCCGAGGATCCCCGCCCGCACGATCTCCGCGGAGTACGCGGCCTGCGACAGCCCCAGGCCGAGCACCGCGGCGCCGAACTTGTCGACGACGTCCAGCGTGTCGAACGCCACCAGCTCCGGGCCGAACGGCACCCCGAGCGACAGCTGCGGGTACAGGTACGCGAGGTTGTACCAGAGCAGCAGCTGCAGGATCAGGGGCACCGACCGGAACACCCAGGAGTACCCCCAGGAGACCGACTGCAGCAGCGGCGACCGGGACAGGCGCATGAGCGCGAGCACCGTGCCGAGGCCGAAGCCGATGACGCTGGCGACCGCGGTGAGCCGGAGGGTCGCCCACACCCCCTCGAGCACGGACGGCCACGTGAGGTACGTCGCGACGACGTCCCACTCCCACTGCGGGTTGGTCAGCAGCGAGCTGACGACCATCGCGAGCAGGACGGCGACGCCCGCGGTGGCGGTGCCGGGCGGGTCGGACGGGCAGGTCCGCGAGCGCCGGGGCGGTGGGCGCCGCGGGCGGGCGCAGGGCGAGGTCGGTCACGAGGTCACCAGCCACTTCTCGAAGGCGTGCGCGCCGACCGTCTCGGGGTCGGCGGCGGGGTCGAACAGGGGCGTGTAGCCCGCGGCGCGGTAGAGGCCGACGGCCTCGGGCTGCCGCGGGCCGGTCGTGAGGTAGATCCGCGGGTAGCCGCGCGCGGCGGCGCGCGCCTCGAGCTCCGCGAGGACGACCCGGGCCAGGCCCCGGCGCCGGTGCGCCGCGTGGGTCCAGATCCGCTTGAGCTCGGCGGTCCGGACCGCCGGCGTCCCGTCCTCGGTGCGCGCGCCGGCGCGGGTCAGGCGGGCGGGGTCCCCGAGCTCGGGCTCGTGGCGGCGACGGAACGCCCCGCCCGCCACGGGCTCGCCGTCGTCGAGCACGAGCACGAGCTCGCCGTCCGGCGGCGCGAACTCCTCGGCGCCGTAGTGCTCGAGCTCGTCGCGCAGCTGCGCCGGGGTCAGCAGCCGCTCGTACCGGGTGCCGTACTCGTGGGCGAGGCCGTCGAGCAGCGGGCGCACCAGCGGGTCGTGCAGCGCGACGGCGCGGACGGTGAGCCGGGCGGCGTCGGGGTGGGCGGCGGCGGGCTGCGCGGGCGTCGGCAGCTCGGTCGTGGTCATCGGATCACCTCGGGGTCGGTCGGGCGGAGGGCGTGGCGCCCGGTCAGGTGGTGGCGAGCGCGGCGGACGGGCGGAGCCGGAACAGCCCGGCGTGCTGCAGCGCCGGGACGACGCGGTCGACGAGCGCGTCGAGGTCGACCTCGGGCGCCGAGGGGCGGACGACGAACCCGTCGGCCGCGCTGGCGTCCACCCAGGCGGCCGCCAGCGCGGCGAGGTCGGCGCCCGTCCCGGCGAGCACCGGGACCCGCGCGCCGGCGTGGGCGGTCCCGCCGCCGTCCCCGGACCGGGCGAGCGCGAGCCGGGCGGCGGCGGTCTCCGGGTCGTCCGCGAGCGCCACGTCGACGTCGGCGAGCACCCGCACGGCGCCGGCCGGGCGCCCGGCGACGGCCGCCGCGTCCCGCACGAGCGAGCGCAGCCGCGCGCCCTGCGCGACGTCCGGGACGGCGATCCGCGCGACGTCGCCGCGCCGGCCCGCCAGCGCGGCGCCCGCCGCACCGGACACGGGGACGACCACGAGGGGCCTCCCGGCCGCGGGGCCGGGGACCGGGACGGCGGCCGCCCGGCCCCGCACCGCGAACCGCACCCCGTCGTGGTCGACGCGGAACCGGCCGTCGGGGTCGAGCAGCAGGGCGCCGGCGTCCCCGGGCCCGTCCCACTCCCCCTCGACCGCCGCCACGGCAGCCTCCGCGCGCGCCGCCCACTCGCGCTCGTCCGCACCCGACGCGGGGCCGGAGAGCAACCAGCCCGCGGGTCCCCGCCCGGCGCGCTGCACGCCCCGGACCGCCCCCGCCACGTGCGCGGGGTCGACGTGCTCGTGCGCCACCCCGGCGACGAGGGCGGTGCCGGTGCCGAGCGGCGCGACCCGGGCGGCGGCCACGGCGGCGTCGAGCCGGCCCGGGACCTGCCGGCGGCCGGGGTGCAGCAAGAACGCGTCGCCCAGCAGGACCAGGTCGAGCAGGCCGCGGTCGGCCCGGTGCACGAGCCGCGCCAGGCGCTCGCCGTCGAAGGGGCGCGGGACGACCACGCCGTGCGGGCCGTGGCCGCCGGGGCGGGCGCCCAGCGCCGTCAGGTCGACGGCGAGGACGACGTGCCGGTCCTCGGGGCGGGCGGGCTCGGGCGGCGCCGGGCGTGCGGGGGTGCTGGGCATGACGGGACTCCGTTCGCGGACGGCAGGACGGCGCGCGGCAGCGCGGACCGGGGTGCCGGACGGGGTGGGGTGCGGACCGGCGGGATGCGGACCGGCGGGCCGCGGCGCGAGGTCGCGCGCGGGGCGCTGCGCGCGCTCGGCGCGGCGGGGCGCGGGAGGTCAGCGACAGCGACAGGAGGCGGCGCGCGGGGCGACGGCGCCCGGCAGGCCGGCGGGCACGGCGCGGGGCCGTGCGGCGCGGGAGGACGGACGCGCGGTCGGCGTCGGCGTGCTCCTGTTCATACGTGCTCCTCGGTGCGCCCGCCGGGGGACGGGCTCGCGTGTTGCCCCACTGCCGGCGGCAGCGGGCCTGGTCCTCACCCGGGGCACCCACCCGCGCGGGGGGTTGCCGTCCGACGAGCCGGGGCTTGGTGTCGGAGCTCATGACCACCGGGCCTCACCGCCGGTGGTGCTCGGCGTGACTCGGTGCCGCGGAACTTATGGACCCCGCGCTCGCGAAGTCAACGAGCCGGGTGCGGCGTCTCGCATGGCGGAGCGATGTCACCGCGGGGACGACGCACGGTCCCGGATCGTGAGAACTCCCCCGCGCACCGTCGGCCCGCGCGCCCGCCGGTGCTAGACAGCCGCCCGAGGTCACGAGTCCCAGCGCCAAGCCCCGGCTTGCTGGGCAGCAACCCCACATCACGGCGGGGTGCTCCGGGAGATGACCTGGCCGTCGGCCGGGGCCCACCCCCCGATCCGCCGCGCGGCAAGCGTGATCGACCCGTCTGCGAGGCACCCCATGACGTCCCGTCCCCCTGCCGTCGTCGCCGTCTCCGGCAACCCGCGGCCCGGCTCCCGCACCCTCCAGGCCGCCCGCGCGGCCGCCGCCCGCGTCGCGGAGCACCTGACCGACGGCCCTGCGCCCGCCGTCACGACCGTCGACCTGGCGGAGCTCGCGGGCGAGGTGCTCGCCCCGGTGCACCCCGCCGCCGACGCCGCCCTGGCCCGGCTCGCCGCCGCCGACGTGGCGGTCGTCGCGACGCCGGTCTACAAGGCGTCCTACACCGGGCTGCTCAAGGCGTTCCTCGACCTGTACGGCCCCGACGGCCTCGCCGGGGTCGTCGCCGTCCCGCTGGTCGTGTCCGGCAACCCCGCGCACGCGCTGGCCGGGGAGGTGCACCTGCGGCCCGTGCTCGTCGAGCTCGGCGCCGTCGTGCCGACCCGGGCGCTCGCGGTCACGGAGGCGCAGCTGCCCGACCTCGACGCGGTGCTCGACGCCTGGCTGCTGCGGTCCGGCGCGGCCCTGCGGCGGTCGACCGGCCTGCCCGCGGCCGCGGCCATCACCCCCGAGGCCGTGGCGGTGGCCCGGTGACCGCCGAGCACACGGACCTGTCGGCGCTCGAGCGGCTGCTCGCCGAGCAGGACGAGCGGCAGCTGGACGCCCACGAGTTCAAGGCGGTGTTCCGCCGGCACCCCGCCGGCGTCGCCGTGGTGGCGCTGCGGCACGAGGGGCAGCCGGTCGGGTTCACCGCCACGTCCGTCATCTCCGTGTCCGCCGCCCCGCCTCTGCTCGCGTTCTCGCTCGCGTCCACCTCGTCGTCGTGGCCGGCCGTCTCGGGGGCCGCGACGCTGGCGGTGAGCTTCCTCGCGGACCACCAGCACGACGTCTCCGCCCGGTTCGCGACCAGCGGGATCGACCGGTTCGCCGCCGGCGGCTGGTCGTCGCTCGCGACCGGGGAGCCCGTGATCGACGGCGCGGTGTCGTGGGTGCGGGCGCGGGTGCTGCAGCGCACGCCCGTGGGCGACAGCTACCTGGTCTCGCTGCGGGCGCTGTCCGCGGGCTCCCCCGCCGCCGACGCAGCCGGGGACGCGGCCGGGCACGGAGTCCGCGCGCCGTCCCCGCTCGTCTACCACGACCGCACCTACCACCGGATCGGCGGGCACTCGGCGCTCTGACGCCCGGATCCCCGACCCCGCGAGCCCCTCGGAGGACCGCATGACCACCCCACCCCTGTTCGTCGGCGTCGACGTCGACGGCGCCGGCAGCCACCCCGCGGCCGCCGCCGTCACCGGCCTGAGCGGCGTCGACCTCGTCTCCGGCACCCGCCTGGCCGGGACGGTCCGCCGCGCGGAGAACGCCGGCTTCACCTTCGCGACCTTCGCCGACGCGGTGCTGCCCGCAGTGCCCGGGGCCACCACCTCGGCGCGGCTGGACGCGGTCACCCGGGCGGCGTTCGTGTCCCGGACCACCACCGCCCTGGGCCTGGTGCCGGAGGTGCCGACGACGTACCCGGAGCCGTTCCACGTCGCCGCGCAGCTCGCGTCGCTCGACATCGCCGCGTCCGGCCGGGGCGGCTGGCTGGCCGCCGTCACCCCGGGCGACGCGGCACCCGCGGCGTACGGCCGGCCGGCGGTGCCGGACCTGGACCGCGAGGCGCGGGACGTCGTCCAGGTCGTCCGCGACCTGTGGGACTCGTGGGAGGACGACGCGGTGATCCGGGACGTCGCCACCGGCCGGTACATCGACCGCGACCGCGTGCACCGCGTCGACTTCCGCGGTGCGACCTTCTCCGTCGTCGGCCCGCTCATCACGCCGCGGCCGCCGCAGGGCCAGCTGGTGGTGCTCGCGCGGGCGGGCGACGTCGCCGCCGGCCGGCCGGGCGAGGACCTGGTGGACGTGGCCCTCGTCGGGGGCGCGGACGTGGGTGGCGCGGACGTGGCCGGTGCGCTCGCCACCGCCCGCGAGGCCCGCGAGGCGACCCCGGGCGCACCGCTCGCCGCCGTCGAGATCGAGGTCGTCCTCGACACCGTCGACCGCACCGGGCGCGAGCGGCTCGCCGAGCTGGACGGCACGCGCCCGTGGTCGTCCCGGCCGGCGCTGCGGCACGTCGGCGACGCGGCGGGGCTGGTCCGGCTGCTCACCGAGCTCGCGGCGTCCGAGGAGTTCGCCGGCGTGCGGCTGCTCCCCGCGGTCCTCGACGTCGACCTGCCCGTGCTCGCCCGCGAGGTCCTGCCCGCCCTGCGCGCCGCCCGGCTCGCCGCGGCCCCGCGCGCCGGCGCGACCCTGCGCGACCACCTGGGCCTGCCCCGTCCCGCCCACCGCCTCGCCGGGTCCGCCCGGCAGCCCGCCTGAGGAGCCCGCCATGTCCGAGCACACCCTGACCCGCCCCGCGGCGCAGGTCCACTTCGGCGTCTTCTTCCAGGGCGTCAACCACACGACCATCTGGTCCGACCCCGAGTCCGGCTCGCAGACCGGCTTCGCGTCCTTCGAGCGCGTGGCCCGCACCGCGGAGCGCGGCCTGTTCGACGCCTTCTTCCTCGGCGAGGGCCTGCGGCTGCGGGAGAGCCGCGGCGCCCTGCACGACCTGGACGTGGTGGGCCGCCCGGACGCCATCACGCAGCTCGCGGCGCTGGCGGCGGTCACCGAGCGGATCGGCCTGGTCGCCACCCAGAACACCACCTACAACGACCCCGTCGACCTCGCCCGGCGCCTCGCCGGCCTGGACGTGCTGTCCGGCGGGCGCGCCGCGTGGAACGTCGTGACCACGGACAACGCGTGGACCGGGGAGAACTTCCGGCGGGGCGGCTACCTCGACCACGCCCGCCGGTACGACCGCGCCGAGCAGGTGCTGGCGACCGCCCGCCGGATCTGGGACGCCTGGCCCGACGGCGACGGCGACGTGGCCCGCGTGTCGGTGCACGGCGAGCTGCTGGACGCGGAGATCGACCCGACCACCCCGCGCAGCCCGCAGGGCCACCCGGTGATCTTCCAGGCCGGCGACTCACCGCAGGGCCGCGACTTCGCCGCCCGGTCGGCGGACGTGATCTTCAGCCGGCACGGGAGCGTGCTCGCCGACGCGCTGGCGTTCGCCGAGGACATCCGTGCCCGCACGGTCGCCGCCGGCCGGCCCGAGGACGACGTGAAGATCTTCCCGGGCACCGCCGTCGTGGTCGGGGACACCGCCGCCGAGGCCGAGGAGAAGGACCGCTGGGTCCGGTGGAACCAGGTCACCCCCGCCACGGCGCTGCACGTCGTCGGCACCATCTGGGGCGAGGACCTCAGCGGCTACGACCCGGACGGCCCGCTCCCGGCGCACGACCCGGTCGTCACCGAGCTCGGCGGCGAGGGCGGGACGTCGACCACCGGTGCCCGCACCCACGAGGTCGCGGCGCGGTGGCGGTCGGTCGCCGAGGCGGAGGGGCTGTCGATCCGGCAGCTCGTCGTGCGCGTCACCGGCGAGCGGGGGTTCGTCGGCACGCCGTCGGCCGTCGCGGACCGGCTGGTCCAGTTCGTCCGGACGGGCGCGGTCGACGGGTTCAACATCAGCCCCTGGATCATCCCGTCCGGGCTGGACGACATCGTCGACCGGGTCGTGCCGGAGCTGCAGGAGCGCGGGGCCTACCGCACGGCGTACACCGGCACGACGCTCCGCGAGCACCTGGGCCTGCGGGGGCCGCTGACCCGCCGCGGCCCGTCGGGCGCGCACCGCGCGGCGGACGCCCGCACCCCGGAGCTCGTCGCGCCCTGAGGCGACGGCCCGCGCCGCCCGGCGGCACGGATCTCACCCGCCGGGCCCGGGAACAATCGCGGCGTCCCGGACGTCATGCTCCCGTGGACACCTCGACCCCCGGAGGCCGCGTGCCCGACGACAGCCTGGCCGCCGAGATCGCCGCCGGCGAGCGCACGGACACCGGCGCGCACCGCGCCCTGGCCCGGTTGCGCGCGCGCCTGGACAGCAAGCCGTGGCTCCGGCTGACGTACAAGGTCGTGGTGACGGTCGTCGGCGGGTCGGTGGTGGCCGTCGGGATCGCCCTGCTCGTCCTGCCCGGCCCCGGCTGGCTGCTGATCTTCCTGGGTCTCGGCATCCTCGGCACCGAGTTCCCGGCGGTCCGCCGCCTCACGGACCGCTTCAAGGCCTTCGTGATGCGGGTGTGGCAGTCGTGGCGGGACCGCCGGGCGCGGCGCCGCGGCGAGGGCGCCGGCTAGGTCAGCTGCCCGCCTCGTTCCCGCACGCGTCGGCGGCGCCGGCGACGGGGTTCTGCGCCTCGAGCCGGTTCTCGGGGTCGAGCGCCCCGAGGACGGCCAGCGCGATCGCGTCGAGCTGGTCGACCTGCTCCGCGGTCAGGCGGTCCACCACCAGCCGCCGGACCTCCGCGACGTGCGTGGGGGCGGTCGCAACCACCTTGCGCCAGCCGTCCTCGGTGAGCGTCGCCAGCGTGGAGCGCCGGTCGTCGTCGGAGCGGGTGCGCGTGAGGTAGCCGCGCGCCTCCAGCCGGGCCGCGACGTGGGACAGCCGCGGCAGCGTGGCGTTGGTGCTGGCCGCGAGCCCGCTCATCCGCAGGGTGCGCTGCGGGGCCTCGGACAGCTTGGCGAGCACCAGGTAGTCGTAGTGGGACAGGTCGGCATCGCGCTGGAGCTGGTGGTCGAGCGCGGTCGGCAGCAGCTCGGCGACGGCCTCCAGCCGCATCCAGGCCTGCAGCTCGCGGGCGCTGAGCCAGCGCGGGTCGTCGGTCATGAGGCCATCCTACCGAAAGGTTGACGCTTCAACAGACCGCCCGGAGTCACGACGTCGCGACTCGGAGTTCACGCTGGAGCGCTGAGCGGCGAAAAACCCGTGACGGCGCGGTGCGCGCGGTGGAACCGTGAGGGTCACCGCGGTGAGTCCCGGGGGCCCGGCCAGGCCCCGTCCAGCAGCACGACGGAGACCACCACCATGCACCCCACCCTGACCTTCGACGTCCTCCAGCAGGACCTGCGCGAGCGCCGCGAGACGGTCGCGCTCGTCCGGCGTCGCACCGAGCGCGGCACTCGGTCCAGACCGTCCACCGAGACGCGCGGCCGGCCCCCGGAACGGGCCCGCCCGCACCGGTTGCGGGCGTTCCACGGCCTCGGCACCGCCGTCACGACGCTCCGCTGACCGCGCAGCAGCACCTCCATCCCGTGAGCCCGCCGGACCCCCGTCCGGCGGGCTCACCCGTACCCTGGGCGGGTGAGCACCATCAGCAACGGCAACGGCAGCGCCGACCGCATCGTCTGGATCGACTGCGAGATGACGGGGCTGTCCTCGACGGACGACGCCCTGGTCGAGGTCGCGGCCGTCGTCACCGACTCCGAGCTCAACGTGCTCGGCGAGGGCGTCGACGTCGTCATCGCCCCGCCCGCGGAGGCCCTGGAGCAGATGGGCGACTTCGTCCGGACGATGCACACCACCTCGGGCCTGCTCGACGCCCTGGCCGGGGGCACGACCCTCGCCGAGGCGCAGGCCACCGTGCTGGAGTACGTGCGCCAGTGGGTGCCGGAGCCGGGCAAGGCGCCGCTCGCCGGCAACTCGGTGGGCACCGACAAGGTCTTCCTCGACCGCGACATGCCCGAGCTCATCGGCCACCTGCACTACCGGGTGATCGACGTGTCCTCCATCAAGGAGCTGGCCCGCCGCTGGTACCCGCGCGTGTACTTCGCGTCGCCGCAGAAGCACGGCGGCCACCGGGCGCTCGCCGACATCCTGGAGAGCATCGACGAGCTGCGCTACTACCGCGCCGCCCTGCTCGTCCCCCAGCCGGGCCCGGACTCCAAGGCCGCCAAGGCCGTCGCCGCGCAGATCGAGGCGACGTCGGTGGCCGCCGCGCACCGCGCCTCGACGCCCGCGTCCTGAGGACCCCCGCGGACCCGGTACACTTTTCGTCGGCCCCGGTTCTCCGCGGGTCGTGGTGGCTATAGCTCAGGTGGTAGAGCGCCTGGTTGTGGTCCAGGAGGTCGCGGGTTCAAGTCCCGTTAGCCACCCCAGCAGAACGGGCGCCGTACCCCTCGGGTACGGCGCCCGTTCTCGTTCACAGCGCCACCCCCACCCTTGCCGTTCCACCCCACCGGGCGTACAGTTTTCTGTACAGGAGGTGCCACCGTGCGCACGATGAGCTACACCGAGTCCCGCGCCCACTACGCGGAGGTGCTCGACTCCGTCGTGAACGACCGCGAAGAGGTCGTCATCACGCGCGCCAACCGCGAGCCCGTCGTGATCGTCTCCCTCGAGGACTTCGAGTCCCTGCGCGAGACGGCCTACCTCATGCGGTCCCCCGCGAACGCGCGGCGGCTGCTCGACGCCATGGAGCGGCTCGAGGGCGGCGCCGGCGAGTCCCACGACCTCGTGGACGCCGACTGACCGTGCGGCTCGTCTGGGACCAGAACGCCTGGCAGGACTACCTCTGGTGGCAGGTGCAGGACCGCAAGGTGCTGCGGCGGATCAACCTGCTCGTGCAGGACGTCGTCCTGCACGAGAACGAGGGCATGGGCAAGCCGGAGCCCCTCAAGCACGACTTCGCCGGCTACTGGTCCCGGCGCATCACCGACGAGCACCGACTCGTGCACAAGGTGACCGACGGCGAGGTGCGCATAGCGGCGTGCCGCTACCACTACGGCCGCTGACGCCCTGGACGGGTACGGCGCCCGTCCTCGTTCCCGGCCGCCTCAGAGGCGGCGGGTGATCGCGTCCGCGAACCGCTCCACGGCCTCCGGTGCCTGCTCGAAGAAGAACGACGGCTCGATGAGCTCCAGCTCCAGCACGACGGGGTTGCCCTGGTCGTCCGGGATGAGGTCGACGCGCGTGTAGGCGAGCGGCTGCTCGACACCGGGGATGAGGTCGGGCAGGGCGTCGACGACCCGCTGACCGAGCGCGAGCTCGGCCTCGGACGCCTCGCGGGAGGTCATGACCTCGCGCTTGTAGAGGACGCCGTCCGTGGCGCCCTCGCGGTACGGGCCCTCCAGCAGCGGGGCCTTGCGGACCGTGTGGCTGAGCTTCCCGTCGAAGTAGACCAGCGCGGTCTCCCCCACGGTGTCGACCTGCTTGAGGTACCGCTGCACCATGACGTGCCGGCCGTCGTTCAGCAGGTTCTTCACGTGGGTGATGGCGAGCGCGCGCGACGGCGTCTGACCCGCGTCGTACCGGCCGGTGTCGCGGGAGCCGGCGCTGATGGTCGGCTTGATGACGAAGTCGCCGAACGCCGGGAAGCGCGTGTGGATGGCGCGGGCGTTGAAGTTGCGCGCGGGGTCCATCCAGATCGTCGGGACGATCGGCAGGCCGGCGGCCTCCATCGCGCGCTGGTACGTCTTGTCGATGTTCCAGGTGAGGACCTGCGCGGGGTTGACGAGGCGCGAGGACTGGCTGACGCGCTGCGCCCACCACCGGAAGTCGCGCGGGTGGTCGGTGTAGTCCCACGTGGACCGGACCACGACGGCGTCGTAGGACGACCAGTCGACGTCCCCGGAGTTCCACACGGGGGACTCGACCTCGAGGCCGCGCGCCCGGAGCGCCTCGACGAGCGGGGCGTCGTCCGGGTCGAGGTCGGGCAGGGCGGCGCAGGTGGCGAGTGCGAGGCGAGTGGTCACCCTCGGCAGACTACCCACGCGCCCCGGCGCTCGGCTCGGGCGCGTGCGCGGCGTGGTCGTCGGTGTCGTGCGCGTCCTGCGCCGCGTCGACCAGCCGGTGCAGCGCCGCGAGCAGCCCCGGCGCGTCGAGCTCCCCCACCACGGCCGCGCCCTCGTGCACGGCGACGCGCCCCGACGGCTCCGCGGCGAGGGCGCTGAACGCCGCGTCGAGCGGGTCGCCGACGCGGAGCCCGGCCCGCTGCGCGAGGCCGTCGTGACGGTCCTCGCGGCTCGCGGGCCGCAGGTCGGCGCGCTGCACGGTGCCGAGCGCCAACAGCCGGACGGCCGCGCCGGTGCCTACGAAGTCGGCGACCGCGGGGCTCGCCGGGGCGGCCAGCAGGCGGACCGGGTCGCACACCTGCTCCAGGTGCCCACCGCGGCTGAGCACCGCCACGCGGTCGCCCAGCCGCACCGCCTCGTCGACGTCGTGCGTGACGAGCATCACGGTCGTCCCGAGCTCCTGCTGGATCCGGCGGAACTCGCCCTGGAGCCGGCGCCGGCCCACGGGGTCGACCGCGCCGAACGGCTCGTCCATCAGCAGCACCGGCGGGTCGGTCGCGAGCGCGCGGGCGACGCCGACCCGCTGGCGCTCACCGCCGGACAGCTCGTGCGGGTACCGCCGCGCGTACCGGGACGGCTCGAGCCCCACCAGCTCCAGCAGCTCGCCCACCCGCGCGCGGGTGCGGCCGCGGTCCCAGCCGAGCAGCCGGGGCACGGTGGCGACGTTCTGCTCGACGGTCTGGTGCGGGAACAGGCCGACGTTCTGGATGACGTACCCGATGCGGCGACGCAGCGCGACGGCGTCGACCTCGGTGACGTCCTCCCCGTCCAGGAAGATCCGGCCCGACGTGGGCTCGACCAGGCGGTTCGCCATCCGCAGCGTCGTCGACTTCCCGCAGCCGGAGGGCCCGACCACGGCGAGCAGCTCGTGCTCCTGCACGTCGAGCGAGAGGTCGCCGACGGCCACCGTGCCGTCCGCGTACGCCTTGCGCACGTGCTGGAACCCGATCGCGACCGCCATGCCGACGACCCTAGCCGCGCCCCCCGACACCCGCGCCGCGCCGAAACCGCAGTGCTCGTGTCGGAGGTGCCGGGTAGCGTCCCTCCGGTGACGCGAGCCCAGCTGTCCGAGGCCGCCGCCGGCAGCCTCGCCGCGGCGTCGGACGGCGGCGCCCCCAACCCGTGGCTCTCGTGGGACTACGTCCAGCGCAACTGGGCGGACATCTCGCGCGCCCTGGAGCAGCACGCGAGCCTCACCCTGCAGGCCGTGCTCATCGCGTGCGCGATCGCGCTGCCGCTCGGGATGCTCGCGCACCTGCAGCCGCGGCTGGCCGCGCCCGTGGTCGGCGCCTCCGGGGTGCTGTACACCGTGCCCTCGCTCGCGCTGTTCACCGTCCTGGTCCCGTGGACCGGCATCGGCCGCACGCCCGTGCTGGTGGGGCTGGTGGCCTACGCGCTGCTCGTGCTGGTCCGGAACGTGCTGGTCGGCCTGGCCGGGGTGGACGAGAGCGTCCGCGACGCCGCGCGCGGGCTCGGCTACGGGCGGATCCGGCTGCTGCTGACCGTCGAGCTGCCCAACGCCCTGCCCGCCGTCGTCGCCGGGGTGCGGCTCGCGACGGTCACCACCGTCGCGCTGGTGACCGTCGGCGTCGTGGTCGGGTACGGCGGGCTCGGCAACCTCATGTTCCGCGGGTTCCGCAACAACCAGTACCACGCGGAGATCCTCACGGCGACCCTCCTCTGCCTCGCCCTGGCCCTCGTGCTGGACCTGCTGCTCTGGCTCGCCGGGCGCGCGGTGACGCCCTGGGCCCGGCGCGGACGGGAGGCCTGAGCGTGGACGTGCTGCAGGAGGCCCTGGCGTGGCTGAACGACCCGCTGAACTGGACCGGCCGCGACGGCGTGATCGCGCTGACCGTCGAGCACCTGCGCATCAGCGCGCTGGCCGTGCTGCTGGCCGCTGCCGTCGCGCTGCCGGTCGGCGTCTGGCTCGGCCACCGCGGGCGCGGCGGTGCGGTCACGGTCGTCGTCGCGAACACCTCCCGCGCCCTGCCGACGTTCGCGCTGCTGACGATCTTCGCGTCCACCGGCCTGTTCGGCGCCACGGCCACCATCCTCGCGGTCGCGGTGTTCGCCCTGCCGCCGATCCTCGGGAACACCGTGACCGGGCTGACGGAGGTCGACGCCGACGTGCGCGACGCCGCCCGAGGGGTGGGCATGTCCGGCGCGCGCTCGCTCGCCGTCGTGGAGCTCCCGCTCGCCCTGCCGCTGATCGGCGCAGGACTGCGCACCGCCACCACCCAGGTGCTCGCCACCGTGCCGCTCGCGGCGCTGGTCGGCGGCCGGAGCCTGGGCTCGATCATCGTCGAGGGCATGGCCCTGCAGCGGTACGGCCAGGTCGTGGCCGGCGCCGTGCTCGTCGCCGGGCTGTGCCTGCTCGTCGAGGGCGTGCTCGCGCTCGTGCAGCGCGCGCTCACGCCCGCACCCATGAGGGCCTCCCCCGGCCGGCGGCGACGCCGTGCCGCCCGCTCCCCGTCCCCGGAGCCCGTCGCGAGCACCTCGTGACGGCTCCCGACCGTCGGCAGGCGACCGCGCCAGGCCGACCACCCCGGACCGCCGCGCCGTCGGCGTCATCCGATCCGCGCCCCGCACCGAACACCGTGCGCACACCCCCGAGAACAGAGGACCCGCACATGAACGCACGTCGATCCACCCCTCGCCGACCCGCCCGGTCCGCTCTGCCCGCCGCCACGGCGGGCCTGCTGCTCCTGCTCGCGGCCTGCGGCGACCCCGGCTCGGGCGGCGGCACCGCCGACCCGACCGCGGGCGGCGACGCGTCGGGCACCGTCTGCGAGCCGGTGGCCGGCGACCAGCTCGTGGTGCTCGAGGACGACGAGGGCCTGCAGAACGCCGACAACGTGATCCCCGCCGTGAACGCCGCGGCGGCGCAGGCCGACCCCGGGCTCGTCCCGCTGCTCGACTCGGTGTCCGCCGCGCTCGACACGGACACGCTGATCCAGCTGAACAAGGCCGTCGACATCGACCGCCAGACGTCCTCGGAGGTCGCCGCGCAGTTCGTCGAGGACGAGGGCCTCGCGGCCGCCGACGCCTCGGCGGGCAGCGGGAAGAGCGTCGTCATCGGCGCCGCCAACTTCTCGGAGAGCGCCACGCTGTCCGAGATCTACGCCGCCGTCCTCCGCTCGGCGGGCTACACCGCCGAGGTGCAGACCATCGGCAACCGGGAGACCTACCTCCCGGCGCTCCAGAGCGGCCAGATCACCCTGACGCCCGAGTACGCCGCGACGCTCGCGGAGTTCCTCAACACCTCCGCCAACGGCGCGGACGCCGAGCCCGTCGCGAGCGGCGACCCCGACGCGACGGTGGCCGAGCTGACCACGCTCGGCGAGGCCGCCGGCCTCACGTTCGGGGCGGTGTCGGCGGCGCAGGACCAGAACGCGTTCGCGGTCACGACCGCGTTCGCCGAGGAGCACGACGTCACGACCCTGTCCGACCTCGCCACCGCCTGCGACGGCGGCGTGGTGCTGGCCGGCCCCGCGGAGTGCCCCGAGCGGCCGTTCTGCCAGATCGGCCTCGAGGAGACCTACGGGCTGACCGTCACGGAGTTCCGCTCGTACGACTTCGGCCTGATCGGCGACGCCGTCCGGCAGGGCGAGGCCTCGATCGGCCTGGTGCTGTCGAGCGACGGCTCGCTCGCGAGCTGACGCCACCGCAGCACCCCGCAGCACGCACGCACGAGGGGCAGGCCCGTCCGCGGGCCTGCCCCTCGTGTCGTCGCGGCCGCCGAGGCTCAGAGCCCCGCGGTCTCCAGCAGCCGCAGCCACACCTCGCTGACCGTCGGGTACGCCGGCACCGCGTGCCACAGCCGGTCGAGCGGGACCTCGCCGACGATCGCGATCGTCGCCGCCTGCAGCAGCTCCGCGGCGTCCGGGCCGGTGAAGGTGGCGCCGACGATCACGCTGCGCGCCCGGTCGACCACGATCTGCGCGGTGCCGGAGTAGCCGTCGGCCGCGACGGACGCCCCCGCGACCGACCCGATCGCGTACTGCACCGCCCGCACGTCCAGCCCCGCGTCCCGTGCCTGCTGCTCGGTGCGCCCGACCCACGACACCTCGGGCCGCGTGAACACGACCTGCGGCACGGCCACGTCGTCCGCGGACGCGCGGTAGCGGCTCCACGGCGCCGCGTCCCGCTCCGCCGCGGCGTGCCCGGTGCCGTCGTCGTCCGGCGAGAACCGCGCCGCGACGACGTCCCCCGCCACGCGGGCGTCGTACTTGCCCTGGTGCGTCGTGGCGGTGCGCCCGGTGACGTCGCCGGTCGCGAACAGCCAGCCGTCCGGCACCCCCGTCACCTGCAGCGACGCGTCGACCTCCAGCGGCCCGCCGGGCTCCAGCCCGATCGCCTCCAGGCCCAGGTCGACGGTGCGCGGCCGGCGGCCGGTGGCGACGAGGACCTCGTCCGCGTGCACCTCGCCGGCGCCCTGCGGTCCCTCGACCGTGAGGTGCACGCCGTCCTCGTCGCGCACCACCCGGGTCGCGGACGTGCCGAACCGCAGGTCCACCCCGAGGTCCCGCAGCCCGGCGGCGACCTCGTCCGCGGCGAACGGCTCCGCGCCGGCCAGGACCCGGTCGCCGCGCACCAGCAGCGTCACCTCCGCCCCGAGGTCCCGGTACGCCAAGGCCATCTCGACGCCCACGACGCCGCCGCCGAGGATCGCGAGCCGGCCGGGCACCTCCTTGACCGCCGTCGCCTCGCGCGACGTCCACGGCTGCGCCTCCGCCAGGCCGGGGACCCCCGGGATCACCGGCTCGCTGCCCGTGGCCACGACGACGGCGTGCCGCGCGATGACCCGGACGTCACCCTCGTCGGTCTCCAGGGCCAGCTGGCGGGGACCGGTGAACCGTGCTGTCCCCCGCAGCAGCGCGATGCCGGCGGAGTCGAGCCACTCCACCTGCCCGTGGTCGTCCCAGTGCGACGTGAACTCGTCCCGGCGCGCGAGCACTGCCGCGGGGTCCAGGGTCCCGCCGACGAGCTCCGCGGCACCCGGCACGGCCCGCGCGGCGGCGAGCACGGACCCGGGCCGCAGCAGGGCCTTCGACGGCATGCACGCCCAGTACGAGCACTCGCCGCCGACCAGCTCGTGCTCGACCACGGCGACGGACAGCCCGAGCCGCCCGGCACGGTCGGCGACGTTCTCGCCCACGGCGCCCGCACCGATCACCACGACGTCGTACGTGACGGTCTGCGACGCGCCGTCCCCGGTGTCCTGCTGGGTCCGCTCGGTCATGTGCTCGCTCCGTTCCTCGGGTGCGCCGCGTCGGGCGGCGGACCCATCGTCGCCCCTCCGGCCGGGGTCCGACAGGTGCGGGGGCGGAGCGCCGCTGTCACTCCAGCGGTCCTTGAGGGATCGACGCCCGGCGGGCTATCAGGTGAATCCGGGGCTCCGAACCCCCACGATGCGGGTGAAACCGCCCTTTTCGCCTGTCGCAGGGCGGCCCCTGGTGGGACGTTTGACCCATGACCGAGGACGAGTGGCGCATCGACGTGACGGACGCGGACATCCGCGCCGCCAAGCGCGCGTGGATCGTCACTCGGGACAGCGACGCGTGCGACGCCGAGGTCGACCGCCGCTACGACGACCTGCGCCTGCTGGTCCACGCGCAGGCCCAGCAGATCGCCGATGCCGTGCGGGCCCACGCTGCCGCACCCCGTCCGGGCACCGACCCGAGCTGACGCGTCGGCACGAGGTCGTCACGTCGGCACGAGGTCGTCACCGCGGCACGAGGTCGTCACGTCGGCACGAGGTCGTCACTCCTGACGGACGACCTCGTCCGTCGATGACGACCTCGGCGGCCCGTGACACCCGGAGCGCCCCGCGTCCCGCACGCCCCGCGACGACGAAGGCCCCCGCTCGACGTCTCCGCCGATCGGGGGCCTTCTGCTGTGCGCCATCAGGGACTCGAACCCCGAACCCGCTGATTAAGAGTCAGCTGCTCTGCCAATTGAGCTAATGGCGCGCGGTTGAGAACGTTAGCACCCTCCCGCGGTGGGACGCGAACCAGATCCGGCTCTACGCCCCAACAGTGGCGCAGGTCACGCCGGGTGCGGGTCCTCGACGGCGTCCGGGTCGACCGGCAGGTCGTCCTCCGGGCCCCGCGCACCGGCGCCCGTGCCGGCAGAACCGGTCGGCGCGCCCTCGCCCGGGGACTCGTCGTCCTCCCACCAGGCGTCGTCCGGCAGCCCCTCGGCCGCCAGGATCGCCTCGGAGCGCGGCTCCGCCACCGCCAGGTCCGCCAGCAGCGTCAGCGGCACGTGCTCCGCCAGCAGGTCCATCACGACCTCGGTCGCGCCCTCCTGCGTGCCACGCGCCTCGCCCTGCTCGGCCGTCTTCATCTCGTCATCCACCACGGCCACTCCCCCGGGTCGTTCCTGCGACCATGGGAACACCCGCACGAGACGCTGCGCAACAGAGCACGCCGAGGGCGAACGCCGGCGTGGGAAAGCGCCTTCGCCGCAGGTCCGGGGTAGGGCGGCGTCAGAGCGTCAGAGGTAGAGGCCGGTGCCCTGGCCGCCCTCGTGGGGCGTGGCCACGGCGTGCACGTCCTTCTCGCGGAGCAGCAGGTACGTCCGGGCGGCGAGCTCGACCTCCGCGCGCTCCTCCGGGTCGAACAGCACGCGGTCGCCGACGGTCACCTGGCGCACGTGCTGCCCGACGGCGACCACCGCACCCCACGCGAGGCGCTTCCCGACGACCGCCGTCGCCGGGATGACGATGCCGGCGTTCGACCGGCGCTCGGCGGCGTCCTCGTCCAGCTGCACGAGCAGCCGGTCGTTCAGCATCCGGATGGGGAGCTCCGGGCGGGCGGCGGGGGTCTCGGGGCGCGGTGCGGTCACAGGCCCGACGGTACCGTCGTACGCTGACCGCGCCGGGCGCGCGCGCCCGCGAACCGCCCCCGCACCTCAGCAGACGCAGGAGACGCCATGCCCCGCCTCGCCGCCGGCGACACCGCCCCGGACTTCACGCTGCCCACGGCCGACGGCGGCTCCGTGACGCTGTCGGACCTGCGCGGCGAGCACGTCGTCGTGTACTTCTACCCGGCCGCCGGCACCCCCGGCTGCACGAAGCAGGCGTGCGACTTCCGGGACTCCCTCGCGTCGCTGCAGGGCCGGGGCTACCGCGTCGTGGGCGTCTCCCCCGACCCGGTCGCCAAGCTGGCCGCGTTCGCCGAGGCCGAGGCGCTCACGTTCCCGCTGGCGTCCGACCCGGACAAGGCCGTGCTGGAGGCCTGGGGCGCGTGGGGCGAGAAGTCCCTGTACGGGAAGACGGTCACCGGCGTGATCCGGTCGACGGTGGTCGTCGACCCCGAGGGCACCGTCGAGCTCGCGCAGTACAACGTCAAGGCCACGGGCCACGTCGCGAAGCTGCGCCGCGACCTCGGCATCGACTGAGCGCCGCCCGCCCGCCGCTCCTGGCAGAGTGACGGGCACGAGCGGGAGTGGTGAAACGGCAGCCACGCCAGGTTTAGGTCCTGGTGCCCGAGAGGGCGTGCGGGTTCGACTCCCGCCTCCCGCACCGCCCGTGCGGCGTCACTCGACGACCGCGCCCCCACCGACCGCCGTGAACGTCCGCGGACGCACGGTGATGATCACGCGCACCTCCGCGTCAGTGATGTCGTAGACGTTGCCGTAGCGCTCCTGCAACGACCGGTAGAACGACGCCTCGGCGTCGTCCTGCTCGACGCTCTCGACGGTGCCGCGGATCTCCAGGTAGCGGTACTCGTCGTCGGGGTCGGCCACGGAGAGCGCGACGCGGGGCTCGTGCTGGATGTTGCGGAACTTCTGCCGAGTGCTGGTGTGCGTGAACCGCAGCACCTCCCCGTCCCAGACGAACCACATGACGGACGACTGCGGCGACCCGTCCGGCCGCACGGTCGCGAGGTGGGCGAACAGCGGGCGCTCGAGCAGGTCGGCGTAGCCGGCGGGCAGCGTGGAGGTCGGCATGCCGCGACTCTAGGACGCACGTCGCCCCTGCGCAGGCCGTCCGCCCGCGGGGTGTCGACGCCCGGACGCGACGACGCCCCCGCACGCGGTGGCGTGCGGGGGCGTCGCGAGTGTGGTGCGGGGGTCAGTTCTGCGTGGCCCCGGCCGCCGCGATCTGCGCGCGGACGTCGTCCATGTCGAGCGCCTTCACCGCGTCGACGACCTGCTCCAGCGCCGGGCCCGGCAGGGCACCCGCCTGGTTGAACACGAGGATGCCCTCGCGGAAGGCCATCAGCGTCGGGATCGACGTGATCTGGAGCTCGGCAGCGAGCTGCTGCTCGGCCTCGGTGTCGACCTTCGCGTGCACGATGTCGGGGTGCGCCTCCGAGGACTGCTCGAAGATCGGGCCGAAACGCTTGCACGGACCGCACCAGTCGGCCCAGAAGTCCACCAGCACGATGTCGTTCTCGGTGATCGTCTGCTGGATGCTGTCGGCCGTCAGCTCGGTCGTCGCCATCTGTCGCCTCCTGTTGTCTGGATTGACGCCAGTAGAGCGTCCGGACCTGTTCCAGTATTCCCGGGCCCGCGCCTGCCCGCGCGCCGCCGGCGTCCGACCCGCGAGTCGGGGTGGGCCACGAGGGCCCGTGCGGGGTACAACTGCCAGGTGACCGACACGGCTGACCTGCCCCGCGAGCCCGAGCGTCCCTCCGGGTGGCTGAGTCCCGAGGGCATCGCGGCGGCCCGCCGCTCCCTGCCCCTGCTCTACGTGGACGCCGTGCCCGTGCGGGTGGACGACTCCGGCGACGTGGTGGCGGTCGGCCTGCTGCTGCGGGTCACCCCCGAGGGCGTGATGTCCCGGGCACTGGTCTCCGGCCGCGTGATGTACCACGAGCGGGTGCGCGACGCGCTGCTGCGGCACATCGAGAAGGACCTGGGGCCCGTCGCGCTGCCGCAGGTCCCGCCGACCCCGCAGCCGTTCACCGTCGCGGAGTACTTCCCGACCCCGGGTGTCACGCCGTACCACGACCCCCGCCAGCACGCCGTGTCCCTCGCCTACGTCGTCCCGGTCACGGGCGACTGCCGGCCGCAGCAGGACGCGCTCGACCTCGCGTGGCTGACGCCGGAGGAGGCGTGCAGCGAGCAGGTGCAGGTCGAGATGAACGGCGGGCAGGGCGTGCTCCTGCGGCAGGCGATGGCGCACGTCGGCCGGATGCCCTGACCCGTGGCCGCCGCCGCGCCGACGACGCGCTCCCTGACGGTCACCCGGGTGCTGCACGCGCTGCTGGCGCTGGCGGCGACCGCGGGGGTGCTCCTGGAGCTCGGGCGCGCGCTGGCGGACGGGCCGGGCGACGCGGGGACCATGGCGGAGCGGCTGACCCGGCTGTTCTCGTACTTCACCATCCAGTCGAACATCCTCGTGGCCGTGGCCTCGGGGCTGCTCGCCGCGCAGCCGCTCCGGACGGGGCGGGTGCGGGCCGTCCTGCACCTCGACGCGCTTCTGTGCATCGGGGTGACGGGCGTGGTCTACCACGCGGTGCTCGCCGACTCCGCGGCGGTGCTCACCCCCAGCGGCCGACTGGCGAACCTCCTGCTGCACACCGTGACCCCCGTCGGGGCGTGGCTGGTGTGGCTGCTCGTCGGGCCGCGGCCTCGGTTCGGCGGCTCCACCGTCGCGTGGGCCGTCGCCTACCCGCTGGCGTGGATCGCGTACACGTTCGTGCGGGGCGCCGTCGTGGGCTGGTACCCGTACCCGTTCCTCGACGCGGGGGCGATCGGCCTGTCCACCGCGGTGCGGAACACGGCAGCCGTCGCGGTCGGCTTCCTGGTCCTCGCGGTGCTGGTGCGGCTGCTGGAGCGGGTGCTGCCGGGCACACCGGGGGCGGTCGCCGCGGCGCCGGGGCCGGACGCGGTCGACGCACCCCGCTGACAGCGCCGCATCGCCGAGCAGCCCGTCGTCAGAGCTCGATCGACGGCCAGTCCGACAGGTCCGCGCGCATCGCGCGGTCGTGGGTCGCGACGACGACCGCCGCCGACGTCATCCGCAGCGCCTCGGTGAGCTCGTCGACGAGCGCGATCGACAGGTGGTTCGTGGGCTCGTCGAGCACCAGGACGTGCGGCGCGGCGACGAGGGCGGCCGCCAGCTCGAACCGCCGGCGCTGCCCGACCGAGAGCTCGCCGAGGGGGCGGTCGAGGTCCTCCTCCTCCAGCAGCCCGAGCGCCGCGACCGGCAGCACGTGCGCCGGGTCCAGCGCGCCGGACGCGAGCAGGTCCAGCGCGCGGCGGGCCGCGGCCTCGAACCCCGTCATCCGGAGCCGCGCCGGGCTGTCGTCGTCCTGCACGAGCACGCCGAGGCGGACGCCGTGCGCCACCGAGCGCTGCCCGCGGTCGAGCGGCGCCTGGCCCGTGAGCGCGGCCAGCAGCGTCGACTTGCCCGCACCGTTCGGGCCGGTGACCAGCAGCCGGCCGGCGGGCGGCAGGTCGACGCGCACGCCCGGGAGGTCGAGCCGACCGGCGACGCGCGGCGCCCGGAGCTCGAGCAGCGGCCCGCCCTCGTACCCGACGGGCAGCGACGGCAGGTCCGGGAACGCCAGCGCGGGCGGCGGCACGGGCACCTCGACCGCCTCGGCCTCGAGCTTCTGCACCAGCCGGTCGGCGGCCTTCACGTGGATGCGCGCGCGGGTGGCCCGACGGTGCTTCTGCGAGCCCTTCGGGGGCCGCCACTCGTCCGAGAGGCCCTCGTACGACTCGTCGAGCCGGCGGGCGAGCTTCTCGGCGCGCTTGCGCTCCTGCGCGTAGCGGGCGCGCCACCGCCGCAGCGCCTGGTCCTTGGCGAACCGGTAGGTGGCGTAGCGGGTCGCGCCGTACAGCACGGGCCGGCCGTCCATCGACGGGTCGAGGTCGAGGATCGCGGTCATCACGTCGTCCAGCAGGCGCCGGTCGTGCGTGACGATGACGACGACCCCCGGCCACTGCTGCAGCTGGGCGGTCAGGTAGTCGATGCCGCCGACGTCGAGGTGGTTCGTGGGCTCGTCGAGCAGCAGGATGTCCGCACGCTCAGCGATGTGGCAGGCGAGCCGCGCCCGGTACCCCTCGCCCACGCTGAGCGTGTCGAGCCGGCGCGCGGGGTCGCGGGGGGCGCCGAACCGGGTGAGCGCCTCGTCCACGCGCCGGTCGACGTCCCACGCGGCGAGCCGCTCGACGGCGGCCAGGGCGTCCGTCAGCGCCGCGAGGTCCCCGCCCTCGTGGTCGAAGCCGGCGATGACCTGGTCCAGCCGGGCCGCCGCCGCACGCACGTGCCCCGCGGTGCGGCGGATCAGGTCCCCGACGGTCGACCCCGGCGGGACGTCGAGCTCCTGCTGGACCACCGAGACGGACCCGGTGCGCCGGACCTCCCCCGCGGTCGGCACGAGGTCACCCGCCAGCAGCCGCAGCAGGGTGGTCTTGCCGGCCCCGTTCTCCCCGACGACGCCGACGCGGTCGCCGGCGGACGCCGACATGCCGACGGCGTTGAGGACCGGTCGTCCCGGGTAGCCGAAGGTGAGGGCGTCCGCGACGAGGTGGACGTCAGCCACGCGCGCCCTCAGCCGCCCGCGGGCCGGTCGGCGGCGGACCGCTCGGCAGCGGACCGCTCGCCGAGCGCCGCGACGATCGCCGGCACGAGCGCGCGGAACGCCTGGCCGCGGTGCGAGATGCGGTTCTTCTCCTCCGGGGACAGCTCCGCGCACGTGCGCGTGCCGCCCTCGGGGACCAGCACCGGGTCGTACCCGAAGCCGTGGTCCCCGCGCGGCGCCCGGGCGAGCGTGCCGGGCAGGTGGCCGATCTCCACGTGCTCGGTGCCGTCCGGCGTGACCAGCGCGGCCGCGCAGGTGAACCGGGCGGCGCGGTGCTCGGGCGCGATGTCCGCGAGCTGGGCCAGGAGCAGGTCGAGGTTGGCGCGGTCGTCGCCGTGCCGCCCGGACCAGCGGGCGGAGAAGATCCCGGGGGCGCCGCCGAGCACGTCGACGGACAGGCC
Source organism: Cellulomonas hominis (assembly GCF_901521055.1). GTDB lineage: Bacteria > Actinomycetota > Actinomycetes > Actinomycetales > Cellulomonadaceae > Cellulomonas > Cellulomonas endometrii. The sequence continues at coordinate 8,013 of NZ_CABEGA010000035.1, read as the reverse complement.
GGAGTCGTCGGCCACGGCCGGCAGGCCGGTGTGCCGGGCGAGGGCGCGGGCCTTGATCAGCGCGTTCTCGGCGAACGTCACCCCGTCCTCGACGGGCTCCGGGGCGCCGACGTCGCGGGCGCCGACCACGGACGCCGGGTCCAGGCCGGGGAGCGCCGGGACGAGGATCGCGCGGAGCTCGCCGACCTTGTGGGCGTTGTGGGTCGCGAGGACCAGGCGGGCCGGTCCGGTCATGCGCGCACCGCCGAGCCGCCGCGGACCGTGACGGTGCCCTCGGACGCCGGCACCGCCAGCACCTCGGCCTGCACCCGCGCGAGCTCCGTCGTCCCGACCAGCGCGAGGTCGAGCAGGGAGTCCAGCTCCCGGCGGTTGAACGGCGCGTGCTCGGCCGTGCCCTGCACCTCGACGAAGTCGCCCGAGCCGGTGACGACCACGTTCATGTCCGTCTCGGCGCGCACGTCCTCGACGTACGGCAGGTCGAGCACGGGCAGGCCGTCGACGATGCCGACGCTCACCGCGGACACGGAGTCCCGCAACACCGTCTTCTTCGGGTTCACCGAGCCCTGGGCGATGCCCCACGCCACGGCGTCCGCGAGCGCCACGTACGCCCCGGTGACGGATGCGGTGCGGGTGCCGCCGTCGGCCTGCAGGACGTCGCAGTCCAGGACGATGGTGTTCTCGCCGAGCGCGGCGACGTCGATGATCGCGCGCAGCGAGCGGCCGATCAGGCGGGAGATCTCGTGCGTGCGGCCGCCGATCTTCCCGCGCACGGACTCCCGGTCCGAGCGGGTGGTGGTCGAGCGGGGCAGCATCGCGTACTCGGCGGTCACCCAGCCCTCGCCGGAGCCCTTGCGCCAGCGCGGCACCCCGGCGGTGAAGGACGCGACGCACAGCACCTTGGTGCCGCCGAACTCGACCAGCACGCTGCCCTCACCGGCGTCGAGGTACCGACGGGTGATCGAGACGGGCCGCAGCTCGTCGGCGGCGCGGCCGTCCGCGCGGGGGCCCCCGGTCGAGGGCACGGCGGGGCTGGTGGAGGAGTCCGAGGTCATGCCCACGAGGGTAGCCCGGACCACCCACGAGCCCGGTCGGCCCCGGTCGGGACGCCGGGCACGCGTCAGAGCTCGACGACCATCCCGGGGCGCGCGACGTCGACCGGCCCGTCGTACACGCCCGTCGCCTCCGCGAGGCTGGCGGACGGGTCGTTCCAGGCCACCAGGTGCGTGAGGACCAGCCGCCGCGCACCGCCGCGCTGCGCCGCCCGCCCGGCGCGCAGGCCGGTGAGGTGGACGCCACGCGGCGCGCGCGGGGTCGACTCCAGGTAGGCCGCCTCGGCGAGCAGCAGGTCGGCGCCGCGGGCGAGCTCGTCCAGCCCGGCGCACTCGTCGGTGTCCCCGGTGTACGCGAGGGTCACCGTGCGCCCCGGGTCGGCGGCCGAGGGGCCGGTCACCCGGAACCCGAACGCCGGCACCGGGTGCTCGACGGGCACCGGCTCGATGGTGAGCGGCCCGATCTGCACCGGCTCCCCGGCACGCCAGGTGCCGAGCGTCAGGTGGTCCGTCGTGTCGGTCGCCGGGTCGTGCCCCGACAGCTGCGCGAGCCGCTCCCGGACGCCCTCGGGCCCGAACAGCGGCAGCGGCTCCGGGCGCAGCCCGCGCGGGTCGTAGCGCAGCATCACGCCGAGCACCACGACGTCGGCGACGTGGTCGGCGTGCAGGTGGCTGATCGCGACCGCGTCGAGCGAGGCGGGCGCGATGTGCCGCTGCAGGGGCCCCAGCGCCCCGTTGCCCAGGTCCAGCAGGACGCTCCACGTGCGGGTCCCGCCCGCCCCGTCCGGGCCCTCGGCCTGGACCAGGTAGCAGGACGCTGCCGCGTCCGGGCCCGGGAACGACCCCGCACTGCCCACGACCACGAGCCTCATCGGCAACCACTCCCCGTCGACGGGCCGCCAGTCCGACGTCCGGTGGCGGCCCGAGAGCCATGATGCCGTGCGGCGCGGGGTCGCGTCCGGGCAACGGTGCGGCGGGGTCCGTGTCCCTCGTCACGCCCCTCGTGCACCGGACGGACGTCGCGGGCCGTCAGCGCAGGGCCTGGCGCTCCTCGACGTGCCGGACCTCGGGGCCCAGGAACCGGCGCGCGAGGTGCGCGAAGGGCTCCGGGTCGCCCGTCGCCAGGAACCGGTGCTCCGGGGGGCCGGCGGCCGGGTCGCGCTCGAGGTCGTGCGCCACGAGCGTGCGGTAGACGTCCTTCGCGGTCTCCTCGGCGCTGGACACGAGCGTGACGTCCTCGCCCATCACGTACGAGATGACGCCGGTGAGCAGCGGGTAGTGCGTGCAGCCGAGCACCAGGGTGTCGACACCGGCGTCCCGGACGGGCCCGAGGTACTCCTCGGCGACGCTCAGCAGCTCCGGCCCCGACGTCACGCCCGCCTCGACGAACTCCACGAACCGCGGGCACGCCTGCGTGGTCAGCCGGACCCCGGGGGCGACGGCGAACGCGTCGTCGTACGCGCGCGACTCCACCGTCGCCTTGGTGCCGATCACGCCGATCCGGCCGGTGCGGGTCGCGGCGACCGCCCGGCGGGCCGCCGGCAGGATCACCTCGACCACGGGGATGCCCTTGCGCAGCGTGTACCGCTCCCGCGCGTCCCGGAGCACGGCGGACGACGCCGTGTTGCACGCGATGACCAGGATCTTGACGCCCGCGTCGACCAGGTCGTCCATCACCTCGAGGGCGTGCGCGCGGACCGCGGCCAGCGGCTTGGGGCCGTACGGGGTGTTGAGGGTGTCGCCGATGTAGAGCACCGACTCGTGCGGCAGCTGGTCGATGATCGACCGCGCGTTGGTGAGGCCACCCACCCCGGAGTCGAAGATCCCGATGGGAGCGTCGTTCACGCCTCCGAGCCTAACGCCGTCCGCGCGCGGACCCGGCCCCGCCGCCGTCGGGCACGTCCGGCAGGTCCGCCAGCAGGCACGCCATCAGGGTCTCCTGCCACCACCCGAGCGCCAGGAACACCGAGCCGAGGTACTGCCGCGCCTGCGCGGCGCGGTCGTCGGTGGCCGGGTCGGCGCGGACCACGTCCCGCTCCAGGCGGTCGCTCTCCTCCTCGTCCGTGACGCCCAGGCGCTCGCCGAGCACCAGCCGGATGTCGGTCAGCGTCGCGGCCAGGGCGGGCGCCCGGTCCTTCGGGACCCGGACGACGGTGGCGGCGGCGTGCCGGCCGCGCGCGCGGTGCCGGCGGCGGGACGAGGCCCGGGCGGGCTCGTCGTCGTCCGCGGCGTCCGGGTCCTCGTCGGCCGTCAGCCGGTCGAACAGGTCCGCCAGCCGGTCGATCTTCTGCTGCCGCAGGTCGTCCTCGGTCAGGCGCCGGAACTCCGCGGCGACCTCGGGCTCGTCGCGCGACGCGTCGGGCAGCAGCCGGAGCACCGCGGGGTCGTCGGGTGCGGGCAGGGGGTCCAGCCGCAGCCGCAGCCCGACGGACCCCGCGTCCTGGTCGCCGACCAGCGGGGTGCGCTCCTCGAGCCGCCCGCCGCCCAGCAGCTCGGCGACGTCCGCGACGACGGTCGCCAGCACCTCGCGCTCACCGGGCTCGACCTCCGCGACCAGCGCGTCGCCCTCCCGCCGGAACGCCCGCACCTACGCGTCGCTCCGCTGCAGCGTGGCCCACAGGCCGAAGGAGTGCATGGCCTGCACGTCCACCTCCATCTGCTCCCGGCCGCCCGAGGACACCGCCGAGCGCCCCTGCTCGTGCACCTCGCGCATCAGCTTCTCCGCCTTCGCCTGCGGGTAGCCGAAGTAGGACCGGAACACGTAGGTGACGTAGGACATCAGGTTGACCGGGTCGTTCCACACGATCGTCACCCAGGTGTCGGCGAGGGCGCCCTCGACGTGGGCGGTCTCCTCGGGTGCGATCTCCACGGACACCCGTCCACTGTAGGTGCCCTGACCCGGCGCACTGCGGCGCACCGGCGCTTACGGTGTCGTCATGAGCACCGCGCTGCTGACCGACCGCTACGAGCTCACGATGCTCCAGGGAGCCCTCGCCGACGGCACCGCCGGGCGCCGTTGCGTCTTCGAGGTGTTCACCCGCCGCCTCCCGCACGGGCGTCGGTACGGGGTCCTCGCGGGCACCGGCCGGGTGCTCGAGGCCCTGGACGACTTCCGGTTCGGGCCCGAGGAGCTCGACTGGCTGGCCGCCGAGGGGGTCGTCGACGACCCCACGCTGGAGTTCCTCGCCGGGTACCGGTTCACCGGGACGGTCCGGGGGTACGCGGAGGGCGAGATGTTCTTCCCGCACTCCCCCGTGCTCACGGTCGAGGGCACGTTCGCCGAGGCGGTGCTGCTCGAGACGCTCGTGCTGTCGATCCTCAACTACGACTCCGCGATCGCCTCGGCGGCGTCCCGCATGACCAGCGCCGCGATCGGCCGCCCGTGCCTGGAGATGGGCGCGCGCCGGGCGCACGAGCAGGCCGCCGTCGCCGCCGCCCGGGCCGCGGCCGTCGCGGGGTTCGCGGGGACGTCGAACCTCGAGGCCGGGCGCCGGTACGGGCTGCCGACGATCGGCACCGCGGCGCACGCGTTCACGCTGCTGCACGACGACGAGGAGGCCGCCTTCGCCGCGCAGGTCGCGTCCGCCGGGCCGGGGACGACGCTGCTCGTCGACACCTACGACGTGCGCCGCGGGGTCGAGCGGGCGGTCAAGGCCGCCGGGCCGGGGCTCGGCGCCGTGCGGCTCGACTCCGGCGACCTCGGGGTGCTCGCCCAGGAGGTGCGGGCCCAGCTCGACGGCCTCGGCGCGCGCGACACGAAGATCGTCGTGACGTCCGACCTGGACGAGTTCGCCATCGCCGCGCTCGCCGTCGCGCCGGTCGACTCCTACGGCGTCGGCACGTCGCTCGTCACCGGGTCCGGCGCCCCGACGTGCGGCATGGTCTACAAGCTCGTGGCCCGGGAGGGCGCCGACGGCCGGCTCGCACCCGTCGCGAAGGCGTCGTTCGCCAAGGAGTCCGTCGGGGGCCGCAAGACCGCCGCCCGCCGCCTGGACGGCGACGGCCGCGCGGTCGAGGAGGTCGTGGTCGGCGGGGCCGACGAGGCCGTGCGGGACTGGGTGCCCGACGGCGACGACCTGCGGGGCCTCGTGGTGCCGCTCGTCGTCGACGGCGCCGTGCAGCCCGGCTGGACCGGCCCGGAGGGTGTGGCGGCGGCGACCGCACGCCACGCGGCGTCCCGTGAGGAGCTGCCCCGCGGCGCCCGGCGCCTGTCCGCCGACGAGGCCGCGCTGCCGACGGTCACCCGGACCCTCTGACGCGGGCCCCCGGCTCCCGCAGACGACAGCGCCCGCGCCCCCTGTCACCAGGGAGCGCGGGCGCTGTCGTGCTCGGTGCGCGTCGTCAGACGCGGGCCTTGCCCCGGCGCAGCAGGCCGAGGATCAGGCTGACGACCAGCACGGCGATTCCGATCCAGAGGAGGAACTTCGCCGCCTCCACGGCCACGCCGAGGACCAGCAGCACGACACCGATGATGACGAGGATCAGCCACGTAGGCATTCCAGCGCTCCTTCCGTCCCCCTGCTCCATGGTCCGCCGGGTCTGATTCCCGGCGAACGCCCTGTTCACGGGAATGACACTGGCAGGGATCCCACGGTTCGGCACGTCGAACGCCCGGCTTGCGCCGGCGGCGGTCCCTGGTATGCGCGCCGCGCTGACCTGGGACATCGCCCCGGGTGTGACGTGCGTCAGCGCTTGCCGACGAACCAGCCGCGGAGCATCTTCACCCGCGCCTCGAGCTGCGCCGGGTCGGCCAGCGCGACCTCCGGGCCCCCGCACCGGCGCCGCAGCTCGGTGTGCACCGCGCCGTGCGGCTGGCCGCTGCGCCGGGCCCACGCGCCCACCAGCTGGGCGAGCTCCTTGCGCAGCTCGGCCTGCTTGCGGTGGTCCATCTCGGCGCGGTCCTCGGCGGCCTGCGCGCGGCCCTTCTTCGCGCTCTGCTGGCTCGCCTGGCGCTGCCGCAGCAGGGTCGTCACCTGGTCGGGGTCCAGCAGACCGGGCAGCCCGAGGAAGTCGAGCTCCTCCTCCGAGCCGACGTCCGCGCCCGTCCCGAACTCGCCGCCGTCGAACAGCACACGGTCGAACGACGCCTGCGCCTCCAGCGCCTCGAACGTGCCCTGCAGCGCGTCGGAGCCCTTCTCGGACCGGTTCGCCTCGGCGACCAGCGCGTCCTCGGGGTGGTAGTCCTCGCCCTGCTCCTCCGCGGTGAGCGGGCGGTCGAGGGCGTGGTCCCGCTCGACCTCGAGGGCGTTGGCGAGCGCCAGCAGCGGGGCGACGCTCGGCAGGAACACCGACGCCGTCTCACCGCGCTTGCGGGCGCGCACGAACCGCCCGATGGCCTGCGCGAAGAACAGCGGCGTGGCCGCGCTGGTGGCGTACACGCCGACGGCGAGCCGCGGGACGTCGACGCCCTCGGACACCATGCGCACGGCGACCAGCCACCGGTCGTCGGAGTCCGAGAACTCGTCGATCCGGGCGCTGGCCCCCTCGTCGTCCGACAGCACCACCGTGGGCGACTTCCCGGTGATCCGGGCGAGGTGCCCGGCGTACGCGCGGGCGTCCGTCTGGTCCGTCGCGATGACCATCGCGCCGGCGTCGGGCACCGAGCGGCGGACCTCGGTCAGGCGGCGGTCCGCGGCGGCCAGCACCGACGGGATCCACTCGCCGTCCGGGTTGAGCGCCGTGCGCCACGCCTGCGCGGTCATGTCCTTGGTCAGCGGCTCCCCCAGGCGGGCGCTGATCTCGTCGCCCGCCTTGGTGCGCCAGCGCATCGACCCGGAGTACGTCAGGAACAGCACGGGCCGGACCACGTGGTCCCGCAGGGCCTCGGCGTACCCGTACGTGTAGTCGGCCTTGCTGCGCCGGATGCCGTCGACGCCGCGCTCGTACTCGACGAACGGGATCGCCGCGGTGTCCGACCGGAACGGCGTGCCGGTCAGCGCGAGGCGCCGGGTCGCGCCTTCGAACGCCTCACGGACCGCGTCGCCCCAGGACAGCGCGTCGCCGCCGTGGTGCACCTCGTCCAGGATCACCAGCGTGCGCGCGGCCGTGGTGCGCGCGGCGTGCAGGGCCGGCTTCGACGCGACGCCCGCGTACGTCAGCGCGACGCCGTCGAACCCGTGGCCGTGCCGGCCCTGCGAGTTCTTGAAGTTCGGGTCGAGCTTGATGCCCACCCGCGCGGCGGCGTCGGCCCACTGGTGCTTGAGGTGCTCGGTCGGCGCGACGACGGTCACCCGGCGCACGATCCCGGCCTGCAGCAGCTCCGTGGCGATCCGCAGGGCGAACGTCGTCTTGCCGGCGCCCGGCGTCGCGACCGCGAGGAAGTCCCGCGGGCCGGTGGCCATGTACTGCTCGAGCGCCTCGGCCTGCCAGGCGCGCAGCTTCCCCGCCGTCCCCCACGGCGCACGCCCCGGGAACGCCGGCGGCAGGTGCGAGGCGGCCGACGTGGACGCGTGCGTGGCGGGTGCGGACGACGGGCGGTCCGCGGCGGTCACTGTCCGCCGGAGGAGTCGCCCGAGCCCTTGCCGCGGCCGAAACCGCCCCAGCGGCGACCGCCGGACCCCGAGCCGGAGCCGCCGTCACCGCCGTCCTGCGGCTCGCGGAGACCCTCGAAGATCTCCTTGCACACGGGGCACACCGGGAACTTGTTCGGGTCCCGGCCCGGCACCCAGACCTTCCCGCACAGCGCGACCACGGGCTTGCCGGACAGCGCCGACTCCATGATCTTCTCCTTGCGCACATAGTGCGCGAAGCGCTCGTGGTCCCCCGGCTCGGCGAGCTGCTCCTCCGGGCGCTCCAGCAGCCCGGTGCCGGTGCCGGTGCTGGGGTCCGAAAGTCGGTCCGGCTCGGTGCTCGGCGGCAGTCCGGCCCTTGCGAGGTGCCACCGCGTCAGCGACTCCCCCGGCGACTCCGCCCGGCCGTCGGCGAACGCGAGCACCTCCCGAGCAGCCGCGACACCCCGTCGCCC
>NZ_CABEGA010000034.1 GCF_901521055.1 Cellulomonas hominis | reverse complement strand
CCGGACGGCGACGCAGGCGCGCACTGTCATCTCGACGGGCCGCGGGCGGCGGGCGGCGGCCTGCGGCCTGCGGCGCAGGGCGGCGGCGCCTCAGGGTGCGGGCGGGCACTCCCCCGTGACCACGCCCGGGCCCGTGAGGGTCGGCGTCGTCCACACGGTCAGCGCGCCGTCGGGGGCGGGCACGGTCACCGAGTACACCTCGGCGGTCGCGGGGGCGAGGCGCGACGTCAGCACCGCGACGTCCCGCCGCGCGGTGCTCGCGGTCTGCCCGCCGACCACCGCGTCGCCCCGCCGGACCTCTCCCAGGCGCCCGTCGCGTGCCGAGTAGAACGACACGTTCGTCGCGAGCCACCCGGCGGGCAGCCCGGACCCGCCGTCGCCGACCACCTGCGCCGGGAGCCCGGCGACGTCGCCCGGCGGGTGGTAGTCGAGCGTGACGTCCACCCGCGCCGCCGCCCGCGGCGTCCCGCACCCGGTCATCGTGATGGTCACCGTCGCCGTGAGGTCGTAGTCGAGCTTGCCGGCGGTGCCGTCGTCGAGGAACACGCCTACCGCCTGCCCCACGCTCCCGGTGGCCGTGGGGGCGTCGCCGCTCAGGAACGCCCCGCCCACCGACGACGCCGCGAGCCGGGCCTGCTCGTCGGGCCGCGCGGACCACAGGGCGACCCGGCGGGCGGCCACCGCGTCCGTCGCGACCGTCACCGCGGCACGCGCCGTCGCCGGGTCGGCGGCGGCGTCCCGCAGCACCGCGAACACCGACGTGGCGACCTGCGCGTAGAAGAGGTCGCCCGCGCGCGGGTCCCCGTAGGCCAGGTAGGCGTCGCGCAGCAGCGCCTGCAGCAGGTCGTCGCCGCCGAGCTCCTCGCCGTCGGCCTGCACCGTCCGCCCGGTCGTGGCGAGCAGGTCGGCGACGACCGTCGGGTCGGTGGCGAGCACCCCGTCGACCGGCTGCCCCGTCGAGGCGACCCAGAACGCCGACGCCAGCTCGGCCGCGCGCGGGTAGTCCGGCGTCTGGACCGTGTCCTGCACCCAGCGCCCGAGCCGGTCGCCGAACAGCGCGAGCTCGTCGTCGGTCAGCGGCAGGGCGCTCGCCGGCAGCTCGGGCAGGTCGGCTGTGCTGCGCTGCCCGACCAGCCCGACCGCCCCGTCCCGCGCCTGCAGCACGGCGACCGCCCCGACGATGCCGCCCTGCGCGCGCAGCTCCGCGGGGTTCAGCGACAGCAGCAGGTAGGTGCGCGGGCCGTCGGCGCCGAGCATCGACGGCAGGGCCGCGGCGAGGTCCGCCAGGGTGGCCCGGCTCCCCGCGGAGGCGTCGAGCGCGTCGCGCAGGTCCCGCACCGGGTCGGCGAGCGGGGCGGTGAGCCCGTCGGGGTCGATCGGCGCGAGGTCCGCGGCCAGGTCGTCGACGACCTCGGCGGCGCGGGCCGCAGCGGGAGCGGCCGCGGCCAGCGGCGCGACGTCGACCCAGCCGTCCGGGACCGTGCGCCCGGCGTCCGCGGCCCCTGCCGGCGCGGTGAGCGCATCCAGCGCGTCCAGGAGCTCCGGGGCCGCGTCGTGGGTGAGGTCGTCGGCTGCCGTCGCGACCGCCGACACGGCCGCGAGGTCGTCCCCCACGAACGGCAGGTGCTGCGCGACCCGCCACACCGGGTCGTCGGCGGCGTCGGAAACGCGGGCCGCGGCGTCCTGCAGGGCAGGCAGCCGCGCGCGGAGGGCCGCCACGTCGAGCGCCTCCGCCTCCGGGCGCGCGCCGTCGGCCGCGGCCTGGAGGTCCCGGGCGGCCCCGGCGGCCTGCACCACGCGGAACGTCAGCCACCCGCCGGCCAGCAGCACACCGCCGAGCAGCACCGCCACCGCGATGAGGAGCCGCCGTCGGATCGCCATCGTTCGATCGTCACATACCGGACAATTCGGACACGGGTCGAGGGGCGAAGTTCACCCGGCGCCGGTGGCGCCCCGAGCGTCCCGGCGGCGAGAGCGTCCGGCGGTCACAGCGCCGCGTCGGCCGCCTCGCGTGCCGCGACCTGGTCCACGCCGCTCCGGCGGGGGTTCGGCACGTCGGGGTGCAGCACCTCGAGGTGCGGGCGGGTGCGGACGCGGTAGCGGACCTGCACGTTCCAGTGCTTCCTGGCCCAGAGCGCCGCGAGCGTGGACACCAGCAGCGCCGTGATCGACCCGATGCCGATGGACCAGCGCGCGCCGAACGTCTCGCCGATCCAGCCGACGATCGGCGACCCGACCGGCGTCGCCCCGAGCATGACGATCATGTACAGCGACATGACGCGCCCGCGGACGGCGGGGTCGGTCGACATCTGGATGGTGGTGTTCGCGGCGGTCATCATCGTCAGCGACGCGAGGCCCACCGGGATGCACGCGATCGCGTAGGACGTGTACGTCGGCATCAGCGCCTGCACGCCCGTCGCCACCCCGAACGCGAACGCCGCACCGATCACCAGCCGCACCCGGGGCCGCTCGCGCCGGGCGGCCAGCAGCGCGCCCGCGAGCGACCCGATCGCCAGCACCGACCCGAGGATCCCGTACTCCCCCGCGCCCTTGCCGAACTCGGCCCGGGCCATCAGCGCGCTCGTCATCTGGAAGTTCAGCCCGAAGGTCGACACCACGCAGATCACGACCATGATGACGAGGATGTCGCTGCGGCCCCGGACGTACCGGACGCCCTCGCGGATCTGCCCCTTCGCGCGCGGTGCGACCGGCATCGGGCGCAGCTCCGAGGTCCGCATGAGCAGCAGCGCCAGGATCGTCGCCGCGAACGACACCCCGTTGATGACGAACACCCAGCCGGTACCCACCGCGGCGATCAGCAGGCCCGCCAGCCCGGGGCCGATCAGCCGCGCGGCGTTGAACGACGTGCTGTTCAGGCCCACCGCGTTGGACAGCCGGCCGGCGGGCACGAGCTCCGCGACGAACGTCTGCCGCACCGGCTGGTCGAGCGCCGCGACGGCGCCGAGCCCCAGCGCGAACAGGTACACGTGCCAGAGCTGCGCGTTCCCGGACAGGACCAGCACCCCGAGCCCGAACGCCAGCAGCCCCATCCCGCCCTGCGTGAGCATCAGCAGCTTGCGGCGGTTCACCCGGTCGGCGAGCACGCCCGCCCACGCGGACAGCAGCAGCGTCGGGAGGAACTGCAGCGCCGTCGTGATGCCGACCGCCAGGCCGGAGTCGTCGGACAGGACGGTCAGCACCAGCCAGTCCTGCGCGACGCGCTGCATCCAGGTGCCGATGTTGGCGACGAGCGCACCGCCGAACCACAGCCGGTAGTTCGGGTACGTCAGCGAGGCGAAGGTGGAGCTCATGCGGGCGGCCTCATCCTGCCGCGATCCGGCGCAGCAGCACGGCGGCCTGCGCGAGGGTCCGGCGTTCCTCGGGGGTGAGCGTGCGGAGCTGGTCGGCGAGCCAGGCGTCGCGGCGGCGGCGGGTCTCGCGGACCTCGGCCTCCCCCGCGCCCGTGAGGCTCACGACGACCTGCCGCCCGTCCGTCGGGTGCTCCGACTTCGCGACGAACCCGAGCCCGACCAGGGTGTTCACGGTGCGGGTCATCGACGGCGGCTGCACGTGCTCGGCCTCCGCGAGCGCCCCGGGGGTGAGGGGGCCCTCGCGGAGCAGGATCGCGAGCACGTTGAACTGCGGGTCCGGCAGGTCGGCGGCCCCGCGCCGGGACCGGATCCGCCGGGTCGACTTCGCCAGCGCGACGCGCAGCTCCCCGGCGAGCGCGAGGGGCCGGGCATCGGCGACGAGGGACATGTCCTTACCCTAACTCATTACCTACGCTAACGACACGCCCGGAGCCCGCTCCCCCGCCGTCCCGGCCGCCTCCCCCGCGGACGTCCGGCGCCGAGTGGGCAGTAGGTGCGCCCATCGGCGCCCGCATCGAGACATCTATTGCCCTCTCGACGAGCGCGATGCGACGCGGGACTGCGCGGTACGTGCCGCGGCGACCCACGAGATCCACCGGTCGTCGGCTCCCAGGACGTCACCGGCCGTGAGCGTGACCACGCGCCAGCCGGCCGCCTCGAGCGCCTGGCGGCGGGCGACGTCACGCTGCCACGTCCGCCGGTCGGTCCGGTGCACGTCGCCGTCGTACTCGATCGCGACGCGGAGCACCGGGTCCGAGAGGTCTGGCATCGCGATGAACCGCCCCTGCTCGTCGCGCACAGCGCGGTTCACCTCGCACCGGATCCCCGCCGAGTCGAGCGCCAGACGCGTCCGGGTCTCCATGACCGAGTCGGTCCCCGCCCCGCACGACGCGGCCGCCCCTCGCAGCAGCCGCACACCACGCGTCCCGGCGGGGAGCGTTGCGACCACCTGCGCGAGGCGTTCCGGCGTGGTCACCGGCCGCTTCCGGCGGCACAGTCCGTCCGCGAGCACCACGAGCTCGGTGTGTGCCAGCCGGTCCGCGGTGCGCGTCCAGGCGAGCTCCGGTCGGAGCACGGGCAGCCCGCGTAGGTGCAGGAGCGGAACGGCGCCCGGGATCCGGTGGGTGACGACTCCGCGGATCCTCGGACGCGTCGCGGTCGTGCTCACCTCGACGTGCAGCCTGTCGTCGTCCTTCAGGCTCCAGGGCGGCTCGACGCCGACCAGTGCCAGGGCCGTCACGTGCGTGAAGCGGGCCCCGGGCGGGAGCAGGGGCAGCAGCGCCCGGCACCTGCCCTCCAGATCGGCGGCCGGTGGTCCGGCCACGCGCACGCCCCGGTGCGGCGCGGCCAGGTCGGAGGAACGCATCCGGCCCGCGGTCAGTCCGAGCGCCGCGCCGTCGGCCGTGCGGAACGCCCGGTGGACGAGCGGCTGAGGCACGGGCGCGGGCCGGGTCGACATGCCGCACGGTCGCACCCGCGCGCCGCCGGACGCCCCCGCACCACCCGCTCCCTGTGGACGCCACACGGCCCCGGTCCCTGTGGACGCCTCGCCGACTCGCCACTCGCGCGGGCGGGGCCGGGTCAGGGGCGGCCCAGGGCGCGGTACGTCCAGCCCGCGGCGCGCCAGCGCGGCGGGTCCAGGACGTTGCGGCCGTCGAGGATCCGGCGCTCCCGGACCAGGCCCGCCAGGGCGTGCGGGTCCAGGTCGCGGTACTCGGCCCACTCGGTCGCCAGGAGCACGACGTCCGCGCCCTCGACGGCCTCCTCGACGGTCGGCGTGAACACGAGGCCCGGCCACGCCGCGCGGGCGTTGTCGACGGCCCGGGGGTCGGTGACCCGGACCTGGGCGCCCTGCAGCTGCATCTGGCCGGCGACCGACAGGGCGGGCGAGTCCCGCACGTCGTCGGAGTCGGGCTTGAACGCGGCACCCAGCACCGCGACGTTCCGCCCGACGATCGACCCGTGGCACACCTCGCGGGCCAGGTCGACCATCCGGACGCGCCGCCGCATGTTGATCGCGTCGACCTCCCGCAGGAACGTGAGCGCCTCGTCGACGCCGAGCTCCCCGGCGCGGGCCATGAACGCGCGGATGTCCTTGGGCAGGCAGCCGCCGCCGAAGCCCAGGCCGGCGTTGAGGAATCGGCGCCCGATCCGGTCGTCGTAGCCGATGGCGTCCGCGAGGCCGGTGACGTCGGCACCGGTCGCCTCGCAGAGCTCGGCCATCGCGTTGATGAAGGAGATCTTGGTCGCCAGGAACGAGTTCGCGGCGACCTTGACGAGCTGCGCTGTGGCGTAGTCGGTGACGACCAGCGGCGTGCCCTCGGCGAGCGCAGCCGCGTAGACCTCGTCGAGCACCGCCCGCGCGGCCGCACCGGCCTCGGTGGGCACCCCGCCCGGGTCCGTCGGCAGGCCGTAGACGAGCCGGTCGGGGTGCAGCGTGTCGTGCACGGCGAAGCCCTCGCGCAGGAACTCCGGGTTCCACACGAGGGTCGCGCCGGTGGGCGCCAGCCGCTCGGCCAGCGACTCGGCGGTGCCCACCGGGACGGTGGACTTCCCCACCACCAGGTCACCGGGCCGGACGTGCGGCAGCAGCGCGGCGAACGCGTCCTCGACGTAGGTCAGGTCCGCCCGGAGCTCGCCGTGCCGCTGCGGGGTGCCGACGCACAGGAAGTGCACCCGTGCGCCGGCGGCCTCCGCGGGGTCGGTGGTGAAGGTCAGCCGTCCCGCGTCCCGCACCGAGGTGAGCAGCTCGGGCAGCCCCGGCTCGTAGAACGGGGCCGTCCCGGCGGCGAGCTTCTCGACCTTGGCCTTGTCGACGTCGACGCCCACGACGGTGTGCCCGAGCTCCGCCATGCTCGCCGCGTGCACCGCGCCGAGGTAGCCGCAGCCGATGACCGAGACGCGCATGGGTCCTCCCGCCGGTGGTGGTCGGGTCGAACCTACCGGCGCGTCAGACGCCCAGCAGGTCCTTGATCGGGCCGATGAGGAAGTACACGACGAACAGCGCGCCGGCGACCCACATCAGCGGGTGCACCTGGCGCAGCTTGCCGAGTGCCAGCTTGATGACGATGAACGAGATGACGCCCGCGCCGATGCCGACCGTGATCGAGTACGAGAACGGCATGAGCACGATGGTGAGGAACGCGGGGACGGCGACCTCGAAGTTCTTCCAGTCGATGCCCGACACCTGCATGACCATGAGGAAGCCGACGACGACCAGCGCCGGGGTGGCGGCCTCGAACGGCACCATGCCGACCAGCGGGGCGAGGAACGTCGCGAGCAGGAACGCCACACCCGTGGTGACGGACGCCAGGCCGGTGCGCGCGCCGTCGCCGACACCGGCGGCCGACTCGACGTAGCTGGTGTTGGAGGAGACGGACGCCGCACCGCCGGCGGCGGCCGCCAGGGAGTCGACGACCAGGATCTGGCGGGTGCGCGGCGGGTTGCCCTTCTCGTCCAGCAGGCCGGCCTCGCCGCCGACGGCGACCATCGTGCCCATCGTGTCGAAGAAGTCGGCGATCATCACCGAGAACACCAGCAGGACGACGGCGACGATGCCGATCTTCTCGATCGACCCGAACAGCGAGAACTGCCCGAGCAGGGAGAAGTCGGGGGTCGCGACGATCGAGTCGGGCAGCGCCGGGACGGCCAGCGACCAGCCACCGGCGTTGTCGGCGGACCGGGCGCCGATCCCCGCGACGGCCTCGACCACGACGGCCAGCACCGTCGACGCGATGATCGCGATGAGGATGGCGCCGTGCACCTTGCGGGCCATGAGGATGATCGCGAGGAACAGGCCGACCACGAAGACCAGCAGCGGCCAGCTGCCGAGCGACCCGCCGATGCCGAGCTCCACGGGCGTCGCCTGGCTGAACGGGATGCGCACGAAGCCGGCGTCGAACAGGCCGATGAACGCGATGAACAGGCCGATGCCGACGCTGATCGCGGTCTTCAGCTCCATGGGCACGGCGCGGAACACGGCCTCGCGGAAGCCGGTGAGCACGAGGACCAGGATGATCAGGCCCTCGAGCACGACGATGCCCATCGCGTCGGCCCACGTCATGTCGGGCAGCGAGGCGATCGAGTACGTCACGACGGCGTTCAGCCCGAGGCCCGCCGCGAGCGCCAGCGGGAAGTTGGCCACCACGCCCATGAGGATCGACATGACGCCTGCGACCAGCGCCGTGGTCGCCGCGATCATCGGGATGTTCGGCTCGGAGCCGCCCCCGAGGAAGCTGCCCGTGCCGTCCTGCACGGTGCCGATGATCAGCGGGTTGAGCACGATGATGTAGCTCATCGTGAAGAAGGTGACGAGGCCGCCCCGGATCTCGGTCCCGACGGTCGACCCGCGCTCGGAGATCTTGAAGAACCGGTCGAGCGCGCTCTTCGGTGCGGCGGGCGCCTGCGCGGACGCCCCCGTGGAGGTGGTGGACATGGGGGGAAGTGTGGCAGAAGGGTGACGGACGTGAACCCTCTGCCCAGATCTGTTACACCCACGAAACACCGTCGCGGGTAGCCGCTCCCCACCACCTACCCATGGGTCGGCGGTCCCACTCAACGCTCCGACGTGCGCACATAGCCTCCCCGGGTCCGTGTCAGCGACCTGTGGAGATCGGGGTGAGGACCGTGCACGTCGTCCTCGTCACGCACCACTACCTGCCGGAGGTGGGCGCCCCCCAGCGTCGCTGGCGCCACCTCGTGGAGCGCTTCGTCGCGGCAGGGAACCGGGTGACCGTCCTCGCGCCACCGCCGCACTACCCGAGCGGCACGGCGGACGGCCTCCGACCGGACGAGCGGCCGCACGCGACCGGAGCCGGGCCGTCCGGGGAGACGATCCACCGCGTCCGGTTCCGTGAGCACGGCACCGGGCTGGTCGGCCGGACGGGCGACCAGCTGGTCGCCGCCCTGCACACCGTCCTCGTCGGTACCCGCCGGCTGCGCGGCCCCGACCGGCCGGACGTCGTCATCGCCACCGCCCCGGGCATCCCGTCGATCGCCGCGGGGCTGGTGCTGTCCTGGACGACACGGTCCCCGCTGGTCGTCGAGATGCGGGACGCGTGGCCGGACCTCATCGCCCCGAGCGGCATCTGGGGCGGTCGCCGGCGCGGGTGGAAGGCGGTGGTCACCCGCGCCGTGCACCGTCTGGTGACGTCCTGCCAACGGCGAGCGGCGGCCGTGGTGACCACGACGGCAGGCTTCGCGGTCGTGCTGCGCGATCGCGGCATGCGGAGGGTCGAGGTGGTCCGCAACGGCGCGGCCCCGGAGGTCGCGCTCCGGCCGCCCCCTCCGCCGCGAGCCGCGCTGCACGTGCTGTACCTGGGGACGACGGGACGCAGCCAGGGGCTCCTCACCGGGGTCCGCGCCGCGGCTCTGCTGGCGGGGCGCGGCGTCGCGGTGCGGCTGCGCGTCGTCGGGTCCGGGCACGAGGACGCGGCGCTCCGCGCGGAGGCGCGCGCACTCGACGCGCCGGTGCGGTTCGTCGGCCGGGTGCCACGACGCGAGGTGGGGTCGCACTACGACTGGGCCGACACCGTCCTGGTCCCGCTGCGCGCGTGGGACCCGTTCGAGTGGACGGTGCCCTCGAAGCTCTACGAGGCGATGGCGGCGGGGCGGCACGTGTCCGCGTCGTTGTCGGGCGAGGCCGCGTACGTCGTCCGCCGGGCCCGGGCCGGCGACGTCGTCCCGCCCGAGGACCCCGGCGCGCTCGCCGACCTGTGGCAGGGGCTCGCGCTCGACCGCTCCCGCCTCGACGTCGGTGAGGACGGCCGCCGCTGGGTGGACCGGCACGCGAACTTCGACCGCCTGGCCGAGCACTACCTCGACCTCCTGCACGAGGTCGCGCGATGAGCCGCGTCGCCGGCGTCCGCGCGCTCCTGCGGAACCTGCCGCTCGCCGGGTCCGCCGCTCGCGGCATGCTGCGCCAGGACCCGCTCCTCCTCGTGGTCCAGGTGTCGCGCCGCCTCCCACGCGGCCTGTCGGCGGCCGCCGCCCGCACCGTGCTCGCCGGCCGGGCCTCCGGCACCCGCGCGGTGGTGGGGCACTGGCTCGCCGGACGCCGGGAGCAGGCCGCGGCGCTGCTCCCGCAGGCCAGGCCCCGTCGGGCCGCCGGGCGACGGCTCCTCGCCGAGCTGGCCGTCGAGCTGGACCGGCCCGACCTGGTGCCGGACCTCCCGGGGGCGACGGCCGCGCGGGCGGCGTGGCGGGCCGGGGACCTGAGCGGGGCCGTCCGGCTGGCGGCGGCCTCGGGCGACCACGTGCTGGTCCGCCGGTACGCGTCCGACTCCGCCACGCTGCGGCCGGGCTTCGCGGTGCCGGCCGGTCCCCCGCCCCGTCGGGCCGCTCCTGCCCGCGGCGGGCCGGTCGCCCTGCACCTCCTGACGAGCTCGCTGCCCCACACGGCGAGCGGCTACGCGCTGCGGTCGCACGCGGTCCTGCGGGCCCAGTCCGCCGCAGGGATCCGGGTCGAGGCAGCGACCCGCCTGGGCTACCCGGTCTCGGTCGGGCGCCTGACCGCCCGGCGCACCGACGTCGTGGACGGCGTCACCTACCGCCGGCTGCTGCCGTCACGGCAGCCGGCGACCGCCGTCCAGCGCTCCGTGCACACGGTGGAGCTGCTCCGTCCCGTCGCGCGCGCGCTCCGCCCGACCGTCCTGCACACCACGACGCCGTACGGCAACGGGCAGGTCGCCGCGGCCCTCGCCTCGGAGCTCGGCGTGCCGTGGGTGTACGAGGTGCGCGGTCTGCTCGAGCAGACCTGGGTGGCCGGCCGTCCGGGGACCGCTCAGCAGGCCGCCGCCGGCGCGAGCGAGCGGTTCACCCTGCTGCGCGCCCAGGAGGCGGCCGTCGCAGCGTCGGCGGACCACGTCGTGACGCTGAGCGAGACGCTGCGGGCCGACCTGGTGCTCCGGGGCGTCGCCGCGTCCCGGATCGCGGTGGTGCCCAACGGTGTGGACGGGCGGCTCCTCACCCTGCCCGACGAGGGACCGGCGGCCACGCGGCGCCGCCTCGGGCTGCCGGGAGAGGGGTTCTGGGTGGGCACGGTGAGCAGCCTGGTCGGGTACGAGGGCCTGGACACGCTGATCGACGCCGTGGCCCTGCTCCGGCGACGAGGTGTCGACGTCCGCGCGTGCGTCGTCGGCGACGGCGTCGCGCGCCCGGAGCTCGAGCGTCACGCCCACGACGCCGGGGTCGGCGGGACGGTCCTGTTCCCCGGCCGCGTCCCCTCCGGCGAGGCACCGCGCTGGCACCAGGCGCTCGACGTCTTCGTGGTCCCGCGACGGGACGTCGAGGTGTGCCGGCGGGTGACGCCGCTGAAGCCGGTGGAGGCCATGGCGCTCGGACGGCCCGTCGTGGCCAGCGACCTGCCGGCCCTCGCGGAGGTGCTGGCGGGTGGCGCGGGACGGCTCGTCCCGGCCGACGAGGCCGTCGCCCTCGCCGACGCGATCGCGGCCCTGCGGGGCGACGAGGCGGTGCGCACCGGGCTGGTCCGGGCGGGGCGCGAGGTCGCCGCGGGCCGGACGTGGGCGCGCAGCGGCCGGCTGTACCGCGACCTCTACGGACGGATCGGGGCGGACGCGTGACGGGGCCCGGTGCCGGGACCACCACCGGCGCGGCGACGCCCTGGCTCCCGGACCCCGCCCCGACGCGCGATGCGTGGACGAGCGGCGCCGGTCCCCTGGTCGAGGTCGTCTCCCCCGAGGCCCTGACGCGGGTGGGGGCGCGCGCCCCGTTGGCCGGCTACGTCGCCCAGCTGTGGGGGCGCCGGTCGTTCCTGTGGGAGGAGGCCCGCGGGAGGGTGATCGGCAGGACGCGCGAGACGGTGCTCGGCCAGGCGTGGCTGGTGGTGCGACCCGTCCTGGACGGCCTCGCCTACTACGTCGTGTTCGGTCTCCTGCTGGGGTCGCGGCGCGGCATCGACAACTACGTGGGGTACCTGGTCGTCGGCACCTTCCTGTTCGCGTTCACGTCGCAGTGCCTCACCTCCAGCACCCGGTCGATCCGGACCGGACGCGCGCTCGTCCGGGCGTTCACCTTCCCCCGTGCGTCCCTGCCGGTGTCCGCGGTGCTCCAGGGCGTCGTGAGCCTCGGTCCCGCGCTGCTCGCGATGCTGCTGCTCGTCGTCGTGCTGCCGGAGCGGGAGCGCTGGGGATGGAGCGCGCTGCTCTTCCCCCTGGTGGTGGCCCTTCAGGCGGTGTTCGTCCTCGGCGCCTCGCTCGTCGTGGCCCGCGTGGGTGCCGTGCTCCCCGACGTCAACCAGCTGATCAGCGTGCTGCTGCGCTTCTGGTTCTACGGCTCGGGCGTCTTCTTCTCGTTCGACGGCGCGGTCTCCCACCCGGTGCTGCTCGCGCTCGTCCACGCCAACCCGATGTTCCTGGTGATCGACGCCGCGCGCGACTGCCTGCTGTACGCCCGGACGCCGGCGTTCTCCACCTGGGCTGCGCTGACCGCGTGGGCGCTCGGGAGCCTCGTCGCGGGGATCACCTTCTTCTGGCACGGGGAGGAGTCGTATGGCCGCGCCTGACCTCGGGGACCTGCCGCCGGTCACGGTCGCGGTGCAGAGCGTCTCGGTCCGCTACCGCACACCGTCCGCCGAGGAGCCTCCGGTGACGCGACGGAGCCACCCGCTCGCCCGCGGCGCGCGGCCGCGCCTCGGACGCCGGCCCACCGTGCTCGTCGACGCGCTCGACGACGTCTCCTTCGTCGCCCGGGCCGGCGAGCAGATCGGCCTGGTGGGCCGGAACGGCAGCGGCAAGAGCACGCTGCTGCGCGTCGTCGCCGGGCTCGAGCTCCCGACCCGTGGCCGGGTGCTGGCCGAGAGCCAGCCGGTGCTCATCGGCACGAACGCCGCCCTCGTCCCCGACCTCTCGGGGCGGCAGAACGCGCGGCTCGGCTGCCTCGCGATGGGCCTCACCCCCGCCCAGGCGGACGCGTCGGTGCCGGACATCGTCGAGCTCGCCGGCATCGGTGCGTCCATCCACCTGCCGATGAGGACGTACTCCTCCGGCATGGCGGCGCGCCTCCGCTTCGCCATCGCGTCGGCGGTGCGCCCGCACATCCTGCTCATCGACGAGGCGCTCGCGACGGGCGACACGGCGTTCCGCCGACGCAGCGAGGAGCGCATGCAGCGGCTGCGCGAGCACGCCGGGACGGTGTTCCTCGTCAGCCACGACGCACGGACGACCGAGACGACGTGCACGCGGGCGATCTGGCTGCACGACGGCCGGCCGGTCCTCGACGGTCCGGCCGCGGACGTCGCCCCGCGGTACCGCCGCTGGGCGTACTGGACGGCGAAGGGCCGACCGGCCACCGCCGCGTCCATCCTCGACGAGGCCCGTGCCGACCACCGCGAGACGCACGTCCACGTCACGGCCACGCCCCGACGGGACGCGCCGCCGCGGCACGCCCGGGCAGGACCCCGCCGGCGGTCACCGGGGGGCACCGCGTGAGGCTCCGCGTCATGGTCGTGTACGGCACCCGGCCCGAGGCGATCAAGGTCGCACCCGTGATCCACGCGCTCGCGCGTCACGCCGTGCTGTCGCCCGTCACGGTGGTCTCCGGGCAGCACCGGGAGATGCTGGACGCGGTGAACGCGGTCTTCGCCATCCGCCCGGACCACGACCTCGACGTCTTCGCCGCGGGGGCACCGCTCGCGAGGATCTTCTCGCGCACGCTCGAGCGGGTCGACGCCCTGCTCGCGAGCGCCGCTCCCGACGCCGTCCTGGTCCAGGGCGACACCTCCACGGCGGCCGCGGCCGCGCTCGCCGCGTTCTACCGCCGGGTCCCCGTCGTGCACCTGGAGGCCGGCTTGCGGACGCACGACCTCACCTCGCCCTTCCCGGAGGAGCTGAACCGCCGGCAGATCACCCAGGTCGCCGGCCTGCACCTCGCCCCGACGGCCGGGAACCGGAGCAACCTCCTGATGGAGGGGGTCCAGCCGGAGGCCGTGGTCGTGACCGGCAACACCGGCATCGACGCCTTGCACCTCGCCCTGGCCGGCCCCGCCCCGGTCGCCGACCCGCGGCTCCGTGAGCCGTCGGGCAGCGGGCGCCGGCTCGTGCTGGTGACCGCTCACCGCCGGGAGAACCTCGGGCCCGGTCTCGAACGGATCGGGCGTGCCGTCCGGCGGCTGGCCCTGCAGTTCGGTGACGTCCGGTTCGTCACGCCGCTGCACCGCAACCCGGCCGTCCGCCGCCCTTTGGAGGCGCACCTCTCGGGCCTGCCCAACGTCGTCCTGACCGACCCGCTGGACTACCTGGACTTCGCGCGCCTGCTCGCTCGCGCGCACCTGGTCCTGTCCGACTCGGGCGGGGTGCAGGAGGAGGCCCCGGGCCTCGGGGTCCCGGTGGTCCTGCTGCGGGACACGACCGAGCGTCCGGAGGGCGTCGACGCCGGCACGGTCCTGCCGGTGGGGACCGACGAGGACCGGATCGTGGAGCAGGCGGCGCGGATCCTCTCCGACCCCGCCGCGCACGCCTCGGTGTCCGGCACGGCGAACCCGTACGGCGACGGGCACGCCGCCGCCCGGGCCGTCCAGGCGGTCGCCTGGTGGTTCGGCAGGGGGCGACGGCCGGACGACTTCGTCCCCGAGGACGCGCGCCCGCGCCGGCTGGAGGCACGATGAGCGAGAAGCGCGTGTTCGTCTACGGGTCCCCGCGCGGGCGGGAGGTCGCCGAGCACCTCGACCCGGCCCGGTTCCACGTGCGGCAGTTCGTGGTGCACCAGTCGCTGCTCAGCGCCTACTCCCGGCCCGTGACCCTCATCCCGCCGCCGGCTCTCCCCTCGCGCTCCGCTCAGCGCGCCGTGCGCGGGGACTTCGACTCGAACCTCGCGGACCTCCTGGAGGCCGTCGCCGGCGGGGTGGACCTCGTGGTCCTGGACCTGCTCCACGAGTGCCTGGGCGTACACCTGCTGCCCGACGGCTCGGTCGTCACGCGGACGCCCGAGCTGCTGTCCGCCGGGGGTGACGACCTGCTGCCCCCGCGCACCCGTCATCTCGAGGTCGGGGACCCGTTCCACCTCGAGCACTGGGCCAGGGCGGCCGACTGGCTCGGGGACGTCCTGCGCAGGACGGTGCCGGCGGCTCGCGTCGTGCTGCTCGACCTACCGCCGACCGGTCACGAGGCCGGCGGTCGCCACGTCCCGGCCGACGTCGTGGACGCCCGTCTGCGCCCGTACGTCGACCGCGCCGCCCGCTCGCTCGGCGCGCACGTCGTCGCGCGACCCTCTCGACCCGGCGGCGCGACGGCGGCGGCCCTCTCCGGGCTCGTCGCGGCGGCAGCTCTCGACGGCGCCTCCGCGCGCCTGCCCCCGGGCCCGCCCGCAGATCCCGCTGCACCCGTCGCTCTCGACCGTGACCTCGTGTGCGCCGCGACCTGGCGCAAGCGCCGCGCCGACGGTTCCAACGTCGTCGAGCCGATCCGGCTGCTCGCGGACGGCAGCGTGTGGGGCCACTCGCACAAGAACGAGGCGACGTGGGCGCTGGAGGACGGCGTCCTGGTCCTGCGCGGCACGGACGGACGGGCCACGACGCGGTTCGACACGGTCACCACCACGGCGGCGGGGCTGCGGCTCGAGGGCGCGTTCCTGCCCCGGCGCGCGGAGCGGATCGTCCACGTGCTGGAGACCGTCGAGCCCGACTGGTCCGCGCGGGAGCGCTCGTCGCGGCTCACGCGCTCCGCGCTCGCCGAGGAGGCCGCGCGGCACGGCTGGGTCATCGGCGACCACACCGTCGGGAAGCCGGCCGTCGAGGGCGCAGGCGCCGCGGCGCTCACCATCGGCAGGTTCACGTCGATCGACCACGACGTCACGCTCGTCCTCGGCCGGCGACGTGCCGACGCGGTCACGTCCTACCCCTTCGCGACCCTGGCGGAGACGTGGCCGAACGCGCGGCTGATCCGCGGTCGTGCGCTCGCGTCAGGCCCGATCACCCTCGGCAACGACGTGTGGATCGGCCACGGGACGACGGTCATGCCAGGGGTCTCCGTGGCGGACGGCGCCGTCGTCGCACCCGGCTCGCTGCTGCTCCACGACGTCGAGCCGTACGCCGTGGTCGCCGGTGCACCGGCACGGCGGGTCAGCCAGCGGTTCACCGACCGGCAGATCGCCGGGCTCCTGGCGGTGCAGTGGTGGCACTGGGACGACGAGCAGGTCGACCAGCTGCTGCCGCTCATGTTCGAGGACGTCGACCTCTTCCTGGACGCGGCACTCCGCCCCTGAGCACCCGTCCCCGGTGGGGCCGGGTGGTGGGACCGTCAGACCGCGCGGCGCCGCGGCAGCACCGCCGTGAACGTCGCGCCCTCCCCCTCGACGCTCGCGACCTCCATCGCCCCGCCGTGCGCGACGACGATCGACCGCGTGATCGCGAGCCCCAGCCCGACGCCCGGCACGGCGTTCCGGGTGGCGGTCGACGTGCGGAAGAAGCGGCCGAACAGCCGGTCCACCTCGTCGGCGGGGATGCCCAGCCCGGTGTCCGCCACCGCGATGCGCACGTGGTCGACGCCGGAGGTGACGCGCACCGTGACGGAGCCGCCGGCCGGGGTGAGCTTCAGCGCGTTCGAGACGAGGTTGTCGCACACCTGCGCGAGGCGGCCGGGGTCCGCCCGCAGCGGCACGGGCGCGTCGGGCACGTCCAGGTCGAGGCGCACCCCCGCCCGGTCGGCCACAGGCCCGGACGCGACGACCGCAGCCCGCGCGACCTCCGCGACGTCGACGTCCTCGAGTGCGAGCGGGAACCCGCCGGCGTCGACGCGCGCGGTGAGCAGCAGGTCGTCGACGAGTCGCAGCAGCCGGTGCGCGTTCCGCTCGGCGACCTCGACGGACCGCTCCTGGTCGGCGGTCAGCGGATCGTCGCGCAGCAGCTCCAGGTGCCCGAGCATCGCGGAGACGGGGGTGCGCAGCTCGTGGGAGATCATCCCCGTGAACTGCTCCTGCAGCCGGGCTGCCTCGTGCACCCGGCTGGCGTCGGTCGCGACGAACAGGTAGCCGACGGGCCGGCCGCCCCCGTCCTGCCGGACCGTGACGGAGACCTGGACCGGGACGTGCGACCCGTTCGCGCGCAGCCACGTCCACTCGGTGACGTCCGGCCGGCCGGGTGCGACGCCGGCCACCAGCGCCTCGAACGGCGTGGTGGTGCCGGTGCGCCGCCACTGCTCGTGGAGCTCGGCCGGCAGCACCACCTCGTCGATCCGCACGCGGCCCTGCGCCTGCGCGGGGCTGCGGCCCAGCAGCGCGGCGGCGCCCGGGTTCCACACGTCCACGAGGCCGTCGAGCCCGGTGCCGATGACCGCCTGCTCGGTGACCGCGTCCAGCACGCTGCGGGTGAGCCGGTCGGCGGAGTGCAGCCGGGCGAGGTGCCCGCGCAGCCGCCGCGCGAGCTCGTTGACCGTGAGCGCCGCGAGCGCGTAGACGAACGGGACGAACACCGCGCGCCACGGCGCGAGGGCGTCCGCCTCCCCCGTACCGGCCCCCGGGAGCCACGGCAGCCACGGCAGCAGCAGCGCGAGGCACGACGCCCCCGCGGCGAGCAGCACGGCCCACCGGCCGGGCTCGGCGGCGATCCAGATCAGCGGGAGCACGAGCATCGACCCGAACAGCGAGCCGGAACCGCCCGTGCCGGCGCGCAGCAGGCCGATCGACAGCACGGACAGCAGCGGCACGACCACCGCCCAGCCGTCGCTCGCACCCCACGCGTCCTCGGGGTCGCGGCGGCGTGCGCGGGAGGGCCGCAGCACCGCGAGGACGGCCAGCGCGGTCGCGAGCGCCATCACCGCCGCCGCGGCCAGCACCGTGCGGCCGTCGGTGACCACGGTGTCCGGCGCCACGGCCACGACGACGGCGGCCACCACGGACGCCAGCAGCGTGGGCAGGTGCTTGAGCAGGACGGCGCGGTCGGCCTTCGGTGCCGCACGCCGCCCGCTCGGCGCGCCGGCGGCCGCACCCCGGAGCACGCCGCTCACCGCGACCCCGCCCGGGTGGCGCGGCGGTCGTCCGCCGCGAGCAGCGCGCCGGAGCCGATCCCGCCGGTGTCCCGCACGATCTCCAGCGGCTCGACGGCGTCGCCGGTGCCGTGCCGCGACCAGTACCGGGCGGTCGCGCGCACCATCTCCGGGTCCAGGTAGTCCCGGACGGCGGTCTGGGACGCGAAGCACGCGAGCATCGCGAGCTTGGTCTCGAGCTGCGCGTCGATGGTGACGAACCGGTTGGGCCGGAAGTCGACGGTCGCCGACGGGCTCTCGAAGCAGGCGACGGTGCCGATGCCCCGGGTGGCGACCATCACCGCCTGGTGCACGGCGCGGTGGTCCTGGTGCCGGTCGTGCACGGTGTGCGTGTAGACCACCGTCGGCCGCACCTCGGCCACGACCCGCTCGACGATGCCGACGGTCGGCTCCGCCATCGGGATCTCCGTGTCGGTCAGGTCCTCCAGGAACAGCCGGGCGCCGATCAGCTCCGCCGACGCGAGCGCCTCGCCCTGGCGGTGCTCGACGTCGCCGCCGCGGGCGCCGCGGGACAGGGTCAGCACGACGACCGTGTCCCCGGCCGCCCGGTGCTTCGCGAGGGTCCCGCCGACGCCGATCTCGACGTCGTCCGGGTGCGCACCGACCGCCAGGACGACCGGCCGTGCGGCCTGCACCGCGCGGCGCCGCTCCCCGAGCCGGCGCACGACCTCGACGAGCTGCCCCGCGGGGACCGGCTTGGTGAGCAGCTCGTCCGCCCGCTGCCGCAGCGCGCCCACGGCGTAGTCGACCGACACGTGCGCGGTCATGACGACGACGCCGACGTCCGGCGCCTGCTCCCGCAGCACCCCCGCCAGCTCGAGCCCCGACATGCCGGGCATCTCGATGTCGGTGACGACGACGTCGGGGTCGAAGCGCGCGAGCGTCCCGGCGATGTCCGAGGCGTCGTGCAGGACGACCACCTCGCACCCCGCGCGGCGCTCGAGGACGGTCCCGGTGTAGGTGGCGACGTCGGGGTCGTCGTCCAGCACGACGACCCGCAGCGCGGAGGTGGTCAACGATCTCTCTCTCGGCTCGGGAGGGCGGCGGCACGGGTGCCCGCGCCGGCGGGGACCTCCGGTCGCCTCCGCCATGCTCACCCGGCGGGACGGCGGTGACGAGCCGGACACGCCGGGCCAGGCGTGCCGTGCCCGTGGCGGAATTCACCCGCGCGGCGGCCGTGCGGGACCTGCGGCGGCGCGCATGATGCGGGAACCGGATGGAGGGGGCGATGGCGCACCACCACGACGAGCTGCCGCGGATCACCGCGCTGGACGAGGTGACCATGGCCCGTGCGCGGACGGTGACCGTGCACTCGCCCGACGCGTCGTCCGCGGACGGGGACCTGGTGTGGACGCTGACCATCGCGGACGCCGACGGCGACGCGCTGTGCCGGGACCTGCTCGCCGCCCCCGACTGCCCCACGCCGCTGGGCGAGGTCGTCGCGCCGCACCTGGACCTGGCCGGGCTGCGCGTGTGCGGCCGCTGGCGCACCGACCTGGGCGAGGACCAGCTCCCCCGCCACCGGGTCGACGTGGAGCCCGCCGTCTGACCGCTGGGCGGGCGCGGACGGCGGCCGCGCGTGCGTGTGCATAGGGTTGGGCGTCGCGGGTCCGGGCGGACCGCGCCAGGAGGAGGGCAGACGTGGAGATCGCCGTGCAGCGGATCAGCGGGCCCGCCGTGGTCGTCCGCCCGACCGGCCGGCTCACCGCCGCCGACGCCCCCGAGCTGAAGGCCGTCCTGTCGGACCTCGTCGCCGCGGGCAGCACCCGGGTCGTCGTCGACCTGGAGGCCACCACGTTCCTCGACTCGTCCGGCCTCGGCGCGCTCGTCGCCGGACTGCGCGCGACCCGCACCGCGGGCGGGGACCTGACGATCGCCCGCCCGGGCGGTCAGGTGCTCGACGTCCTGGAGCTGACGACGATGATCCGCGTGCTGCCGGCGCACGAGACCGTCGCCGACGCGTTCGCCGCGCTGTCCTGATCCCGGGCCGCCGCACCGCCCGGTCCCCCGCACCTCTCCCCACGGGCCGTCCGCTGCCCTAGCGTGTGGCCATGGCCGCGTCGCAGCGTCCGAGCGCCGCCCGCCGCATGTCCGTCGTCAAGGCGGTCGCGCTGCTGGTCGCCTTCGTGCTGACCGCGGGCGTCGGCGGCCTGCTGACCGCGGGTCTCGTCCTGCCGACCGTCGCGGTCGCGAACGGCACCACCGACCTCGCGGTCGAGGCGTTCGGCGACCTGCCGACCGAGTTGGAGCGGCAGCCGCTGTCCGAGCGCTCCACCGTGCTCGCCGCGGACGGCACGACCGTGCTGGCGACCTTCTGGGCCGAGAACCGCGAGGTCGTCCCCCTGGCGGAGGTGTCCCAGCCGCTGCGGGACGCCGTCGTGGCCACGGAGGACAAGCGGTTCTACCAGCACGGCGGCATCGACCCGGAGGGGATGCTGCGGGCCCTGGTGCGGAACCTGCAGCACCCGCAGCGCACCGAGGGCGCGTCCACCCTGACCCAGCAGTACATCAAGAACGTGCTGATCGAGAAGGCCGTGCGGGGCGGGGACCTGGTCGCCGCGGACCAGGCGCGGGAGGCGGACGGCGCCCAGGGGTACGCGCGCAAGCTGCGGGAGGCGAAGCTCGCGATCGCCCTCGAGAAGGAGATGACCAAGGACCAGATCCTCGAGGCCTACCTCAACATCGCGCAGTTCGGGGTCAACACCTACGGCGTGCAGGCCGCCTCGCAGCGCTACTTCAGCAAGCCGGCGGCGCAGATCGGCTACCTGGAGGCCGCGACCATCGCGGGGGTGACCCGGAGCCCCACCGCCTACGACCCGGTCCGGAACCCCGAGGTCGCCCAGGAGCGCCGCGACCGGGTGCTGCGGCTGATGCACGAGCAGGGCTACGTCACGTCCGAGGAGCTCGCCGCCGGGCTGGCCACGCCGCTGCCCGCCACCCTGGTCGTGCACGAGCCGAAGGTCGGGTGCATGGCGGCGGGCGACGTGGTGCGGGGCTCCGGGTTCTTCTGCGACTACGTCACCAAGGTGATCCGGAACGACCCCGCGTTCGGCGAGACGCCGGCGGAGCGCGTGGAGCTGCTGTACCGCGGCGGGCTGACGATCACCACGACGCTCGACCCGCGCGAGCAGACCATCGCCGACGAGGAGCTGAAGAACGGCGTGCCCGTGGACGACCCCTCCGGCGTCGCCACCTCGCTCGTGACGGTCGAGCCCGGCACCGGCCGGATCACCTCCATGGCGCAGAACCGGACGTACAACAACACCCAGGAGCACGGCGAGCGCGAGACGGCCGTCAACTACAACACCGACTTCACGTACGGGGGCGGCAGCGGCTTCCCGCCGGGCTCGACGTTCAAGCCGTTCACCCTCGCCCAGTGGCTGAAGGAGGGGCACAGCCTCAGCGAGGTCGTCGACGCCACCCGGTTCTCCTACCGGTTCAGCCAGTTCCCCGCGCCGTGCACCACGCTCGACCCCGGGACGGAGTACCGGTTCTCGAACGCCGAGGGCCCGCGCTCCGGCGGCCGCATGTCGGTGCTCGACGCCACGCGCAACTCCGTGAACTCCGGGTACATCGCCATGGCGTCGCAGCTGGACCTCTGCGGGATCATGGACACCGCCACCGCGCTGGGCATCCACCGGGCGGGCGGCCAGTCCGGGGACGGGCCGTTCGCGCCGCTCCCGGCCAACGTGCTGGGCAGCGACTCGGTGGCCCCCCTCGCGATGGCCGCCGCGTTCGCCGCCTTCGCCGCCGGCGGGACGTACTGCACCCCCGTGGCGATCTCGGCCGTCGTGGACACCGACGGGAACCCGCTGCCCGTGCCCGCCGCGACCTGCACGCCGGGCGCGCTGGAGCCCCGCATCGCGAACGCCGTGAACCACGCCCTGCAGAACGTCTGGAGCGGCACCGCGGCCACGTCGCCCCCGCCGTTCCCGTCCGCCGGCAAGACCGGCACCACCTCGCGGAACGAGCACACGTGGTTCGTCGGCTACACCCCGCTGCGCGCGACCGCGGTCTGGGTCGGGCACGCCGAGCGGATGATCCCGATGCAGCGGGTCGTCATCAACGGCCGGTACATCCGCAACGTGTTCGGGTCCTCGGTGGCGGTACCGGTGTGGAAGGGCTTCATGACCCGCACCGTCGAGGGCCAGGCCGTCCCCGGGTTCGCCCCCGCGGGGCAGGACGAGGTGCTGGGCAAGCAGGTGCCCGTGCCCCGGGTCGTCGGCCGGGACGAGGGCGCCGCGCGCGCCGCCCTGAGCGCCGCCGGGTTCGGGGTGTCCGTCGGGGCACCGGCGCCCTCGGACCTCGCGCCCGGGCTCGTGGTCAGCCAGAGCCTGTCGGGCACCGGGACGATCGGCTCGACGGTCGGGCTCGTGCTGTCGGCCGGCCCGGCACCACCTCCTGCGGCGCCACCCGCCGCACCGCCCCCCGCGCCGCCGGCGCCCTGAGCACCACCGCAGGATGACCGGCCCCTCCACCCCGGGGTGGAGGGGCGGGGCGCGAGGACCGGACCGGGAGCCGATGTGGCGGCCCGTGGCCGGTCCGTAGCGTCGAGGGCATGGACACCACGCCGCTGACCAGTACCCCGTCGGGCACCCCGGAGCGCCGGATGCTCGGCGCGCTGGCCGTCGCGGCGGGGGCCGTGCTGGTCTTGTCGGCGTGCGGCGGGCCGGTCGCGCAGGCCCTCGGCCGGCCGAGCCCCGGCCACGCCGCCACCTACGCCACGGGGGCGGACGCGAAGGGGGCCGGCGCCCTGCCGGAGTGGGTGCCGGACGACGCCACCGACGTGCGCGTCGAGGCGCGCTCCGGCGGGGCGGAGCGCATCGTGTCGCTGCGGGCCACGCTCGCCGACCTGCCCGCCACGTGCGTCCCGGTGACCGCCGAGCAGCCGCTGGGGCCGCGGCCCGTCGACGCGGACCCGGCGGACTACCGGTCGGTGTCCACGCTCCGGGCGCAGTGGTGGCCGGCGGAGGTCGAGCAGCGGTCGACGACGATGTGCGGCGAGTGGTGGGTCGGCGAGCAGGACGGGACGCTGTACGCGTTCACGCCCGAGCGCCGCACGGTCCCGGTGAACTGACCCGCCGGTAGGCCGGCCCGCCGGTCAGGCGACCGGCTCAGGCCGAGATCGCCAGCGGCGCGGGCTCGTCGGGGACCACGACCACGACCGTCTCGCCGGTCTCGTCGTCGACCACGACCACGGCCCGGGCGCCGCAGCCGCACAGCAGCTCGACGCCGTCCGCGTCGTCGAACCAGGTGCACAGGTGCCGTCCACTCCTCATGACCACGACGGTACGCAGGACCACTGACACGTCCAGCTCCTCTTCCCGCGTGTCGCGTCCTGCTCCGGAACCCGCCCCGCGGCCGGCCCCTGGCGCCTCAGGTCCGCTCAGGTCCGCGCCCGGCCCGCCGATGGGACCGCCGAGCACCCGAGAAGGAGCAGCACCCCATGAGCCTCGACGGCATCGGCGCGATCACCCAGCGCATCGCCGCCATCCAGGCGACCCTCGGGTCGCTCGCCCCGGCGTCCCCGGCGGCGACCGCCACGAGCGGTGCCCAGTTCGAGCAGGCGCTGTCCCAGGCGGTCGACGAGACCGCGGGCACGTCCGCGGCGGCGAGCAGCGGCGAGCGGGACGCCGACGGCGTCCCCGTCGAGCTCGCCGCCTACGGCAACGGCAAGATCCCCGCCTCGGCGCTGTCCGAGGTGGAGGGCACGGGCCACCGGCTCTGGGCCCCCGCGGCCGACGCCCTGGAGCGCGCCCGCGCCGACGCGGCGAAGGACGGCGTGACCATCGGCATCACGGACTCGTACCGGTCGTACGAGGCGCAGGTCGACGTCGCGGCCCGCAAGGGCCTGTACTCGCAGGGCGGGCTCGCCGCGGTCCCGGGCACCAGCGACCACGGCTGGGGCATGGCGGTCGACCTCGACCTCGACGACGCCGCGCAGGCCTGGATGCGGGCGAACGGCGGCCGCTACGGCTTCGTCGAGGACACCCCGCGCGAGCCCTGGCACTGGGCCTACGAGGGCTGAGGCGCACGGGGCGCGAGGTCAGCGGGCCGTGTCGGCCCCGTCCTCCGTGCCCGGGCGCACCACGCGCGACCCGAGGTCCCAGGGCTGGAACACCCGCTCGCTCTCGGGACGCACCCGCGGCGCCCGCTCGGTCCGCACCCGCGGCGCCTGCTCGGGCGGCGTCTCCTCGTCGGTGAGCAGCACCTCGTCCAGGCGGCGGTGCCGGAACTCCGCGGCGCGCCGGTGCCGCTCGATCCACATCGTCATGAGGTCGAAGACGTCGACCTCGAGGTGCACCGGGCGGCGCTGCGCGTCGCGCGTGCGGGTCACGAGGCCGGCCGCCTCCAGCACGCGCAGGTGCTTCGACACCGCCTGCACGGTCACGCTGTACGGCGCGGCGAGCTCGCCGACCGTCGCGTCGCCGGCGGCCAGGCGCGCCACGATGTCGCGGCGCAGCGGGTCCGCGAGCGCCGAGAACACCTGGGACAGCGGGTCGTCCGCAGCCACGAGCACCTCCTCAACCGGTCGGTTGCGCCGAGCCTGCCACGGCACGCCGGGGTTGACCAACCGCGCGGTTGCGCGCGCGGCGGCCCACCCCCGGCCGTCGAGACCCGCCGTCAGGGCGCGGTGGTGAGCGTCTGCTCCGGCCCGGTGGTCGTCCCCATGGCGTTTGTCGCGACCACGCGGTACCGGTACGTCGTGCCGGGCGCGAGGCCCGTGAGCGCGACGGTGCCCGCCCGCTCCCAGCTCGCCGCCGGGAACGCCACGTCCGCCGACCGCGTCCCCGTGCCCAGCTCGACCCGCACCGTCGTGGCCAGCAGGTGCGGGTGCACCCGCAGCTGGGCGGTCGCGCTGGTCCGTCCGACGGCGGTGGCCGCGACGGGCCGGACGGTGGGCGGTCCCGGGGTGTCGAAGGTCCGCGCCACCGTGGTGGTGCCCGCCGCGGTCGTGGCGGTGGCCGTCCACCGGTACCGGGTACCCGGCGCCAGGGTGGTGAGGTCGACCCCGACGGCCTGCGCGGACGTGCTCGCCGTCACCGCGCGGTCGACGTGCCCGGCCTCCGCACCCCCGTCGACCGACCACGCGAGGCGCACGGTGCCCGCCAGGCCCTCGGGGTCGACCCACGCGCGCAGGCCGGCCCCGGTCCCGGTGACGCCCTGCTCCGCCGCGGTGACGACCGGCGGGGGCGCCACCGTGACCGTCCGGCTGTCGGTGCCCGTCCGCCCCGCCGCGTCGGTGACCGCGAGGCGGGCCGTGAAGGTCCCGGCGCCGTAGGTGTGCGCGACCGCCCCCGGCGCGCCCGTGCCCGAGCGGGTGCCCCCGTCCCCCAGGTCGAGCGTCCACCGGGCGACGCCGGTGCCGGTGGCGGAGCCGCCGCCGGTGCTCGACGCCAGGTCGAACGTCACCGCGTGCGGCGCGGGCCCGACCGTGCCGGAGGGCCGGAGCGACGCGGTCGGCCTGGCGTTCGCCACCGGGGACGCGACGGCGGCCGCGTAGGCCGTCCGGGCCGAGGCGGAGCCGGCGACCGCCCACGGGCACGTCCCGGTGCCCTCGAACGACGACGCGACGTCCAGCCCCGGCCACTGGCCGAGCCAGTCGACCGCGTCCGTCAGCCACGCGGCGCGGCGCCCCGGGTCGGCGGCGTCCGTCGCGGTGCCGAACTCGGCGAGCACGGGCGTCTTGCCGCGGTCCTGCGCCCACCGGCGGAACGGCCCGGCGACCTCGGCCAGCGAGCGCCACGCCGCGGGTTTGCCCGCCGCGCACCCGTACCAGTTGTAGGCGTCCAGCCCGACGCGGTCGACGACGTCGTCCCCCGGGTAGAAGGCGTCGGCGCCGGCCGTCGACGGTGCGGAGCCGAAGCTGCCCGGGGTCACGACCCACGTCCACCGCACGTCCGGCACGCCCGCGTCCCGGAAGACCTCGACGTAGTGCCGCCAGGCCGCACGGAACTGCGCCGGGGTGCCCCAGCCGTCGGCGATGTCGGCCTCGTGGTGCAGCGTGAGGTACACGGGGACCCCCAGGGCGGCGACCCCCGCGGCCTGCGCGCGGATCTGCGCGTCGACCCGGCCGTCGGCGATGGCCTGCCACGGCACCACCGTCCCGTCGAGCCGCCGCGGCCAGATCGACAGCAGCGGCGTCCGGCCGCGCGCGACGGACGCGACCACCGCCGGGGCGGGCTGCACGTCGTCCCACCGGCTGTACCAGCGGTGGACGTCGAGGCGCCGGCCGATGGCGTCCTCGAAGCCGGCGACGGCGGCGGCCGTGTCGGCGGCGGCGCCCCGGTCCACGTGCGCGCCGAGGCGGAACCCCGGGTCGTCGGTCGTGGCGGCGGCCGCCGGGGCGGTCACCCCGCAGGACAGGACGGACACGACGGTCAGGACGACGGCCAGGACGGCCGTGCGGAGGGGTCGGGCGTGCGCGCGGGCACGCCCGTCGGGACGGACGGACATGGAGGGGCCCCCTGCTGGCGGGCACCCGGCCGGGCGCCCGGTCTGCTGCTGTGCTGGTGCGTGACGTGTGCCGCGTCCGCGGCGGGTGCGGCGGCGCGCCGTCCCGCGTCGTCGTCGCCGTGGGAGGGGGGCCGTCGGTGCCCCGGGGCGCTGGCCCCGGTGTGCGGGCGCCGTGAGCGGCCGCACGTCCACCGATCGTCAACACGCGGCCCGGCGTGAGCCCATCCGCCCCGGGCGTGTGGTCTCGGTCACCCGTCCGGCGGCCCGCCCGCTCGCCGCGCGCGCCCGCGGGCCCGACCCGATAATCGGCCGGGTGACCACGACCGACACCCCCACGGACCGCACCACGCCGCGCCTGCGCCGCGCGGTGACCGGCCCCCTGCTGTTCCTGTTCGTGCTCGGCGACGTGCTGGGCGCCGGCGTCTACGCCCTGGTCGGCGAGCTCGGCGCGGAGGCCGGCGGCGCGATCTGGCTGCCGCTCGTCGTCGCGCTGGGCATGGCGCTGCTGACGGCGTCCTCCTACGCCGAGCTCGTGACGAAGTACCCGCAGGCGGGCGGCTCGGCCGTGTTCGCGCAGCGGGCCTTCGGCAGCCCCCTGGTGTCGTTCCTCGTGGGCTTCTGCATGCTGGCCGCGGGCGTCACGTCGGCCGCGGGCCTCGCGCTGGCGTTCGGCGGCGACTACCTGTCGGTGTTCGTGGACCTGCCGGCGGTGCCGACGGCGCTCGTGTTCCTGGCCCTGGTGGCGCTGCTGAACGCCCGCGGGATCAAGGAGTCGCTGCGCGCCAACCTGGTCATGACGGTGATCGAGCTGAGCGGCCTGGTGCTCGTCGTCGTGCTGGGGGCGATCGTCCTGGGCCGCGGCGACGGCGACCCCGGCCGCGTGCTGGAGCTGCCGGCGGAGACGTCGTGGGCCGCCGCCACGCTCGGGGGCGCGCTGATCGCCTTCTACTCGTTCGTCGGCTTCGAGACCTCCGCGAACATCGCGGAGGAGGTCACCGACGTCCGCCGCGTCTACCCCAAGGCGCTGTTCGGGGCGCTCGTGACGGCCGGCGCGGTCTACCTGCTGGTGGGGCTCGTCGCCCCGGCCGTGGTCGCGCCGCAGGACCTGGCGTCCTCCAGCGGGCCGCTGCTCGAGGTGGTCCGGGCGGCCGGTGGCGTGCCGCTGGAGCTGTTCTCCGTCGTGGCGCTGGTCGCTGTCGCCAACGGGGCCCTGCTGACGATGATCATGGCCAGCCGGCTCACCTACGGCATGGCCGAGGAGGGCCTGCTGCCGCCGGTGCTCGGGCGGGTGCTCCCGGGCCGCCGGACGCCGTGGGTCGCGATCGTCGTCACCACGCTGGTCGCGATGGTGCTGGCGGCGACCGGCGAGCTCGTCGACCTCGCGTCGACCGTCGTGCTCCTGCTGCTGTTCGTGTTCCTCAGCACGAACATCGCGGTGCTGGTGCTGCGCAGGGACCGCGTGGAGCACGACCACTTCCGGGCGTGGACCCCGCTGCCGGTGCTCGCCGTCGTCACCTGCCTGGTGCTGCTCACCCAGC
Source organism: Cellulomonas hominis (assembly GCF_901521055.1). Taxonomy (GTDB): domain Bacteria; phylum Actinomycetota; class Actinomycetes; order Actinomycetales; family Cellulomonadaceae; genus Cellulomonas; species Cellulomonas endometrii. The sequence goes on along the minus strand of NZ_CABEGA010000034.1, from coordinate 20,515 downwards.
AGGAGGCGCGGCACTGGGCGCTGGCCGGGGTGCTGGTCGCCGTGGGCCTCGTGCTGCACCTGCTGACGCGGCGGTCGTCCCGCCGCGGGGTGTCGAGCGAGCGCCGCGACACCGGGTCCGTCCCCGCGGAATAGATCCGCGCGCTCGCCCGTTGGGGCGCAAGTACATGCAAACGCATCGACTTGAGGAGCGCGAGATGCAGTTCGGAGTCTTCACGGTCAGCGACATCACGACCGACCCCACCACGGGCCGCACGCCCGACGACACCGAGCGCGTCCGGTCGATCCTCACGATCGCCCAGCACGCGGAGGAGGTCGGCCTCGACGTCTTCGCGACCGGCGAGCACCACAACCCGCCGTTCGTGGCGTCCTCCCCGACGACGATGCTCGGCTACCTGGCCGGGCGCACCACGAACATCGTGCTGTCGACCGCGACCACGCTGATCACCACGAACGACCCGGTCCGGCTGGCCGAGGAGTACGCGATGCTCCAGGTGATCTCCGACGGCCGGATGGACCTCATGATGGGCCGCGGCAACACCGGCCCGGTCTACCCGTGGTTCGGTCAGGACATCCGGCAGGGCATCCCGCTCGCGATCGAGAACTACGCCCTGCTGCGCCGCCTCTGGGAGGAGGAGGTCGTGGACTGGGAGGGCAAGTTCCGCACCCCGCTGCAGGGCTTCACCTCCACCCCGCGCCCGCTGGACGGCGTCCCGCCGTTCGTCTGGCACGGCTCGATCCGCAGCCCCGAGATCGCCGAGCAGGCCGCCTACTACGGCGACGGCTTCTTCCACAACAACATCTTCTGGCCGATGAGCCACACGAAGCAGATGGTGCAGTTCTACCGCCAGCGCTTCGAGCACTACGGCCACGGGCGCGCGGACCAGGCGATCGTCGGCCTCGGCGGCCAGGTGTTCATGCGGAAGAGCTCGCAGGACGCCGTCGACGAGTTCCGGCCCTACTTCGACAACGCCCCGGTCTACGGCCACGGCCCGTCGCTGGAGGACTTCTCGGCGCAGACCCCGCTGACCGTCGGCTCCCCGCAGCAGGTCATCGACCGGTACGCCGCGATGCGCCACGACGTCGGCCACTACCAGCGGCAGCTGTTCCTCATCGACCACGCGGGGCTCCCGCTCAAGACGGTGCTGGAGCAGCTCGACATCCTGGGCGGCGAGGTCGTCCCCGTGCTCCGCAAGGAGATGGAGTCCGACCGCCCCGCCGACGTGCCGTCCGGCCCGCCCACGCACGCCGAGCGCGTCGCGAAGGCCCGCGCCGCCGGTGCCGTCCACGAGCAGACCGTCGCCGCGGCCGACCACTGGACCGGGAAGACCGCCGAGGACGACGCCGCCGCCGCGGACGCCGTCAGCACCAGGGGCGCGGCCTTCGGCCTCTGACCCACCCGCGGAACATCCGCGCGGAGTGGAGAGTTCTGCCGGACACGCCCGGCGTGTCCCGTCAGGACGCTCCACTCCGCGCACCTCAGCACGCACCAGCACCACCCCAGAACGAGGAGCACCACTCATGACCGAGCGCAGGATCGTCGCGCTGTCGGCCGGCCTCGGCCAGCCGTCGTCCACCCGCCTGCTCGCCGACCGGCTCGCCGAGGCGACGGCCACCGAGCTCGCCGACCGCGGCCAGCGCCCCGAGGTCCGCGTCGTCGAGCTCCGGGACCACGCGCACGACATCGTCAACGCGATGCTCACCGGGGTGCCCAGCCCCGCGCTCGCCGAGGTCATCGACGCGGTGACCGGCGCCGACGCGCTGATCGCCGTGACGCCGCTCTTCACCACGACGTACTCGGGCCTGTTCAAGTCGTTCATCGACATCCTGGACAAGGACGGCATCATCGGGCTGCCCGTCCTGCTGGGCGCGACCGGCGGCACCCCCCGGCACTCGCTGGCGATCGAGTACTCGATCCGCCCGCTGTTCACCTACCTGCGGGCCGACGTCGCGACGACGTCCGTGTTCGCGGCGACCGACGACTGGGCCACCGGCAGCACCGCGGGCGAGCCGAGCCCGCTGCCCGCGCGCATCCGCCGGGCCGGCGCCGAGCTCGCGGCGACCGTCGCCGCCCGCGGCCCCCGCGGCCCGCAGGACCCGTTCGCCGGCGCGCCGTCCTTCGCGGACCTGCTCGGCGGCTGACGGCGCGCGCCGCCCGGGCGGGTCGCGGCCGTCAGTCCCGGGCGAGCAGGACCACCGTCGCGTCGTCCTCCGACGCGCTGTCCCGGACGCGGGCGACCACGTCCCCGAGGCGGCCCGGCTCCGGCCGCCCGACCTGGGCGACGGTCCGGGCCATCGCCACGCGCATCGACTCGCCGCGCCGCTCGATCAGGCCGTCGGTCAGCAGCAGCAGCGCGTCCCCGGGCGCCAGCGTGACGCGCCCCGAGGCGGGCTCGGCGTCCAGCAGGCCGAGCAGCGGTGAGCCGAGCACCGGCTCCCACGCCGCCGAGCCGTCCGCCCGGACGAGCAGCGGCGGGAGGTGCCCGGCGGAGGAGTGCTCGACCTCACCGGTCGCCGGGTCCAGCACGGCCAGGGCCATCGTCGCCATCTGACCGGGCCGGGACCACCGGGCGAGCCGGGCGACCCGGCTGAGCACGACGGCCGGCGGCGCGGCGTCCAGCAGGTAGGCGCGCGTGGCGTGCCGCAGCTCGGCCATCGCGGCGGCCGCGGGCAGGCCGTGCCCGGTCACGTCGCCGACCGCGAGCGCGACCCGCCCGTCGGACAGCGTCACGACGTCGTACCAGTCGCCGCCGACCTGCCCGGTGCCGGACGGCTCGTAGCGGGCCTCGACCGTCCAGCCCGGCACCGCCGGCAACCGCGACGGCACGAGGGTGCGCTGCAGGGCGCGCGCCGCGAGCACCTCGGCCTGCCCGCGCCGGAACATCGCCTCGACGAGGTGGCCGCGCAGGTCGGTCGCGTTGGTCGCGTGCCGGTCGTCCCACGGCGCCGAGCGCCCGCGGACGTGCTCCCGCCACGCGTCGAACGAGGTGCGGGGGCTGAGCCGGTACCGGTCGCCGTCCCGGACGGCGATGGCCTTGTTGTGCGGGTCGCCGCCCCAGTCGACGGTCCGCACCACCTCGTCGCGGAGCCAGACCACCGAGCCGCCGTCCGGCAGGGCGAGCGCGAGGGCGCCGGCGGTGCCGGGGACGTGCGGGGCGGTGGGCTCGTCCGGCAGGTGGTCGGTGGCCAGCACCCCGCCGACGCCGCTGCCCCACGCCGCGAGCCTCCGCCGCGCCTCGGCGTCCGGCACCCGGCCCCGGGAGGCCAGGTCGCCGCCGACGCAGACCACGACGCCGTCCGCGGGGACGAGCTCCAGCAGGTCGTCCGTGCGGGTCAGCGCCTGCGCGAGCCGGACGTCCTCGTCCCGGCTGGCGGCGACGAGCCGGGCGAGCACGCCGGACGCGCGCCGGGACTCCGCCAGCAGGTCCTCCTCGACCTGCGCGACGAGCCGCGCGGACAGCGCCACGCCCAGGAACTCCGCCGCCGCACGCACGCCGTACGACGGGGCGTGCGGCCCGGCGTAGTGGTGGCAGGCCACCATGCCCCACAGCTTCCCGTCGCGGAGCAGGGAGATCGACATCGAGGCGCGGACGCCCATGTTGCGCAGGTACTCGCAGTGGATCGGCGAGACGCTGCGCAGCGTCGCGTAGGTGAGGTCGAGCGGCCGGCCCGACAGCGGCTCGGCCGTCGGCACCACGGGGACGGGCGTGTAGTCGACGTCCGAGATCAGCCGGATCCAGCTCTTCTCGTACAGCGCACGCGCCTGGGGCGGGATGTCCGAGGCCGGGTAGTGCAGCCCGAGGAACGGCTCGAGGTCGTCGCGGCGGGCCTCGGCGACCACCTCGCCGTTGTACTCCGCGTCGAACCGGTAGAGCATCACGCGGTCGAAGCCGGTCATCGCCCGGACGTGCCGCGCCGCGGTGTCGTAGAGCCCGGTCAGCTCGCTCGCGCGGTTCAGGTCGGCGATGGCGTCGCGCACCCGCTCGTACGTGCTGCCGAACGTGAGCGGGCGGGGCCCGTCGGCGGTCTCGAGCTCGACGACGAACACCGGGCCGGGGTCGGACGCGGTGGCGGGCGGCGGGCGGTGCACGACCACGTCGAGGAGCACGGCCGCCTCGCCGGCGCCCACGTGCACGAGGCCGGGGTTCCGCGTGCGGTGGTCGGCGACCGCCGCCAGCTGCTCGAGCACCACGCGGGACGCGGCCCGGCCCAGCACGTCCGCGAGCGTCGCGCCCAGCACCTCGTCCACCGGCCGGCCGAGCACCTCGCCGACGTTGGCGGAGCACTGCAGCACGACGGAGCCCTGCTCCTGGACGACCAGCAGCACGCCGCGGGGCTGCACGGAGCCGGGGATGTGGATGGGCTCGCGCGCGCAGTTGTCCAGGTCGACGGGCTCGCCAGGGGCCAGGAAGACCTGCTGCGTCACCCGTCACCCCTTCCCCTCGCCCACGACGGACCGCCGTCACGACGTGCGACGGCACCTCCCCCAGTAGATCACCCGGTGCCGACGGCCATGAGGAGGATCCCGGCGGCGGCCGCGCCGACGGTGACGACGAGCGTGCCGAGCACGTTCAGCACCGCTCGGCCCCGCTCGTCGGCCTGGGCCAGCCGGACGGTCTCGACCATCGCGGTGGAGAAGGTCGTGTACCCCCCGCAGAACCCCGTGGCGAGCAGCAGCTGCCAGGTGCCGGGCAGCCCCCGGTACAGGTGCGCGCCGGCGATCAGCCCGATGAGCAGCGACCCGGTCACGTTGATGGTGATCGTCGCGACCGGCAGGATCGTGCGTCCCCGCGCGCGGACGGCACCGTCGACCCAGAACCGGGTCGCGGCCCCGGCGCCGCCGAGCAGGGCGACCAGCAGCGCGTCCCTCACCGGGCACCCGGCCCGCCCGCGGCCGCGCACAGCACGCCGCCGACCACGCTGACCGCGGCGTACCCGAGGCCGGTCCCGAGCGCACCCGCGGCGAGCAGCCGCTCCGTCTCCAGCGCCAGCGCGCTGAACGTGGTGAACCCGCCGAGCAGCCCCGTGCCGAGCGCCAGCCGCACCCGCAGCACGCCGGGCGTCTCCGGCCCCCGCCGGCCCAGGGCCTCCAGCAGGGCCCCGAGCAGGAACGCGCCCACCAGGTTCGCCGTCAGCGTCCCCAGCGGCCAGCCGTGCTGCACCGGCAGCGCCTGCGCCAGCCCGTACCGCCCGAGCGACCCGGCCGCGCCGCCCACCGCGACCAGCAGCGCCAGCGCCGCACGCCCGCGGGGCGAGGTCGTCGGCGCCCGGGGCGGCAGGTCCTCCGGGGCGGGCGCGGGCGTCGGCACCGGGACATCCTCGCGCACCGGCGTCGCTAGGGTGGGTTCGACGGGCTGCACCGGCCCCGGACCGCGAAGGAGCGACCGTGACGAGCACCAGCGACGACCCGCGCCGACCCGGGCTGTTCAGCCGGTTCACCGAGCCGCTCGCGGAGTTCACACGGGAACGGGTCGAGCACGTCGAGGACCGCGTCCGGCAGTCGATCCAGTCCGAGATCGACTCCGTCACGCGCTCCGTGCGCGCGCGGGCGGTGGAGGTCCGCCCCAGCGCGCTGGCGTTCGCGGCGGCGCTGCTGCTCACCGTCTTCGGCCTCGCGCTGCTCGTGACGGCGGCGGTCGTCGCGCTCGACCTCGTGCTGGACCTCTGGCTCGCGGCGCTGATCGTGGGCGTGGTGCTGATCGCCGTCGCGGCCGGTGCCGCCGCGTGGGGACGTCGACGCCTGCCGCAGCCGGTGCGCGTCGCCCCCGCCGGGGCCGGTCCCGCACCCGACGCCGAGGAGCTCGTGCACCCCTGGACCGACTGAGGACGCGGCCGGCGAGCGCGCCCACCTGCGCGGATCCCCCGGACGGGCCAGACTGGGCTCCGAACGCCTCCCGCCCACGAAGGAGCACCGGATGACGACGACATGGGGCCGCGGCTCCGGGCCGGACCAGCAGTCGATCGGCCAGCTGATCAGCCGGCTGAGCGAGCAGGCCGCCCGGCTCGTCCGCGCCGAGATCGACCTGGCCAAGGCGGAGCTGGCCCAGAAGGCCAAGGCCGCCGGCATCGGGGCCGGCCTGCTGGCGGGCGCCGCGTTCTTCGGCTTCTTCACGTTCGCGGTCCTGGTGACCACCGTGATCCTGGCGCTCAGCGAGGCGATGCCGCCGTGGCTGGCCGCGCTGATCGTCCTGGTGCTGCTCGCGGTCGTCACGGCCGTGCTCGCGCTGATCGGGATCAAGAGCCTGAAGAAGGGCACCCCGCCGACGCCGGAGAAGGCGATCGCGGGGCTGAAGCAGGACGCCGACACCGTGTCCCGGTCCGTCAAGGAGGGTCTGCACCGATGAGCGACACCACCAGCACGCCGTCCATCAGCGACCTGGAGGCCGAGGTGACGCTCACCCGCGCCGAGCTCGCCGGCACCGCGGACGAGCTCGCCGCCCGGCTGGCCCCGAAGCGGCAGATCGCGGACGCCAAGGAGAACGCGCGCAAGGTGTGGCGCGACGCCGTCGGCACCGACCCCGGCGCGGACCCGGCGAACCGGAACCGCTCCCGCGCGGTGCTCGCCTCGGGCGTGGGCGCGCTCGCGCTCGTCGTGCTGCTGATCGTCCGGCGGTGACGCCGCACGGCCGACCGGTCCCGCAGGGGACCGGCCGGCCGGGTCGTCGGCCGGGTGCCCGGCCTGGTCGTCGACCCGGGCGTCAGGCGCGCGACTCGTGCGCCAGCAGCGCCCGCTTCACGTCCAGCCCGTAGTAGTACCCGCCCAGCGCCCCGCCGGAGCGCAGCACCCGGTGGCACGGCACGAACGGGGCGACGAGGTTCCGCGCGCAGGCCGACCCGGCGGCGCGGACCGCCGTGGGGCTCCCGGCGGCGAGCGCGAGCTCGGCGTACGTCACCGTGCCGCCCGGGGCGATGGCGCGCATCGCGAGCCACGCGCGCTGCTGGAACGGCCCGCCGGGCTGCTCGACCGGCACGCCGTCGAGCGCCGCGACGTCCCCGTCCGCGTACCGTGCGACGGCGTCCGCCACGGCCGCCGGACCGGCCCCGCGACCGGCCAGGGCATCGGCCGGCAGCAACTCGTGCCCCCGCGTGCTCAGCGCCAGCGGGAGGCGCGCGACCATCGCCGCGACGGGGGCGAACCCCGCCGCCCGGACGACGCCCTCCGGGGTGAGCAGCACGGCGAGCTCCCCCGCCGGCGTGGGCAGCGCGACCGCGAGCAGCGGCTCCGCCGCGACCGCACCGGCGGCGGCCGCAGCGGCGGCAGGGGCCACGGGGGTGGCAGAGGCCACGGGGGTGGCAGCGGCGGCAGGGGTCGCAGGGGCGGCGGCAGGGGCCGGGAGCGTCAGGGTGGATCCGTCGAGGGCCATGGCTCCATCATGCGCCGCCCCCGCAGCGCGGATCTGGCGGTCCGCGGACATCGCGGTGCCGCCGCGCACCCCCGGGCCGGCGGGCCGGCGCGCCGTCATCGCGCCGCTGCCGCTGCCGGTGCCGGAGCCACTTCCGCTGCGGGTGCGGGTCCAGGTGCCGCTGCTGGTGCGGACGGCCGCGCCGCAGGCTCCCCGGCGTCGGCCGCCATCGCCGTCCACAGGTGCTGCGCGGCGTACCCGCGCCACGGCCGCCACTGCTGCGACCGGTCCCGCACCGCGCGCGCGGCCGGCGCCTCCTCGCGGCCGGGGGTCGGCGCGTACCGGCCGACGGCACGACGCAGGACCAGGTCGCCGTCGGGGAACGCGTCCGGGTCGCCGAGCGCCCGGAGCGCGACGTACTCGGCCGTCCACGGCCCGACGCCCGGCAGGGCCAGCAGCTGCGCGCGGGTCCGGTCCCGGTCCGCCGCGGGGTCGAGCAGCAGACCGTCCGCTGCGGCACGCGCCACCGCGACCACCGTGGTCGCGCGGGAGCCGGTCAGGCCGAGCGCCCGGACGCCGTCGACACCCACCGCGGCCAGCACGTCCGGGCGCGGGAACGCCCGCAGCGCGTCGGCGCCGTCCGTCCCCGGCGCCCCGTGGGCGGCGACCAGCCGGGCGGTCAGGGTGCGTGCCGCCTCCACGGACACCTGCTGGCCGAGCACCGCGCGCACCGCGAGCTCGTACCCGTCGACCGTGCCCGGCACCCGGAGCCCGGGCCGCCGGGCGACGAGCGGCGCCAGGTCCGGGTCCTCCGCCAGCGCGGCGTCGACCAGCGCGGGGTCGGCGTCCAGGTCGAGCCAGCGGCGGACGCGGGCGACGGTCGGGGCGAGGTCCGCGAGCGAGCCCAGCTCGAGCTCGACGTCCACCCGCGCGCCGTCCCGCGCGAGCCGCACCGTCACCCCGGCCGGTCCGTGGGGCGCGGGCACCAGGCGGCGCACCCGGTACTCCGTGGCCGACGCCTCGGCGACCTCCAGCCCGGCGACGGCGCGGCGCTCGACGTGCGCGAACCACGCGGCGGCGTCGAACGGCGGGCGGTGCCGCAGGTGCAGGGCGAGGCGTGCGCGGTCGACCGGTGGCCGGGCGGCGGCGAGTGCGTCACCGTCGTCGCCGGGCGCCGTGCTCGCGTGCACCCGGGTGCCCGTGGGCGGGGACGTCGCGGCAGCCGTCCCGGCCGCACCGGCACGACGCCGGCGCCGCAGGTCCCGGGGAGCGGCGCCGAAGGTCGCGCGCATGACGTCGTTGAACTGCCGGACGCTCGCGAACCCGGCGGCGAAGGCGACGTCGGCCATCGGCAGCGCGGTCTCGTCGAGCAGGTGCCGGGCCAGCTGCGCCCGGCGGCTGCGGGCGATCTGCGCGGGCCCGGCGCCCATCTCGGCGACCACGACGCGCTGGAGGTGGCGCGAGCTGACGTGCAGCCGGGCGGCGAGCCCGTCGACCCCGACCTCGTCCACCACGCCGAGCGCGATCGCACGCAGCGCCTGGGCCGCGAGGTCGGCGCGCGCGTCCCACTCCCGGCTGCCGGGCAGCGCGTCCGGGCGGCAGCGGCGGCACGCGCGGAACCCGGCGGCGACCGCGGCGGCGGCGGACCGGTAGTAGCGGCAGTTCTCCTGCCGGGGGGTGCGCGCCGGGCAGGAGGGCCGGCAGTACACGCCGGTCGACGTCACGCCGAGGTACAGGCGGCCGTCGTAGCGCGGGTCCCTGCCGCTCACCGCGCGGTAGGCGACGGCACGGTCGATCCAGGTGGGCAGGTCGTCCTGCGGGTTCGTGGTGCTCACCGCCTCACCCTCGTCCGTCGCGGACCCCCATTCTGGCGGTCCTCGGACACGGCGGTGGGAGCGCCAGCGCTGCGCGGTCAGGTCGAGGGCGTCAGCGCCGGCGCGCTCGGTGCGGGCGCGGTCGGTGCCGGCGCACCGGCGTCAGCGGTCCGGCGTCAGGAGTCGTCGCGCTGACCGGGGATGCCGCCGAGGAGCTCGCGCACCTCGGTCTCCCGGTACCGGCGGTGACCGCCCAGCGTGCGGATCGACGAGAGCTTGCCGGACTTGGCCCACCGGGTCACGGTCTTGGGATCGACCCGGAACAGGGTCGCGACCTCGGACGGGGTGAGCAGGATCTCGTTCTCGGTGTGCGGGGCGGACACGTCAGACCTCCGGGGTGCTGTCCTGGCGGTGACGGCCGGCCCGCGGGCCCGCCGTCGGATCTGTCTGGAACAGGGCCGTCCTCGGTACCAGTGCCCGGGCCACGCCCGGGCACCTCTGCGACGGCGACCTCAACACGCTCTGACCCCCTAGCGCCCCCACCGCGACGACTCTGTCACGATCGAACTCTCGCAACTAGTACCAACGTCCCATCTCCGGACAAGCGGTAACTATTGGGACACTCTAGGTCGAAGTGGACATGACTGCGCGTCGGCACGCTGGGCCGAACGGGGGGTCGCCAGGCGGGGCACGGTCACCCGAACGTGTCCGGGCCGCTGTGACTGGGCGCCGGGGCGACGCCGCGACCACGGACTTCGCCCGCGAGACCACGCCGGTCGGGTGATCGCGGGTGAAGGACGACACCCGTCCGTCGCGGCGCCCTCACCCTGTCAGCCGGTGGCGAACATCACAGGACGGCACCGCCCGGCGGGCCTCGCGGGGTCGCCGTCGGCCTCCGTACCCTCCCCGCGGCGCCCCGCGGCACGTCGCGCGGGTGCCGGTCCCGGTGCCGCGCGGGCCCCGTCGCACCCGCGCCGGGCGGCCGCCGGCGTGCGAGCGGCGTCACTCCGGCGGCGAGTGGTCGGAATGCCGCGGGACCATGTACCGTTGCGACACGAACAGACGATTCAGCACCCCGGGGCCGCACGTGTGAGCACGGAGCCGCCCCGCTTCCACGTTAGAGGGGGTCGATGCCATGGGGCGCGGCCGTCAGAAGGCTAAGCAGACGAAGGTGGCGCGGGAGCTGAAGTACTTCAGCCCTGACACCAACTACCGGGCCTTGGAGCAGGAGCTCACAGGGCGTCGGAACGACCTCGTCACCGACAGCCGCCAGGACTCCGACGACGAGGGTGATGACTACCCTCGCTGGGTGGACGAGCACTGAATCCCCGGCCGGTACACGCGTCGTCCGCGTGAGACCGGCCAGCCGCTGAGCACGCGGCACGCACAAGCAGCCGGGTCGGCACCGCGCTCCCCCGAGGACCGCGGTGCCGACCCGAGTGCTGTCCGGCCCGGCCCGGCCCGCCGACCCCACCGGCCCGCCGACCCGCCCCGCGCGGCCGAGGTCGAGGTCGAGGCCGAGGTCGTCACCACGGCACGAGGTCGTCAGTCCTGCGGGACGACCTCGTGCGCGACTGACGACCTCACCGTCCGACGGGCCAGCGCCCGTCGCGAGCCCTCAAGCCGTCCGGTACGCCCCGCTGAGGTGGACCGCGCCGCCCTGCACGCCCTTGGTCCCCGCGACCAGGTCCGGTCCCCCGGCCGCGTCGCGCTCGGCGTCGAGCGCGCGCACCTCGCCGAGGGTCCAGGCCTGCATCCCGAGCTCGGCCGCGTGCCGCAGCACCCCGTCGGCGCCGGCGGCGTCCACGATCGCGACCATGCCGACGCCCAGGTTCAGCGTCCGCTCCAGGTCCGTCCACGGCACGCCGCCCGCGGCCTGCACCAGCGAGAAGACGGGCGGCAGCGTCCACGAGTCCCGGGGCACGTCCGCCACCAGGCCGCCCGGCAGGACGCGCGCGACGTTCGCCGCGAGGCCCCCGCCGGTGACGTGGCTGAAGGCGTGCACCGCGCCGCCCGCCCGCTCGACGAGCGCCAGGCAGTCGGCCGCGTACACCCGGGTCGGCTCGAGGAGCTCCTCGCCGAGGGTCCGGCCGAGCTCCGGCACGTCCCGGTCCAGCGTCCAGCCCGCGACCTCGACCACGCGGCGGACCAGGGAGTAGCCGTTGGAGTGCAGCCCGGACGAGCCGAGCGCGATGAGCACGTCGCCCGCGCGGACCCGCTCCGGGCCGAGCAGCCCGTCGGCCTCGACCACACCGGTGGCCGCGCCCGCGACGTCGTACTCGTCGGGCCCGAGCAGACCGGGGTGCTCGGCGGTCTCGCCGCCCACCAGCGCGGTGCCGGCGACCGAGCAGGCCGCCGCGATGCCGCGCACGACGTCCGCGATCCGCTCGGGGACCACGCGGCCGCACGCGATGTAGTCGGTCATGAACAAGGGCTTGGCGCCCACGACCACGATGTCGTCGACGACCATGCCGACGAGGTCGAAGCCGATGGTGTCGTGCACGTCCATCGCCTGCGCGATCGCGACCTTCGTGCCCACGCCGTCCGTCGAGGTGGCCAGCAGCGGCCGCCGGTAGCCGACGAGCGCGGAGGCGTCGAACAGCCCGGCGAACCCGCCGACCCCGCCCAGCACCTGCGGCCCGTGCGTCGCGCGCACGGCGTCCTTCATCAGCTCGACGGCGCGGTCGCCGGCCTCGGTGTCGACCCCGGCCGCGGCGTACGTGACGCCGCCGGCACCCGGCCCGCCCGCGGTCACGGGTGCTCCAGCGCGTTGCCGCCGCCCGAGCCCGGCACGAGCGTCGCCAGCCCGTCCTCCGGGGAGCCCAGCGGGAGCTCGCTCTGCTCCAGCAGGTGCTTGCCGAGGCGGTCGGCGGGCGGGAGCTCGATGGGGTACTTCCCGGAGAAGCACGCGGTGCACAGCTGCGCGGCGGGCTGCTCGGTGGCGGCGACCATCGCGTCCATGGAGATGTAGCCGAGGGAGTCGGCGCCCAGCGAGGACCCGATCTCCTCGACGGCCAGGCCGTTCGCGATGAGCTCGGCGCGGGACGCGAAGTCGATGCCGTAGAAGCACGGCCACTTCACCGGCGGGCTGCTGATCCGCACGTGCACCTCGGCCGCGCCGGCCTCCCGGAGCATCCGGATGAGCGCGCGCTGGGTGTTGCCGCGGACGATCGAGTCGTCCACGACGACCAGCCGCTTGCCGCGGATGACCTCGCGCAGGGGGTTGAGCTTGAGGCGGATGCCGAGCTGGCGCAGCGTCTGGGACGGCTGGATGAAGGTGCGCCCGACGTACGCGTTCTTGGTCAGGCCCTGCCCGAACGGGATGCCGGACGCCTGCGCGTAGCCGACCGCCGCGGGCGTGCCCGACTCCGGCACGGGGATGACGAGGTCGGCCTCGACGGGGTGCTCGTGGGCGAGGCGGCGGCCCATCTCGACGCGGGCGGCGTGCACGGAGCGGCCGGCGATCGTGGTGTCCGGGCGGGCCAGGTACACGTACTCGAAGACGCACCCGGCGCGCTGCTGCGGCTCGGTGAACCGGCGCGTGCGCAGCCCGTCCGCGTCGATGGCGACGAGCTCGCCCGGCTCGATCTCGCGGACGAACGACGCGCCGACGATGTCGAGCGCCGGGGTCTCGCTCGCGACGACCCAGCCGCGCTCGAGGCGGCCCAGCACCAGCGGGCGCACGCCCTGCGGGTCGCGGGCGGCGTACAGGGTGTGCTCGTCCATCCACACCAGGCTGAAGGCGCCGCGCAGCCGCGGCAGCACCTCGACCGCGGTCTCCTCGAGCGTCGTGTCGGGGTCCCCGGCGAACAGCGCCGTCACCAGCGCGGTGTCCGTGGTGTTGCCGCGCGCGAGCTCGCCGCGCCGCTGGGCGCCGTACCGCTCCGCGACCAGGTCGACCAGCTCGGCCGTGTTGGTGAGGTTGCCGTTGTGCGCGAGGGCCACGGTGCCGCCGGCGGTCGCGCCGAGCGTCGGCTGCGCGTTCTCCCAGGTGCTGCCACCGGTGGTCGAGTAGCGCGCGTGCCCGACGGCGATGTGCCCGTGCAGGGCGTTCAGCGCGGTCTCGTCGAAGACCTGGGACACGAGCCCCATGTCCTTGTAGACGAGCAGCTGCTCGCCGTTCGACGTCGCGATGCCGGCGGACTCCTGCCCGCGGTGCTGCAGGGCGTAGAGCCCGAAGTAGGTGAGCTTGGCGACCTCCTCGCCGGGAGCCCAGACCCCGAAGACGCCGCACGCGTCCTGGGGTCCCTTCTCGTTCGGCAAGAGGTCGTGATTGAGCAGTCCGTCTCCGCGGGGGGCCACGACTCCATGGTGACACAGGCCCCCGCGCGCGGCCGAGCCGGCGGGTTCTGCGGGCGCTCCCCCGGCGGCGTGCGGTCAGCCCTGGCCGGCGTCCCGGCGGCGCACGCTGCGCCGGTCCGCCAGCACCGCCAGCCCCGCCCCGACGAACGCGCCGATGATCGCGCCGAGCAGCGCCGAGAGCAGCCGGACGGCGCCCTCGCCCTCCAGGATGCTGATGAACGCGGTGCCGTCCGACGGCGCGTCCGACGACCCCACGACGAGCGCGGCGACCAGCCCGAGCAGCGCCCCGAGCAGGACGCCCGCCGTGATGAACGCGCCGACCTTCGGGGCCCGGCGCACGCGCGCGGGCTCGGCGACGCGGGCCAGCTCGGCCTCGGTCGGCTCGGGCCGCGGCGCCGCCGCGGGAGCCGGCTCCACCGGGGTCGGCTGTGCGGGCAGGTCCGCGCCTGTCTCGTCGTCGGGTCGCCCGGTGTCGGTCGCGTCAGCCACCCGCCGATCCTAGGTCGCCCGCCACCGCCCGGCCGTCCGCGACCACCGGCGGCCCTAGGCTCGCGGGGTGGGAGCCGCTGCCGAGTCCGCCCCGCGGTACCCGTCCACCGTCGCCGCGCCGGTCGAGCACGAGCTCGTGGTGAAGCGGTCGCGGTTCCTGGCCCTCGTGCACCCGGTCGCGTCGGTGGCCGAGGCGGACGCCGTCGTCGCCGCGGTCCGCAAGCGGTACTGGGACGCGCGGCACCACTGCGTCGCGCTCGCCGTCGGCCCGCACGCCGAGCAGCAGCGCTCGACCGACGACGGGGAGCCGTCCGGGACCGCGGGCGTCCCGATGCTGGAGGTGCTCCGCCGCCGGGACCTGACGGACCTGGTGGTCGTCGTCACCCGGTACTTCGGCGGGGTGCTGCTCGGGGCCGGCGGGCTGGTCCGGGCGTACTCGACCGCCACGTCCGAGGCGCTCGACCTGGCCCGGCTCGTGCGGCGCAGCGCGGCGACGCGGGTGACGGTCGACGCCCCGCACGCGGACGCCGGCCGGCTGCACGGGGTGCTGCGCGACTGGGCGGGCGGGCACGACGCCTCCCTCGAGGACGTCGCCTACGGGGCGCAGGCGACGTTCACCCTGATGGTCCCGCCGCAGCACCTGGACGCGCTGGACGCGGCGCTCGCGTCGGCCACGTCCGGCGCCCTGACCGCGGAGCGCGGCCCCACGCAGGTCCAGTCCCGCTGACCGTCAGCCCCGGGCGCGGGTCGCCTGCAGCGGCAGCCAGCGGGCGATGTCCGCGCGCTCGCCGGACGCGCGCACCCTGCCCGCGTCGAGGGCCTCGGCCCAGGTGCTCTCCCCCGTCGCGAGCTCCAGCCAGGTCTGCGGGTCGGTCTCGACCACGTTGGGCGGGGTGCCGCGGGTGTGCCGCGGGCCCTCGACGGCCTGCACGGCCCCGTCCGGCGGCACCCGCACCTCGACGGTGTGCCCGGGCGCGACGTCCGCGAGCTCCTCGAGGGTGAACCGCACGGCGGTGCGGCGGGCGCGGAGGTCGGTCGGGTCGGCGCGCCAGGCGGCGACGGCGGCCCGGCCGACCGCGGGGTCGGTGCGGCGGCGCGGTGGCATCCCGCCATTCTCGCCGCTCAGCGGGCGGGGCGCGTGCGCTGCATCCGATGGTAGGCGGCCGTGGCCTGGCGGACGCGGGCCCGCTCCGACGCCGCGAGCCGGGCGTCCGCGCGCCGCTCCTGGAAGGCCGCCTCCCGGGCCAGCCGCCGCCAGGAGTCGAGCCGGCGGGCGGGCAGGCTCCCGTCCTCGACCGCCGCGAGCACGGCGCAGCCCGGCTCGGAGCGGTGCGCGCAGTCCCCGAACCGGCAGCGCGCCGCGAGCTCCGTGACGTCCGCGAACGTGCTGCCCAGCGACTCCGCGTCGGCGACGAGCCCGACGCCCCGCAGCCCGGGGGTGTCGATGAGGCACGCCCCGCCGGCGAGCGGCACGAGCTCGCGGTGCACCGTGGTGTGTCGGCCGCGGCCGTCGGAGCGCCGGTCGCCCGTCGCCATGACCTCGGCGCCGGCGAGGGCGTTGACCAGGGTGGACTTCCCCGCGCCGGACGGCCCCACGACCACCAGCGTCGTGCTCGGCGTCAGCAGCGCGCGCAGCGGCTCGAGCCCGGTGCCCGTCGTGACGCTCACCGCGTGCACCTCGGCGCCGATCGCGACGGCACGCACCTCGTCCGCCATCCCGCCGGGGTCGGGCACCAGGTCGGCCTTGGTCAGCACGACGACCGGCAGGGCCCCCGACCGCCACGCGAGCGTCAGCAGCCGCTCCACCCGGCCGGGGCTGGGATCGGGGTCCAGGTGCTCGACCACCAGCACGACGTCGACGTTGGCGGCCAGCACCTGCGTGTGGGAGGTGCGGTCGGACCCGTCGCGGACCACCGCGGTGCGGCGCTCGGTCAGCGCGGTGAGGGCCGGGGCGCCGTCGGGGTGGGCGCCGAGCAGGACGCCGTCGCCGACCGCCGGCGGGACGGTGCCGACGAGCGCGCCGGCGCGGTCGAGCAGCGGCACCGTGCCGCCGCGGGGCAGCGCGACGCGCACCGGCTCGCCGCCCTCTGCGGGCAGCACGAGCACCGCGCCCTTGTCCACGCGCACCACCCGACCCGTGGGGGTGGGAACCGTCCCGGTCGTCATGCGGACGACGCTAGGGACGGCACGACCCGCGGGGCGAGCGGATTTCCGCCGCCCCGCGGGCCCGCGTCAGCCGAAGTAGCGGGGCAGCGTGGCCTCGTGGGCCGCGCGGGCCTCGGCGAGCGGCAGCGTGAACAGCCCGGTGACCTCGACCGCCGGGGCGTGCACGTGGTCCTCCGGGAGCTCCTGCGACGGCGCGCCCGCGCCCGGGGTGCAGGTCTCGGCGGTGACGCCGATCCGCAGCGCCGGGACGCCCTGCGCGGTGCAGAGGTCCTCGAACCGGACCGCCTCGCTGCGCGGCACCGCCACGATCGCGCGGGCCGTCGACTCGGAGAACAGGGCCTCGAACGGCGTGACGCCGTCGCGCTCGCACAGGGCGGCCAGGTCCACCTGCACCCCGACGCCGTAGCGCAGCGAGGACTCGACGAGCGCCTGGGACAGGCCGCCCTCCGACAGGTCGTGGGCCGCGTCGACCAGGTCGTCGCGGGACGCCCGGACCAGGACCTCGGCCAGCCGGCGCTCGGCCTCCAGGTCGACCCGCGGCGGGGTGCCGCCGAGGTGCTGGTGCGCGACGTCCGCCCACGCGGAGCCGTCGAGCTCCGGCCGGGTCGTGCCGAGCAGGTACACGGACTGCCCCGCGGTGGTCCAGCCGGACGGGGTGGCCTCCGCGACGTCGTCGATCACGCCGAGCACGCCGACGACGGGCGTCGGGTGGATCGCGGAGTCGATCTTCCCGGGCTCCCCGGTGCCGTTGTACAGCGAGACGTTGCCGCCCGTGACGGGCACCGACAGCGTCGCGCAGCCGTCGGCGAGGCCCTCGATCGCCTGGACCAGCTGCCACATGGACGCCGGGTCCTCGGGGCTGCCGAAGTTCAGGCAGTCGGTCACGGCCAGCGGCCGGGCGCCGGACGCGGCGACGTTGCGGTACGCCTCCGCGAGCGCGAGCTGCGCGCCGGTGTACGGGTCGAGCTTGGCGTACCGGCCGTTCGCGTCGGTCGCGAGCGCCACGCCGAGGCCGGTCGTCTCGTCGACCCGGACCACGCCGGAGTCGTCGGGCTGCGCGAGGGCGGTGTTGCCCTGCACGAACCGGTCGTACTGGTCGGTGACCCACGCCTTCGACGCGAGGTTCGGCGAGGCGAGCAGCTCCAGCACGGTCGCGCGGAGCTCCGCCGGGGTCGCGGGCCGGGCGTACCGGGACGCGCCCTCGGGGGTGCTCACGGAGTCCGCGACGAGCACGTCCTGCCAGTCGGGCCGCGCGTACGGCCGGTCGTACACCGGGCCCTCGTGCGCGACCGTCCGCGGGTCGACGTCGACGATCCGCTGCCCGTGGTGGTCGATGGTGAGGCGCCCGGTGCCGGTGACCTCGCCGATCACGGCCGTCTCGACGTCCCACTTCGACGTGATCGCGAGGAACTCGTCGAGCTTCTCCGGCGTGACGACCGCCATCATCCGCTCCTGCGACTCCGACATGAGGATCTCGCCGGCCGTCAGGGTGGGGTCGCGCAGCAGCACGTTCTCGAGGTCGACGTGCATGCCGCCGTCGCCGTTGGACGCGAGCTCGGACGTCGCGCAGGAGATGCCGGCCGCGCCGAGGTCCTGGATGCCCTCGACCACCCGGGCCGCGTAGAGCTCCAGGCAGCACTCGATGAGCACCTTCTCCATGAACGGGTCGCCGACCTGGACCGACGGACGCTTCGAGGGCTTGGTGTCGTCGAACGTCTCGGACGCGAGGATCGAGGCGCCGCCGATGCCGTCGCCCCCGGTGCGCGCGCCGAACAGGACGACCTTGTTGCCCACGCCCGAGGCGTTCGCCAGGTGGATGTCCTCGTGCCGCAGCACGCCGAGGCACAGCGCGTTGACCAGCGGGTTGCCCTGGTAGGAGGCGTCGAACACCAGCTCCCCGCCGATGTTCGGCAGGCCGAGGGAGTTGCCGTAGCCGCCGACGCCCGACACGACGCCGTGCACGACGCGGGCGGTGTCCGGGTGGTCGACCGCGCCGAACCGCAGCTGGTCCATGACGGCCACGGGGCGCGCGCCCATCGAGATGATGTCGCGGACGATGCCGCCCACGCCGGTCGCCGCGCCCTGGTACGGCTCGACGTACGACGGGTGGTTGTGCGACTCGACCTTGAACGTCACGGCCCAGCCGTCGCCGATGTCGACCACGCCGGCGTTCTCGCCGATGCCGACCAGCAGGTGCTCGGTCATCTCGGGCGTGACCCGCTCGCCGAACTTCCGCAGGTGGTTCTTGCTGGACTTGTAGGAGCAGTGCTCCGACCACATCACGGAGTACATCGCGAGCTCGGCGGCGGTCGGGCGGCGGCCGAGGATGTCGCGGATGCGCTGGTACTCGTCGGGCTTGAGGCCGAGCTCCGCGAACGGCTGCGCGGCCTCCGGGGTGGCCGCGGCGTGCTCGACCGTGTCCGAGACGTGCCCGGCGGGCCGGTCGGGGGCGGGCTGGCCGGGCGATGCGGGCTGCTGCGAGGTGGGCGCGCTGGTCATCGAATCCCTCGGGCTGGTGGCCCGGGCGCCGCGGCCTGCGCAGGTGCAGGCGCCGGGCGCGACCGGGCGGGGCGGGCGTCGTCAGACGGGACAAGGCTACCGGCGCCGCGCGCCTCCCCCGCACGGCACCCCGGCTCCGCAGAAAGGCGGATGTGCCCGCCGCCGGCCCGTTCCTACGCTCGCCGCATGACCGAGCGACCGCACCCGCCGACGGGCACCGCCGGGCTCCGGGTGCCCCGGCAGGACGTCGTGCTCACCTACGTCCTGCTCGCCGGCGGCGGGGCCGTCGCCGGGCTGCTCCTGCACCTGGCGCGAGACTGGCTGCTCTCGCTCGCGTTCGTCCCGTGGCGCGGGGCGATCGAGACGATCGACCGGGTCGTGGACGGCTGGGGCGGCTGGGGCCCCGTGGCGCTGGTCGCGGGCGGCGCGGTGCTCGGGGCGCTGGCCGCGGCCGACGACCTGGGGAAGGAGCCGCGGATCGACGTGACGCGCGACGAGGTCGTCGTGACGCAGAGGACGAGCCGGCGGGCGTACCCGCGGGCCGACGTGCGCGAGGCGCTGCACGACGACAAGGCGCTCGTGCTGCTCGCCTCGAACGGGACGGAGCTCGCCCGCGTCCGCACCGCCGTCCCGGCGGCGGTGCTCGCGGAGGCCCTCCGGGGCGCCGGGTACAGCTGGCGGGACGCCGCACCCGCCGGCCCCCCGAGCGCCGCGCGCCCGCCCGGGTCCGCCACACTGGGCGGGTGACCCGCCGCCCGCGCGCCTCGCTCGCCGCCGCCGCCCTCGCGGTGACCGCCCTGCTGGCCGCGTGCACCGGTCCCGCCGAACCCCGCGGGACGAGCGAGACGAGCGAGGCGCCGGGTGCCGGACCGAGCGCGAGCACCGACGCGCAGCTCAGGCCGACCGACCCCGACGGCCTCCGCGCGGCCGGCACCGCCGTCCCGGTCGGCGACGTCACGCTCGCGGTGTGGCCGCCGCTCCCGGAGGCCCCGGGCGCGCCCGACGAGGACGGCGCGGTCGTGCTGACCGCCCCGCTGCCCGTGTCCGACGGCGGGACCGCCTCGGTGGTCCCCGTCCTGACGGTGGTCCCGCCCGCGGGCACGACGGTGGAGGAGCTGGAGGACGGGTCCGCGCTCGTGCGGGACGGCGACGGCCGCGCGGTCGCCGCCGTCACCGCGCCCGTCCTGGACGGGGTCGCCACGGGGTCCGGGCTGCGGGTGCAGGTGGACGCCGACGACGGCGGGACGCTCGCCTGGTCCGTCGTCGTGCCGGTGCGCACCGACGGCAGCGTGGAGCCCCTGCCCGGCGGGACCCTCGCCGCCACCGTGGCCACGACCGCGGTGCGCGGCGCCACGTGGTCGGACCGCGACGACGAGGGCGGGCGCAGCCTCGCGGTCGTCCCCGCGACGTGGGCCCGGACGGGCGGGCGCGCCGGCGAGGAGGCGGTCTGGTCGCAGCTCGTCGCGCAGGTGCCGGAGGCCGGGACACCCGCCATGCACGACCAGCTGACCTGCCACACCATCGGCGCCCCCGACAAGGCGAGCTGGAACCTGGAGCCGTGGCGGCCCGACGTCGGCCTGCTGCAGACGCTGGCGGCGCTGTGCAACCCGGAGTGACGCGGCAGCCCGGCGACCGCATGGCGGACGCACCGTCCTGCGCCCCGGTCGGTTGTTGCTACAGTCACCGCACCATGCGCCACACGACCGCCACCGCACGCACCCGCGCCTGTCGACCCCTGTCGACCGCCGCGTGCTGTTGTCGTCGCTGAACGCCCTCGCGCGTCGCTGACGCGCTGAGCCCCGGCCCCCTCGCCTCCCGGCGACCGGGCCGCCCCGCGGCACCTGCCGGCACGGGCCCCGCGGCCCGGTCGCCGGGAGGCGAGGGGGCCGGGGCTCAGCGCGTC
>NZ_CABEGA010000033.1 GCF_901521055.1 Cellulomonas hominis | reverse complement strand
GTTACGGCGGTCATAGCGAAGGGGAAACGCCCGGTCCCATTCCGAACCCGGAAGCTAAGCCCTTCAGCGCCGATGGTACTGCACTCGCCAGGGTGTGGGAGAGTAGGACGCCGCCGGACACCATTCATGAAGAGCCACCCCATTCGGGGTGGCTCTTCGTGTTTCCCGGACCATTCCACTCGCGCCGACACGCGCACGGGACGACGCGCGCCCCCGCCCCCCTCCGGGCGTTGATCCCCGGTGCGCCGAGATGACATCGCCCGCCTGCGCCCGACGCCACACGCACAGGCCACCGCTGCCATCTCGGCGCAGCGTGTTCGGCTCGAGGTCTGGCGCTGCCACGGGGCGGCACGTGGCCTCGGCTTCGTGGTGTCGTTGGTCACCCCGGTGCGTTCTACCCGGCTCGCGTTCACCGGAGCCCCGGGGTGGAGTGCGGCTCTGACGTGTGGTTCGACGGGCCCGGAGCTCGACGGAGAGCGAGAGCGGCCGGCCTGGAGCATGGGCGAGACGGCGTTCTGTGGACGTGGCGGTGCCGCAGGCCCGCACCGATGTGGGGCGCGGGCGGTGCGGATGAGACGATGGTCAGCGGTCGAATGACGAGGAGAAGCTGGATATGAGCAGCGACGAGCGCGGGACGCGTTCGGCGGACGAGGGCGATCGCCGAGACGGCGGTGGCGTCGGGCGCTACGGCAACCGGAACGGGGCGCGCCCCACGGGTGATGCCCGCCCGGCACGAGCCCCTCGGGTGGCGGGTCAGCGCGGTCGTGCCGGCGCCGGTGAGCGAGACTCCCGGCGCACCACCGATGATCGGAGCGGTGGCTTCTCCGGATCCCGACCGCAGAACGGCGGTCGTCCGGCGTTCCGCGACGATCGCGGCTCCGGCGGTGCCTCCCGCGGTGAGCGTGGCGGTCGTCCCGGGGCTGAGCGCTCCGGTGGGTACCCGCGTGACGACCGTGGTGGTCGTGCTGCCGGTGGTGGGTACCAGGGTGACCGCGCGAGCCGTCCTGCTGGTGGCGGGTTCCAGCGTGACGACCGTGGAGGCCGTCCCACTGGTGGCGGGTACCAGGGCGATCGGTCGAGCGCCGGGTACGACCGAAACCGTGGTGAGCGCAGCGGTGGCGGGTTCCCGCGTGACGACCGTGGTGGTCGTGCTGGTGGTGAGCGCACCGGTGGTCACCAGGGTGACCGTGGTGGTCGTCCGGCCGGTGGGGGGTACCAGGGTGGCCGGCCCGGGCGTCCTGCCGGTGGCGGGTTCCAGCGTGACGACCGTGGTGGCCGTCCTGCTGGTGGCGGCTTCCAGCGTGATGACCGTGGTGGCCGTCCTGCTGGTGGCGGGTTCCAGCGTGACGACCGTGGTGGCCGCCCTGCTGGTGGCGGGTCCCAGGGCGATCGGCCGAGCCGCGGGTACGACCGCGATCGCGGTGAGCGCACCGGTGGTTACCAGGGTGACCGTGGTGGTCGGCCTGCTGGTGGTGGGTACCAGGGTGACCGCCCGGGCCGTCCCGCTGGCAGCGGCTACCAGCGCGACGAGCGTGGGGGTCGTGAGCGGACCGGCGGGTACCAGGGTGATCGCTCCGGCGGCGGGTACAACCGTGACCGCGGGGAGCGCACCGGTGGCTACCAGCGGGACGACCGTGGTGGTCGTCCGGCTGGTGGCGGGTACCAGGGTGACCGCCCGCGTGCGGCCGGGGCTCGTGACGACCGCGGCGGGTTCCGCCGCGACGACGACCGGCGTGCCGGGGCGCCGCGGGACGACCGTGGCGGGTTCCGCAGCGAGCGGCGCGACGGCGGTGACAGCGGCTCGTTCCGTCGACCCGCCGACGCCGGGTCCGAGCGTCCCCGCGGCGCCTACCAGGACCGTCCGCGTCGGGACTCGGGCGAGCGGGCCGGTGGCTTTCAGGACCGTCCGCGTCGGGACTCCGGTGACCGTCCGGGGTTCCGCCGTGACGGCGACTCGCGCGGTGAGCGACCGGGTGGCTTCCGCAGGGAGGGCGACTCCCGCGGGGACCGCCCTGGCACGCGTCGCACCGACGACCGCGGAGCGCGGACCGGTGCGCCGGACCGCACCTCCGGGCCGCGCGGCCCCCGCCGGGACGACGCCGAGCGCCGGCCGAGCCGCCCGCCGCAGCCCGTGCGGGTCTACGGGCCGGACATCCCGGACGACGTCGAGTTCGGGATGCTGGACCGTGACGTCCGGGCGCGTCTGCGCACCCTGAGCAAGGACAACGCCGGCATCGTCGGCCGGCACCTGGTGATGACCGGGCGCCTGCTGGACGAGGACCCCGAGCTCGCGTACGAGCACGCGCAGGCCGCTGTGCGGCACGGTGGGCGCGTCGACGTGGTGCGGGAGGCGGCGGGTCTCGCGGCCTACCGGACGGGACGGTTCGCCGAGGCGCTGCGCGAGCTGCGCACGGTGCGGCGCCTGAACGGGTCGTCCGAGCACCTCGCCGTGATGGCGGACTGCGAGCGCGGCCTGGGGCGCCCCGAGCGGGCCCTGACGCTCGCCGCGTCGCCCGAGGCGGAGACGCTCGACACGGAGGCCCGGGTGGAGCTCGCGATGGTCGTGAGCGGCGCTCGGCTCGACATGGGCGACCCGGACGCGGCGATCGCCGCCCTGGCCGGGATCGCGACCGGTCCGGTGCGCACGCTGCTCGCGGCCCGGGTTGCTCAGGCGCGCGCCGACGCGCTGCGGGCCGCGGGGCGGGTCGACGAGGCCGACGCGACCGAGGCCGCCGTGCCGCCGTCGCTGCTGGCGCAGGTGACGGACGGGGACGAGGTGGAGGAGGACGTCGTCGTCTTCGACCTCGCCGACGACGAGGTCGATGCTGAGGACGCGGCCGACGACGACGACGCCGACGCAGACGCAGCCGACACCGTCGCGGCCGACGACGCAGACGCAGCCGACGCCGACGCGGACGAGTCCGAGGACGCGGACGGCCCCGACGCCGGCCCCGACGACGCCCGCACCGACGACGCCCCCGAGGGCGTGAAGGACACGGAGGACGAGTGACCGACGCACGTCTGATCGGCAGCGACATCCCGCTCGCCGAGCGCTACGACCTGGCCCTGGTCGACCTGGACGGGGTCGCGTACCGCGGGCACGAGCCGATCGAGGGGGCGTCCGCCGGGCTGGCGGGCGCCCGGTCGGCGGGGATGCGCCTGGTGTTCGTCACCAACAACGCGTCCCGTGAGCCGGAGTCCGTGGCGGAGCAGCTCACGTCGCTGGACATCCCGACGGAGCCGGGTGACGTGCTGACGGCCGCCCAGGCGGCTGCGGCGCTGCTGGCGACCCGGCTGCAGCCGGGCGCGAAGGTGCTGGTGGTCGGCGGTGCCGGCCTGGTGACGGCGGTGACGGCGGCGGGGTTCACCGTCGTCTCGTCCGCGGACGAGCACCCGGACGCGGTGGCCCAGGGCTTCGCGCCGGAGGTCGGCTGGCAGCAGCTGGCCGAGGCGGCCTACGCGGTGTCGGGCGGCGCGTGGTTCGTGGCGAGCAACCTCGACCTGAGCCTGCCGACCGCGCGCGGGTTCGCGCCGGGGAACGGCGCGCTCGTCGGGGCGGTGCAGGCCGCGACCGGTGTCGTGCCGGACAGCGCCGGCAAGCCGGCGTCGACGATGTACGAGATCGCCGTCGAGCGGGCCGGCGCGCGGGAGGCGCTGGTCGTGGGCGACCGCCTGGACACCGACCTCGCGGGTGCCCGCACGGGCGGCTTCGCGGGGTTGCACGTCCTCACGGGCGTCAGCACCGCGCGCGACGACGTCCTGGCGCCGCCGGCGCTGCGGCCGCACTACATCGCGGCGGACCTCGGCGGCCTGCTCGTCCCGCACCCGGAGCCGGTGCGCGCGGCCGAGGGCTGGTGGACGTCCGGCGAGGCCGCGGCCCGCGTCGTCGACGGCCGCCTGGAGCTCGCCGAGCGCGCCGCGGGGGTCGATCTGGTCCGGGCTGCGTGCGCCGCGGCGTGGGCGGCGGTGGACGCGGGGGAGACCCTGGACCCGCAGTCGGTCCCGGAGCTGGGTGTCGCGCCGGAGGACGCCGCGGGCGTGGGCGCAGGCCGGTAGCCTGGCCGGCAGTGCGGGGGGCGGCGTGGCCGGGTCACGGCCACGCCTGGCGAGCACGGTCGAGCAGCCGCCTGTGGCGGAGTGGGGAGTGGGTGTCGTGGAGCCGACGGGCGACCAGACGGTGGACCAGGCGCTGATGCGCCTCACGGAGGTCACCGAGCTGGGGCTGCGCGAGCAGCTGGCCGTGTTCGACGCCGTGCACACGGCCCTGCAGGACCGCCTCGCCGACGCGGAGGGCTGACGCGGGTGGCGACGCGCGTCGACGCCGCCCTCGTCCGCGACGGGCTGGCCCGCTCCCGCCGGCACGCGGCCGAGCTGATCGCCGCCGGCCGCGTCACCGTCGACGGCCGCCCCGTGCGGCGCCCGGCGGTGCCGCTCGCCGACGACCAGCACGCGCAGGTCGCCCCCGCGCCGGACGGTCCCGACGACGACTGGGCGTCCCGCGGCGCGCACAAGCTGCTGGGCGCGCTCGACGCGTTCCCCGACGTGGTCGTGGCGGACAGGGTGTGCCTGGACGCGGGCGCCAGCACCGGGGGGTTCACGGACGTCCTGCTGCGCCGCGGCGCGCGCCGGGTGGTGGCGATGGACGTCGGGCACGGGCAGCTCGTCGACCGGCTGCGCGCCGACCCCCGGGTGGACGTCCGCGAGGGGGTGAACGTCCGGTACCTCGCGGCGGGGGACCTCGACCCCGCGCCTGCGCTCGTCGTCGCCGACCTGTCGTTCATCTCGCTGACCCTGGTGGTCCCCGCGCTGGCGGCGGTCGCGGCGCCCGAGGCGGACCTCGTGCTCATGGTGAAGCCGCAGTTCGAGGTCGGGCGCGATCGGCTCGGGTCCAGCGGCGTCGTGCGCAGCACGGAGCAGCGGGTCGAGGCGGTGCTCGGCGTGGCGTCGGCCGCCGGGGCGCACGGGCTGGTGGTCGCCGGGGTGGCGCGCAGCCCGCTGCCGGGCCCCAGCGGCAACGTGGAGCTGTTCCTGTGGCTGCGTCGCCGCGGGACGGCCCCGGAGGCCGGCGGGGAGGACGAAGGAGCACTCGCGGAGCGGGTGCGGCAGGTCGTGCTGGACGAGAGAGGTGCAGGCGCATGAGCAGCAGGCGGGTCCTGGTCGTCACGCACAGCGGGCGGCCCGAGGCGGTGACCGCGACCGAGGAGGCCGTGACCGCCCTGACCGCGGCCGGGTTCACGCCCGTGCTGTCGGGGGAGGACATCCCCGGCATGGCGTTCCACGACATCGAGCTGGCGATGGTCCTCGGGGGCGACGGCACGATCCTGCGCGCCGCCGAGCTCGCGCGCGGTGCGGGGGTGCCGCTGCTGGGGATCAACCTCGGGCACGTCGGGTTCCTCGCGGAGAGCGAGCGCGACGACATCAAGGAGGCGGTCCGGCGGATCGCCTCGGGCGACTACACCGTCGAGGAGCGCACGACGCTCCAGGTGCAGGTCCAGGTGCCGGGGATGCGGGACCCGCTCACCGGCTGGGCGCTGAACGAGGCCGCGCTGGAGAAGGCGGAGCCGGCGCGCATGGTCGAGGTGGTCATCGAGGTCGACGACCGCCCGCTGTCGAGCTTCGGCTGCGACGGCGTGGTCCTGGCGACGTCCACCGGGTCGACGGCGCACGCGTTCTCCGCGGGCGGGCCGGTCGTCTGGCCGGAGGTCGACAGCCTGATCGTGGTGCCGCTGTCGGCGCACGCGCTGTTCGCCCGCCCGCTGGTGGTGGGCCCCCGGTCGGTGGTCGCGGTCGAGGTGCTGACCCGCTCGCCCTCCCCGGCGGTGCTGGTGTGCGACGGGCGGCGCCGCATCGAGGTGCCGGCGGGGTCGCGCGTCGAGGTCCGGCGCTCCCCGGTGCCGGTGCGGCTGGCGCGGCTCACCCCGGCGCCGTTCACGGACCGGCTGGTGAACAAGTTCGACCTGCCCGTGGTGGGCTGGCGGGGACGGCCGCACGACGGGCCCCCGCGGGACCGCGGGAACGGCCGCGGCGACGGATCGACGGACGGGGACTGAGCGCGTGTTCGAGGAGATCACGATCAGCGACCTCGGTGTCATCACCGGCGCCCAGATCCGGCTGCACCCGGGGCTGACGGTGCTGACCGGGGAGACCGGCGCCGGCAAGACGATGGTGCTGACCGGCCTGAACCTGCTGCTCGGCGGCAAGGCCGACCCGGCCACGGTGCGCACCGGTGCGGCGTCCGCGGTCGTCGAGGGCCGCGTGGTCGTCCCCGCGGGGTCGCCGGTGCTGGCCCGGGCCGAGGACGCGGGCGCGGCGGTCGACGACGACGGCGGGCTCGTGCTCGTCCGGACGGTCGGGGCGGCCACCGACGGGGCGCCCGGGCGGTCGCGCGCGCACCTCGGCGGGCGCTCGGTGCCGCAGGCGGTGCTCGGCGAGCTGGCCGAGTCCCTCATCACGGTGCACGGGCAGCAGGACCAGGCCCGGCTCCGCTCGCCCGCCCACCAGCGGGAGGCGCTCGACGCGTTCGCCGGCGCGGCGCACGGTGCGCTGCTCGCCGAGTACCGGCAGGCGTGGTCCGAGCGCGCGCAGCTGCAGGCCACCATCGACGACCTGACGTCCCGGCGGCAGGACCTCGCGCGGGAGGCGGAGCTGCTGCGCCTGGGGCTCGCGGAGGTCGAGCGGATCGACCCGCAGCCGGGGGAGGACGCCGCGCTCGCGCAGGAGATCGAGCGGCTCGAGCACGCCGAGGACCTGCGGACGGCGGCGTCGGGCGCGCACGCGGCGCTCGTCGGCGACGACGACTCGGCGGACGACACGGCCAGCGCCGCGGGTGCCGTCGAGCACGCGCGGCGGCTGCTCGACCAGGCGGGGAGCCACGACTCCCGGCTCGCGGAGCTCCGGGACCGGGTCGCCGAGGCGGGCTACCTGCTCGCGGACGCCGCCACCGAGCTGTCGTCGTACCTCCAGGACCTCCAGGCCGACCCGCTGCGGCTCGACACCGCCCAGAACCGCCGGGCGGAGCTCGCCACGCTGACGCGCTCCTACGGCGAGGACGTCGAGGCGGTGCTCCGCTGGGCGGACGAGAGCAGCCGGCGGCTGCTGGACATCGGCGACGGCGACGAGAAGGTGGTCGAGCTCACGGCGGAGCGGGACGCCCTCGACGCGCGGCTCGCGGACCTCGCGCGGCGGATCGGCGCGGCGCGGCGGGAGGCCGGCGCGCGGCTCGCGGACACCGTGTCGGCGGAGCTCGCCGGGCTCGCGATGGCCGGCGCGCAGCTCGAGGTGCGGGTCGAGCCCGCGACCGAGCTGGGGCCGCACGGTGGAGATGTGGTGGAGATGCTCCTGGCCGCGCACGCCGGCGGACCGGCCCGCCCGCTGGGCAAGGGCGCGTCCGGCGGCGAGCTGTCGCGGGTCATGCTGGCCCTCGAGGTGGCGCTCGCGACGTCGCCGGACCAGGGCGAGCACCGGCCCGGCACGTTCGTCTTCGACGAGGTCGACGCCGGCGTCGGCGGGCGCGCGGCGACCGAGGTGGGGCGCCGTCTCGCGGCTCTGGCGCGGGGTTCGCAGGTGCTGGTGGTCACGCACCTCGCGCAGGTCGCGGCGTTCGCCGACCGGCACCTGGTCGTCACGAAGTCGCGGGACGGGGCGGTCACCGCGTCCGACGTCCGGGAGGTCGCCGGGGAGGACCGCGTGCGCGAGCTGGCCCGCATGCTGTCCGGCCAGGAGGAATCCGGTACGGCGCGTGCGCACGCAGCGGAGCTTCTGGAGCTGGCGGACGTGGCACGATGAACCGCGATGAAACTCCTGCCCTCGCGTAGACGCCACGCCGCGCCCCAGGGGGGCGAGCTCACCGGCCCGGCCCGGGTCGACCCTCGGACCAAGACGCTGACCAAGCGGCTGCGACCCGGGGACATCGCGGTGATCGACCACGTCGACATCGACCGGGTCTCGGCCGAGGCGCTCGTCGCCTGCCGGCCCGCCGCGGTGCTGAACGCCGCCCGCTCGACGTCGGGCCGCTACCCGAACCTCGGCCCGGACATCCTCGTGTCGGCGGGCATCCCGCTGATCGACGACCTCGGCCCCGACGTCATGACGATCCGCGAGGGGCGCACGCTGCGCCTCGAGGGCGGCGCCGTGCACGACGGCGACCGGCTCGTCGCCGAGGGCGTGGTGCAGACCGAGCAGACCGTCGCCGTCGACCAGGCCGCGGCGCGCGAGGGCCTGTCCGTCCAGCTCGAGTCGTTCGCGGCCAACACGATGGACTACCTGCGCCGCGAGCGGGACCTCCTGCTCGACGGCGTCGGCGTGCCGGACATCACGACGCAGATCGACGGCCGGCAGGTCCTCATCGTGGTGCGCGGGTACCACTACAAGGAGGACCTGGTCACGCTGCGCCCGTACATCCGCGAGTACCGCCCGGTGCTCGTCGGGGTGGACGGCGGCGCGGACGCGATCCTCGACGCCGGCTGGACGCCCGACATGATCGTCGGCGACATGGACTCGGTGTCCGACCGCGCCCTGCGGTGCGGCGCGGAGATCGTGGTGCACGCGTACCGCGACGGCCGCGCGCCGGGCCTGGCACGCGTGGACCAGCTCGGGGTGCC
Organism: Cellulomonas hominis; assembly: GCF_901521055.1. Taxonomy (GTDB): domain Bacteria; phylum Actinomycetota; class Actinomycetes; order Actinomycetales; family Cellulomonadaceae; genus Cellulomonas; species Cellulomonas endometrii. The sequence goes on along the minus strand of NZ_CABEGA010000033.1, from coordinate 39,395 downwards.
GCACATCGTGTTCCCGGCGACCGGCACCAGCGAGGACGTCGCGATGCTGCTGGCCGACGACAAGGGCGCCGAGCTCATCGTCGCCGTCGGGACGCACGCCACCCTCGTCGAGTTCCTGGACAAGGGCCGCTCCGGCATGGCCAGCACGTTCCTCACCCGGCTGCGGGTGGGCAGCAAGCTCGTGGACGCCAAGGGCGTGTCCCGGCTGTACCGGAACCGGATCTCGAACCTCCAGCTGACGCTGCTGGTCCTGGCGGGCCTGCTCGCCCTGGGCGTCGCCCTGGCGTCGACCACGGCGGGTCAGACGCTGATCGGCCTCACGGGCGCGCGCTGGGACGACTTCGCGTCCTGGCTCGGGTCGCTGTTCAGCGGGACCCCATGACGCCTGCCGGCCCCGCGCCGACCCGACCCGACACCTCCCGTGCCGCCCTCGTGCCGGCACCCGACCGAGAGCTCGCACAGTGATCGACTTCCGCTACCACCTCGTCTCCCTGATCTCGGTGTTCCTGGCGCTCGCCGTGGGCATCGTGCTCGGCGCCGGCCCGCTCCGCGAGAGCATCGGCGACACGCTGACGGGTCAGGTGGACCAGCTGCGTGCGGACCGCGACGACCTGCGCACCGAGCTCGAGGCCTCCGCCGCCGACCTGGCCGCGAGCAACGCCTACATCACGGCCGCGGGGGCGGAGCTCGTCGAGGGCACGCTCACGGACCGGCGCGTCGCGGTCGTGTCGCTCGGGACCGTCGACGGCGACGCGCTCGCCGCGATCGAGAGCCAGCTCACCGACGCCGGCGCGACCGTCAGCGCGCACGCCACGCTGACCGAGGCCTGGTCGTCGAGCGACCTGCGCTCCTTCCGGCAGGCGCTGGTCAGCAGCATCTCGACGTACCTGGACCCGCAGCCCGCCGACGACGCCTCGGTGGACACGACCCTCTCCGAGGCGCTCGTGCAGGGCCTGACCGGCGGCGAGGCGGCGGACCCCGACCGGCTGAGCTCCGCGTCCGGCACGCTGCTCGAGTTCCTCACGACCGGCGACGACCCGCTGGTCACCGTCGACGAGGAGGTGACGGCGCCCGCGGACGCGATCGTGCTCGTCTCCCCGGCCGTCGCCCCCGAGGCCGTGCCCGCCGACGAGACCCCCGACGCGGAGGAGGCGCAGGCCGCCACCGACGCGCAGATCGCCCTGGCGCGGGTCGCGCAGGCGCGCTCGGAGGGCGCGGTCGTCGTCGACGGCCCGCTCGTGGAGGGCTCGCTGGTCGCCGCGATCGTCGGCGACGAGGGCGCCGCGGGCGACCTCACGACCGTCAGCGACGCGGACACCGTGGCCGGCCAGGTCTCCGTCCCGCTCGCGCTGAACGCCCGGATCGGCGGCACCAACGGCCACTACGGGCACGGCGACGACCTGACCACGGTCCCGTCCGCGGGCATCCTGCCGCCGCCGGACCGCACGCCCACCTCCACCGGTGACGCCGGCACGTCCGGGGACGCGGCGGGGGCCGAGGGGTGAGCGTCGCCCGCCGGATCGCCGGCGCCGTCACGGCACGGCTGACCACGACCGTCGTCCGCGGTCTCCTCGACGACGACCCGCCCGGCGGCGCGCGCCTGTGGGAGCGCACCAACCACCGCGGCGAGCCCGTGAGCCTGCTCGGCGGCCCGGCCGTCGCGGCCGGTGTGCTCGCCGGCGGGCTGGTCGGGGCGTCCGGCGCCCGCGACGGCGCCGCGCTGGCCGTGGCCACCACCACGGCGACCGCCTTCGGCCTGGTGGACGACCTCACGGAGGACCGCGAGGGCACCGTCCGCAAGGGCCTGCGCGGGCACCTCGGCGCGCTGGCCCGCGGCGAGGTCACGACCGGCGGCCTCAAGGTGCTCGGCATCGGGGCCGGTGCGCTCGTCGCCGCCGCGCTGAGCCGCCCGCACGACCCCCGGCCGTCCGGACGGGCCGGCGCCGCGCTGACCCGGCTGGCGGACGTCGCGGTGGACGGTGCGCTGATCGCCGCCAGCGCCAACCTCGTCAACCTGCTCGACCTGCGGCCCGGGCGCGCGCTGAAGGCCGCGGGCATCGCCGCCGCGCCCGCCACTCTGCTCGGCGGTCCCGCGGGCGGCCCTGCCGCCGCCGTGCTCGGCGCGGTCGTGGCCGAGCTCCCCGACGACCTCGCGGAGCGCGACATGCTCGGCGACTCCGGGGCGAACGCCGTCGGCGCGGTGCTCGGCACGGTGGCCGTGCAGCAGCTCCCGCGGGCCCTGCGCGTCGCGCTCCTCGCGGGGGTCGTGGGGCTGACGGTCGCCTCCGAGAAGGTCAGCTTCACCGCGGTGATCGCGCGCACGCCGGTGCTCCGGGAGATCGACGCGTGGGGTCGCCGGCCCGCGCACGTGCCGCACCCGGTGCCGCCGCGCGCGCCCGACGCGCCCGAGGCCTCCGACGCACCGGACGCGCCCGACGCGGACGGGGTGCCCGGGCGGTGAGCCGCCGCCGGGCCGTCCTGTCCGGCCTGGCGGGCGCCGCGGCCCTCATCTCGGTCGTGACGATCGTCAGCCGGCTGCTGGGTTTCGCCCGCAACCTGGTGTTCGCCAGCTCGGTGGGCGTCGGCGAGGTCGGTGACCTCTACAACTGGGCCAACGTCCTGCCGAACGTCCTGTTCGAGGTCGCCGCCGGCGGGGCGCTCGCCGGGGCGCTGATCCCGGTGATCGCCGGGCCGCTCGCCCGCGGCATGCGCGACGACGTGTCACGGATCGCGTCGGCGATGCTGGGCTGGACGCTCGGTGGCCTGGCGGTCCTGGGCGCGCTGCTCGCGCTGGCCGCGGAGCCCATCGCCGCGCTCGCGCAGACGTCGACCGGCGCGGAGCGGGAGCTCGTGACGTTCTTCGTCCGGGTGTTCGCCGTCCAGCTGCCGCTGTACGGCCTGGCGGTCGTGCTGTCCGGCGTCCTGCAGGCGCAGCGCCGGTTCTTCTGGCCGGCGTTCGTGCCCGTGCTCTCGAGCCTCGTCGTGATCGCCACCTACACCGCCTACGGCCGGGTCCTCGCGGGCGCCGACGTCGACGCTGCCACGGGCGACGTGACGCTGCTGCCCGACGGGGCGGCGGCGCTGCTGGCGTGGGGCACCACCGCCGGCGTGCTGGCCATGGGCCTGCCGCTGCTCGTGCCCGTGTGGCGCTCCGGGGTCCGGCTGCGCCCGGCGCTGCGGTTCCCCGAGGGGGTCGCGGCCCGGGCGCGGGCGCTCGCGCTGGCGGGCATCGGGGGCCTGGTCGCGCAGCAGGCGGCGGTGCTCGCGACGCTGCAGCTGTCCCGGTCCTACGGCGGCCCCGGCGCGCTGAGCGTCTACCAGACGATGGTCCAGCCGACGTACCTGCTGCCGTACGCGGTGCTGGCGGTGCCGCTCGCCACGAGCACGTTCCCGCGGCTGGCCGCAGCGGCGTCCCGGGACGACCGCGCCGGGTACGCCCCGCTCGCGTCCGTGACGACCCGCGCGGTCCTGGTCGCGGGCGCCGTGGGCGCGGCGCTCCTCGTCGCGGTCGCACCGGCAGCGGCGACGGTGTTCTCGGCGATCGGCAACGGCGACCCCGAGCTGATCGCCGCGGTCGCCCCGGCGCTCACGCTGATCGCCCCCGGCCTGCTCGGCATGGGGCTGATCTTCCACGTCTCCCGCGCGCTCTACGCCCTCGAGCGCGGGCGCCTGGCCGTCCTCGCGGTGAGCGTCGGCTGGGTGACCGTGGTCGTGGCGTCCTGGGTGGCGTGCGTCGTGCTGGTCCCGGGGGAGCGGGACGCGCCGGCGACGCTGCGCGCCCTGGCGACCGGCAGCTCCGTCGGCATGCTCGTGGCCGGGGCCGCGCTCGTCCTCGTGCTGCGGCACGCGGCCGGTCGCGCCGCGGTCGCGGGGGTGCTGCGGACGGTCGCGGTGCTCGTCCTGGGCGGCACGGTCGCCGCGCTCGCCGGCCGCTGGACGGTCGACGCGGTGCAGCGGTTCACCGACGGGGTGCCCGGCGCGCTCGCCGCGGCCGCGGGCGGAGGGGCGCTCGCCGCGGCGGTCGTCGTCGCGCTGGTCTGGGCCGCCGACCGCTCCACCATCACGGGCCTGCTGCGGCGCGGCGGCCCGGCCGGCGACCACCCGGTCCACCCGGTGCCCGGCCGCGGGCCCGACGAGCAGCAGGAGGCGGGACGATGAGGGTGCTCCAGGTGCTGGGGTCGAGCGCGGGCGGCGTCGCCCGGCACGTGGCCCAGGTCGCGGCGGGGCTCGCGGCCCAGGGCGACCACGTCGTCGTCGCCGGGCCGTCGTCGCTCGCCGCGGTCGTCGCCCCGGGCGGGTCGGGCGTCCGGTTCGAGCCCGTCGAGGTCGCGGACCGGCCGCACGCGTCGGACGCCCGCGCCGTCGCCCGGATCGCCGCGCTCGCCCGGGACGCCGACGCCGTGCACGCGCACGGGCTCCGCGCCGGGGCGCTCACCGTGCTGGCGGTCCGGTCGCGGCCGGGGCGCCGGGCGCGCGTCGTGGTGACGCTGCACAACCTGCCGGTCGGCGGGCGCGCGATCCGGGCGGTGTCCACGGTGCTCGGCCAGGTCGTCGCGCGCGGGTCGGACGTGGTGCTCGGGGTGTCGGGCGACCTGGTCACGCTCGCGCGGTCCCAGGGGGCGCGCGCGGCGCACCGGGCGCTCGTGCCCGCCCCGGGGCGTCCGGCGCCGGCGGGGGACCGCGACGCCACCCGGGCGGCGCTCGGGCTGCAGCCGCACGACGACCTCGTCGTCACCGTGGCGCGCCTGGCGCCGCAGAAGGGCCTCGACACGCTCGTCTCCGCCGCGGCGGAGGCGGTGCGGGTGCGGCCGCGGCTGCACTGGGTCGTCGCGGGGGACGGGCCGCTGCTCGACGAGGTCACCGACCAGGCGGCGCGGGCGGGCGCGCCGGTGCGGCTGCTCGGCCGGCGCGAGGACGTCACCGACCTCATGGCCGCCGCCGACGTCGTCGCCTCCGCGGCGGTGTGGGAGGGGCAGCCGCTGGCGCTGCAGGAGGCGCTCGCGCTGGGCGCCGCGGTCGTGGCCACGGACGCGGGCGGCACCCGCGAGGTCACCGGCGACGCGGCGGTGCTCGTGCCCGTCGGCGACGCGGCGGCACTGGGGACGGCCGTGGCGGAGGTCCTCGCGGACGAGCCGCGGCGCACGTCCCTGCGCGCCGCGGCGACGGCGCGCGCGGCGACGCTCCCGACCGTGCCGGACGTCCTGGCGCAGCTCCGCGAGGCGTACACGCGCTGAGCCGCACCCGAGCGGCCCCGACCCCGACCCCGGCCGCGCCGGCCGCCTCCAGTGGAGCGTTCCGCCGGACACGCCGGTGCGTGTCGGGCCGGACGCTCCACTCGGTGGGATGGGTCGGTGCGCGTGTCGCGCGGGTCACGCCCCGCGCGGGCCCGGACTCGGGTAGAGTGGAAGCCCGTGGCAGAGCGCGCAAATCGACTCTCCGGGCGGTCGGACTCCACGACCCGGCACATCTTCGTCACGGGAGGCGTCGCCTCCTCACTGGGCAAGGGCCTGACCGCCTCCAGCCTGGGACGACTCCTGCGGTCCCGCGGTCTGCGGGTGACCATGCAGAAGCTCGACCCCTACCTCAACGTCGACCCCGGGACGATGAACCCGTTCCAGCACGGCGAGGTCTTCGTCACCGAGGACGGGGCCGAGACGGACCTCGACGTCGGTCACTACGAGCGGTTCCTGGACGTCGACCTGGTCGGCTCCGCGAACGTCACGACCGGCCAGGTCTACTCGCACGTCATCGCCAAGGAGCGGCGCGGCGAGTACCTCGGCGACACGGTCCAGGTCATCCCGCACATCACCGACGAGATCAAGAACCGGATGCGGTCGCAGGCCGCGGACGACGTCGACATCATCATCACCGAGATCGGCGGCACCGTCGGCGACATCGAGTCGCAGCCGTTCCTCGAGGCGGCCCGCCAGGTCCGGCACGAGCTCGGCCGGGACAACGTCTTCTTCCTGCACGTCTCCCTGGTGCCGTACATCGGCCCGTCGGGCGAGCTGAAGACCAAGCCGACCCAGCACTCCGTGGCGCAGCTGCGCAGCATCGGCATCCAGCCCGACGCGATCGTGCTGCGGTCCGACCGCGAGGTCCCGCAGTCCATCAAGGCGAAGATCGCCCTGATGTGCGACGTCGACACCCAGGGCGTCATCTCCTGCGTCGACGCGCCGAGCATCTACGACATCCCGCGGGTCATCCACTCCGAGGGCCTGGACGCCTACGTCGTGCAGCGCCTCGGCCTGCAGTTCCGGGACGTCGACTGGAGCGGCTGGGACGACCTGCTCGAGCGGGTGCACCAGCCCGCGCACCACGTCGAGATCGCGCTGGTCGGCAAGTACATCGACCTGCCGGACGCGTACCTGTCGGTGACCGAGGCGCTGCGCGCCGGCGGCTTCCACCACAACGCCAAGGTGAAGATCCGCTGGGTCCCGTCCGACGACTGCCAGACGCCCGACGGTGCGCAGCGCGCGCTCGGTGGTGTGGACGCCGTCCTGGTGCCCGGCGGCTTCGGCGTGCGGGGCATCGAGGGCAAGCTCGGCGCGCTGCGCTGGTCCCGCGAGAACAAGGTGCCCACGCTCGGCATCTGCCTGGGTCTGCAGACGATGGTCATCGAGTACGCCCGCAACGTGCTCGGGCTCCCCGGCGCGTCCTCCTCGGAGTTCGACGCCGACCCGGCCGACCCGGTCGTCGCGACGATGGCGGAGCAGCTGGCGATCGTCGGCGGTGAGGGCGACCTCGGCGGCACCATGCGCCTGGGTTCGTACGAGGCGGTGCTGACCGAGGGCTCGGTCGCCGCCGAGGCCTACGGGTCGACGCGCGTCACGGAGCGGCACCGGCACCGGTACGAGGTCAACAACGCGTACCGCGACCGCCTGGAGGAGGCCGGCCTGGTCATCTCGGGCGTCTCGCCGGACTCGTCGCTGGTGGAGTTCGTGGAGCTGCCCCGCGACGTGCACCCGTACTACGTGTCGACGCAGGCGCACCCTGAGTTCAAGTCGCGGCCCACGCGGTCGCACCCGCTGTTCGCCGGCCTGGTCGCGGCGGCCCTCGCCGCCAAGGCGGAGCCCGTCGGCGCGGGCAAGGCGAAGTCGCGGTGACGGTGGAGCAGGGCGGGCCGGTCGACCGGCCCGCCCCGCGGCCCGTCCTGGAGCACACGGACGTCTACCACGGCAAGATCTGGGACCTCGTGTCCGAGACCGTGGACCTCGGCGAGTCGCAGGTCGTGCGCGAGTTCGTCGACCACCGGGGCGCGGTCGCGGTGATCGCGCTCGACGAGGACGACCGCGTGCTGCTGCTGCAGCAGTACCGGCACCCGGTGCGCTCCGAGCTCTGGGAGCCGCCGGCGGGGCTGCGGGACGTCGAGGGCGAGCCCCCGCACGTCACCGCCGCGCGCGAGCTGGAGGAGGAGGCCGACCTGCGGGCCGGCACGTGGCACCTGCTCGCCGAGTTCATGTCGTCCCCGGGCGCGACGAACGAGGAGATCCTGGTCTACCTCGCGCGGGACGTCTCCGAGGTGCCCGAGTCCGAGCGGTTCACCCGCGAGGACGAGGAGGCCGGGATCGTCCTGCACTGGCTGCCGCTCGACGAGGCGGTCGAGGCGGTGCTCGCCGGTCGGATCCACAGCCCGAGCGCCGTCGTCGGCGTGCTCGCCGCGGCCGCCGCCCGGGACCGCGGCTGGCGCACGCTGCGTCCGGTCGGCTGACGGCTCCCGTCGCAGGCGCAGCGGCGCGCGTAGCCCGAACGGCTGACGCGCGCCGCTGACCCGTCAGGGGGACGCCGCACGCGCCGATGGGAGACGTGTGCGAGCGTCCCCGGGGTCCCACGGGGCCGGCGCGCGCCTGTTCCTGGCCGCGACCCACACCGCGGGGGCGCTGGGCGTGTGCGCCGTGCTGTGCCTGGTCAGCGCGGTGTGGCCGCCGTCGCGGGTGACGCCGGTCGGGGTCTGGTACGGCGCGGCCGCGTCGCTGGCGGCGGTGGCGGCCGGGGTGCTCGTGCTCCGGCGGCACCCGCGCGCCCCGCTGGTGGCCCTCGTGGTCGCCGTCGTCATCGGCGGCGTGCTGGTGTGGAGCTGCCGGACGCTCGCCGGGGTCGTGACCACCAGCCTGGGCCTGGTCGCCGCCGGTCAGGCCGCCGCGCTGCTCGGCGGGAGGCGGACGGTCCGCGCGCTGCTCGGGCTCGTGGTCGTCGCGCTCGCCGCGGGCATGGCGGCGTCCCCGGTGCCGTTCCGGCCGGTCACGTGGCTGGTGCTGGCGTCCACGACGGTCGCCATGAGCGCGCTCGTGTCGTTCTTGGTGACCCGGCTGCGGGTGATCGCCACCACGGACGACCTGACGGGTGCCCTGACCCGTGCCGCGTTCGACGAGCGGGCGGGTGCGGTGCTGCACGGCGCCGCCCGGCGGGGCGTCCCCTCGAGCGTCGTGTGCCTGGACGTCGACGACTTCAAGGAGGTCAACGACACCCGGGGCCACCAGGCGGGCGACGAGGTGCTCGTGCGGCTGGTGGCGACGTGGCGCGGGGCGCTCGGCCGGGACGACGTGCTCGGGCGGATCGGCGGGGACGAGTTCGCCGTCGTGCTCACCGGCCGGACCGCCGACGGCGCGCAGGCGTGGGCGCACGCCACCGGTGCCCTGCGGACCGCCGAGGACCCGACGTGGAGCCACGGGGTCGCGCAGGTGGGCGCCGGCGAGCCGGTGCAGGACGCGCTCGCCCGTGCCGACGCCGCGATGTACGCGAGCAAGGGCCGGCGCGCCGACGCGGTGCGCTGACCCGGTCCACCGACCGGGTCGGCGCCGCCCTCACCGGCTGGTCGCCACCCGGTACTGCCCGTTCGCCAGCGGCACGAACACCAGGAGGAACACCGCCGACCAGATCAGCGTGTACACCTCGGGGTTCTGCAGGGGCCACGCGGTCGGCTCCGGCGTGCCGGGCGGGATGTTGCCGAACAGCTCCCGCGCGGCCTGGGTCACCGCGGAGACGGGATTCCACTCCGCGAACGTCTGCAGGGGCGCCGGCAGCGTCTCGAGCGGGACGAAGGTGTTCGCGACGAAGGTCAGCGGGAAGATCACGATGAACGAGGCGTTGTTGACGACCTCGGGGCTCGGCACCAGCATGCCGATCCACGCCATGATCCAGGAGATCGCGTAGGCGAACACGAGCAGCAGGGCGAACCCGGCCAGTGCGTCGAGCACGGACGACCGGATCCGCCAGCCCACGACCAGCCCGGTCAGCCCCATGACGATCAGCACGATGACGTTGTTCACCACGTCGGAGAACGTGCGGCCCGTGAGCACCGCGGACGGCGCCATCGGCAGCGACCGGAACCGGTCGAGGATGCCCTTCTTGAGGTCCTCCGCCAGCGCCGCCCCGGTGACTGTGGCCCCGAAGATCACCGTCTGCGCGAAGATCCCCGCGATGAGGAACTCGCGGTACGCCTGCCCGCCGCCCTCCTGGTCGATCGCGCCGCCGAAGACGTAGGAGAACAGCAGCACGAACATGATGGGCGAGAGCGTGGTGAAGACCAGGAGGTCGGGCACGCGCTTGATCTTGATGATGTTGCGCTTGGCGACGACGGCCGCGTCGCCGATCACGTGGGGGACGGCCATCACGCACCTCCGTTCTGCTCGGGGTTGCCGTCGGAGCCGGCGGCCTTGCCGGTCAGCGCGAGGAACACGTCGTCGAGCGTCGGGCGGCGCAGGCCGACGTCCTCCAGCCGGACCTGCCGCTCGTCCAGGCGGCGCAGCGCCTCGCTCAGCACCTCGGGGCCGCCGGAGACCGGCATGACGAACGACCGCCGGCCGTTGTCGACCGCGGGCGCGCCGACGCCGAGCGGGGTGAGCACCTCCGAGACGTGCCCGAGGAACGCGCCGTCGGCGACGGTGAGCTCGAGGCGCTCGCCGCCCACCTGCCGCTTGAGCTGGTCGGCGGTGCCCTGCGCGATGATCAGCCCGTGGTCGATGACCACGATCTCGTCCGCGAGGACGTCCGCCTCCTCCAGGTACTGCGTGGTCAGCAGCACGGTCGTGCCGCCGGCGACCAGGGTCTGGATGACGTCCCACATCTCGGTGCGACCCCGCGGGTCGAGGCCGGTGGTCGGCTCGTCGAGGAAGATCACGGGTGGGTCGGCCACCAGGGCGCCGGCGAGGTCGAGCCGGCGCCGCATGCCGCCGGAGTAGGTGCGCGTCGGCCGGTCCGCGGCGTCCTCGAGCCGGAACGACGCGAGCAGCTCGCGCGCCCGCTCGCGGGAGCGGCGCTTCCCGAGGTGGTAGAGCCGCCCGATCATGTCGAGGTTCTCGAAGCCCGACAGGTACTCGTCGACCGCGGCGTACTGCCCCGACAGCCCGATGCGACGCCGCACGGCCGCGGGGCGGCGCAGGACGTCCACGCCCATGACCTGCGCCTCGCCGGCGTCGGGACGGAGCAGCGTGGACAGGACCCGGACGATGGTGGTCTTGCCGGCGCCGTTGGGGCCGAGCAAGCCGAGCACGGTGCCGGTGGGCACCGTGAGGTCGACGCCGTCGAGGGCGGTGACGCCCTTGTAGCGCTTGACGAGCCCGCGGGCTTCGATGGCCTGTTCCATGCGCCCGAGCCTAGATGTGACCTACGACACACCAGAAGATGCAGCGTCACACGCGCAGATGGCCCAGCACCGCCGCGGCGACGTCCCGGGGGCGGCGCTCCGGGAGCCAGTGGCCCTCGTCGAGCACGACCTGCGTGAAGGACCCGTCGACGTGCGCGGGCGTCCCGGCGACGGAGCGGGGCGAGAAGAACGGGTCGTGCCGGCCCACGACGTGGGTGGTCGGGACCCGGACCCGTCCGGTCGTGCCGCCGCCCGGGACCGGCAGCGCCCGGTACCAGGCGAGCGCCGCGCGCAGCGCGCCGGGCTCCGACATCCGGGCGACGTAGCGGTCCGCGGCGGCGTCGCCGAGGCCGGAGCGGGTCAGCGCCCGCCGCAGCCGCCGTCCGCCGTGCGCCAGCAGCACCCGCTCCGGCACGCCCGGCACCTGGAACGCCGCCACGTAGGCGGACCGGAGCAGCTGGTGCCCGCGGCGGGCGGCCGCCGCCATCGCGGCCGGGTGCGGGGTCGACAGCGCCGTGAGGGACGCGACCCGGTCCGGCTGCCGGGCGGCCAGCGCCCACGCGACGACCCCGCCCCAGTCGTGGCCCGCGACGTGGGCGCGGGAGGTGCCCGCGGCGTCCAGGAGGGCGACGACGTCCGCCACGAGCTCGGGGACCGCGTACGGCCGGCGCCCCGGCGGCCGCGCGCCGGGGGAGTAGCCCCGCTGGTCCGGGACGATCACCCGGACCCCGGCGGCCGTCAGCAGCGGGACGACGGCGTCGAAGGCCGAGGCGTCCTGCGGGAAGCCGTGCAGCAGCACCGCGACCGGCGCGCCGGGGTCCGCCCCGTCCGGCGCCGCCGGGCGGTGGTCACGGACGTCGAACCGCAGGCCGTCCCGGGTGAAGGAGTCCACGCCGCGAGCAGAGCACGACGGCCCGGGGAGCGCGAGCCGGACGGCGCGGCCCGGGCGTCGGCGGCGGGGTCAGGCGCGGGTGCGGAACGTCAGCAGGTACCGGGCGGTCCCGCCGGCGAGCAGCGCTGCGCCGAGCATGTGCAGCAGCACGAGCAGGACCGGCAGGTCGGTGGCGACCTGCACGTAGCCGATGAGGCCCTGCAGCGCGACGAGCGCGACCATGACCCACCCGCGCCGCCGGAGCACCGCCGGCCCGCGACGGTTCAGCACCAGCAGCGCGACGAGCACGGCGACGAACAGCCACACCGACGCGGCGTGCACCCGCGCCATCAGGTACGGGTCGACGGCGATGCGGTAGCCGATCTCCTCGTCGCCGGAGTGCGGTCCCGCGCCGGTGGTGATCGCACCCAGCACGAGCACGACCGTCAGCAGGGCGCCGAGCACGGGTGCGAGCCGGCGCGCGAGGGGCCCGACGACGGGCGTGGCGGGGCCGTCGCCCTCGCGGCTGCGGTGCACCAGCAGCGTCGAGGTCACCACGAGCAGCATCGAGACGAGGAAGTGCAGGCTGACCCAGGCCGGGTGCAGGTGCAGCAGCACGATGATCCCGCCGATGACCGCCTGCGCCGCGACGCCCACCAGGGGCGCGAACCCGAGCCACCGGTAGGACCGGACGCGGTCGCGGTCGCTCCACACCAGGACGGCGACGGCGATCGCGATCACGCCCAGCACGCCGGTGAGGGTCCGGTTCCCGAACTCGACGAACGGGTGGTACGTCGCGGCCTCGTGGAACCGCGGCGTGAACTGCCCCGGCTCGCACTGCGGCCAGGTCGAGCAGCCCAGCCCGGAGCCGGTGAGGCGCACCGCGCCGCCGGTCACGACGATGCCGATCTGCCCCACCAGGTTCGCCACCAGGACGGGGTGGGTGAGGCGCCCGCGCCACGCCGCGAACCGGGAGGGCACGGGGCGGGAGGCGGGTGCTGCGGCGACGTCGGAGCTCACGCGGACCAGCCTACGGGCCGCGCCGGGGCCCTCGTGCGCCCGCGCACGAGGCGTCCGTCACCCGGGTCAGTCCCAGCGGAACCAGCGGCGGACGCACCACGCCAGGGCGAGCGTCCACGCGGCGAGGGCCGTCAGGTGCGCCGCCGGGAACGCCCCGTCCACGAGGGCGGAGCGCAGCGCCTCGCCGAGCGCGCCGGGCGGCAGCCACTGGGCCACCGCGGCCCACCCGGACGGCAGGTCGGCGACCGGCAGCACGACCCCGCCGACGACGGCCAGCACGACGAGCAGCAGGTTCGCGACGGCGAGCACCGCCTCGGCGCGCAGGGTCCCGGCCAGCAGGAGCGCCAGCGCCGTGAACGCCGCGACGCCGAGCAGCAGCGCCAGCACCGCCGGGGCGATCCCCGCGGGCGCCGGGTGCCAGCCGAGCGCGAGCCCCGTGCCGCCGACGACGACGACCTGGAGGGCGGCGACGGCGAGCACCGCGAGGACCTTGCCCGCGAGCAGGCCGCCCCGGCCCAGCGGCGTCGTGGCGAGCAGCCGCAGCACGCCGTTGCGCCGGTCGAACGCCGTCGCGATCGCCTGCGACGTGAGCGACCCCGCCATGACGGCGAGACCGAGGACGCCGGGCGTCACGACGTCGATGCGCGGGGCGCCGCCGGTGCCGATGTCGATGAACGAGGCCCGGCCGAGGGCGATCAGCGCGACCACCGGGATGATGAGCGTGACGAGCAGCTGCTCGCCGTTGCGGAGCACCGCCAGGGTCTCGAAGCGGGCCTGGGCGAGCACCCGGCGGGCGGGGGGTGCGGCTCGGTCGGCGGGAGTCGCGGCGTCGACGGGCGCGGCGCGGTCGAGGGGCACGGTCATCGCAGGTTCCGTCCGGTCAGGTCGAGGAACACGTCCTCGAGCGTGCGGACGCCCGCGTCGACGCGGGCGAGCAGCACGTCCTGCGCGGCGCACCAGCCGGCGAGCGCCGCCACGAGGGCGGGTGACGCGGGGGCGTCCACGGCGTACGACCCGGGCGCCGTCTCGCGGACCGCCGTGGACGCGCCGGCCCCCGCGGGCGTCAGAGCGCGTCCGATGTCCGCGACGGGCAGCCCGGCGGGCGCGCGGAACGTCAGCGTCGCGCCGTCGGGTCCCGCGAGCAGCTCCGGCACGGTGCCGTGCGCGATCACCCGGCCGTGGTCCACGACGGCGATCTCGTCGGCCAGCGCCTCGGCCTCGTCCATCAGGTGCGTGGTGAGCAGCACGGCGACCCCGTCGGCCCGGAGCTCCTCGACCAGCGACCAGACGGCGCGCCGGGCCTGGGGGTCCATGCCGGCGGACGGCTCGTCGAGGAACACGACGTCGGGCCGGCCGACGACGGCGGTGGCCAGCGCCAGCCGCTGCCGCTGCCCGCCGGACAGCCGTCGCACGGTGGTGCGGGCGAACGTCGTGAGCCCGAGGCGCTCGGCGAGCTCGCCGACGTCGCGGGGCTCGGCGTACATGGCGGCGACGTGGCGCAGCACGCCCAGCGCGGGGACGCCCGTCGGCAGCCCCGCGTCCTGCAGCATCACGCCGACGCGGGGTCGCAGGGCGCGCGCGTCGGCGACGGGGTCGAGCCCGAGGACGCGGACCGAGCCGGCGTCGGGGGTGCGCAGGCCCTCGCAGCACTCCACGGTGGTGGTCTTGCCGGCGCCGTTCGGGCCGAGCACCGCCGTCACCCGTCCGGGCGACGCGTGCAGGTCGAGCCCGTCGACGACGGCCCGGCCGTCGTACCGCTTGACGAGCCCGCGGACCTCGACGGCCGGCGGGGTGGAGGACTGGCCGAGCACCCCGCGAGTGTAGGGGGCGCGGACTGTGGTGAGGCGAACCTTGCTTGCCAGGACTTATTTCGGCAACAAGGATGTTGCCGATATCGGGAGCCTGCACCAGGGCCCCCGGGGGAGCGCGTGCCGGCAGGTGCGCGAGGATTCCCGACAGCCGCGCAGCAGCGATCCGGAGGTGTGTGCATGAGCCCGATCACGCCGGCACCCGAGCACGCCGCCCCGTCGCTCGACGCCGACTGTCCCACCGAGGCCCTGAGCACGGCCGCGGGCACCACCGTGATCGCCGCGGCGCCCTCCGCCGGACGGCACGCGGACGCCGACTCCGAGGCCGGGACCCGCCGCCGCGTGCTCGACCTGATCGTCGCCGACGGCCCCGTGTCAGCCGTCGAGCTCGCCGCCGCGCTCGACCTGACCGCCGCCGCCGTCCGCCGGCACCTGGCGGTGCTCGAGGGCGACCGGCAGATCGCCGTGCACGACGGCAGCGCCCACCCCGGACCCGCGCGCCGCGGCCGCCCGGCCAAGCGCTACGTCATCACCGCCGCCGGGCAGGCCGCGCTGAGCCAGCAGTACTCCGAGCTCGCGTCGCAGGCGCTGCGGTTCGTGGCCGAGATCGGCGGCGCCGACGCGGTGCGCAGCTTCGCCGAGAAGCGGGTCCACGACCTCGAGGTCCGGCACGCCGACGCGCTCGCCGAGGCCGGCGACGACCCCGTGCTCCGGGCGCGGGTGCTGGCCGAGGGCCTGGCCCTCGACGGGTTCGCCGCGACCGCGCGCCCGGTCCCCGGCGGCCACGCGATCCAGCTGTGCCAGGGCCACTGCCCGGTGCAGGACGTCGCGACCGAGTTCCCCGAGCTGTGCGAGGCCGAGGCGCACGCCTTCTCGCGGATGCTCGGCGTGCACGTGCAGCGCCTCGCGACCCTCGCCCGCGGCGGTCACGTGTGCACCACGAACATCCCCATCATCCCGGTCCGGCGCGCCGCGCCGGGCACCGCCGCGGCCGCACCGCCGGCCGGCGACACCCACGACACCCCCGCCCCCGACCCGAGCCCCCGCCCCGTGCCTCTCACGGAAGGACGATGAGATGACGACGACCGACACCGGCCGCCCCGCCGAGCCGATGACCCAGGACGAGGCGATCGCCTCGATCGGGAACTACGGCTACGGCTGGCACGACGCGGACACCGCCGGCGCGACCGCGCAGCGCGGCCTCTCCGAGGACGTCGTGCGCAACATCTCGGCGCTCAAGAACGAGCCCGAGTGGATGCTGAAGACGCGCCTGAAGGCGCTGCGGCTGTTCGACAAGAAGCCGATGCCCTGGTGGGGCGCGGACCTGTCGGGCATCGACTTCGACAACATCAAGTACTTCGTGCGGTCGACCGAGAAGCAGGCGACCTCGTGGGAGGAGCTCCCCGAGGACATCCGCAACACCTACGACCGCCTGGGCATCCCGGAGGCCGAGAAGCAGCGCCTCGTCGCCGGCGTGGCCGCGCAGTACGAGTCCGAGGTCGTCTACCACCAGATCCGCGAGGACCTGGAGGCGCAGGGCGTCATCTTCGTCGACACCGACACGGGCCTGCGCGAGTACCCCGAGCTGTTCGAGCAGTACTTCGGCTCGGTGATCCCCCCGGGCGACAACAAGTTCGCGTCCCTGAACACCGCGGTGTGGTCGGGCGGCTCGTTCGTCTACGTGCCGCCGGGCGTGCACGTCGAGATCCCGCTGCAGGCCTACTTCCGGATCAACACCGAGAACATGGGCCAGTTCGAGCGGACGCTGATCATCGCGGACGAGGGCTCGTACGTGCACTACGTCGAGGGCTGCACCGCGCCGATCTACCAGTCGGACTCGCTGCACTCCGCGGTCGTCGAGATCATCGTGAAGAAGAACGCCCGCGTGCGGTACACGACGATCCAGAACTGGTCGAACAACGTCTACAACCTCGTGACCAAGCGGGCGACCGCGGCCGAGGGCGCGACGATGGAGTGGGTCGACGGCAACATCGGCTCCAAGGTCACCATGAAGTACCCGGCGATCTACCTGCTGGGCGAGCACGCCCGCGGCGAGACGCTGTCCATCGCCTTCGCGGGCGAGGGCCAGCACCAGGACGCCGGCTGCAAGATGGTGCACGCCGCGCCGCACACGTCGTCCTCGATCGTGTCGAAGTCGGTGGCCCGCGGCGGCGGCCGCACGTCGTACCGCGGCCTGGTGCAGGTGCTGGAGGGCGCGAGCCACTCCGCGAGCAACGTGCTCTGCGACGCGCTGCTGGTCGACCAGATCTCGCGCTCGGACACCTACCCGTACGTCGACGTCCGCGAGGACGACGTGTCGATGGGTCACGAGGCGACGGTCTCCCGCGTGAGCGAGGACCAGCTGTTCTACCTGATGTCCCGCGGCATGACCGAGACGGAGGCCATGGCGATGATCGTGCGCGGGTTCGTGGAGCCCATCGCACGCGAGCTGCCCATGGAGTACGCCCTCGAGCTGAACCGCCTGATCGAGCTGCAGATGGAAGGGGCCGTCGGCTGATGTCGACCACCACACCGACCGAGTCCGGCGCGCCCGCCGGCCTGTCCACCGACCACTCCCGCGCGACCGCCGACGGGGCGCACAGCCACGGCGTCGGCGGCGTCCCGCAGTCGTCCCGCGCGGCCCGCGCCACCTCGTTCGAGGTCGCGGACTTCCCGGTGCCGTCCGGGCGCGAGGAGGAGTGGCGGTTCTCGCCCGTCGACCGCCTGGCCCCGCTGTTCGCCCCCGAGTCCGGCCGGCTGACCGGCCACGGCGTCCTCACCACGGTCGTGAACGCGCCCGAGGTCGAGGTCGAGATCGTGGACCGCGACGACGCGCGGCTGGGCCGGGCCGGCGAGCCCGGCGACCGGGCCGCGGCCGTGGCCTGGGCGTCGTTCCCGCGCGCCACCGTCGTGACCGTCCCGACCGAGGCGGTCGCGTCGACCGTCACCTCGGTGCGCGTCGAGGGCGTCGAGGGCCAGCTCGAGCCCACCGGCAGCCACCTGCTGGTGCACGCCCAGCCGATGTCCGAGGCGACGGTCGTCATCGACCACGTCGGGTCGGCGCTGCTCACCGAGACGGTCGAGGTCGTGGCCGAGGACGGCGCGCACCTCACGGTCGTCTCCGTGCACGACTGGGACGCGGGCACGGTGCACGCCGCCGCGCACCGCGTGAAGCTCGGCCGCAACGCCACGGTGAAGCACATCGTCGTGACGCTCGGCGGCGACGTCGTGCGGATCACGCCGGACGCCGAGTTCGCCGGTGAGGGCGGCTCGGTCGAGATGCTCGGCGTGTACTACGCCGACGCGGGCCAGCACCAGGAGCAGCGGCTGTTCGTGGACCACGCGGTGCCGAACTGCAAGTCCCGGGTGGCCTACAAGGGCGCGCTGCAGGGCGAGGGCGCGCACACCGTGTGGGTCGGCGACGTGCTGATCCGCGCGGCGGCCGAGGGCACCGACACCTACGAGCTCAACCGCAACCTGGTCCTCACGGACGGCGCGCGCGCGGACTCCGTGCCGAACCTGGAGATCGAGACGGGCCTCATCGAGGGCGCGGGCCACGCCAGCGCCACCGGCCGGTTCGACGACGAGCAGCTGTTCTACCTGCGCGCCCGCGGCATCCCGGAGACGGACGCCCGCCGCCTGGTCGTGCGCGGCTTCTTCGCCGAGCTGATCAACCAGATCGGGGTCCCGGAGATCGAGGAGCGCCTGATCGACGCCATCGAGCGCGAGCTGGCGCAGTCGATGTCGGAGTTCGCCGGGGCGGCCGCGGTCACCGGTGGCGACCTCGCGAGCGACATCACGCCCGAGACGGACGGCGAGCGCGCCATCCTGAACGAGCCGGCCTCCGTCACCTCGCAGGACGAGCGCGCATGAGCGCCCAGCTCGCCTGCATGACCTCCGACGTCCCCGAGGCCGGCACGTTCCGTGTCGAGCTCGAGGGGCCGTCCGGCGTCGTCGAGGTCGCGGTCGTCCGCGACGAGGACGGCGCGCTGCACGCCATCAGCGACATCTGCTCGCACGGCGCGGTCTCGCTGTCCGACGGCGAGGTCGAGGGCTGCACGGTGGAGTGCTGGCTGCACGGGTCGCGGTTCGACCTGCGCACCGGCGAGCCGCTGGGCCCCCCGGCCGTCCGCCCCGTCCCCGTCTACCCCCTGACCGTCGACGGCGAGCGCGTGCTCGTCGACGTCGACGGCGCCTGAGCTTCCCGAGGAGAACCTGAGCATGTCCACCCTGGAGATCCGCGACCTGCACGTCAGCGTCGAGACGAAGGAGGGCCCCAAGCCCATCCTCCGTGGCGTCGACCTCACCATCGGCAGCGGCGAGACGCACGCCATCATGGGCCCGAACGGCTCCGGCAAGTCGACCCTGGCGTACTCGCTGGCCGGCCACCCGAAGTACGAGGTGACCTCCGGCACCGTGACGCTCGACGGCGAGGACGTCCTCGCGATGTCCGTCGACGAGCGCGCCCGCGCCGGCCTGTTCCTCGCCATGCAGTACCCGGTCGAGGTGCCGGGCGTGTCGGTCTCGAACTTCCTGCGCACGGCCAAGACCGCGATCGACGGCGAGGCGCCGCCGCTGCGCAGCTGGATCAAGGACGTCACCGTCGCGATGGACAAGCTGCGCATGGACGCGACCTTCGCCGAGCGCTCCGTCAACGAGGGCTTCTCCGGCGGTGAGAAGAAGCGCCACGAGATCCTGCAGATGGAGCTCCTGAAGCCGCGGTTCGCCATCCTCGACGAGACCGACTCCGGCCTGGACGTCGACGCGCTGCGCATCGTGTCCGAGGGCGTGAACCGCGTGAAGGAGAACTCCGAGATCGGCGTCCTGCTGATCACGCACTACACGCGCATCCTGCGCTACATCAAGCCGGACTTCGTCCACGTGTTCGTCGACGGGCGCGTGGCCGAGGAGGGCGGCCCGGAGCTGGCCGAGCGGCTGGAGAACGAGGGCTACGACCGGTTCCTGACGTCGGGCGCCTCCGCCTGACGACCGGGCCGGACCCGGGCCGGGGCGGCGGCGCGACCGCCGTCCCGGCCCCACCCCCGGGGGCGACGGGGCACGACGCGACCGCACGGGACCGACGAGCAGGGACGAGGACGACGAGATGACCGAGACGCTGGACCGGACCTCGGGCGCCGACGGCGCCACCGGCGCGCCCACGCTGGGGGCTGCCGAGCTGGCCGCCGTGCGGGCGGACTTCCCCCTGCTGCAGCGCACGGTCCGCGACGGCCGGCCGCTGGTGTACCTCGACTCCGGGGCCACGTCCCAGAAGCCCGACGTGGTCCTCGACGCCGAGCAGGACTTCTACACGCAGCGCAACGCCGCGGTGCACCGCGGGGCGCACCAGCTCGCCGAGGAGGCCACCGAGGCCTTCGAGACGGCGCGCCACCAGGTCGCCTCGTTCGTGGGCGTCGCGGACGACGAGCTCGTCTGGACGTCGAACGCGACGGCCGGCCTGAACCTCGTGGCCTACGCGATGTCGAACGCGACGCTCGGCCGGGGCGGCGAGGCGTCGCGGCGGTTCGCGCTCGCGCCGGGCGACGAGATCGTCGTCACCGAGGCCGAGCACCACGCGAACCTGGTGCCGTGGCAGGAGCTCGCCGCGCGCACCGGCGCGACGCTCCGCTGGCTCGGCGTCGACGACGACGGGCGCATCCGGGCCGACGACCTCGACACCGTCGTCACCGACCGCACCCGCGTGCTCGCGTTCTCGCACGCGTCGAACGTCACCGGCGCGATCACGCCCGTCGAGCGGTTCGTCGCCCGGGCCCGCGAGGTCGGTGCGCTGACGGTGCTGGACGCGTGCCAGAGCGTCCCGCACCTGCCGGTCGACCTCGCCGCCATGGGCGTCGACTTCGCCGCGTTCTCCGGGCACAAGATGCTCGGCCCCACCGGCGTGGGCGCGCTGTACGGCCGCCGCGAGCTGCTGGAGGCCATGCCGCCCGTGACCACCGGCGGCTCGATGGTGGAGGTCGTCACCATGGAGGCCACGACGTACGCCCCGCCGCCGCGCCGGTTCGAGGCCGGCACCCAGATGGTCTCGCAGGCCGTCGGCATGGGCGCCGCCGCGACGTACCTGGCCGAGCTCGGCATGGACGCGGTCGCCGCGCACGAGCGGCACCTCGCCGGGCTGCTGCTCGACGCCGTGGCGTCCGTGCCGGGCGTGCGGGTGATCGGCCCCACCGAGAACCGCGACCGGCTCGCGACCGTGTCGTTCGTCGTCGACGGCGTGCACGCGCACGACGTCGGCCAGGTCCTGGACGACGCGGGCGTGGCCGTGCGGGTCGGTCACCACTGCGCGCAGCCGCTGCACCGCCGGTTCGGGGTGGCCGCCACGGCCCGTGCCTCGGCGGCCGTCTACACGACGGACGAGGAGATCACGGTGTTCCGGGAAGCACTGGCGGGGGTTCGGACGTTCTTCGGACTGCAAGACTGAGCGCCATGCACGAGGACGGACACCGATGAGCACCGGCTCCATGGAGCAGCTGTACCAGCAGCTGATCCTCGACCACGCCAAGCACCCCGCCCACCGCGGCGCCCAGGAGGCGTTCGACGTCGAGGTGCACCACGTCAACCCCACCTGCGGCGACGAGGTGACCCTGCGGGTGCGCCTCGACGCGGGGGAGTCCGGCTCCCCGGTGATCGGCGAGCTGACCTGGACCGGTCAGGGCTGCTCGATCTCGCAGGCGTCCGCCTCGGTGATGTCCCAGGCGGTGTCGGGCGCGTCCGTCGAGGCGGCGATGGCGATGTCCGCCGACTTCCGCGAGCTGATGGACTCCCGCGGCGTGCTGCCCGAGAAGTTCGAGGACGACCGGCTCG
This sequence comes from Cellulomonas hominis, assembly GCF_901521055.1. GTDB lineage: Bacteria > Actinomycetota > Actinomycetes > Actinomycetales > Cellulomonadaceae > Cellulomonas > Cellulomonas endometrii. Next base: position 18,292 of record NZ_CABEGA010000033.1, on the reverse strand, counting down.
ACGAGGCGCTGGAGGACGCGGTCGCGTTCGTCGGCGTCGCCCGCTACCCGGCCCGCATCAAGTGCGCCCTGCTCGGCTGGGCCGCCATGAAGGACGCCGTGGCCCAGGCCGCGGCGCAGACCACCCAGACCACTCAGGAGGAGGGGCGATGAGCGACACGACCGCAGCCCAGGCGACCGGCGAGGCCGACGCCACCGGTGCAGCGCCCGCGAACGTCGCGGACATCGAGGAGGCGCTCCGGGACGTCATCGACCCCGAGCTCGGCATCAACGTCGTCGACCTCGGGCTCGTCTACGGCATCGCCGTGGAGCCGAACCGGCACGTCACGATCGACATGACGCTCACCTCGGCGGCCTGCCCGCTGACCGACGTCATCGAGGACCAGGCCGGCTCGTCCCTCGAGGGGCTCGTCGACTCGTTCCGGATCAACTGGGTCTGGATGCCGCCGTGGGGCCCGGAGAAGATCACCGATGACGGCCGCGCGATGATGCGGGCCCTCGGGTTCAACATCTGACGCACGTCACCGACGGCCGGTCGCCCCGCGGGGTGGCCGGCCGTCGTCGTGCCCGGGGGGTCGGAGGGTGTCAGGGGTTCTCGACCGCGAACGTGTCGCACGCCGCGAGACTGCCCTGCTCGTAGCCGGTCGTGAACCACTGCTGGCGCTGCTCGCTCGACCCGTGCGTCCAGGTGTCCGGGTCCACGCCCCCGCCGGACTGCTGCTGGATGTGGTCGTCGCCGACGGCGGCGGCCGCGGACAGCGCGTCGGCGAGCTGCTGCCGGCTGATCGGCTCCAGGAACGTCACGCCGGTGTCGGGGTCGACCGTCGTGGCCGCGTGCCCCGCCCACAGGCCGGCGTAGCAGTCCGCCTGCAGCTCGACGCGCACGGAGTCGGAGTCGTCGCCCGTCCCGGAGCGGTCCGCCCGGTCGAAGACGCCGGTGAGCTGCTGGACGTGGTGCCCGTACTCGTGCGCGACCACGTACATCTCCGCCAGCGAGCCTCCGGACGCCCCGAACTGCGAGGACAGCAGGTCGTAGAACGACAGGTCCAGGTAGATGGTGCGGTCCGGCGGGCAGTAGAACGGCCCGGTGCTCGCGGACGCCGCCCCGCAGCCGGTGTCGGTGGCCGCGGTGAACGAGACCACGCCCGGCTGCACGTCGGCCTCCGCCACCTGGAGGCCCGCCGCGGGCAGGGCCTCCGTCCAGTACGCGTCGAGGGACTGCACCGTGGCCGAGAGCCGGCACTCCCGCTCGGCGTTCGCCTGCTCGGCGGTGCAGGCGCCGATCTCGCTCACCTGCTCGCCCGCGGAGCCACCCCCGCCACCCGTGGCGCCGGAGAAGAGCTGGCCCGGGTCGCCGCCGAGCAGCACCACCAGCGCCACGAGCACGAGGCTGCCGATCCCACCGCCCACGGCGACGCCCCGGCCGCGGCCACCGCCGCGGCGGGAGGTCACGCGTCCGCCCTCGAACCGGCCACCGTCCTGGAACGTCATGCCGGGAACGTAACCGCGCCCGCGGCGGTCCGCGCGTCGAGGGTCGGGCCGCTCAGTCGACGATGCCGCGCGCCGCCAGCGCCTCGCCGAGGTCCCGCGCGCGCCCGACGACCCGCAGGACCGCCGGCGTCAGCCACACGCGCGGGTCGCGCTCCAGGCCGCGGGCGCGCGCGGCGTCGCGGACCTCGTGCACGGTGCGGGCGATCTCCGGGACCGTCCGCAGGACCAGCGCGACCGCGACGGCGACCACGTCCGGCGGCAGACCGACGCGGCGCAGGGGCCGGGCCGCGCGGGTGAGCGCGTCCAGCAGCCGGTCGGCGGGCGTCGTGGCCGTCACGACCGCGGCGGCCAGCACCAGCGTGAGCAGGTCGGCCACCACCTCGACCGCCGGCGCCCACCCGCGCGCCCACGCCTGGTACGCGCCGGCGAGGACGGCGGTGACGAGCACGGGCAGCAGACCGCGGAGCGTCGCCCGCGGCGGCAGGGCCGCGACGACGGCGGCGAGCACCACCACGACCAGGAGGGCGAGCGCCGCCGGGACGCCGTGCGTGAGCACCACGGCGCCGCCGAGCAGGGCGAGCGCACCGAGCTTCGCACCGACGGGCGCCCCGTCCAGCGGCGTGCGCGCGGTGCGGTGCGCGCCGAGGAGCGTCACGCGAGGTCGTCGCTTCCGGCGGAGGTCGTCCCGTGGGACGGACGACCTCGTGCAGGACTGACGACCTCGCCGCCGGAGGCGCCGGGGACGGGCGCGGACATGAGGGCACGGTAGGCGGGCAGCGTCGTGGCGGGTGCGCCGTCGTGGACGACGCGGCCCGCGTCGACCACCAGCACGCGGTCCGCGCGGGCAGCGGCGTCGAGGTCGTGCGTGACCTGGACGACCTGCTGCGGCAGCCCCGCCAGCAGCTCGTGGACCACCTGGCGCCAGCGCAGGTCCAGCAGGGTGGTGGGCTCGTCGCAGACCAGCACCGCCGGCTCGGTGGCGAGCACCGCGGCGAGCGCGAGCAGCTGCCGCTGGCCGCCCGACAGCGCCCGGACCGGGACGTCCGCCCGCTCGGCCAGGCCGACGCGGGCGAGCGCCTCACGCGCGCGGGCGTCGCGCTCCCGGGCGGGCACGCCGAGCCGGCGCAGGGACAGCGCGACGTCCTCGACGGGGGTGGGCATGACCACCTGCGCGTCGGGGTCGGTGAACAGGAAGCCCACCCGGCGCCGCACGGCCGCGCCGTCCCGGGCGGTGTCCAGCCCGTCGACCCGCACGGCGCCCGCCGACGGCAGCGTCAGCCCGTTCAGCAGCCGGGCGAACGTCGACTTGCCCGAGCCGTTCGCGCCGACGACCGCGACCCGGTGCTCCGTGAGCGTGCACGTGACCGGGCCGAGCAGCGTCACGACGCTCTCGCGGCCGCGCGGCCCGGGGGCGTACGCGGTGACGACGGCGCCGTCGAGCTCGATCACCGGCCGCGCAGCAGGTCCGGGAACGCGCGCAGCGCGGCGGCGGCCACGACGGCGGCCAGCGCGTTCTTCACCAGGTCCCCGGGCAGGAACACCGCGCCCGCGGCCAGCGCCTCGGACGGGGACAGGCCCAGCCGCCAGCCCATGACCGCGATCCCGAGCGGGTGCACGGTCAGCAGCGTCGCCGCGGCGGCCGCCCCGAACAGGGCGGGGACCCGCCACCGGGGACGCGCGCGGCGGGCCAGCAGCCCGAGGGCGCCCGCCACCGCGGCGGCGAGCGGGAACGCGAGCAGGTAGCCCGCGGACGGGCCGGCGAGCACGCCCAGCCCGCCGACGGCACCGGAGAACACCGGCAGCCCGGCGAGGCCGACCGCGACGTAGAGCAGCAGCGCCAGCGCGCCGCGCCGCGGGCCGAGCACGAGGCCCGTCAGCACGACGCCGAACGTCTGGAGCGTGATCGGCACCGCGCCCCCGGTCGGGATCGCGGGCAGCACCGCGCACACCGCGACGAAGGCGGCGAACGTGGCGACCAGCGCGACGTCGGTCGCGCGGGAGCTGCGGGTGACCGGGACGGTACGCGGTCACGCTAGCCGCCCCCCGGGGCCGCGTCGTTCGTCGCCGGGGCCAACGCGCGGACGCCGCCGCTGTGGGTTCCGGCGAACGCCCGCAGGGGGCCGCGGGAATTCTCGTCGTCGGTGCCGCGCTGGCCCTCGTAGAATGGCGGGCGTTTGTGCCGACTCTGCGACGACGCGCGCGGCGAATCAGCGGTCCGCGCGGTGCACGGCGGAGGGACGAGGGAACCAAGTGATCACAGCCCAGGGCGTCGAGCTGCGCGTGGGAGCACGCGTGCTGCTGTCATCGGCGACCTTCCGGGTCGCCCCGGGCGACCGGATCGGTCTGGTCGGTCGCAACGGCGCCGGCAAGACCACGCTCACCAAGACGCTCGCGGGGGAGGGTCAGCCCAGCGGCGGCACGATCTCCCGGAGCGACGACGTCGGCTACCTGCCCCAGGACCCGCGGTCCGGTGACCTGTCCACCCTCGCGATGCACCGGGTGCTGTCGGCCCGCGGGCTGGACGAGGTCGTCGCGGCGATGCGGGAGACCGAGCTCGCGATGGCGTCGGCCGACGACGAGACCCGCGAGGCCGCCATGGAGCGCTACTCGCGGCTCGAGGCCCGGTTCACCGCCGGCGGCGGGTACGCCGCCGAGAGCGAGGCGCACCGCATCACGTCGAACCTCGGCCTGGACGACCGGGTGCTGGGCCAGCCGCTCGGCACGCTGTCGGGCGGTCAGCGCCGCCGCGTCGAGCTCGCGCGGATCCTGTTCTCCGGCTCGGGCACGCTGCTGCTCGACGAGCCGACCAACCACCTCGACGCCGACTCGATCGCGTGGCTGCGGGACTACCTCAAGGTGTACCCGGGCGGCTTCATCGTGATCAGCCACGACGTCGAGCTGCTGCGCGCGACCGTGAACAAGGTGTTCCACCTGGACGCCAACCGCGGCGAGCTCGACCAGTACAACCTGGGCTGGGACGCGTACGTCCAGCAGCGCGAGACGGACGAGAAGAGCCGGCGCCGCGAGCGGGCCAACGCCGAGAAGAAGGCGTCGGTGCTGCTCGCACAGGCCGACAAGATGCGCGCGAAGGCCACCAAGGCCGTCGCCGCGCAGAACATGGCGCGCCGGGCCGAGCGGATGCTCGCCGGCCTGGATGAGGTCCGGGTGTCCGACAAGGTCGCCAAGCTGCGGTTCCCCGAGCCCGCGCCCTGCGGCAAGACCCCGCTCACCGCGGCGGACCTGTCGAAGTCGTACGGCTCGCAGGAGGTGTTCGCGGGGGTCGACCTGGCCATCGACCGCGGCTCCCGCGTCGTCGTGCTCGGGCTGAACGGGGCCGGGAAGACCACGCTGCTGCGGATGCTCGCGGGCCTGCAGGAGTCCGACACCGGCGAGGTGAGGGCCGGGCACGGGCTCAAGCTCGGGTACTACGCCCAGGAGCACGAGACCCTCGACATGGACCGCACCGTCGTCGAGAACCTCCGGTCGTCCGCGCCCGACCTCACGGACACCCAGGTGCGCTCGGTGCTCGGGTCGTTCCTGTTCTCGGGCGACGACGCGGACAAGCCGGCGGGCGTGCTGTCCGGCGGCGAGAAGACCCGCCTGGCGCTCGCGGCCCTGGTCGTGTCGTCGGCGAACGTGCTGCTGCTCGACGAGCCCACCAACAACCTCGACCCGGCCAGCCGCGAGGAGATCCTCGCCGCGCTGCGCGGGTACACCGGCGCCGTGGTGCTGGTCAGCCACGACGAGGGCGCGGTCGAGGCGCTCCAGCCGGAGCGCGTGGTGCTGCTCCCCGACGGCGACGAGGACCTCTGGAACCCGTCCTACCTGGACCTCGTCACGCTCGCCTGACGTCCCGCCCGCGGCGGCTCAGCGGGACTGGGAGTCGATGAGGGCGTCCTCGGTCTCCTCGTCCGACGGGCGGCGGCGGCGCGGTGCCACCGGGGGCACCGGGGCGCGCGGCGTGCTGCCGTCACCGGCGGCCGCGCCCTCGAGCAGCTCCCGGCGGGCCAGCCAGCCGAACGCGACGAGCGACCCGACCGAGAACGTCCACCACTGGAACGCGTACGACAGGTGCGAGCCGGGGTCGACGCTCGGCTCGGGGAGCGCGCCCAGGCGCTCGGCGGCCGCCGGGTCCTCCTCGACGACCGCGCCGTAGCCGCCGAACGACTCCGCGTCCGACCCGCCCGCCGCCAGCACCTGCGCGACGTCGATCGCCTGGACCTGCCCCGCGGGCGCCGACCGGTCGCTGGCGGGCTCGTCCGCCCGCAGGTGCACGGTGACCGTGACCTCGCCCGGCGGCGGCGCGGGGACCGAGACCTCGCCGCTCGCGTCGTCGTCCCAGGCGACCCAGCCGCGGTCGACGACCAGCACCGAGCCGTCCGCGAGCTCCAGCGGCACGAGCACGTGGAACCCGGGCTGGCCGTCGACGGGCCGGTTGCGCAGCAGCACCGCGGCGTCGGCGTCGTAGGTGCCGGTGACCGTCGCCTGCCGCCAGACGTCGCGCGGGTCCAGGACGGCGCCCGGCTCGGGCAGCAGGTCGGCGAGCGGCACGGCGTCGGCGGCGAAGTTCTGCTTCACCAGCTGGATCGCGGCGTCCCGGGCGACGTGCCGGTGCCACTGCCACCGGCCCAGGAACACGCACGCGACGGACACGGCGACCGCCACCAGCACCAGGCCGACCGCGCGACGGGCGGCGGGGTTGCCCCGGAGGGTCATCGCAGCCCCGGTGCGCCGGGGAGGCCCGGGAGCCCCAGCCCCGGACGCTGCCCCTGCTCCACGCGCGGCAGGTCCGCGACGGGCACGGTGTCCTGCCAGAACGCGCGCACGCGGAGGTACTCCTCGAGGTGCTCGCGGTGCTCGTCGCACGCCAGCCACACCTTCCGGCGGTCCGGGGTGTGCAGCTTCGGGTTGTTCCACAGCACGCCCCAGGTCGCCTCGGCGCGGCAGCCGCGGGCGCTGCAGATCAGGTCGTCGACGGCGTCGGGTGCCGCGGCGGTCATCGGGGTCCTCCGGCGGGGTGGTCGCGGGTCTCGTCGTCGGGGTCGGCGGGGTCGTCCGGGCGGATCGGCTGCTCGGGGCGGACGGGCTCGTCGGGCGGCACGGGCGCCTCGGCACGGGGCCCGGCCGGGGGAGCGGCGGGCCACGGCGTCGCCGCGGGTCCCGCGTCGAGCACCGGCGGCAGCACCGGGACGGGTCCGGCGTCGCGGCGCTCACGACCCGCGTTGGCGAACAGCACGGCGGTGTACGGCAGCACCACGGCGCCGACGATCAGGACGAGGCTGACCCACATCGGCACGTACTGCCAGAGCAGCACGGCCAGCAGGAAGCAGACGATCCGGATGCCCATCTGGATCAGGTACCGCCGCTCGCGCCGCGCCTGGTCGGCGGCGAGGGGTTCGGGCGCGCTCGTGATGCTCTGCGCCGCGTCGGGGGTCCGCCTGCTCACACCTGATCGTAGGCGCCGCCGGCGGGTCCGGCGCGCTCCCGGCGGCACCTGGCGGCCGTGTCGGGGGCGCCCGCGATACTGCGGGCATGTACGTCGAGAGGCCGTCGCGCGGGGTGCCCGGCGCGGTGGCGTGGTCGGTGTCCGCGGCCCGAGCCGGCGGTTCCGTGCTGCCCGACGGCTGCATGGACCTCGTGTGGTCGGGCGGGCGGCTCCTGGTCGCCGGGCCGGACACCCGCGCGCACTCCGCGGCCCCGGTCGCGCCCGGCAGCCCCGTGCTGGGCGTGCGGCTCCCGCCCGGCGCCGCGCCCGTGCTGCTCGGCGTGCCCGCGCGGGTGCTGCGCGACCAGCGGCCGGACCTCGCGGACGTGTGGGGCGTCCGGGCCGCCCGCCCGTGGCTCGACGCGGTGGCCGAGGGCGGGGTCGCGGCGCTCGAGGGACGCATCGCGGCGCGGCTCGCGGAGCGCGGCGGGCGGCGCGCGGACGTCGCGGCGGTCGCCCGGCTCGTCGGTGCCGGCATCGGGGCGGCCGAGGTCGCGGACCGGGCCGGCGTGACCCCCCGGACCCTCCACCGCCGGTGCCAGGACGCGTTCGGGTACGGACCGCGCACGCTCGCGCGCGTGCTGCGGCTGCAGCGGGTGCTGCCCCTGCTCGACGCCGGGACCGCGTTGGCCGACGTCGCGCAGCGCGCGGGGTACGCGGACCAGCCGCACCTGTCCCGCGAGGTCCGGGCGCTCACCGGCCGGTCGCCCGCGGCCCTCGCGTCCGACCGCGCGGCGGGCTAGCAGCCGCCGGGCAGGCAGTCGCCCGGCCTGACCCGGCCTGACCCCGCCTCACCCGCCCGGGCGCCTTCCGAGGTCAGGCGGTGCGCTCAGGTGGTCGCGGCGAACAGGTCCACCGCGGTGCCGTCCGGGTCGTGCAGCACGGCGTAGCGCTGGCCCCAGACGGCGTCCCACGGCGGCAGGTGCCCGGTGAAGCCCGCGTCGACCATCCGCTCGTACGTGGCGTCCACCTCCGCGGGGTCGGCGCACGCGAAGGCCAGCGCGACGCGGTGCCCGCCGGCCGGCGGCTGCCAGCCCGGGTCGAAGGAGCGCACGACGTCGACGGTGTCCCACGCGAGGCGCAGACCGCCCGGCAGGGAGACCTCCACGTGCGGCGCGGTGTCCGCGTCGGCCGGCACGTCGAGGCCGAGGGCCCGGTAGAACGCGAGGGTGCGGGGCAGGTCCGTGGCGACGAGCCCGATGAGGTCCAGGTGCGGTGTCATGCCCCGACGGTAGGGCCGGCGCCCGCGCCGGGTCGTGAACGTTTCGGACACGCCCGCCGGTCCTGCTGCCCGGCGGCGCGTGGACCGACCCTTGTGCGAACCGGACAACACCGGCGCGCCAACCTGTGCCGCGCCGGTGCACCGCCGTCGCGGGGGCGTCGGCTAGCGTCGACTTCCGTGTCCGAGACCTCGCAGACCACCAGCCCCCGCCCGGAGCCGCGCAGCGTGCTCGTGACCGGCGCCAACCGCGGGATCGGCCGCGCGATCGCCGAGCGGTTCCTGGCGAACGGCGACAAGGTCGCCACCCTGGCCCGCAGCGGCGGCGCCCCGGACGGCGTCCTCACCGTGACCGGTGACGTCACCGACACGGCGTCCGTGGACGCGGCGTTCGCGGAGGCCGAGGCGCAGCACGGCCCGGTCGAGGTGCTCGTCGCGAACGCCGGCGTGACCCGCGACGGCCTGCTCATGCGGATGAGCGACGAGGACTTCGAGCAGGTGCTCGACGTGAACCTCACGGGGGTGTTCCGCTGCGTGCGCCGGGCCTCCAAGGGCATGATCCGCCTGCGTCGCGGCCGCATCGTGATGATCGGCTCGGCGGTCGGCCTGTACGGCAACGCCGGCCAGGTCAACTACGCGGCGACGAAGGCCGGCCTGGTCGGCATGGCCCGGTCCGTCACGCGCGAGCTCGGCGCCCGCGGCATCACGGCGAACGTCGTCGCGCCGGGCTTCATCGAGACCGCCATGACCGCCGAGCTCCCGCAGGACCGCCAGGACGCGTACCTGTCCTCCATCCCGGCGGCGCGGTTCGGCGCGGTCGACGAGATCGCCGCGGCCGTGGAGTTCCTCGCGTCGCCCGCCGCCGGCTACATCTCCGGCGCGGTGCTGCCCGTCGACGGCGGCCTCGGCATGGGCCACTGACCTCCCTCACCCCGAACGAACGGAACGGAACCACCATGGGTCTCCTCGACGGCAAGAAGCTCCTCGTCACCGGTGTCCTCACCGACGGCTCCATCGCCTTCCACGTCGCGCGCCTCGCGCAGGAGGAGGGCGCCGAGGTCGTGCTCAGCTCGTTCGGCCGTCAGTTCCGCCTGACGCAGGCGATCGCGCGCCGGCTGCCGAAGGAGGCGCCGGTCGTGCAGCTCGACGTCACCGACGCCGACGACCTGGCCGCGCTGGGCGACCGCGTCCGCGAGCACGTCGACCACCTGGACGGCGTCGTGCACTCGATCGGCTTCGCGCCGCAGTCCGTCATGGGCGGCAACTTCCTCGCCGCGCAGTGGGCCGACGTGGCGACCGCGCTCGAGGTCTCCGCGTTCTCCCTGAAGTCGCTCGCCACCGCCACGCAGCCGCTGCTCACGAACGGCGGCTCGATCGTCGGCCTCACGTTCGACGCCCGGTTCGCCTGGCCGGTCTACGACTGGATGGGCGTCGCCAAGGCCGCCTTCGAGTCGACCTCCCGCTACCTGGCGCGCGACCTCGGCCCGTCCGGCATCCGGGTGAACGTCGTGTCCGCCGGCCCGATCCGCACCACGGCCGCGAAGTCCATCCCGGGCTTCGAGTCGATGGAGGGCGGCTGGGACGGCCGCGCGCCCCTGGGCTGGGACGTCCACGACCCGGAGCCGACCGCCCGCGCGGTGGCCGCGCTGCTGTCCGACTGGTTCCCGAAGACCACCGGGGAGATGGTGCACGTCGACGGCGGCGTGCACGCCATGGGTCAGTAGTCGTGCGACGCTGGTGCGCGTGAACCCCGCGCACCAGCTCGTCCTGCTCCGCCACGCCAAGGCGGAGCACCCGGCCTCCCTCGACGACCAGCTCCGCCCGCTCGCGCTCGCGGGGCGCAAGCAGGCGTCCGAGGTCGGCGTCGCGCTCGCGGCGGCCGGCGTCGTGCCGGACGTGGTGCTGGTGTCCTCGGCCGTGCGGACCCGTCAGACGTGGGACCTGGTGCGCGCGGGTCTGGGCCTGCCGGCCGAGGCCGCGCGGCTGAGCGACGAGCTCTACACCGCCGGCGTGCGCGCCCTGATCGGCCTGCTGCGCGAGGTCGAGGAGTCCGCGGGCACCGTCCTGGTCGTCGGGCACGAGCCGACCGTCTCGCAGACCGCCGCCGCGCTGGCCGGGCCGGGGTCGGACGACGCCGCGGTCGCGCAGGTGCGGGTCGGTGTCTCCACGGCGGCGTACAGCCTGCTCGAGGTGCCCGGTCCGTGGGCGGAGCTCGTGCCCGACGCCGCGCGGCTGCTGCGCGTGGTCGCCCCGGCCTGACCCCGCCGCTCGGGCCGCTCGGGCCGCCCGGGCGCGCCGGCCGGCGAGGTCAGCGGAACGGCGGCAGGTCCAGGACCGCGTCGAGGCGGTCGCGGACGACGGCGTCGGCCTGCTCGCACACCACCGGCTTGGCGTTGAACGCGATGCCGAACGCCGCCGCGGCGAGCATGTCCAGGTCGTTGGCGCCGTCGCCGATCGCGATGGTCCGGTCCAGGGGGATCCCGGCGGCCGCCGCGTACTCGCGCAGGGTGCGGGCCTTCACCGCGCGGTCCACGACCTCGCCGGCGACGCGGCCGGTGAGGGCGCCGTGCTCGACCTCGAGGGCGTTCGCGTGGAACCGGGTGATGCCGAGCCGCTCCGCCAGGGGCGCGACGACCTCCACGAAGCCGCCGGACACCAGCCCGACGGGCCACCCGCGGCGGTCGAGCTCGGCGAGCAGCTCCACTGCGCCGGGCGTCACGACGACCTCGTCCAGCACCTCGGCGAACACCGACACGGGGAGCCCGGCCAGCGTGGCGACCCGCGCCCGCAGCGACTCGGTGAAGTCCAGCTCGCCGCGCATGGCCCGCTCGGTGATCTCGCGGACCTCGTCCTGCGACCCGGCGTGCGCCGCCAGGAGCTCGACGACCTCCTGGGTGATCAGCGTCGAGTCGACGTCCATGACGACGAGGCGGGGCGGTCGCGGCTGGCTCACCCGGGCAGGCTACCGAGGCCGGTCGGGTCGTCGCGCGGGCGTCCACGGACGGCGGACGCCCGCGCGGCCGGTGCGTCAGAGCTCGACGACCGCGCCCTTCGGGACGACGGTGATGCCCGACTCGGTGACGGTGAAGCCGCGGGCCTCGTCGTGCTCGCGGTCGATGCCGACGCGGGCGCGCTCCTGGACCACGACGTTCTTGTCGAGGATCGCCCGGTGCACCTGCGCGTACCGGTTCACCTGCACGCCGTCCATCAGCACCGAGTCCGTCACCTGCGCCCACGAGTGCAGGTACGTGCCGGGCGACAGCACCGAGCCGGAGACCGTGGCCCCGGAGACGATGACGCCGGGGGAGACGATCGAGTCGGCGGCGTGGCCGAGGCGACCGGCGCCGGCGTGCACGAACTTGGCCGGCGGCAGCCCGGTGTAGCCGGTGTAGACCGGCCACTCGTCGTTGTACAGGTTGAACACCGGCTCGATGGAGATGAGGTCCTGGTTCGCGTCGTAGTACGAGTCCAGGGTCCCGACGTCGCGCCAGTACTGCCGGTCCCGGTCGGTGGAGCCGGGCACGTCGTTGTGGATGAAGTCGTAGACCGCGGCGGTCCCGCGCTCCACGAACGCCGGCACGAGGTCGCCGCCCATGTCGTGCCGGGACGTCGGGTTCTCGGCGTCCTCGGTGACGGCGCGGATCAGGGCGTCGGTGTTGACGACGTAGTTGCCCATCGACGCGAGGATCTCCTGCGGGGAGTCCGGCAGGGCCACCGGGTCGGACGGCTTCTCGCGGAACGCGGCGATCTTCGTCGGGTCCGACGGGTCGGTCTCGATGACGCCGAACTGGTCGGCCATCCCGATGGGCTGCCGGATGCCCGCGACGGTCATCTCGGCGCCGGTGGCGATGTGCTGGTCCACCATCTGCGAGAAGTCCATGCGGTACACGTGGTCGGCGCCGACGACGACCACGATGTCGGGCCGCTCGTCGTCCAGGATGTTGAGGCACTGGTAGATCGCGTCGGCGCTGCCGAGGTACCAGTGCTTGCCGACCCGCTGCTGCGCGGGCACGGGGGAGACGTAGTTGCCCAGCAGGGTGGACATGCGCCAGGTCTTCGAGACGTGCCGGTCGAGGCTGTGCGACTTGTACTGGGTCAGCACGACGATGTGCAGGTACCGCGAGTTGACGAGGTTCGACAGTGCGAAGTCGACGAGGCGGTAGATGCCCCCGAACGGCACGGCCGGCTTGGCGCGGGCGGCGGTCAGCGGCATGAGCCGCTTGCCCTCTCCACCTGCGAGGACGATTGCCAGGATGCGCGGCGCTGCCATGCCCTGACCCTAGAGCCACGACCGGGTGCTCGGCGAGGCGAACGGGAGGTTCCGCGCTAGCGTGTCGCAGGTGAGAGTCGACCTGCTGACCCGCGAGTACCCCCCGCACGTCTACGGCGGCGCCGGTGTGCACGTCGCGGAGCTCGCCGCGGTGCTGCGGCGCAGCGTCGACGTGCGGGTGCACTGCTTCGACGGGCCGCGCGACGAGCCGGGCGTCACGGGCTACGACGTGCCGTCGGCGCTCGCGGACGCGAACCCCGCGCTGGCGACCCTCGGCGTGGACCTGTCGATCGTCGACGGCGTCGGCCGCGGCGACGGCCCGGCGACCGACCTCGTGCACTCCCACACCTGGTACGCGAACCTCGCCGGCCACTTGGCGTCGCTGCTGCACGGCGTCCCGCACGTGGTCTCGGCGCACAGCCTGGAGCCGCTGCGCCCCTGGAAGGCCGAGCAGCTCGGCGGCGGGTACGCGCTGTCGTCGTGGGCGGAGCGGACGGCGTTCGAGTCCGCGGCCGCGGTCATCGCGGTCAGCGCGGGCATGCGCGAGGACATCCTGCGCTGCTACCCGGCGATCGACCCCGAGCGGGTCAAGGTCGTGCACAACGGCATCGACCTGACCGGCTGGCGGCGCCCGGAGACGGACGACGAGTGGGCCGCGGCCCGCGCGGTCGCCGTGGAGAACGGCATCGACCCCGACCGGCCCGCGGTGGTGTTCGTCGGGCGGATCACCCGGCAGAAGGGCCTGCCCTACCTGCTGCGCGCCGCCGAGCAGCTGCCGCCCGAGGTGCAGCTCGTGCTGTGCGCCGGGGCGCCGGACACGCCGCAGATCATGGCCGAGGTCACGGGGCTCGTCGAGCAGCTGCGGGCGCGGCGCGAGGGTGTGGTGTGGATCGAGCGGATGCTGCCCCGGCAGGAGCTGGTGTCGGTGCTCGCGACCGGGACGGTGTTCGCGTGCCCGTCGGTCTACGAGCCGCTCGGCATCGTAAACCTGGAGGCGATGGCCGTCGGGCTGCCCGTGGTCGGCACGGCGACGGGCGGCATCCCCGAGGTCGTCGACGAGGGCACCACCGGCTGGCTCGTGCCGATCGAGCAGGTGCAGGACGGCACCGGCACGCCCGTCGACCCCGACCGGTACGTCGCCGACCTGGGCGCCGCGCTCGCGGAGGCCGTGTCCGACGCCGGGCGCGCGCGGGCGTGGGGCGTCGCGTCGCGGCAGCGGGTGGAGGACCACTTCTCGTGGGACGCCATCGCCGAGCGCACGGTGGACGTGTACCGCTCGGTCCTGCGCTGACGCCCGCGCGGGGCTGACGGGCTGCGGGGCGCTCAGGCCCGCCGCGGGTCCGGCGCGTCCGCCGCCGGGTGCGTCGCGACGGCCAGGGCCCGCCGCGCGGCCCGGTCGACGTCCCGCAGGGCGGTGTGCCGCTGGTCCGCCTGCCAGAGGTTCACCGCCGCGCCGTCGTCGGACGTGGCGATGTCGACGATGGCGCGCAGGCGCAGGGCCGACCCGATCACGCGCACCCGGCGGGGCTCCAGCCCGGGCGGGAGCACGCCGCGCGCGTCGGGGGTCGACCGCAGCGCGGCGATCTGCTCCGCGGCGTCGGGCCGCCACCGGGCCACGTCCAGGGAGACGAGCGCCTCGGTCGCCCGGGTGAGCGCCGTCGTGAGCGCCCGCTCCGCCTCCGCGAGCGTGCCGACCTGCCCGACCAGGGCCTGGCGCCACGGCGGCACCGCGTGCACCTGCCACGTCACCAGGTGGCCCACCTCGAACGGGCTGCCGAACTGCTCCACGCCGGGGACCGCCGCGAAGTCGCCGTCGGGCGTGCTGACCAGGACGGCCTCGCCGGCCTCCTGCGCCGGGCCCGCCACCGCCGCGGGCGCACCGGCGGGGTCGCCGGGGGCCGGCAGCACGGCCGCGACCGTGCGCGGGCCGCTCGCCCACGCGGCGACGAGGTCGGCGAGGGTCGCGCCGCCGCGGGCGTCACCGGTGCCCATCCCCGGGACGCCCGCCTCCGGCACGGTCACCCGGTGCGGCTCGTCGTCGCCCTGCACCGCGTCGAGCGTGCGCTGCACCGGCCCGGACCCGGCGCCCGGCTCGGCGAGCCAGAGCGCGAGCAGCACGGAGCGGGGCAGGGCGAGGGAGGTGCGGTCCACGCCACCAACGTACGACCACGTCCCGGCGCTCCCGGGCAGCTAGGGTCTGGTGTCCATGACCGACGTGCTCCACCTGCAGGACGTGACCATCCGGCGCGGCACCACGACGATCCTGGACGCGCTGTCCTGGACGGTCCGCGAGGGCGAGCGCTGGGTGGTGCTGGGGCGCAACGGCGCGGGCAAGACGACCGTGCTCCAGGTGGCCTCCGGCCGGATGCACCCGACGTCCGGGACGGCGGACCTGCTGGGCTCCCGGCTCGGCCGGGTCGACGTGTTCGAGCTCCGGCCGCGGATCGGCCTGGCCAGCGCGGCGCTCGCGGAGCGGATCCCGGGCGGGGAGATCGTGCGCGACGTCGTCCTCACCGCGGCCTACGGCGTCACGGGCCGCTGGCGCGAGGCGTACGAGGACGTCGACGAGTCCCGCGCGACCGACCTCATGGCGGCGTTCGGCGTCGAGCGGTTCGCCGACCGGCGCTACGGCACGCTGAGCGAGGGCGAGCGCAAGCGGGTGCAGATCGCGCGGGCCCTCATGAGCGACCCGGAGCTGCTGCTGCTCGACGAGCCCGCCGCGGGCCTGGACCTCGGGGGGCGCGAGGAGCTGGTGAGCGCCCTGGCGGAGCTGGCCGCCGACCGCCGCTCGCCCGTGCTGGTGCTGGTCACGCACCACGTCGAGGAGATCCCGCCGGGCTTCACGCACCTGCTGCTGCTCGCGGACGGCCGGGTGCACGCCGCCGGGCCGGTCGACGAGGTGCTGACGAGCGAGAACCTGTCCGGCGCGTTCGGCACCCCGCTGCGCGTCGAGAAGACCGACGACCGCTGGACGGCGCGCGGCTCCCGCTGACGCCGGCACCCTCCCGCGGACGGTTTCCCCTCGTCGAGGTCAAGAAATCGTCTAGGATCGGTGGTGAGCGGCGTGGCGTCGCCGCCGACGACGACGGTGCCGGACGGGCACACCCCACGGAAGGGGGCCGACGATGGGCTGGTTGTGGTGGCTCGGTGGCGCGCTGCTGCTGGGCGTCGCGGAGATGTTCTCGCTCGACCTGATCTTCCTCATGCTCGCGTTCGGCGCGCTCGGCGGTGCCGCCGCGAACGCGCTCGGTGCGCCGCTCGCGGTGCAGATCGTGGTCGCCGCGGTGACGTCGCTGCTCATGCTGTTCGCGCTGCGGCCGTTCCTGCTGCGGCGCCTGCGGGAGCGGACCCCGCTCGTGGAGACGAACTCCGCCGCCCTGGTCGGGCGCTCGGCCGTGGTGGTCGCGCCGACCGACGTCGCCGGCGGCCGCGTGAAGCTGGCGGGCGAGGTGTGGTCGGCGCGCGCGCTGGCCGACGGGGAGTCCTTCCCGGCCGGCACGGAGGTCCGCGTGGCGCGCATCGACGGCGCCACCGCGGTGGTCGCGGCGGCCGACCGGCCCGCGACGGCCGACGGGTCGGGTCCGCCCGGCGCGCCCGCCGGCATCTGAGACGACGGCGGCGACCGACCGGTCGCGGCCGGAGGACGACGGCCCGGGTGACGGGCCGGTGCAGGGAGGAGACGCAGTGGACGACCCGAACGTCGGCGCGA
Organism: Cellulomonas hominis; assembly: GCF_901521055.1. GTDB lineage: Bacteria > Actinomycetota > Actinomycetes > Actinomycetales > Cellulomonadaceae > Cellulomonas > Cellulomonas endometrii. Next base: position 2,119 of record NZ_CABEGA010000033.1, on the reverse strand, counting down.
TCGTGGGATGGGTGTTCCTGGGCATCCTGGCGGTCTTCGTCGTGGTGACCCTGGCGCGTGCCGTGCGCATCGTGCCGCAGACCGTCGCGCTCCTGGTGGAGCGGCTCGGCCGGTACAACCGGACGCTGGACGCCGGGCTGCACCTGATCATCCCGTTCGTCGACCGGGTCCGTGCGGGCGTCGACCTGCGCGAGCAGGTGGTGTCGTTCCCGCCGCAGCCCGTGATCACCTCCGACAACCTGGTGGTCAGCATCGACACCGTCATCTACTTCCAGGTGACGGAGCCCAAGTCGGCGGTCTACGAGATCGCGAACTACATCACCGGCATCGAGCAGCTGACGGTCACCACGCTCCGCAACGTGATCGGCTCGATGGACCTCGAGCAGACCCTGACCAGCCGTGACCAGATCAACGGCCAGCTCCGCGGCGTCCTGGACGAGGCGACCGGCAAGTGGGGCATCCGCGTGAACCGCGTCGAGCTGAAGAGCATCGACCCGCCGGTCTCGGTGCAGGGCGCGATGGAGCAGCAGATGCGCGCCGAGCGCGACCGCCGCGCCGCGATCCTCACCGCCGAGGGGTTCAAGCAGTCCCAGATCCTCACCGCCGAGGGCGAGAAGCAGGCCGCGATCCTGCGGGCCGAGGGGTCCGCTCAGGCGGCGATCCTCACCGCCGAGGGCGAGTCGCGGGCGATCCTCCAGGTGTTCGACGCCGTGCACCGCGGCGACGCCGACCCGAAGCTGCTCGCGTACCAGTACCTGCAGGCGCTGCCGAAGCTGGCGGCCACCCCGGCGAACAAGGTGTGGATCGTGCCGTCCGAGCTGACCGGCGCGCTCGGGCAGTTCACGAAGGGCTTCGCCGGCGCGTTCGGCGGCTCGGGGGACGGCGAGGGCGCGGCCACGGAGGCGCGGCCCGCCGGCTCGTCCCCGCTGGGCCCGCAGGACCTCCCGCCGATCGCGCTGACCGACCCGAAGGAGGCGCTGGCCGAGGCCCGGCGCGAGTCCGAGGCCGCGACCGCCGACGCGACGAGCGCCGGCACGTTCAGCGGCCGGCCGTTCGACCCGGTCGCGGAGGCGGGCCAGCGCCCGCGCCCCGGCACCTCGGCCCCCGCGCAGCCCGCGGTGCCGCCGGTGCCGCCGGTGCCGCCGGTGCCTCCCGTGCCGCCGGCCGAGCCCGACGCGGGGCAGGCCACGCCGCCCGCACCGTGACGGAGCGGGTGCCCGGCCGCTGAGCGCGGTGCCCGAACGACGACGCCCGCCGTGCACCCGCGCGGCGGGCGTCGTCGTGCCCGGGGACGGGACCGCGACTGGACGAGTGAGTGCTCACTCACTTAGGGTGGCGGCGTGGAGGAGCCCCGGACCGGTCGCGCGCGGCCGATGAGCCGCGACGAGCGTCGCGACGCCATCGCCGTCGCGACGATCCCGCTGCTCGAGCGGCACGGCTCGCAGGTGTCGACCCGGCAGATCGCCCTGGCCGCCGGCGTCGCCGAGGGCACGCTGTTCCGGGCGTTCGACGACAAGGTCGAGCTGCTGACGGCCGCGGCCTCGCGCGCCCTGGACCCGGCGGCCGGCGTCGCGGAGATCGACGCCCTGCCCGACGCCGGCGGCCTCGCCGCGGAGCTCACGCAGGTCGCGGAGGTCGTCGCCGCGCGCGGGCGCCGGGTGCGGCGCGTCATGTTCGCCGTGCACGGGGTGCTCGCCTCGGAGGAGGGCCGCCGGGCCGCAGCCGTCCGGGGCGCGCGCGGGGCGGACGTCCTCGGCCGCACCCCGCCGGCGCAGGGCGGCCCCGGCTCGCCACCGGCCCTCCCGCACGGGCCCGGCCGCGACGTGCGGGCCCGCGCCCTGACGGAGTCGCGCGCCGCGATCGCCCGGCGGCTCGAGCCGTACCGGGACGACCTCCGCGTGGAGCCCGAGCGGCTCGCGCAGCTCCTGCTCGCGACGATCATGGGCCAGGGGCCGCCGGTCGTGCCGGAGGAGGCCGAGCTCGCCGTCGGCGACCTGGTGGACGTCCTGCTGCACGGCGCCGCCCCCGGCTCTTATACACATCTCCGAGCCCACGAGACGCTACGCTATCTCGTATGCCGGCTTCTGCTTGAAAAAAAAAAATCGTATGCCGTCGTCTG
>NZ_CABEGA010000032.1 GCF_901521055.1 Cellulomonas hominis | reverse complement strand
ATCACCATCAGCCGTGCTTCGCAGAGCGCGATGTGTACTAATGTTTGCTCCTGAGCGCGCGGCCCCCGGGGCAGATCTGGAAAGGCTTCAGCGGCAGCGTCAGCTGTGTATGCGGGACAGGGGTGCGGGGACGGGCGACCCCGGTGGCCACGGGGGCCTCGGTGCTGCTCATGTCTCTCCCTCGGGGGATCGGGGTGGTGCCGGTGGGTGGTGCCGGCTGGTGCCGGCCCCGCGGGTGGCGGGGCCGGCACCGCGGTCACGAGGTCGCGCCGGCCTCGGTGGCCTCGACGAAGGTGGTGTCCAGCAGCGCGGAGACGTCGACGTCGCCGTCGATCTGCTGGAGGGCCGCCATCTGCTCGACGAGCGCCGCGACCTGGCTCTCGTACTCGGCGTCGATCTCCCAGCGCGGCCAGATGTTCTGCACGGCGGTGTCGACGACCGCCTGGTCGATGCCGAACTCGGCGACCACGCCGTCGGCCCAGGCCTGCGGGTCCGCGGCCATCTGCTCGGTGGCGCGCACGTGGGTGTCGACCACCTGCTGCACCAGCTCCGGGTCCTCCTCGATCAGCGTGCCGGTCGTGTACAGGCCGATGTTCACGCGGCCGACCGGGGTGTCGTACGGCGAGGCGACCTCGACCGCGCCCGCCTGCAGCGCGGTCGACGGGCCGAGCTCAGCGCTCGCGAACGCGTCGATCCGGCCGGCGGCCAGCGCGCCGGCCATGTCGGAGAACGGCAGGTTCACCAGCTCCAGGTCGGTGTCCGCGTCCATCCCGGCGGCCTCGAGCGTGAGGCGCAGCAGGATCTCCTGGGACGAGCCCTGCGGGTACCCGACCGTCTGGCCGGCGAGCTGCTCGATGCCCTCCAGGCCCTCGCGGCCGATGATGCCGGAGCCCCCGTCGGCCGCCGCGGCGACCACGACGACGTCCTGCCCGGCGGCCGAGCCGGACACCGCCGACGGCACGCCCGCGACGCCGAAGTCGATGTTGCCGCTGACCACGGCGTTCTTGATGTCGGGCGAGGTGTCGAACTGGACGACCTCGAACTCGACGCCCTCCGGTGCGAGGTCCTGGTAGAGGAACGGGTGGTACAGGTGCGGCTGGCCCTTGAGGGTGCCGACGGTGACGACCGTCGTGCCGTCCTCGGCGGCCGTGGTGGCACCGGCGGAGTCGGGGCTGCACGCGGCGAGGCCGGCGACCAGCAGGACGGAGGAGGCGGTCGCGAGGCGACGGGAGAGGCGCACGGGGATCTCTTCTCTTCGGGGGTGCGGGAGCTCAGGGAGGTCAGGCGGGGACGAGGCCGGCGGCGAGCGCCGCCCGCCAGCCGCCGAGGTGGGTGACGTCGACGCCGTCGGCCACCGCGCCGGGCTGGCCGAGGAACCCGACGACGTCGCGCCCGTCCTCGGTCCGCAGGCGGCCGAGGCCGAGCGGTGCGCCGATGCTCAGCAGCAGCCGGCCCAGCGCGTGCGGGGTCAGCAGCCACTCCTCGCCGGCGAGCGCGCCGCCGGTGCCGGGGCGGACGGCGTGCACGAGGGGCTTGGCGGGGACGGTGGGCAGCGCGAGCATCCGGTAGTCCGGCGCCGTGCGGACCGGGCCGACCCACCGCGCGCCGAGCGCGACGAGCTCGTGGTGCAGCGGCTGCCCGCGCAGGTGGGCGCCGAACACCACGACCGGGACGCCGCCGGCCGCGTACGGCTCGGGTGCCGGGGCGTCGCGGTCGACGTCGCCGAGGAGCAGCGCGGCCAGGTCGATCGCGACCTGGTCGTCGAACGCCCGGGTGAGCACCGTGACGCCCGCCTCGCCGTGCGGCGTCGCACCGAGCGGCACCGCCACCCCGGCCATGTCGAACAGGTTGACGAAGTTGGTGAACACCCCGAGCCGCGCGTTCGTGGTCAGCGGGTCGGCCGCCACCTCGGCGAGCGTCGGGTGCTCCGGCGCGGTGGGCACGAGTAGCGCGTCGCACCCGTCGAGCTGCGCCTGCGCGGCGAGGCGGAGGTGCGCGACCTCCTCCCGCGCCGCGATGTACTCCGCGGCGGTCACCCGGCCGGCCGCGGCCGCGATGCTCGCCACCGACGGGTCCGCGCCGTCCGGGTGGTCGGCCAGGAACGCGCCGTACGAGGCGTAGCGCTCGGCGACGAGCCCGCCGCCGTAGAGCAGCTGCGCCGCCTGCAGGAACGGCGTGAGGTCGACGGTCCGGACCCGGGCGCCCGCCCGCTCCAGGCGCGCCACGGCGGCGTCGAACCGGTCCAGGACCTCCGGGTCGACCACGTCGAGGTCGGCCCGCCGGGGGACCGCCACGACGGGGGACGGCGGCGCCGCGAGCCGGACGTCGGCCGGCCAGGTCCGCGACGTGGGGTCCAGGGCGCTCGGCGCGGTCATCACGGCGAGGGTCCGCCGCGCCAGGTCCAGGTCGCCGGCGAGCACGGTGACGCAGTCGTAGGACGGGCACGCCGGGACGACGCCGTCCTTGGGCACGAGGCCGAGCGTCGGCTTGATGCCCACCACCCGGTTGAACGCGGCGGGCACCCGGCCGGACCCCGCGGTGTCGGTGCCGAGCGCGATGTCGGCGACGCCCAGCGCCACGGCCACCGCCGAGCCCGACGACGACCCGCCGGACACCCGGTCCGGGGCCACCGCGCTGGCCACCGCGCCGTACGGGCTGCGGCTGCCGGTCAGCCCCGTGGCGAGCTGGTCGAGGTTCGTCTTGCCGAGCAGCACCGCCCCGGCGTCGCGCAGCAGGTCGACGACGGTCGCCGACCGCGCCGGCACCACCTGGCGGGCCGGGTGCGCGGCGGTGGTCGGCAGGCCGGCCACGTCGATGTTGTCCTTGACGGCCAGCACGAGGCCCGCGAGCGGCAGGTCCTCGCCCGCGGCGACCCGGGCGTCGACCGCCCGGGCGTCCGCCTCGACGTGCGCCCGGGGGCGGACCAGGGTCCACACGTCCGGCCGGGCTGCCGCGTCCAGGGCGGCGAACGCCCGGTCGACGCGCGCCGTGGCGGTGGTGCCGGTGCCGCCGGTGCCCGTGGTGGGGGTGCTCGTCACGGTGGTCATCGCTGCTCCTCGCTCGCCCGCATCCGGGTCACCGCCAGGGCGGCGGCGGCGCGCTCCATGACGACCTCCCGGGACGCGCCGACGTGGGCGCGCAGGGCCTCGAGGGCCTGGGGCAGCCGGTCACGGACGACCAGCTCGGCGATGCCGATGTGCTCCGCGATCGTGGCCGCCATCCGGTCCTCGGTCAGGTAGTCGTACATCCGCACGGACCGGATCCGGCGGTTGACCTGGTCCAGCGCGTGGGTCAGCGCCGGGTTGCCGGAGGTGTCCAGCAGCGTGGCGTGGAACCGCTCGTCCTGGGCGACGAACCCGGCGTCGGGGGCGGGGCGGTCGTCGCGGAACGCGTGCCAGCGGTCCAGCTCGGCCTCGAGCCGCGCCCGGTCGTGGTGCACCGTCGGGTCCTCCAGGGCCCGGGTGAGCCCGCGCAGCTCGAGGGTGATGCGCAGCTCGTACAGGTCCGTCAGCTCGTGGAAGCTGGGGACGTACAGGTGCAGGCCGCTGTCCCGCTTCACGACGATGCCGTCGGCCTGCAGCCGGGCCAGCGCCTCGCGGACGGGGGTGCGGGACACGCCGTGCCGCTCGGCCAGGCGCTCCTCGGTGAGCCGCTCGAACGGCGACACCCGCCCGCTCATCAGCTCGGCGCGGATGGTCAGGTAGACCCGCTCGCGGCGGGAGACGACCGGCCCGGGCGGCGGGACCGCCCCGGGGACGACTTCTGTGCTCATGGATGTATACAGAACCGGGTACGTGTTTCGGCACGTCACGCCCTGTGTTGCGAGTGCGTGACAGGTTCGGGGCGGCCCGACAGCTGCTCTCCGCGCTCGCGCGCGCGAGGCCCGCACGTGCGGGCGAGGGGCGTTCGGGGGGGTTGCCGCTGGTTCGTCGCTGGTTCGCCGCCGGGTCGCCGCCGGCCTCGCGGGCGCCGCGACACGCCGACGCGGCACGACACGCCGCCGCTTCCGGAGCACGCCGCGTGGGACCTCGGTCACCCCCGCCGGGCGGGTGAATCGTCGTCCACATGTGCACCCACATGTGTGCGGATCTGGGGACGGCTGTGGACGACGACGCAGGTCTGCGGGCCCTCCGCACGCGGCCTGTGTGTCAGTGGTCGCCCGTAGCCTGTGGATGAAGTCGGACATCCGAGCGTTGTGCACAGCCTGTGGAGAACGACACGCGTGTAACACCAGCCCTTGTGGTCTCTTGCCGGACCCACCACTAGGTGTAGTGTTCTGACTCGCCGCTCGACGCGGGGCCCGGACCACCGGACGACCCGCTCGGACGGCCCGAGAACAGCATCAGCAGCAGTGCGGGGCGGGCGCGGGGCGCACGTACCAGCGAGTCCTTCAGACCGGGGAGACACGATGACCATCACCGTCTACAGCAAGCCGTCGTGCGTCCAGTGCAACGCGACCTACCGCGCGCTGGACAAGGCCGGCCTGCAGTACGAGGTCGTCGACATCACCGAGGACGCCGACGCGCGTGACTACGTCATGTCGCTCGGTCACCTGCAGGCCCCGGTCGTCGTGGCCGACGGCCACCACTGGTCCGGCTACCGCCCCGACCAGATCAAGGCGATCGCGGACCGCGCTGCGGTCACCGTCGCCTGACACGGCCGTCGCCGCCCGCTGACCCGGGCGGCCCGGTCGCACAGGTCCACGATCCAGCCGGGGCGAGGGGGGATCGAGCCGTGAGCTCCCTGGTCTACTTCTCCAGCGTCTCGGAGAACACCCGCCGGTTCGTCGACAAGCTGGACATCGACGCGACGCGGATCCCGCTCCGTCCCTCGGAGCCGTTCCTGCACGTGCGGGACCCCTATGTGCTGGTGGTCCCCACGTACGGCGGCGGCAACGAGGGCGGCGCGGTCCCGCGTCAGGTCGTGAAGTTCCTCAACGACAAGGCCAACCGTTCCCTGATCCGCGGCGTCATCGCGGCGGGGAACACCAACTTCGGTGCTGCGTACTGCATCGCCGGAGACATCATCGCGGCGAAGTGCCAGGTCCCGTACCTGTACGCCTTCGAGCTCATGGGAACGACCGAGGACGTCACGCGCGTCCGAGAGGGATGGGGACGATTTTGGCAGCGACACTCACAGATGCCGGCGTGACGGACGCGACCGAGGTCATCTCCATCACCCCGGACATGGACTACCACTCGCTCAACGCGATGCTGAACCTGTACGGGCGCGACGGCGAGATCCAGTTCGACAAGGACCGGGAGGCGGCGCGGCAGTACTTCCTGCAGCACGTCAACCAGAACACGGTCTTCTTCCACGACCTGGACGAGAAGTTCGACTACCTGGTCGAGCACAAGTACTACGAGCCCGAGGTCCTGGCGCAGTACGACCGCGCGTTCATCAAGCGGCTGTACCAGCACGCCTACTCGAAGAAGTTCCGGTTCCAGACCTTCCTCGGCGCGTTCAAGTACTACACCTCGTACACGCTGAAGACGTTCGACGGCAAGCGCTACCTCGAGCGGTTCGAGGACCGCGTCGCGATGGTGTCGCTCGCGCTGGCCGAGGGCGACGAGACGTTCGCCCTGCACCTGGTCGACGAGATCATCTCCGGCCGGTTCCAGCCCGCGACCCCGACGTTCCTCAACCTCGGCAAGGCGCAGCGCGGCGAGCCCGTGTCCTGCTTCCTGCTGCGCATCGAGGACAACATGGAGTCGATCGCCCGCGGCATCAACTCCGCCCTGCAGCTGTCGAAGCGCGGCGGCGGCGTCGCCCTGCTGCTCAGCAACATCCGCGAGCACGGCGCCCCGATCAAGCACATCGAGAACCAGAGCTCCGGCGTCATCCCCGTGATGAAGCTGCTCGAGGACTCCTTCTCGTACGCGAACCAGCTGGGTGCCCGCCAGGGCGCGGGTGCGGTGTACCTGCACGCGCACCACCCGGACATCATGCGGTTCCTCGACACCAAGCGGGAGAACGCGGACGAGAAGATCCGCATCAAGACCCTGTCGCTGGGCGTCGTCATCCCGGACATCACGTTCGAGCTCGCGAAGAACAACGAGGACATGTACCTGTTCTCGCCGTACGACGTCGAGCGCGTCTACGGCAAGCCCTTCGCCGACGTCAACGTGTCCGAGAAGTACCGCGAGATGGTCGACAACGGCCAGATCCGCAAGCAGAAGATCAAGGCCCGCGACTTCTTCCAGACGCTGGCCGAGCTGCAGTTCGAGTCGGGTTACCCGTACATCCTGTTCGAGGACACGGCCAACAAGGCGAACCCGATCAAGGGCAAGATCACCCACTCGAACCTGTGCTCCGAGATCCTGCAGGTCTCGACGCCGTCGACGTTCAACGAGGACCTGTCCTACGACCACGTCGGCCGCGACATCTCCTGCAACCTCGGCTCGATGAACATCGCCCTGGCGATGGACTCGCCGGACTTCGGCCAGTCGGTCGAGACCGCGATCCGCGCGCTGACGGCCGTCTCCGACCAGACCGACATCGAGTCGGTCCCGTCGGTGAAGCGGGCGAACCGCGGCGGCCACGCCATCGGCCTCGGGCAGATGAACCTGCACGGGTACCTGGCGCGGGAGCGGATCTTCTACGGGTCCGACGAGGGCCTGGACTTCACGAACATCTACTTCTACACGGTGGCGTACCACGCGATCCGGGCGTCGAACCTGCTCGCCAAGGAGCGCGGCCAGGCCTTCGCCGGCTTCGAGGACTCGAAGTACGCGACCGGGGAGTACTTCCAGAAGTACATCGAGCGGACCTGGGTCCCGAGGACCGCGCGGGTGGCCGAGCTGTTCGCGACGGCCGGCGTGCACATCCCCACGCAGGACGACTGGCGGGCGCTGGCGGAGTCGGTGCGCGAGCACGGCATCTACAACCAGAACCTGCAGGCCGTCCCGCCGACGGGCTCGATCTCGTACATCAACAACTCGACGTCGTCGATCCACCCGATCGCGTCGAAGATCGAGATCCGCAAGGAGGGCAAGCTCGGCCGCGTGTACTACCCGGCGCCGTTCATGACGAACGACAACCTGGAGTACTACCAGGACGCGTACGAGATCGGCTACGAGAAGATCATCGACACGTACGCCGAGGCCACCCAGCACGTGGACCAGGGCCTGTCGCTGACGCTGTTCTTCAAGGACACCGCCACCACGCGTGACATCAACAAGGCGCAGATCTACGCCTGGCGCAAGGGGATCAAGACGATCTACTACATCCGCCTACGGCAGATGGCGCTCGAGGGCACCGAGGTCGAGGGCTGCGTCTCCTGCATGCTCTGAGCCGATGACGCCGGCCGGGCCCTCGGGCCCGGCCGGCGCACCCGCGTCAGGGTGCACGATGGATGCAGTACCTCGCGGGCCCGCCCGCCGCCGCGGTGATCGCGGCCCGAGAAGACACGACATGGAGCAGTGATGGCCGAGAAGCTGAAGTTGGTCGACCGCGTGCAGGCGATCAACTGGAACCGGGTCGAGGACGAGAAGGACGTCGAGGTCTGGGACCGGCTGACGGGCAACTTCTGGCTGCCCGAGAAGGTGCCGGTGTCCAACGACATCCAGTCCTGGGCCACGCTGACGGACGCCGAGAAGCAGATGACCAGCCGGGTGTTCACCGGCCTGACGCTGCTCGACACCATCCAGGGCACCGTCGGCGCCGTGTCGCTGATCCCCGACGCGATCACCCCGCACGAGGAGGCCGTCTACACGAACATCGCGTTCATGGAGTCGGTGCACGCCAAGAGCTACTCCTCCATCTTCTCGACGCTCGTGTCCACCCGCGAGATCGACGAGGCGTTCCGCTGGTCGGAGGAGAACCCGAACCTGCAGCGCAAGGCCGAGATCGTCCTCGACTACTACCGGGGCGACGAGCCGCTGAAGCGCAAGGTCGCCTCGACCATGCTCGAGTCGTTCCTGTTCTACTCCGGCTTCTACGCGCCGATGTACTGGTCCAGCCGCGCCAAGCTCACCAACACGGCCGACCTGATCCGCCTGATCATCCGCGACGAGGCGGTGCACGGGTACTACATCGGCTACAAGTTCCAGAAGGGCCTGGAGAAGCTCACCGACGCCGAGCGCCAGGAGCTCAAGGACTACACGTTCGAGCTGCTCTTCGAGCTGTACGACAACGAGGTGGAGTACACCCAGGACCTCTACGACCCCCTGGGCCTCACCGAGGACGTCAAGAAGTTCCTGCGGTACAACGCCAACAAGGCGCTGATGAACCTGGGCTACGAGGCGCTGTTCCCGCGCGACGAGACGGACGTCAACCCCGCGATCCTCGCGGCGCTGTCCCCGAACGCCGACGAGAACCACGACTTCTTCTCGGGCTCCGGCTCCTCGTACGTCATCGGCAAGGCCGTGAACACCGAGGACGAGGACTGGGACTTCTGAGTCGCTGACCTGCACGGACGCCCCGTTGTCATTTGACAGCCGAGTTCAGAAGATGACAGCGAACGCTGGAGTTCCAGCGTTCGCTGTCATTGCTTGACGCGGCAACCAGCAGCACGCTCGGTCGGTCGGTGCCAGGCGGTCGTCCGGACTAGCGAATGCACGTCCCCGTTATGCCGCCCACAGGGATCGAGCCGGCCTCAGCACGTCCGGGAGGCCGACCGGCCTATGAACGAGCTCGACGTAGCGATCACATCGCTCGGGCGCCTCGTCGACTCTGCCGGTCAGTGGATCTCGGTTGCGTCGTCGTTCGCGGCGGAGCGGACCGCGTCGAGCATCGCCCGGTGGTGCTCGCGCCGCTCACGACGCGCGTGCTTGAACTCCTGGACGAGTTCCTCCAGGTTCCCGGGTGTCGCACGGGTCGTACGGATGTCGCCTAGCCGAATCGTGAGCTCGTCGGCGAGCTCTGTGCCATCAGGAGCCGCACCGGTCAGGGTCAGCTTCACGACCTCGGGTTGGTTGGCGACGCTGAGCAGCTCGCTTCCGATCCCGAGCGCCCAGGAAAGCACCCTGCCGGGCGGCAGGGAGGCGATGCCGGCAGCGGCAGCGTCCTGACCGGCTTCGCATGACATCGGGAAGGGACCTGGGACGATCGGCGGGCTCACGACCGCGCGCACGTTCCGCGCGGTGGTAGGCCCGCTGTTACCGACGTAAAGACAGATGACCGCCCGATGCTCCGTGTCCGGGCGGATGTCGGCCCACAGCATGGGCAGCCGCGCTTCCGCGACGGCTAGGCGCTGCAACTCGGTCTGAGCCTTCGCGGCATTCGCGGCGCGGATCGTGAAGGGCAAAGCCACCAGGGCGAACAACGCCGCGGCGACCGCGGCGATGGCAGCGGCCACTGCGGCAACCGTGTTGGGGTTCACGACCGCAACGTACCGCCGACGCCGGACATCGAGGTCATGTCCGAACGCGTGCATGGACCACCGCCGTACGGACGCCTCGCGCCCCGGACCAGCGTGGCCACGGCTCAGGAGCGGTCGAACTCCGGGCTCCTGACCCGAGCGTCGAACGCGTTCAGCAGCGCGTACAGACGAGCCGTGGACTGTCACGGCGGCTTACAACCGGATCAACGGGCTGTTCGCCTCGCAGAACCCCTGGCTGCTGACGCCCAGTGCACGCGAGGACAGGGGCTTCGACGGGCGCGGCATGATTCCAGTGCGGGAACAAGAACACGACTGCAGGGCGCTCTGCTCGAGCGACATGCCACCGCTTGCGGTGCTGCACCGGTTCGAGACCGAATCGCGACACACCTCAGCCGAGTCCGGGACCCCCGAGTGCCTCGAACTGAGGCCCGTTCCGGTGCCGTTCGTACACCAAGGCGATTCGCGGAGCTCGCTCGGACGATCGACCGGGCGGCGCCACGCATCGCGGAGGTGGGTCAGGCGTGCAGGACGTGGCGGACCGCGGGTGCGACCACGTCGCCGAAGCGCTCGATGGATTCGCGGACCATCTGCCGCGGCATCCCGCCGAGGTCGACCTGCCCGAGGAACCGGTTGACGCCGAGCTCCGCGCTCAGATCCAGGATCTTCTCGGCGATCTCGCGCGGGCCCCCGACCATGAGTGCACCCCGACGTCGCGGTCGAGGCCCGATATCGGAGTCATCGAATCGCTCTCTGAGAGCCGCGGCACGGCCACCCGCAGGGTGTTGTCCCCGACCCAGCGCTTGCTCTCATCGGCGCGCTCGTTCACCTGCTTGCGTTCGGCCCGCCACAGGACTTGGCCAGGTTCGTCAACTTCAGCGGGAAGCGCACGCGCGCGTTCGTCGACCGGTCGGAGGCTTCCGCGCTGCGTCGCTTCTTCGAGAAGCGCGACCGTCGGTGGTTGCAGCGCGTCAGCCGGGGGGGAGGCTGGCTCAGCGGTCCGCGCCCTGACCGGCGGTGACGGGCCGCAGATGCCGGCTCAGTCCGCGGAGATCGGCACCCGGATGCTGTCGCGCGCCACCACCACGCCGTTCTTGATGATGTAGCACTCGACCAGGTGTTCGCCGCGGAACCGGGTGTGCTCCTGGCGCTCACGACCCGTGGTGGAGTGGATGACCTGCCCTCGGATCTCGTCGCGACGCTCGGCTTCGTCGCCGCGGTTCAGGACCTTCCACCGCACGTCGTACGTCTCGGGCGTGTCCGTGTGGACGACCGTGAACTTGAGCGTCTTCCTGGGCTGGAGAATTCGACGCGAGCGCAACAGTTCACGCAGGGACGTGGGCCGGAACCCGTCCTGAGTGACGGTGCAGTCGAGCGCCAGGTCGTACCGGATGTCGACGGGGAACAGGTCCTCGACGAACTCCTCGGTGTTCCTGAACCTCGGCGTTGAGGCGAGCAGCGCCTCCTCGACCGCGGCGACCTCCGGGACCGCTCTGCCGAACACGGCGCGCCACTTCTTGTTGGCGTTGGCGTTGCCGTCGGCTTCGATCGCCGTGACGGCGAGTGCGTGGGCCTTCTTCGCTCGGTGCTGGAACTTTTTCTTCACGCGGACTTGCTGGCCGCTGCCGAGGGCTGCGTAGAACGCGTGATCGGTCTCCTCGGACAGGTAGAGGAAGAAATCCCGGACCATCTCGCCGTACTGGTCCGACTTCGCGGTCCGGTACGTGTCGTGCTTCTGCATGAAGTTGTACGCGAGCGTGTCGATCAGCAGCCCGCCCATCGCGACGCCGTGCTTGTTCTTCCACGCCCGCGCGAACCTGGACAGCCGCCGCAGGTTGCCGTGGGTGAGGCTGTCCTCCCGGCTGGTCTCATCGATCTCGGCCCGGGGCTTGGTCGTCTTCCAGGAGTCGGACTGGGTGTCCGGGTACGCGAAGCTGCCGTCGTCGTTCGCGAACACCGGCTGGACCTCGAACATGAAGTTGGTGAACTGCACGACGACCACGAGGCTGTCGACTGTCACCGACGTCTTCGAGTACCGGGCGGCGATCGCGTCCCTGGTCCTCTTGAGCACCTTCGACGGGCCGCCGGGCTGCTGGTAGGTCGCGCGCTGCGACGCGGGCAGGATGTACAGCAGGTCCAGGTCGGAGATGCCGCGGATCGCCGTATGGCGTCCGTACGAGCCCACCATCATCTGGTTGCCGGTCGACCCGTCGAGGTCACGGAACTCGTGGTTGAGGACCTTGGTGATCTGGTCACGCCGGGCAGCGATGTCGGCTGCGTTGTCGACCTTCAGGTTGGCGAGGAGCCCCTCGAAGATGTCACTGGTCTGGGACACCGTCACCCCTCCCGGTGGGACCGCAGGGCTGGCGGGAGCAGTTCGTCGAGCTCGGCCTCGGAAAAGGTGAGCTCACCACCCTTCAGGGAATCCTGCGCGCGTCCGTACGCCGTCTCGGTGGTCCGCGGGGCGTCCTTGTACACGGCGCCGGCCTCCTCCTGAAGCTGATCCCGGCGTGCGCGGGCGTCCTCCACCGTGACGCAGCGAGCGAGCAGATCCACCAGCAGGGACATGTAGGACTCGCGCACGGCCCACAGCTTCGTGGCCGTCTCTCGGTGCTGTTGCATGTCCTCGCCGTACCGGAACGTCTTGTCGCCCAGGGTCGCAGCAGACACGACGACGGCGATGAACGACGTCGCCAGCGCCGCCCACTGCTCGTCGAGCACGAGGCCGAACAGCGACGCAAGGAACGCACCGGAACTCACCGCCGTGAGTGCCACCTTCCAGCGTCGCTGCGAACGATGCTTGTCTGCGTACATGTCGGCTTGCTTCTCATGCGTCTTGTGCGCGTAGGCGGTGCGCCCGTACGCCTCGCGGATCTGCGCGAGCAGCAGGTCGCGATCACCACTCTCCGGCGACGGGACTGCGACGGTGCTCATCGTCAGGCAGTTCCTCTCGTGCTGGCGCTTCAGCGGTCACGTGCCGGTGATCTGGTGCTGAGGGTAGAGGGCACCTCCGACACGACCGCGCCGGCGGGCGGGGATGAGCCGTGCTCGCGCGTAGAAAGAGGCTGGACGCGATCACGTCTCGATGGTCCACAGGATCCACCTCGTGCCGATAGGAACCGCGTGAACGCGAAGCGTTGGTTCCCGCCGGTCGCCGTGCTGGTCCTGTTCGTCGCACCTTGGACGCAGATCGCGCTCGAGCGCTTTCCCGCCTTCGTGATGCCGGGAGTGGTCATCTGGGCGGGTGTCTTCGCCGCGATGCTCTCGAACGGTGCTCTTCTGCGGACCGTGCGCAAGCTCGCCGCGGGGGCCGCGACGTTCCTGCTCGCGGTGCTTCTGCTTCAGGGGGACTACATCGCGGTAGCGATGACATTCCCCGAGCAGGGCGACGCGCTCATCCTCGACCGGATGGGAATCGTCGAAGGTGCGGGCACGATGATCGTCGTGGCGGCGGTCGCGTTCGGCGTGGCCGAGTACCGCGTCTGGAAGGTGGAGCTCGCGCCACGCCCCGTCGTCTCAGAGCGCGGCGCGCTGACGACCGTCAGCACCGACCCTGCCCAACGAGGCGGTGCGCGTCACAGTCGGCGCTGGCTGGCGACCCTCGCTGTCGGTGCGCTCGCCGTCGAGCTGGCGAGGCGCCGACGACGCGGCTCACGCTGACGCCGGGTGACGTTCACATGCCGGGACCGCAGTTCGCGAGCCGCACCGGGACGAAGTCCGAGGCGAACACCACGAGGAGCCCGGCCCTGTGCCCCCACCCGCCCGGACGCTCGTCCTGGACGTGCAGCACCAGGCAGCCCATGGCGAGCGCGCTCTCGACGGTTGCCGCGGTGACGTCGTACGCGTTCACCACGCGACGTCCACGGGTGGCCAGCAGCTGCTGGACGGGGATGTCCGACGCGCTCGTCGGTTCTATCGCACGCAGCGACTCGAACTCGGCGACCGACAGCACCAAACCGAACACCGTGCGCCACGCGCCTCCCGCGAGCACATGCTCGCCGACGCGGACGTCGTAGGCAGGTGAGCACCAGCTCGAAGGGGCGGGATTCGGGCTGAGAGATCTCCATGCCGCATATACGTGCGGGAATCCTGCGGCTCGCCCCAACGGCCTACGGACGGCTGCGTCCCGGGGTGGAGCCGGCGTCTGCAGCGCCTTGGGCCTCTGCGTCTCGTGCAGGGGTGATCACCGGAGCTGCAGCGCTTCGGATGTCAGTCTTCGCAGGTCTGCTCGCGCAGCCCTGAAACCGCGACGGCCATGACGCGCGATCGGGCGGGGTGATCTGGTCCGCCGAACGCGACGGGGTCTGGCTCCGTCGGTGTCTACGAGGTGGACCGAGCGGCGTTGTCTGGAGAGCGCGCTCTATGCGGTCGGTCCTGCACTACCGCTCGAACGCCCTCAAGAAGTCCTGCGCGAAGGTCATCCAGTCCTCCGCAGGGATGTCGTCGTCGACCATCGAGGCGATAGCGTCGGCGTCGAAATCGTCCTCCCACCGCGAGCGCGCGTAGATGCGGATGCTCGAACCTGCGCTGCGGTCCCAGAAGAGGTTCCAGACCTGCTTCTTCTCGTCTGCGTGGGTCATCACCCACACCGGGTCGGTGCCGTTGCGCAGGTCCGTCTGAACCTGCGGGAATCGGTGCGCGTGCGGCCACTGACGCCAGGCGTAGTCGAACGCCAGGTCGATGCGGAGCTTGTCGAACGGCAACTCGTCCAGGTCACACATGGCGAAGCCAAGGGCGATGCCCTCGGAGACGGCATTGCGCTGCTGCGCAGTGGTAGTGGGCACGGTGCTGAGCTTACGTCCGCCCGTATCCCTGGTGCCTGCGTCCGGCAGGACACCGAATCGTCGTGTGCTGGCCTCGCCTGTCATCTCCAGCGACCGAGTGTGCCCGCTCGGACTCTCTACCTGCGCCGACCGGGTGTCCGCCCACCACGGGCGCGTGTGGGAGACGGCCCCGAAGTCCGCGCTGTCCGATCTTCGCTGTCAGCCCTGAGGTGTCCGCGATGACAGCGCACTCCGCTGACCAGCGACATGGCTGGTCGACGATGCCGAGGAACGCTGTCAGACGACACCCCTCGAGCACGCTGCTCGGCGGGCGTCGCGCTGTGCGGACGAGGCGGGACGACCGGGTCAGTCCCCGACCTCGTCCCGCGCGGCGACCGCCGACGCCGCGGGCCGGGTGGACCCGGCGGTCCGGCGGGCGTGGTCTCGATCGCGGCGAGCACGACCGCTCGGTGTTCCCGCCCCTCGCTGCGTTCCGCTCGTCTACGCGCTCACTGCTCGACTGCCGCGCCGTGAGAGCCATACGGCCAACAGGGCGACGCTGGCGATCACACCGGCGACGGAGACGAGTGCCGCGGGCCAGACGATGGCTCCTGCAGTTCCGGAGTCCTGACCCACATCGCTGCGATCGAACGCGATCGAGAACGACACGGCGTACGAGATCACCGCCGCCACCGTCGCCGTCACTGCGACGATGAACCACCTCTTCAGATGACGTTCTGCCATTGTTGCCCCCGTTTCACCTGCGAACGTAGAGCAAGCCGCCGTTCGCGCGCGCCGGTTCGCGCGAGACCTTCACATCCGCGGCAGCAGCACCCAGGGTCTGCACCTCCTCGACACGCGTAGCGCTGCACGAGGGCATGGGACGGCGCTGGCTGCACTGACCCAGACCGTTGTTGACGTGACGAGAGACCTCCGGGTCGAGTCGGAGCTGTCGAGGAACCGACTCCGACCAACGGAGGCCTCTCATGTCTCACGCAAAACGCCCGGCTGACCCCTGCCCGCGCTGGACCGCGTCGAGTACGCCGACGTCGGGGCGAGGCGGCACGACCGGGTCAGTCCCCGACCTCGTCCCGCGCGGCGGCCGCCGGGGCCTCCGGGGTCGCCAGCTGCGCGGACCCGGCGGTGCGGCGGGTGTGCGTCTCGATCGCGGCGAGCACGACCGCCAGCACGACCGCCGGGAGCAGCGCGGCGCGGGTGCCGAGCGCGTCCGGCCCGCTGGCCAGCGCGCCGATCCCCGCACCCGCGGCGAACGACAGCACGATCGCACCGACCCGCCGCGCCACGAACCGCTGCGTCCGGTCGTAGCCGCTCAGCCACTCGTAGGACGCGCTGACCAGCGTGCGCAGGTTCCCGGTGGTCATCGTCGTGCTGTAGCTGGTGTCGCGCACCAGCCGGAACGTCGCGACTTGGAGGGCGGCGACGAACGCCACCGCCATCGTGCTCGCGGCCGTCGGCGCGGACCGGGGGAGGGCGGCGACGGCGACGAGGGTCGCGATCTCGGCCAGCAGCACGCCGCGGGTCGGGTCGTCGAGCACCCGCAGGTGCCGGTGCGCCGCGAGCCACTCGGCCACGACGAGCCCGGCGAGGAACGCGCCGATGATCGGCAGGTACCCCGCGGCCGCGGCCCAGTGCCGCTGCGCGGCGTCGATCGCGACGAACACCACGTTGCCCGTCTGCGCGTTCGCGAACACCCCGTCGTGCGCGACGTACGTGTAGGCGTCGAGGAACCCGCCGACCACGGCGAGTGCGGCCCCTGTGACGGGGTGCTCGGGACGGGTGCGGACCCTCACGGCGCGCACCGACCCTGCCGGGACGTGCGCGCGGTGGCCGACCACGAGGCTGCGTTCACCCCACCAGTGTCGTCCCCGTCCGGGGAGGCGCGCCGGGGCCCTGGTCCCGGGCGGCGCCGCGCCGGCGTGAGCGGCGAGGTGGGGGCGCGTACCGTCGCGACGGTGACCTCCGTGCTGCTGCTCTCGCTCGGCCTCGGCGCCGTGCCTCCGTTCCTCGCCGCCCACGCCGCGGCCGGCCGGCCCCTGACGATCGGCTACGTCCCCGACGCCGCCCGCACGGACCCGGAGGCCGGGTGGGCGGTCGCGGAGCGTGAGCGCGTCGCCGCGCTCGGCCACGCGGTCGTCGACGTGCGCCTGAGCGGGGCCGACGCCCGGACGGTGGCCGCGGCCCTCGACGGCGTCGACGTGCTCTACGTCGCGGGCGGGAACACGTTCGCCCTCCTTGACGCCCTGCGGACCTCCGGCGCCGACGAGGTGGTCGTGGAGCGGGTCCGAGGCGGCCTGCCGTACATCGGGCTGAGCGCGGGGTCGATCGTGGCCGGGCCGAGCGTCGAGCCCGCGTCCCTGATGGACGACCCCGCCGACGCCCCCGGCCTGACCGACCTGCGCGGGCTCGGGCTGACCGACGCGGTGGTCGTGCCGCACGCCGACGGGAAGCTGCCGCCGTACCCGCTGGAGCTGATCGGGCGGACGCTCGACCGGTACGGGTCCGACCACGAGCTGGTGCCGCTGCGCGACGACGAGGCGCTGCTGATCACGGGGCCGGGGTGGAAGGTCGTGGCCTCGGCCTGAGCGGCCGCCGGTCGGTTCCAGCGACCTCTGCTCGTGTCCTGCTCCGTCAGTCCCGGGGGACGACCCGCAGCGTCGCGCCGACGAGCGCCGGCCCGACGACGGACCCGACGATGCGCGGCCCGTAGCGGTCGTACTTGGCGTGGTACGCCGCGTCGAGCTGGGCGTGGACGTCGGGGTCCGGCTCCTCGAACCGGACGTCCGTCTCGACGCCGCCCGCGCGCACCCGCCCGGTGCCCGACGCCTTCGCGCGGCGGAACCAGCCGTTCTCCGGGCCGTAGGCGGACCGGATGTAGACGTCGTCGCCCGAGCGGACGGTCCAGATCGTCACGGCAGGCCGCAGGCTGCCGTCGGGGCGGTACGAGGCGACCTCGAGCTCGTCGGCGCGCCCGATCGCGTCGAGCTCCGGGGCGGTCCACGCGGTCACGAGCGCACCTCCGCCGGGGCCGAGTACTGCTCGTCGGTGACGGGCTCGCCCCACGTGGTCTCGGAGCCGTCGCGGGCCTCGGTGGTCTCCCACATGGCCAGGTGCTCCATGAAGGCGTCGGGCCCGGCGCCGTGCCAGTGCCACTCGCCGGGCGGGCACCACACGGTCTGGCCCGGCCGCAGCTCGAGCACACGGCCGTCGCGGGTGCCGACCCGGGCGGCGCCCTGGGTCACGTGCAGGGTCTGGCCCTCGGAGTGGACGTGCCAGTGCGTGCGGGCGCCCGGGCTGAACCGGACGGTGTTGACCCGCAGCCGCGACGGGGCGGGCGGGGCGGCGACGACGTCGAACCAGACGTCGCCGGTGAACCAGTCGGCGGGGGCGTGCACCGTCGGCTGCTCGGGGGAGGTGGGCTGGATCTGCATGGGGCTCGGACCTTCCGTGGGTGCCGGTGGTGTCAGGGACGGAGCATGACCTTGAGGGCCTCGCGGGCGTCCATCGCCCGGTAGGCGTCGGGGACCTCGTCGAGGGACACGTTGCGGTCGAACACCCTGCCCGGCTCGATCTCGCCGCTGAGCACCTGGGGGACGGCCGCCTCGATGTAGGCGCGCACCGGGGCGGGGCCGCCGGTCAGGGTGACGTTCTTGCCGAACAGGGAGCCGAAGCCGACGGGGGCGTCCTCGTACTGCGGGACGCCCACGCGGGAGATGACACCGCCCGGGCGGACGATCCCGTAGGCCTGCTCGTAGGCGGGCATGTGGCCGACGGCCTCGAGCACGACGTGCGCGCCCTCGCCGCCGGTCAGCTCCAGGACCTGCGCGATGCCCTCCTCGCCGCGCTCGGCGACCACGTCGGTGGCGCCGAACGCGCGGCCCAGGTCGGTGCGTGCGGTGTGCCGGCCCATCAGGACGATCCGCTCGGCGCCCCTCTGCCGCGCGGCGAGCACGGCGGACAGCCCGACCGCGCCGTCGCCGATCACCGCGACGGTCCTGCCCGGCTCCACCCGGCCCGTGTAGGCGGCGTGGTAGCCGGTCAGGTAGACGTCGGACAGCGTGAGCAGCGAGGCGAGCAGCTCCTCGCTCGCGGTCGCGGGGTCGACTCCGGGGACGACGACCAGGCTGCCGTCGGCCTGCGGGATCCGGGCCAGGTCGGCCTGCAGGCCGTTCGTCTCCGGGGTGGCGTAGAAGCCGCCGTGCACGCACGAGGTGTGGACCCCGTCCCGGCAGAACGTGCAGGTGTTGTCCGAGAACGCGAACGGGGCGATCACGAAGTCGCCCCGCTTCACCGAGGTGACGGCGGAGCCGGTCTCCTCGACGACGCCGATGAGCTCGTGACCCATCGACTGGCCCTGCTCGGCGGCGGGCATGGAGTGGTAGGGGTGCAGGTCCGAGCCGCACACGCACGCCCGGACGACCCGGACGATCGCATCGGTCGGCTGCTGGAGGACGGGGTCGGCGACCTGCTCGACCCGGACGTCACCGGCGCCGTACATGAACGTGGCACGCATGAAGAGGTGTCTCCCTGGGGTAGGTGAGGGTGCTCCCGGCGGGCAGCACTTCCATGGAAGACCCAACGGCATGCGGGCCGCGCGCGGGAGTCCCTGTGCAGCCAGGTACTGGCGTTACCCCTCACTCCTCGACGACATCCGCCCGGCTGAGCCGGAGCTCCTCGACGTCGAGGCGCGCCTGCACGGCTCGGAGCACGGAGTCGTCGATCTCCCGCTCGTCCCGCAGCCGCACGACCGCCTCGCGCTTGCGGGCGATCAGCGCCAGCCGCAGCTCGGCGTACTGGTGGCCGGCGCGCACCGCGTCGTCGTCGTCCGCCGTGCCCTGCGCGTCGACCACCCGCAGGTGCTCCTCGTACTCCGCCACCGTCCGCCGGACCACGGCCTCGTCCGTCCCCAGGCGGGCGGCGACCTCGCCGATCGACTCCAGGGCCTCGCGCGTGGACACCTGCTCGGCGAGGTGCCGCTCGTCCTCCGGGGCGGTGTCGGGGGCGAACGCGGCCCAGCGCACCACCCGGGGGAGCAGCACCCCCTGGACGACCAGGGACAGGGTCACGACGACCGCGGTGACGAACACGACGAGGTCCCGGGAGGGGAACGGCTGCCCCGACGCGATGGTGGTGGGGACGGCGAGCGCCGCGGCCAGCGACACGGCGCCGCGGAACCCGGCGACGGTGCTGACCACGCGGGAGCGGTCGCTCACGCGCCGCAGCCGCTGGGAGGGCCGGCGGTCGAGCACGCGGATCGTGTAGGCGGACGCGAACAGGAACACCAGGCGCACCGCGAGCACGGTGACCCACACCAGGACGGCGAGCACCACGGCGGGCCCGACCTCGTCGCCGGGGACGCTGCGGAGCACCGACTGCACCTCCAGGCCGACCAGGACGAACAGCGCCGCGTTGAGCAGGTAGGTGCCGAACGACCAGAACGACTCCGCGAGCCGGCGGGTCGCGGCGGGCACGAGCCGCGGGCCGACCCGGCTGAGCATGAGCCCGCTGACCACGACGGCGAGGACGCCCGAGGCCTCGACCGTCTCGGCGAGGAGGAACGCGGCGAACGGGGTCAGCAGGGTGACGACGTTCGCGAGCAGCACGTCGGCGAGCCGCGCGCGGAGCACGGTGGCGAGCCACGCGACCAGGACGCCGGCGAGGACCCCGCCGCCGTAGGACAGCACGAGCAGCCACGTGAGGTGCCCGGCGGTGAGCGACTCCTCGCCGACCGTCACCCCGACCGCGACGCCGTACAGGACGAGCGCGGTGCCGTCGTTGACCAGGCTCTCGGAGCGCAGGACCGCGACCGTCCGGCGCGGCAGCGCGCGGGACAGGGCGGCGACGGCGGTCGCGTCGGTCGGCGCGAGGGCCGCGCCGAGCACCCACGCGGGGCCCCATGCGACACCGAAGGCGTGGGCGACCGCGGCGACGGTGCCGGCGGTGAGCGCAACCAGCACGGTGCTGGTGAGGACGACACCGCGCAGGTTGAACCGGATCTCCCTGAGCGAGCTGGTCAGCGCCTCCCAGAACAGCAGCGCCGGGAGGAAGACGAGCAGCATCAGCTCGGGCGGCAGGTGGACCTGGCGCAGGGCGGGGGCGAACCCGAGGAGCACGCCGAGCAGGAGCAGGAGCACCGGGGCCGCGACCCGCAGGCGCTGCGCGAGTGCCCCGCCGAGCACGATCGTGGCGGCCAGCACGACGACCACCTGCAGAGCCTCCACGGCCCTCACCTCCGCCACGGGGTAGACGATGTCCGGCGCACACCCGGGCCGCACGCCTGCGTCGACGTGCGGCCCGGCTCGCCGTCATCCTCCCTGGCGACGTGCTCAGATGCGCGTGGCGGGGTCCGTCCCGTCGTCCGTGCCGAGACCGGTGCCGCCCGGGGCCACGTCCTCGACGACGACCGTCTCCTCCTCGACGACCACCGGCACGACGGGGTCGACCTCGGGGATCGTGCCGACCTCCACGGTGTCGTCCTTGCGGGTGGCGGCGGCTGCAGCGGCGCCTGCGGCCGCCAGCCCGACGCCCGCGGCGACCGCCTTGGCGGAGACACCGGCCTTGCCCTTGTCGCCCTGCGACGCGGCGGCGTGCTCGACGCCCGGCGTGCCGACGCCCGTGCCCTCGCCGACGGTCCCGCGCCACGCGCCGGTGGCGTAGCCCTCGTCCTCGATGAAGGCCTTGAACCGCTCGAGGTCCTTCTCCGCCTGGTTCTCGACGATGTTCAGCTTGTCGCCGACCTTCTCGACGAGGCCCTCGGGCTCGTACTCCAGGTGCAGGCGCACCGAGGTCTGGCCGCCGCCGACGTCTTCGAACGTCACGGCACCCGCGTTCGTCGCGCCCTCCGTGGCGGCCCACGCGACCTTCTGGTCGGGGACCTGCTCCAGGATCCGCGCCTCCCACTCACGCTTGACGCCGGCGATCTCGGCGACCCACTGCAGCCGGTCGTCGCCGAGCTGCGTCACCTTCTTCACGCCGCCCATGAACCGCGGGAAGTCCTCGAACTGGGTCCACTGGTTGTACGCCACGCTCACGGGCACGTTCACCAGCAGGGACTTCTCGACCGTCGTCGTCATGGCTTCTCCTCATCGAGTCCGGGCCGGCGGGAGCTGCTCCCCGCGTCGTCTCCCAGCATGCGCGCCGACGCGCCGGGGCGCCCGGGGAGCGCTGACGTCCCTCGCCGGTCCCGCGGGTGCGCGAGGTCGTCACGACGGCACGAGGTCGTCAGTCCTGCGGGACGACCTCGTGCACGTGTGACGACCTCGCCGGTGGTCGTCGCGGCGGGGGTCGCGGCGGGGGTGGCGCGGAATTGCGCGCGGTGCGCGTCCCGTAATTCATGGCGGCCCTCGGGAAAGGCGTCACGATCGCCCCGCGACGACTGAATTGTCGGCGCCACAGGGCCGTGACCTGCGCCGACGCAAGTGAGCCAGGCCTTCCTTTCTAGACGTCCGACGGAATGCCTCCTACCGTCGACGACAAGGTTCTGGACGCACGCCCCCCACCATCCCGGAGGTCCACGATGAGCACCCTCATGGAGCAGCCCCCCGTCTCCGAGTGTTCGGTCGACGGCTGCTCGTACAACCACGAGCACGCGTGCAGCGCCGCTGCCATCACGATCGGCGGCACCGGTGACGCCCAGTGCTTCACCTTCATCCCGCTGAGCATCAAGGGCGGCCTGGACCGGGTGGTGTCGCACGTCGGCGCCTGCCAGCGGACCGACTGCGCGCACAACGAGCACCTGACCTGCGGCGCCGACGCCGTGCGGATCGGTGCGGGCCACGACCTGGCCGACTGCCTGACGTACGCGCCCGCCTGAGCCGCCCGCCGCGCCGCGGGGAGCCCCCCAGCTCCTGCCACCGCGGCGCGCAGGCCAGGACGTGCGCCGGCCCCCGCCCCCTCGCCGGGTGCGGGGGCCGTGCCGTGCCCGCTCCGGGAACGGGGCGGCGGTGGCAGGCCCGGTCAGTCCTCCGGCTCGAGCGCGGCGGCGATCGCCGCGGCCACCGGGACGGCGCCCTCGGACAGCTCCAGGGTCAGCCCGGCGGTGCGGGGCTCGTCGAGCAGGGCGAGCAGCACCGCGGCGACGTCGTCGCGGGGCACCTTCCCGCGGGGGATCTCCGGGCCGAGGCGGACGTGGCCGGTGCCGGCGTCATCGGTGAGCCCGCCCGGTCGCAGGATCGTCCAGCTCAGGGCACGGCCGCGCAGGTCGTCCTCGGCGGCGGTCTTCGCGCGGAGGTACGCGGCGAACACCTCGTCGGTCCCGGCGGGCGGCTCGGCGCCGGCACCGACGGACGACACGAGCACGTACCGGCGGACGCCGGCATGCTCCGCGGCGTCCGCGAGGAGCGCCGCAGCCCCGCGGTCGACGGTGTCCTTGCGGTCGGCACCGCTGCCGGGCCCGGCGCCGGCGGCGAACACGACGGCGTCCGCGTCGCCGAGCTGCGCCGCGAGGGCGCCGGCGTCCGTGTCCTCCAGGTCGAGCAGCACGGCGGTCGCGCCGTCGGCCTCGACGTCGGCGACGTGGGCGGGGTTCCGCACGATCGCGACTGGCGTGTCACCGCGCTCCGCGAGCAGCCTGCTCAGACGTCGGGCGATCTGTCCGTGGCCTCCGGCGATGGCGATGCGCATCTCCCCACCGTAGGAGCGTGGGGCGGCGGGCGCACCCGGGTCCTCGGGCTCGCGGCCCTTCGGGCGGCTCGGGGGTGGCCGCCCGCCGGCGAGGGGGGCGCGACGGCGGGCGGCCTGCACGCCGGCGGGGTCGCGGTCAGGGGGATGCCGCGTCGACCGCCGGGTACCCCTCCACCCTAGGAGCGCCGCGCCACGCAGAGAGACGGATGAGTAGCACCACCCAGGCGACTAGGTGGTGGGTGCCTCCTGACCGCTACGCGCTCTCCGCGACGGGCGGCTCGTCCGCCGCGTCCGCGCGCACGGTCTCCAGGGGGCGCAGGGCACCGAGCCGCGACCGCAGGCTCTGCACCTCGTCCTGCGCGGCGGCGGTGCCCGGGACGACGGACAGCGCGGTGTACGTCTCCGCGGTCGGCAGCAGGTCCCGGGCGAGGTCCCGCAGCGCCTCCGCGACCTCGGCCAGGTCCGCGGCGTGCGCCGCGTCGAGGTCGGGGGAGTCGCCCTGCAGCCCGACGTAGAGGACGAAGCCGGCGCGGGCGGGCTGGGCCGGGCCGGGCGCAGGTGCGTGCCGCCGGGCGGCGGCGGCTGCGGGCGGTGCGGCGGGTGCGGGCGGTGCGGCGCGGCCGGCCGGTGCCGGACGTGCGGTGCTGCGGGTTCGTGCCACGGGATGCTCCGGGGGTGCGCGGGGACCGCGACGAGGCGGTCGGGCTGAGGTCGGGAGGACGGCGGGGCGTCAGGACCGACAGCGCGTGCGATGCGTCCCCGGGCGTACGCCGGCGGACGCCGGGGCGGCGTCGACGGGGTACGGGCGGGTGATCACGCGACGATCGTCGCAGGGGCCACCGCGGCGACCAAGGGCTTTGCGCGGCGGTCTCAGCGGCCGAGACCAGGGCGCCCTACGGGGCGCCGCGGCCCGGGTGGCCGGAGCCCGGTCAGACGACGCCGTAGAGGCGGTCGCCCGCGTCGCCGAGCCCCGGGATGATGTACGCGCGCTCGTCCAGGCGCTCGTCGACGGCGGCGACCACGACGGTGACGTCCATGCGGTCGCCGACGGCCTCCTCGACCACCTTCAGGCCCTCCGGCGCGGCGAGCAGGCACACGGCCGTCACGTCGCGGGCGCCGCGGGCGAACAGGTAGTCGATGGCCGCGACGAGCGTGCCGCCGGTGGCGAGCATCGGGTCGATGAGGAAGCACTGCCGGCCGGTGAGGTCCTCCGGCAGGCGGTTCGCGTAGGTGATCGCCTCGAGCGTCGTCTCGTCACGCTGCATGCCGAGGAAGCCGACCTCGGCGGTCGGCATCAGGCGGGTCATGCCGTCGAGCATCCCGAGGCCGGCGCGCAGGATCGGCACGACGAGCGGCAGGGGCTCGGCGATCTTCACGCCGGTGGTGCTGGCGACGGGGGTCTCGATGTCGACCGGCTCGGTGCGCACGTCGCGCGTGGCCTCGTACGCCAGCAGGGTCACGAGCTCGTCGACGAGCTTGCGGAACGTCGGGGAGGACGTCTCCTTGTTGCGGAGCACCGACAGCTTGTGGGCGACGAGCGGGTGGTCGGCAACGTGCAGGCGCATGGGCCCAACCTACCGTGCCCGTCGTGGCCCGGGTGGCACGCCCCGGAGGGCGCGGGCGCGGCGCACCCGGGAGGGCCGAACGTCCCGGGCGGGGGAGGCTGGCGCCCACCACGATGGGACCCGCACGGCGGTCGCGCCGGTTCCCCTGACTCGCGTGGCCGCTGTGCCTCCACCTCCGTCCTCCACCTCCGTCACCACCCCGCCCCCGCCGCGGTGCCTGCGGTGCGCGAGGATGGCGCCATGTTCGCGCGCCCCGACGACCTCACCGCCATGGGCCTGGCCCTCACCGAGGCGGCCGGGTGCGCCGCGACGCAGGACGTCCCGGTCGGTGCCGTGGTGCTGGGCCCCGACGGCGCGGTCGTCGGGGCCGGCCGGAACCGGCGGGAGGCGGACGCCGACCCGACGGCGCACGCCGAGGTGCTGGCCCTGCGCGCGGCGTCGGACGCGCTCGGGCGGTGGCGGCTGGACGACTGCACGCTCGTGGTGACCCTCGAGCCGTGCCTGATGTGCGCCGGTGCGACGGTGCTGGCGCGGGTGCCGCGGCTGGTGCTGGGCGCGTGGGACCCCAAGGCCGGGGCGTGCGGGTCCCAGTGGGACGTCGTGCGGGACTCGCGGCTGAACCACCGCGTCGAGGTGGTCGGCGGCGTGCGCGAGGAGGAGTGCGCCCGGGTGCTGCGCGAGTTCTTCGCGACGCACCGCGGCGCCTGACGCCACGGGCCCTCGTGCCGCCACCGTGCCGCCACCGCCCCGGACGCACCGAGGGGCCCCGCCGTCGCCGGCGGGGCCCCTCGGTCACGGCGTGCTCGGCGGTCAGCCGCCCGTGATGTTGTCGTACGCCCGCATGGCCGCGGTCTGGGCGTCGGCCAGGGCCTCCTCGGGCGTCTTGTCGCCGAGCAGCGCCGCGGTGATGGCGTTGTTCAGCTCGTTCTGGATGTCCTGGCCGGCGGGCGACGACCCGAAGGTCTGCCCGTAGTCCACGACGTCGTAGAAGGTCGAGATGACCTGGTCGAAGCCGGCGTCACCGGTCTCCGTGACGTACTGGTCGCGGATCGCCTGGTCGGCCTCCGGGGAGCCCGTGAAGAGGCCGGTGTTCAGGCCGCCCTCCTCGGAGATGGTGTTCGCGCGCGCCTCGCCGGCCGCCATCCAGGCGTCGTACGAGGTGAGGTTGAGCATCCAGGCGCACGCGGCGTCCTTGTTCTCCGCGCCGGCGGGGATGACGAACGCCGTGCCGGAGGCGACGGAGAACGGGTTGCCCTCCTGGTCGAGGAACGGCACCGCCTCGATCTGGAGCTGGCCGACGTAGGCGCCCAGGACGTTCGGGTACCACTGGGCGTTGACCTGCGCGCCGACCTGGTCCGCGACGTACTGGTTGTTGTCGCCGAAGGTGTCGAACGAGTCGGTGAAGCTCTTGACCTTGGCGAAGCCGCCCTGGGCGTCGGTGATCTGCTTGAGCAGCTCGATGCCGGCGACGTTCGACGGGTCGTCGAGGGTGGGGACGCCCTCCTCGTCGGTGAGCTGGCCGCCCTGCCCGAGGATCCACAGGCCGCCCTGCCCGGTGGCCTGCGGGTCGAAGCCGAGCGTCGTGGGGACGCCGCCGCTCTCCTTGTACATCTTCGAGATCGCGTCGACCAGCACGTCGGGCTGCGAGGTGTCGATCTGGTCGGGCGTGATCCCGGCCGCGTCCATGACCCGCTTGTTGACGATGATGGCCGGCGGCTGGAAGAACTGCGGCACGGCCCAGACCTGGTCTTCGTACCGGACGTCGTCCACGACGGATGGGTAGTACTGCTCGTCGGGGTCGACGTCGTGCGCCTCGTAGCAGGCGTCGAGCGGCAGGATCAGGTCCTGCGCGGCGTAGGTGGTGACGTAGCGGCGGTCCATCTGCACGACGTCCGGGACGTCGCCGCCGGCGATGCGGGTGGTGAACTTCTGGGAGTCGAACGCCGTGGCGTCGAGCTCGATGTCCACGTCCGACAGCTGCTCCGCGGCGTAGTCGAGGCGCGAGGTGCCCACGTCGTCGGCGTTCTCGAAGCCCCAGGCGTTGAGCGTGCCCGACGCCTCGGTGGAGAAGTCGGTCGGCTCGGCGGCGCCCTCCTCACCTCCGCCGGAGCTGCACGCGGCCAGCGCGAGCGCGGTGATCGGCAGCAGGGCGATCGCTGCGCGGCGACTCTTGGTCATGAACGTCTTCCCTTCCTCGGCCGGCGGGCCGGCGTCCTCGCAGGCCCACGGGAGAGCCCTCAGCAGCACTGCCGAGGGTCTGAAAACCTTCCCACATCGGACGCTAGTTCAGGCGCCTCGGCCGGGACAAGAGCGTAGGGATCACGGAGTGATTACGCCTGTCGAACCGGTGCTGACCATGGACTGAGCGCCGCCAGTGTGACTAGGCTCATGTGGCAACGATGCCACAAAGACGAGGATTCCGGTATGCCCCCGCGTGATCAGTCCGTCCGTCAGATCCTGCTCGTCGGCCACACGCACCACGACGTCGGGTACACGAACAGCCCGCGCCTGGTCGACGACCTGCACGCCGAGACCGTACGGCGCGTGCTCGAGCTCTGCGACACGAACGACGGCGACGGCCCGGACGCCTTCCGGTGGACGTTCGAGGTGGTCAGGCCGGTGCTCCGGTTCCTCGAGGGCGCCGACGCGGCGGACGTCGAGCGGCTGCGGCGCCGCGTCGCCGAGGGGCGGGTCGCGGTGACCGGCGGCTACCTCAACATGACGCAGCTGCTGTCCGACGCCGAGCTCGGGACCGCCTACGACGCGCTCGACCGGCTCCGCGCCGTCGGGGTCGACGTCCGGACCGAGCAGCACGGGGACGTGAACGGCACCGCGTGGGGCACGGTCGACGGCATGCGCCGCGCCGGCGTCGGCCGGCTGGTCATGGCGCTGAACCCCGACCACGGCCGCCCCCCGTACCCGCAGCCGACCGGGTTCTGGTGGGAGGGGCCGTCGGGCGGCCGGGTGTTCGTGTGGCTGTCGACCCACTACGGGATCGGGGAGGAGTGGGGCATCGTCGACGGCGACGTCGAGGCGGCCGAGGCGCACGTCGCCGACTTCGTCGCCCGGCTCGAGAAGCGCGACGACTACCCGTACGACACGGCCGTGGTGCACGCCGCGAACGACAACCGCTGGCCGACCGCCCTGTTCCTCGACGTGGTGCGGCACTGGAACGCCCGGCACCCGGACGTGCCGATGCGGACCGCCACGGTCGACGAGGCCCTGGACGTGCTGCAGCCGCAGGCCGCCGGCGCGCCGGTCGCCCGCGGGGAGTGGTCGGACTGGTGGGCGCACGGCCACGGGTCGACCGCCCGTGAGGTGGCGGTCTACCGGGAGGCGCGCAGCCTCGCCCGCGCCGCGCAGACCACGCTGGGGCTCACCCGCCTGCGCGGGGACGGCGAGCCGGCGCTCGCGGACGTCATCGGCTACCGGCGCGGTCCGGTGCGGCTGCGGTCCGACGCCGAGGTCGCGCGCGACCTGGCGCGCGTCGACGCGGACCTGCTGCTGTTCGCCGAGCACACGTGGGGATCCTGGGAGACGTACTCCAAGCCGTACTCGACGTTCAGCCACTCGCACTGGAACGCCAAGGCCGCCTTCGCGTACGGCGCGTTCGACGTCGCGCGGGACATGGCGGTGGAGGGGCTGTTCCGGCTCGTGGCGAGCGGCCCCGCCGGCGGCGCGCGGCCGCACACCCCGGGGGAGACCCGGATCGTGGTCGTGAACCCCACGGAGCGCACCCGCACCGAGCCGGTCGACGTCGAGGTCGCCGGACGCCACCGGGCCCGGACCGTCGCGACGGTCCCGCCGTTCGGGGTCACCACCGTGCCCCTGCCCGCGGCACCCGGCGCCGCGCGCCCCGGCTGCGAGCTCGCGTGCGGACCGTACCGGGTGGTGGTCGACCCGGGCCGCGGCGGTGTCGTGTCCCTGGTGCACGTGCCGTCCGGGCGCGAGCTCGTCGACGCGACCGTCCCGCACGGGCTCGGGGCGGTCGTCACCGAGACCGTCGTCCCCGGGAGCACGCACCCGATGGTCGTGCGCGACCCCAAGGACTTCCACCCCGACTTCCCGGGGCCGGACTTCGACCGGCGGCACGCCACCGGGGACGAGGAGCCGCTCGTCACCGACGGCGACGGCTGGGCGCGCATCTCGTGGCGGACGACCCCGCCCGGGCTGCCGGCGGCGACCACGACCCTCACGCTGTACCGCGACCTCGACGTGGTGGACCTGGAGGTCGCGCTGGTGAAGCCGGAGGCGTTCGGGCCCGAGAGCATCCACGTCGCGTTCCCGTTCGCCGTGGCAGCGCCGGAGTTCCTGCTGGAGACCGCCGGCGCGGTCTACGCCGCCGAGACCGAGCAGCTGCCCGACACCAGCAAGGACTGGTACTCCGTGCAGCACGCGGTGGGGGTGCACCCCGCCGGCGGCGGGCCCGGGGTGCTGTGGGGGACGGTCGACGCGCCGCTCGTCCAGCTCGGCGGGCTGCACACCGGCGAGTGGGCACGCACGCTGCGCGCCGAGCGCGGGTACGTGTCGTCGTGGCTGATGAACAACCTGCACTTCACGAACTTCCAGGCCCGGCAGGAGGGCACCCGCACCTACCGGTACCGGTTCGCCGCCGCCGAGGCGGTCACGCGGGAGCAGGTCCGGGTGCTGGGCCGGGACGTCGCCGAGCCGCTGCAGGCGCGCGCGTACGACGGGCCGGTCACCGTCGACGGCGGGACGGGCCTGCGCGTCGAGCCGGCGGACGGGGTGCTCGCCGAGGTGCGCCCGACGGACGACGGCGCGGTGCGTGTGCGGGTGCGGAACGTGGGCGCCGCGCCCGTCGAGGCCGAGGTCGCGTGGGACGGTGACGGCGTGGCCGGGGGCGGGCGGGTCACGCTCGACGCCTTCGGGGTGGCCGACGTGGTGCTGCGCCGCGTCGGGCGGTAGGTCGGTCCGACGACGAAGGGGGGTCCCGGACCGGGACCCCCCTCCGTCGTGCGTGCCGTCGTGAGCCCGGGGCTCAGGCGGGGTCGTCCGCCGAGGGCGCGTCCGCGGCGCGGGGCCGGCCGGTCGCGTCGGGCGAGGACACCTGCGTGGCCGTGAGCACCGTGGTGCCCTCACCGGCTCCCTCGGGGGCCGGGCCGGCGGCCGGGACGTCGGCGTCGATCTCCCCGGACCGCACCGGACGCGTCCCGTCGGGGCCCGTCCCGTCGAGCGGGCGCTCCACCAGGTCCAGCTCGACCACCGGCGCGGCGGGGTCGGCCGGCACCCGGAACGTCCGCAGCTGGTACGGCCCGAAGTCGGCCTCCAGCGTGCGGCCGACCAGCGGGAGGTCGATGCGGGCGGTGCCCGGCTCGCCGCGCGTCTCGACGGCCCGGACGACCAGGTCCGCGCCGCCGGGGCCGTCCGTGACGTCCTCGGTGCCCTTGAGCGCGGTCACCATCACCGCGCCGGCGTTGTCGGACGCGAACGACCCCGTGCGGGGCAGCGACCCGGCGTGGAACGACTCGAGCATCGCCCGCACCGGGGACCCGAGCACCGCGGCGCGGCGGCCCGGGTCGGCGGTGCGGCGGTCGCCGTCGTGCACGACCAGCTCGTAGGAGAACCGCTGCACGCCCTGGTCCTGGTAGGAGTAGATGTCCTCGCCGTCGAGCAGCCGCGGGTCGTGCCACGCGTAGACGGGGCTGCGCACCGCGGTGACCCCGATGCTGGGCTCGTCGCCGGGGGACACGTCGTACCCGTGCTTGTTCGTCGTGACGAGCGTGAGGCCCGCCGGGCGGCCGTCGACCGTGCCGGTGAGGTCCACCCAGCCCTGGCCGGGCTCCTCGGCCCCCTCGACCGGCCGCTCGAGCGCGGCGTACGGGATCTGGTACGTCGCCCGCGGGTCGGACAGCGCCGTGGGGAACCGCAGCTTGAGCAGGTGCGCGTGCTCGCGCCAGTCCAGCGTGACGTCGACGCGCAGGACGGCCGAGTCGTGGTCGAGCAGCAGCTCCTCCGTCATGGTCGAGGCGCCCCACTCCCGCTCGACGCGGACCCGCGCCCGCAGCGGCCCGGACTCCCGCACGACGATCCGCGCGAGCTTCATCGGGTCGCCCGCCCAGGCGTAGGACACGACGCGGTGGCCCCAGGTGTCGGTCGGGTCGGCGCAGACCTGGGTGTGCTGGGCACCGTCGACGCCGCGCATCACGTCCAGCCCGGTGCGCTTGTCCCGGTAGGAACGGATCCAGCCCGTCGCGGGGTCGAGCTCGATGCGGACCAGGTCGTTCTCGAGCACCGTCTCGGACGCCGAGAGCCGGCCCGGGGCGCCGGCGCTCCACTCCGGGCGGGCGGGCTCCGCGGCCATCCGCACCCGGTACAGCCGGTAGCCGAGCGCGGGCACCTCGGCCCGGAACACCAGGGCACCCCGGCCCGTCTGGTTGGTGGTGGCCTTCGACTGGGTCGGCTGCGAGACGACGGTGCGGCCCTCGTCGTCCACGACGTGCACGGGCCCGGGCGTGGAGCCGTAGTGCAGCTCGACGTCCGTCGACACGGGCCACGGGTGCGGGTTGAAGACCAGCACCGGCTGGCTGGCCTCCTCCATCGGCACGTCGACCTGCCGGGCGATCGTGTTGTGCGCCCGCACGATCACCCGCTTCGCGATGGCGACGGCCTCACCGAGCTGGTCGCGCGCGTCGTCGTAGGCGTGCTCGATCGCGGACCCGGGCAGCACGTCGTGGAACTGGTTGAACAGCACCTGCTTCCAGGCCCGCTCCAGGTCCTCGCGGGGGTACGGCGTGCCGTCGTGCACCGCCGCCACCGCGGCCCAGCGCTCCGCCGACAGCAGCGCGAACTGGGCGCGGCGCTGCCACGCCTTGATCCCGGAGTGCGCGGAGTAGCAGCCCGGGGCGTGGTGCTGGAGGTCGTCCGACCACGCGGCCAGGCCGTCCAGGAACTCGGGCCCGCGCGCCTGCACCGAGTCGAGGTAGTCGCGCGGGGAGGACATGGTCAGGCGGCCGAACGAGCCCATCCGGTCGTACCGGTGGATCGACTCGATGTTCGCGATGGTCGGGCCGCCGCCGTGGTTGCCGACCCCGTACAGCACCATGACGTCGCCGAGCGAGCGGTCCAGCGTGCCGAGCGCCTTGTCCACCTGACCGTCGACGGACCCGGCGGGGGAGCAGTACTCGAACGGGATCCGGTAGGCCAGGACGGTGCTCCCGTCCGGCGCGCGCCAGCGGAACAGGGTGTCGGCCAGGTCGCTCTCGTGCGGGCCGGGGCGCAGGAACAGGTAGGAGTCGAGCCCGTGCCCGCGCAGGACCGTCGGCAGGGAGGCGCTGTGGCCGAACGGGTCGACGTTCATCCCGACCGTGGCGGCCTTGCCGAACCGGGAGATCAGGTAGCGCTGCCCGTACAGGCCCTGGCGGGCGAACGACTCGCCCATCGGCATGTTGCAGTCGGGCTCCACCCACCAGCCGCCGACGTTGACCCACCGGCCCTCGGCGACGCGCTCGGTGATGCGGGCGAACAGCTCGGGGTCGGACTCCTCGACCCACGACAGCAGCACCATCTGGTCGCACGTGAACACGAAGTCCGGGTACTCGTCCATCCGGTGGATCGCGGACCAGAACGTCGCCCGCGCCTCCTGGTAGCCCTCCTGCCACGGCCACAGCCACACGGGGTCGATGTGCGAGTTGCCGATCATGTGGATGGTCCGGTCCGGCGTGGCGTGCGGCCGCTGGGTGGGCGGCAGGTCCCGGGGCTGGGTGCCGGCGGGGGCGTTCGACAGGGGGGCGCCCGTCGTCGTGCGTGGCCTGCTCATCTCGCTCCTCGTGCGTCGTCGCGCGGGTTCGTCGTGGTGATCCGGTGATCGGTCGTGCGATGGCAGGGCGGTCCGCCCCCTCGGGGCCGCTCCGGCGGGTCGATCGTATCCTGCAATCGATCCCATACCGCGCGGCCCCCCGCTGTCAAGAAGGGCCCTCCGACGGGTTCTCGTGTTCGGGGGAGCACATCTGTGCGGCGATTGACATCCCGGGCGCGCGCCCGCTTGCATGGTCGGCATGTCGCGTCGCGGAGGACCGTCCCTGCCCGTCCGCCTGTCCGCGGGGGTGGTCGAGGGGTTCTACGGCCCGCCCTGGCGGCACGACGAGCGGCTGGCCCTGCTCTCCGCGGCACCGGCGCTCGGGCTCGACACCTACCTGTACGCGCCGAAGGACGACCCCTGGCACCGGGAGCGGTGGCGCGAGCCGTACCCCGCCGCGGAGCTCGCCCGGCTCGGTGAGCTGGCCCAGCGCGCCGCGCACGCCGGCGTGACGTTCGTGTGGTCCGTCGCCCCGGGCCTGTCGATGCGGTACACCGACGACGCCGACCACGACGCCCTGGTGGCGAAGGCGGAGCAGGTCCGGACGGCGGGCGTGCACGACGTGTGGCTGCTGTTCGACGACGTGCCCTACGGGCTGCCGCACCCCGCCGACGAGGCCGCCTACGGGCCCGGCCGGGGCGGCAGCGGCCGGGCGCACGGCGAGGCGGCGCGGCGGTTCCGGGACGCGTTCCTCGAGCCGGCGGGCCTCACCCACCCGATGACGGTCTGCCCCACCGACTACGCCGGCTGCGGCCCCTCGGACTACCGCGACGGGCTCGCCGAGACGCTGCCCGACGACGCCCGCGTGCTGTGGACCGGCGCGGACATCGTGGTCGGGACGGTCACCCGGCAGGATGTGGCGGATGCGGCCGCGGCGTTCCGGCGCCGGCTCGTGCTGTGGGACAACTTCCCGGTCAACGACTTCGACCGCACCCGGCTGTTCCTGGGGCCGCTCACCGGGCGGCCCGAGGACGTCGAGGACCTGCCGCTCGACGGCATCGTCGCCAACGCCATGATCGAGGCGGTGCCGTCCCGGCTGCCGCTCGCCACGGTCGGGGCCTGGGCCCGCGACCCCGCGGTGTACGACCCGGAGGCGGCCGGTGCGGCGGCGCTCGCGGCCGTCGCGGGTGACCGCGCGCCGCTCGTCGGTCCGCTCGTCCGCGCGTGCGGCACCTGGCCGCCCGACGCCCCGCGGGACGCCGGGCTGGCGGCCGCGATGGACGCGGCCGTCCGGGGCGACGCCGGCGCCCTCGACGTCGTCGCCGGCCGGATGCGGGAGCTCGCGGAGGCGGTGCCCTCGGCGGCGGACGACGGGGACCCCCTGGTCGAGGGCCTGCGCCCGTGGCTGACGGCCGCGGCACGCACCGGGGCCGCCGGGCTCGCGGCGTGCGCGCTGCTGCGGGGCGACGGCGACGCCGCGACGGCGCGGGCGGCGCTCGACCTGGTCGAGACGAAGTTCCCCGACGTGCTGCGGTCCGACGTCGCCCGGTTCGTCCGCGCGGCCCTCGCGGCGGTCGGTGCCGCCGTCGACGGGGTCGCGGGCGTCCGGGGTGAGGCGCACCGGGCCGTGCTGGTCACCGGGCCCGAGCCGACGCCGGGGGACCGCGCGACCGCCGGCTGGCTGCGGCTGCGCGGGCTCGACGTCCGCGTGGCCTCGACCTGGCCGCCCGCCGACCACGCCGAGGTCGACCTGGCGGTGCTGACCCCCGACGCCCCCGCGGCCGCCGCGGGCTCCCTGGCCGACGCCGCCGTGCCGGTCCTCGCGTGGGGCCGGCTGGTCACGCTCGGGATCGCGCGGGAGTCCGGCGTGCTGCTCGACCGGGACCGGCTGGTGCCGGACGGCGCCGCCCCCGTGCGGGTGCACCGCGGGGCGGGCCGGCTGACCTGGTGCGAGCCCGTCGCCGGCGCGCGCGTGCTCGCCCGGGCGCCGGAGCCCGAGGACCGGCCGGTGGTGGTCGAGGTCGCCGCCGGGACGCCCCTGACCACCGGCCGGCCCGCGCCCGCGCCCCGCACGGTCGTGTTCCTGACCGGCGACGGGGCCGTGCGCTGGCTGCTCACCGACGCGGGCTGGGCGGTCCTCGACGCCGCGCTCGACCGCCTCCTCGCCGCCTCGCGGGTCGCTGCCGCCTCCCGGGTCCCCGCCCTCTGACGGGGACCCGGGCCGGCGTCACGCGCGGCGGAAGCGCAGCGTCACCACCTGGAACGGGTTCAGGTCCAGGGCGACGCCGCCGCCGGGCAGCGGCTCGAGCGGCGCCAGCGCGGCGACCTCCGGGTCCTCTCGCTCCAGCAGGTCCCGCACGTCCACCCCCGCGGCCTCGAACCCCGGCCGGACCGTCGCGCGCCCGTGCCCGCCGCGGGACTCGTACAGCCGCACCACGACGTCGCCGGACCGGTCGTCGGCGAGCTTCACGGCCTCGACGACCGCGCCGCCGCCCTCGACGGTGACCAGCGGCCGGACCTCGCCGGCGCCGCGCACCCGGCGGGCGGGCAGGTTGATCCGGTAGCCCTCTCGGACGGCGTCGTCGACACGGGCCCCGACCACCAGGGCGTACCGCATCGTGTGCCGGCCCTGGTCGGTCTCCGGGTCCGGGTAGAGCGGCGCCCGGACCAGCGAGAGCCGGACCGTCGTGGCGCCGGCACCCCGCGCGTCGCCGGGGCCCGGCCGGGTGACGTCGTGCCCGTACGTGGAGTCGTTGACCAGCGCGACGCCGTAGCCGGGCTCCGCGACGTGCACCCAGCGGTGGGCGCAGATCTCGAACCGGGCGGCGTCCCACGACGTGTTGGTGTGGGTGGCGCGCTGCACGTGGCCGAACTGGATCTCGCTCGCGGACCGGTCGGCGTGCACGGCCAGCGGGAACGCCGCCTTGCAGAGCGTCTCGCGCTCGTGCCAGTCGACGTCGAGCGCGAGGTCGACGCGGCGCTCGCCGGCCGCCAGCGCGATGGTCTGCACGTAGGTGGACGCGCCGTCCTGCCGCGTGACCCGGACGACCGGGCACGCCGGGTCCGTGGTGTCGACGGCCAGGTTGGTGACCTCGCGGAGCTCCCGGACGCGGTGCCGGTAGAACTCGTCGACGTCCCAGGCGTCGAACCGCACGGGCTGGTCCGGGTGCAGCTGCAGCACGTTGGCGGCCGCCCCGGGCGCGAGGACCTCCCGGCCCGCGACCAGGTCCCGGACGGAGCCGATCGTGCCGTCGGCGTCGACCCGCACCCGCACCAGGCCGTTGTCGAGCACCGTGGCGCCGTCCTGCGACCGGACCTCGACGGTGCCGGCGCCGCCGGTCGTGCCGGCAGCGGGCCCGGCGCCGAGCGCGGGCACGCCGTCGCGGGCGTGCGGTGCGGCGTTCGCGACCACCTCGACGTCCCCGTGGCCGGCCGCCGCGGCGAGCGCGTCTGCGACCAGGGCCTCGAGCTCCCGGGCCAGCCGCTCGTAGGTCTCGCGCGCCTCCCGGTGCACCCAGGCGATGCTGCTGCCGGGCAGGATGTCGTGGAACTGCAGCAGCAGCATGTCCTGCCAGAGCCGGTCCAGGTGCTCGTGCGGGTAGTCCGCGCCGGCGCGCACCGCGGCGGTCGCCGCCCACAGCTCGGCCTCCCGCAGCAGGTGCTCGGTGCGGCGGTTGCCCTGCTTCATCTTCAGCTGGCTGGTGTAGGTGCCGCGGTGGAACTCCAGGTACATCTCGCCGGCCCACACGGGCGCCTGCGGGTACTCGGCCTCCGCCCCGGCGAAGAACTCCGCCGGCGTCTCGACGACCACGCGCGGCGAGCCCTCGAGGTCCGCGACGCGGTGCGCGGTCTCCATCATCTCGCGGGTCGGGCCGCCGCCGCCGTCGCCGTAGCCGAACGGCAGCAGGCTCCGGTTCGCCGGCCCCGCGTCGGCGAAGTTCGCGACCCCGTAGGCCAGCTGCTCCCCGGAGAGCTTCGCGCCGTAGGTGTCGGCGGGCGGGAAGTGCGTGAAGACGCGGCTGCCGTCGATGCCCTCCCACCAGAACGTGTGGTGCGGGAACCGGTTGGTGGTGTTCCACGACATCTTCTGCGAGAGGAACCACCGGAACCCGGCCAGCCGCGCGAGCTGGGGGAGCGCGCCGGTGTAGCCGAAGGAGTCGGGGAGCCAGACCTCACGCGGCTCGACGCCGAGCTCGCGGTCGAAGAACCGCTTGCCCTGCACGAACTGCCGGACCAGGGCCTCGCCGCCGGGCATGTTGGTGTCGGACTCGACCCACATGCCGCCGACGGGGACGAACTGCCCGGACGCGACCTTCTCCCGGATCCGGTCGAAGACGTGCGGGTGGTGCTCCTTCGTCCACGCGTACTGCTGCGCGGAGGAGCAGGCGAACCGGAGGTCCGGGTACGCGTCGGCCAGCGCGACGACGTTGGAGAACGTGCGGGCGCACTTGCGGATGGTCTCGCGGACCGGCCACATCCACGCCGAGTCGATGTGGGCGTGCCCGACCGCGGACACCCGGTGCGCGCTCGGGGCGGCGGGCCGCGCGAGGAGGTCCGCGACCTGGGCGCGGGCGCGCGCGGCGCTGCCCGGGACGTCGCGGACGTCGAGCTCGTCGACCAGGCGCTCCAGCCCGGCGCGGACCTGCTCGCGGCGCGGGTCGTTCTCGGGCAGCTGGAGCGCCAGCTCGTGCAGCACCTGCACGTCGAGGGCGAGGGCCTGGACCTCCTCCTCCAGGACGGCCACCTCCGCGCGGGCGAGCCGGTACAGCAGCGTGTCCGGCACGGTCGCGAGGTCGCCCAGGTCGGTCGTGGGCTGCCCGCCGATCGACGGGTTCGCGGCGGCCTCGACGTAGAGGTCCACGACCTCCCCGCCCTGCGCAGACGGGCTGACGGGGACGTAGAGGTTGCGCGGCTCGATGCCCTTCACCGGCACCCCGTCCGGCGTGTACACGAGGCCCTCGGCCTCGAAGCCGGGCCCGCCGGTGCGGAACCCGAGGTCGACGAGCACCTCGACGCGCCGCCCCGCCATGCCGGGCGGGACGACGCCGCGCAGCCGGAACCAGCTGGTGGACCAGGCGCGGCCCCACGGCTCGCCGACGGCCGTCGGCTCGAACGGCAGCCGCACCGCCTCGGCGAACGGGAGCGGCTCGCCCGGCAGGTGGGCGACGGTCACCTCCAGGGGCGTCCGCTGGGTGTGGACCCACGGCAGGACGCGCTCCTTCAGCGTGCGGTCGATGCGGGCGGTCAGGTCGGCGAGGCTGCGGTGCACGGCTCTCCTCGGTCGGGCGCGCGCACGGTCCCCGTACGACGCCGGACGGATGTAGGAACGTTGCCACACTACGGGATGTGCGACTTCGCACACCAGGGGGTCGGAAATCTGGGACACGGGCGGGGAGAACCACTTCGACGCGCGGTCCGCGAGAACCGCTTCTACGCTCGGGGCGGCGGGCTGCGGCAGTGCGGCGCGCGACCGACGTCAGGGAGGTGCGTCGTGGACGTGACCATCGATCTGGGACGGCCGGCGGCGCCCTCGGTGATCGCGGTGCGGGGCGACCTCGACGTGCACAGCGCGTCGGCGCTGCGCGAGGCGCTGCACTGCCTGCTGCAGGCCACCGGCGACGAGCTGCTCGTCGACGCGAGCGACGTGCAGGTGCTCGACGACGCCGGCCGCGCGACCCTCGAGGGCGTGGCCCGGCACTGCCGGGAGTACGGCGGTCAGCTGCGGCTCCCCGCGGACACGTCCGCGTCCTGAGCCCCAGCGGTCCAGCCGGGCCGGCGGTCCGGTCGGGTCAGCGCGCCCGGAGCGCCGCGACCTCGGCGGCCGTGAGCCGCCGGTGCGGCACG
Source organism: Cellulomonas hominis (assembly GCF_901521055.1). Taxonomy (GTDB): domain Bacteria; phylum Actinomycetota; class Actinomycetes; order Actinomycetales; family Cellulomonadaceae; genus Cellulomonas; species Cellulomonas endometrii. Next base: position 10,490 of record NZ_CABEGA010000032.1, on the reverse strand, counting down.
CCCTGCAGCAGCAGCACGACCTGCGCGGCGGCCTCCAGCTCCTCCGCGAGGTCCACGGCGGCGTCGAGGTTCGCCCCGGCGACGACCGACCCGTGGTTGGCCAGGAGCATCGCGGGCGCGGAGCCGGCCAGCGCCGCCACGCCGTCGGCGAGCTCGGCCGTCCCCGGCAGTGCGAACGGCGCCACCGGCAGGTCCCCGAGGCGCATCACCTGGTAGGGGGTGGTCGCCGGCAGCGGCCCGGTGGCCGTCTCCCGCGGGAGCGCTGCGGGCTCCAGGCAGGACGCGGCGACGGCGGCGGGCGAGTGCAGGTGCACCACGGCGACGGCGTCGGGCCGCGCCGCGTAGACGGCACGGTGCAGGGGGAGCTCCTTCGACGGCCGCGGGTCCGAGGGGTCGTCCCGCAGCGGTGCCCCGGGGTCGACCGGCACGGCCGCGAGCTCCCCGGCGGAGACCCGGCTCAGGCTCGACCCCGTGGGGGTGATGAGCAGCCAGCCGCCGTACCGGACGCTGACGTTGCCCGAGCCGCCCGGCGACAGGCCGCGGGACGCCAGGTGCCGGCACGCCGCCACGACGGCGTCGCGCGCCGCGTCCACCACCTGCCGGTCCACCGACCGGTCGTCGCCGTCCGGCGGGTGCGTGGTCACGGGCAGACCTCCCAGGCGGTGCGGAACAGGTCGGGCGCCCCGAAGTTCCCGGACTTGAGCAGCACGGCGACGCGCGGCCCCGTGGCGGGCACCATCCACGGCACCCCGGGGGCGGCGGCGGGGCCGACGTGCAGCACCCGCAGGCCCAGCGCCCCGGCGACCGCTCCGGACGTCTCGCCGCCCGCGACCAGCAGCCGGCGCACGCCCAGGTCGCGCACCGCGCGGGCGGCGACCTCGCCGGCGGCCTGCTCCAGGAGGGCGGCGGCGTGCCGGACCCCCAGCCGGTCCTGCGTGGCGCGCACCGCGGCGGGGTCGGCCGTGGAGGAGACGAGGACGGGTCCGTCGCCGGCGCCGTACGCCGCGGCGACCTCGCGGAGCACGGCCTCCAGGGTCGCGGCGGGGTCGGCGTCGAGGGCGACGGCGTCGAGCACGACCCGGGGGCCGTCGAAGGCCGCCACCTGCTCCAGCGTCCGCGCGGAGCAGCTCCCGGAGACGATCAGCGCGCGCCCGGCGCCCGGGCCCGGCACGGGGTCCGGTGCCCCGCCCGTGCGCCCCCACGTGCGGGCCACGGCCGCCGCCAGCCCGGCCGCGCCGCCCAGCAGCACCCGCGCGCCCCGGGCACCCGGCCCGAGCGCCAGGGCGGCCCCGGCCAGCACGTCCAGGTCATCGTCGGTCAGGGCGTCCACCAGGACGTGCTCCGTCCCGTCCGCCACGAGCCGCGCCAGCGCCTCCGCGGGGTCGCCGGACCGCAGCGCGGCCCACGGCAGCAGGCCGACGCGGCCGGGGGTCTGGCGGCCGAGGACCCGCACGAGGTCGGGGTCGTGCATCGGGGTCAGCGGGTGGTCCCGCAGCGGCGACTCGGACAGCAGGCGGTCCCCGACGAACAGGTGGCCCTGGTACTGCGTCCGCCCGGCCCGCGGCGTGGCGGGGGTGCCGACGGACACCGTGCCCGGCCCGAGCAACCCGCGCAGGGCGTCCGCGACCGGGCCGATGGTGTCCTGGTCGGTGGAGTCGAAGGTCGAGCAGTACTTCTGGTAGATCGACTGCGCGCCGTGGTCGAGCAGCCAGCGGGCCGCGGCGACCGACTCCTCGACGGCCCGGGCGGGCGGCGCGGTGCGGGTGCGCAGGGCGACCACCGCGCTGTCGCACGGCGGCAGGTCCAGGTCCGGGCCGGGCACGCCGAGGACCACCACGGCGGAGCCGCCCGCGTCCCGGACCGCGTCGGCGAGGTCGCACGCGCCGGTCACGTCGTCGGCGACGACCCCCAGCCGCGGCCCGGTCACGTGGCCCGGCCCGCCAGGGCCTCGGCCGGCCGGACCTGCGCGGGCGCGGCGCCGGTGTCGGCGACCACCACCCGCTCGCACCGCTCGCGCAGCACGGCGAGCTGCGCGTCGGTGACCTGGTCGTCGACGACGACGGCGTGCGCCTGCTCCAGCCCGAGCACCCGCATCGGGGCGCGGGCGTCGAGCTTGCGGTGGTCGAGCAGCAGGACCACGCGGTCGGCGATGGCCGCCATCGCGCGCTTGGTGTCGGCGTCCCACTGGTCGGCGGAGAACACCCCGGCGGCCCCGGCGGCGGTGGCGGACAGCACGGCGACGTCGACGGCCAGGTCCGCGAGGCCCGCCCGGGTGCTCGGCCCCGCGAACGAGCGGGTGGCGCGGTGGTAGGTGCCGCCGAGCGCGACCACCTCCAGGTCGTCGCGGCCGGTGCACGTGGTGATGACGGGCACGGAGTGGGTGACGACGGTCAGCCCCTCGGGCAGCCGGCGGGCGAGCGCGGCGACCGTCGTGCCGGCGTCGAGCGCGACCACGCCGGCGTCGGCGAGCAGCGGGAGGGCGGCGCGCGCGATGGCGTCCTTCTCCCGGGTGGCCTCGGTGCGCCGGAGCTCGAACGGCGGTGCCGCGCTGCCGTCCAGCAGGCTCGCGCCGCCGACCACGCGGCGGACCCGCCCCTCGGCGGCGAGCTGCCCGAGGTCCCGCCGGATCGTCATCTCGGACACGCCGAGCTCGGCTGCCGCGGTGCTGGAGGAGACGTAGCCGGACTCCTCCAGGCGGCGCAGGAGCTCGTCGCGTCGGCGGGGAGCGGCGGAGTAGCGCACGGAGGTCATCCAACGGCGGCGCACCGGGGTTGTCAATCGACGGACACGGTTGACCGATCTGTTCGATCTCGCACACACTGGCGCCGTGAGTGCCCCACGGCTGGGACTCGGCATCGACGTCGGGACCACCAACACCAAGGTCGCGCTCGTCGCGGTGCCCGCGGACCCCGGCGACGGACCGGCCGTCGACCTCCTCGCCGTGGCCGCCGCCCCGACGCCGGAGCCCGCGGCGCTCGACCGCACCCTCCGGGAGCTCACCGTCCGGGCGCTCGCGCAGGGGACCCGGCGCCTCGGCCCCACCCGCGGCCGCCCCCGGCGCGCCCCCGACGCGGTGGGCATCGCGTCGATGGCCGAGACCGGCGTGCCGCTCGACCGCGACGGCCGCGCGCTGGGCCCGTGGCTCCGCTGGGACGGGCACCGGGCGGCGTCCGAGGCGGCGGCGCTCGCGGACCGGCTGGGTGCCCGCGCCCTGTTCGAGGCGACCGGCGTGCGGCCGAGCGCCAAGGTCCCGCTCGCGACCCTCGCGTGGCTCGCCGCGCACGAGCCCGGCGTCCGCGCCGCGATGACCCGCTGGTCGGGCGTCGCCGACCTGGTGTGCCTCGGGATGACCGGGGCCCTGGTCACCGACCACACGCTCGCCGGCCGGACGATGGCGTACGCCCTGCCCGCCGCGGGCGAGCCCCTGCCCGGGTCCTTCGACGCGCGCCTCCTGGCCGAGGTCGGCCTGACCCCCGAGCACCTGCCCCGCGTGGCGGCGCCCGACGCCCCGGCGGGCGCGGTGCGGCACGCCGCGTGGGCCGCCGCCGGCGTCCGGCTCGGCACGCCCGTCACGGTCGCCGGGCACGACCACGCCGTCGGCGCCTGGGCCGCCGGGGTCCGGGCACCCGGTGACGTGGCCGACTCGATCGGCACGGCCGAGGCGCTGTACACGGTGCTCGCCGGCGACCCGGTCCGCGTGGACGTCGCGGCCGCCGGGATGAGCCTGGTCCGCACCGTCACCGGCCGGCCGGCCCTGCTCGCCGGATCCTCCAGCGCAGGCGCGATGGTCCGGTGGTGGCTGGAGCACGAGGCCCCGGGCCGCACGGCTGACGACCTGTTCGCCGCGGTCGCCGCCCTGCCGCCGGACACGCACCCGCGGGACGTGGTGGTGCTGCCGTACGTCTCCGGGCGGCAGACCCCGGACCCCGACCCGGCCGCCCGCGTCGCCGTGCTGCACCGCGACGGGCACGGCCCGGCCGAGCTCGCCGCCGCCATGGTCGACGGCCTCGCGCTGCACGCCCGCTGGATGCTCGACGCCCAGCTCCGCCTCGCCGGCGGCCACCTGCGGCCCCGGCACCTCGTCGTGCTCGGCGGACCCGCCTCCCGCAACACCCCGTGGATGCGGGCCAAGGCCGCCGTCAGCCCCGTGCCGCTGCGGCTCGTCGACTGCGCCGAGCCGGTGGCCGCGGGCGCCGCGCTGCTGGGCCTGCACCGCGCGGGGCTGCTCGGGGCGGGCCTCGACGCCGGACGGCTCGGCGCCGGCGAGCCGCCCGTGCTCCCCGCGCTGCCCGGCCTGCCCGACGGCAGCCCGTTCCCGCGCACCCGACCCGACGCCGACGCGGCGCTCGACCGGTTCGTGCGCGCCGCGCTCGCCGGTGCCGCCGGTGCCACCCCCGACCCCGACCGCCAGGAGGCCCAGCCGTGACCCAGCAGACCAGCACACCGACGCTCGACGCGATCGCCCGACCGTCCGGCACCCTCGCGATGGTGGCGATGGACCAGCGCGAGAGCCTGCGGACCATGTTCGACCAGGCCGGCGCCGGCCGGGTGGACGACGCCACGATGGTCGCGTTCAAGCTCGACGTCGCCCGCGCGCTCGGCCCGCTGGCGTCCGGGTTCCTCATCGACCGCGAGTACGGCGTCGAGCAGGCGGCCCCGCTGCTGCCCCCCTCGTGCGGGCTGATCCTCGCCGCGGACGCCCTGGAGCAGGAGGCGGGCGGGCCGGTCGAGGAGACGGGGCTCGACCAGGTCGTCGTCGCCCCCGACGCCGACCTGCACGGGGCCGTCGCGATCAAGCTCCTGGTCATCTGGCGACGTGACGCCCGCCGCGAGCAGCGGGTCGAGCTCGCGCGGCGGTTCATCGAGGTCGCCGCGCAGCGCGGGGTGCTGTCCGTGCTGGAGCCGGTCGTCCGGGCGACGCCCGAGGAGGTCGCCGCGGGCACCTGGGACGACGAGGCCGCGATCGCCGAGGCGGCGCGCGAGCTGTCGCCCCTCGGGCCCAGCCTCTACAAGGTGCAGGTGCCCCTGGGCGGGCGGGCCGCCGCCGCCGACCTCGAGCGGGCGTGCGCGACGCTCGGCGAGTCGATCACCGGGCCGTGGGTCGTGCTCTCCCAGGGCGTCGACCGGAACGACTTCGCCGGCGCGGTGCGGGCCGCCTGCCGCGGCGGGGCCAGCGGGTTCCTGGCCGGGCGGGCGCTGTGGAGCGACGTGGTCGGCCGCCCGGACGTGCCGGCCGCGCTCGCGGAGGTGTCCGTGCCGCGGCTGCAGCGGCTCGTGGACCTGGTGGACGCCGAGGCCCGGCCGTGGACCGCGGCGTGACCGGCCCCGCTGCGGCGCCGGGTGCCGCTGCCGCTCCGGGTGCCGCCCCTGGCGCAGCCGGGACCGTCGGGCTGCTGCACACCGTCCCCGCCCTCGCGGCGCGGTTCGACGCCGACGTCGACGCGGCCGCCCCCGGGCTCCGGCGCCTGCACGTCGTGGACGGCTGGCTGCTGGCCACGGCGATCGCCTCGGGCGTCACCGCGGAGGTCGAGGCGGCCGTGCTCGCGCACGTGCGGCACCTCGCGGACGCGGGCGCCTCCGCCGTGCTGGTGACGTGCTCCTCGATCGGCGAGGCGGCCGACCGCGCCGCCGCCGCGGTCGACGTGCCGGTGCTGCGCGTCGACGCGGCGATGGCCCGCGAGGCGGTGACCCGGGCGGCGCTGCCCGGCGCGCACGGGCGGGTCGCGGTGCTCGCCACGCTCGGGTCGACGCTCGGGCCGACCGGGCGGCTCGTCGAGCGGGCCGCCGCGGACGCGGACGCCGCGGAGGCCGTCGAGGTCGTCGCCCGCGTGGTCGAGGGTGCGGCGGCGGCGCGGGACGCCGGCGACGGGGAGCGCGCGGACCGGCTGGTGGCGGCGGCGGTCGCGGAGGCCGCCGCGGACGCGGACGTCGTGGTGCTGGCGCAGGCGTCGATGGCCGGGGCAGCCGCCCTGGCCGAGGTGGACGTGCCGGTGCTCACGTCGCCTGCGGGCGGGGTCGCGGCGCTGGTGCAGGCCCTGGGGACGACCGCCGGCGGTGCCGCCGGTGCGCGATGAGAGGACGAGCGTGACCGACCACGACGACCACGGGGTGCACCTGCTCGCCTACACCGAGCGGCTCGGCGGCGACCTCGCCGGTGTGCGGGCGCTGCTCCGGGACGGCCCGCTCTCGGTGTTCAGCGGCGTGCACCTGCTGCCGTTCTTCGTGCCCTTCGACGGCGACGACGCCGGCTTCGACCCGGTGGACCACGGCACCGTCGACCCGCGGCTGGGGACCTGGGACGACGTCCGGGCGCTCGCCGCCGACGGCGTGCACGTCACCGCGGACCTCATCGTCAACCACGTCTCGGCGTCGTCGGCGGAGTTCGCGGACTGGCTGGCCCGGGGCGCCGCGTCCCCGTCCGACGGCATGTTCCTCACGTTCGACACGGTGTTCCCGGACGGCGGGCGCGAGTCGGACATCACCGCGTTCTACCGGCCGCGCACCGGCCTGCCGTTCACGCCGTACCAGCAGGCCGACGGCACGCGGCGGCTGGTGTGGACCACGTTCATGCCGACGCAGGTCGACCTCGACGTGCACCACCCCGCCGCCGTCGCGTACCTGCGCCGGACCCTGCGCACGCTCCGGGAGGGCGGGGTGTCGACGGTCCGGCTCGACGCGGTGGGCTACGCCGTCAAGACGCCCGGCACCGACTCGTTCATGACCCCCCACACCCTGGAGTTCGTCGAGCGGATCACGGCGCTCGCCCACGAGGAGGGCCTGCAGGTGCTGGTCGAGGTGCACGCGCACCACACGCAGCAGGCCGCGATCGCCCCGCTGGTCGACCTGGTCTACGACTTCGCCCTGCCGCCCCTGCTGCTGCACGGGCTGGCGACGGGCGAGTCGGCGCGGCTGCGGAACTGGCTCGGCATCCGGCCGACGAACGCGATCACGGTCCTGGACACCCACGACGGCATCGGGGTGATCGACGCGGGACCGTCCGGCGACCGGCCCGGCCTGCTGACCTCGGAGGACATGGCCGCCGTGTTCGCCGAGGCGGAGCGCCGCACCGGCGGGGAGTCGGCGCTGGCGTCGGCGAAGGTCGCCTGGGCCGCGCTCCCGCACCAGATCGGCTCGACGTTCTACTCCGTGCTCGGCGAGGACCCGACGGCGTACCTGCTCGCCCGGTGCGTGCAGCTCTTCGTGCCCGGCCGGCCGCAGATCTACTACGTCGGCCTGCTCGCCGGGACGAACGACATGGCCCGGTTCGCCCGCTCCGGGCAGGGCCGGGACGTCAACCGGCACCACTACACGCCCGAGGAGCTCGCGCCCGCGCTGACCGGGGAGGTGACGCGGGCGCAGCTGGGGCTCGTGGGGCTGCGCACCGACCACCCGGCCTTCCGCGGCGAGTTCACCGCGACCGAGCCCGCCGCGGGACGGCTCCAGCTCGCGTGGCACGACGCGGCCGGTGCGGCGGCGGTGCTGACCGTGGACCTCACGCCCGGTGCGCAGGGGTTCGCGATCGAGGTGACGGGCGGCGTCGAGGGCGACCAGCGGTACGCGTCGGTCGCGGACCTGGCGGCGCTCGCGGACCAGCACGCGCACCCCTCGCGCGCCTGACCCGCCCAGCCCCCCGGGTGGGCCCCCGGCTGTCGAGTGGAGCGTTCGGCCGGACACGCCGTCGGCGTGTCCGGCGAAACGCTCCACTCTGGGGGCTGGGGCTCGGGGGTTGGACGGGCCAGCGGCGTTGCCGCGCACCCGGACGATGTGGTTTCGTTCTCATATGGCATCGATGCCAGATCCCCTGACCTCGGACGACGCGCCCGCGCGGGTCGTGGACCTCGACGGTGCCGGGTGGCTGCTGCGGGAGGCACTGGGCGACACGTGGCAGTGGCACGTCGACAGCGGGGTCCGGGCGCTGAACAACGCCGCGGACGCCGCCCGAGCGGCCGCCGCGACGCCGGGCTGGTGGCGCGCGACCGTCCCGGGGTCCGTGGTGACGGACCTGGCGCGCGCGGGGGAGCTGCCCGACCCGTACCGGGGCCGTAGCAGCCGCGCCGCCGAGTGGACCGGCGCGCGGTCCTGGGTGCTCCGCCGCACCGTGCACCTCCCGGAGCGCGGCCCGGGGCAGCGGGTGGTCGTCGAGCTGGACGGCGTGGACCCGTCCGGGACGCTGTTCTGGGACGGTGCGCCGATCGGGCGGGTCGACGGCCTCTACCACCGGCTGCGGGCCGAGGTGCCCGCCGCGGCGGCGTCGCCCGGTCCGCACCGGCTGGCCGTCGTGGTCGACCCGGTCCCGCCGAACGAGCCGCAGGTCGGCCGGACGGAGCGGGTCCGGGTGCACCGGCCGCGCATGAACGAGGGCTGGGACTTCTGCCCGCGGTTCCCGCACCAGGGGCTGTGGCGGTCGGCGCGCGTGGTGGTCGACCGGGTGCACCTGGCGGAGCTGGCCGTCCGCGCGGACCTCGACGGGGAGGACGGCGTCGTCCGGCTGACGGGCACGGCGGAGGTGGCGGGCGACGGCCCGGCAGTGCTGGACGTCGAGGTCCGGGACGCCGCCGGCGCCGTGGTGGCGACCGGCCGGGTGGCCCTGCCCGGCGGCGGCGACCGGCGGGCGGTCGCGGGGGAGGTCCGGGTGCCGCGGCCGGCGCTCTGGTGGCCGCGGCGCCTCGGGGTGCCCACCACCTACACGGTGCACGTCCGGACGCCGGCCGGCCGGGAGGCGTGGCGGGGGACCGCCGGGTTCCGCACGGCGCGTCTGGTCCCGAACGAGGGAGCACCGGCGGGGGCGCTCCCGTACACGGCGGAGGTCAACGGGGCGCGGGTGCCGCTGCTCGGCTGGAACTGGGCGCCCGCCGACGCCCAGCACGGCGCGGTGCGGCCCGAGCGACTGCGGCACCTCGTGGGGCTGGCCGCGGACTCCGGCGCCGTGCTGCTGCGCGTGTGGGGCGGCGGGCTGGTCGAGACCGAGGACTTCTACGACGCGTGCGACCGCGCCGGGCTGCTGGTCTGGCAGGAGCTCTCGCAGTCGTCGTCCGGCATGCAGAGCGCCCCGGCGACCGACGACGCGTTCGTCGCGATGCTGCGCGCGGAGGCCGCCGTGGTCGTCCCGGCGCGCACCCACCACCCGAGCCTGCTGCTGTGGGGCGGGGGCAACGAGCTGGACCTGGACGGCGTGCCCCTGGACGAGGACCGGTCCCCGGCGCTCGCGGCGCTGCGGGACGAGATCGCCCGCCTCGACCCGGGCCGCGCGTGGCTGCCGACCTCCCCGACCGGGCCGGCGTTCCACCACCGCGCGGACGTCATCGCCGCGGCCCCCGACGACCAGCACGACGTGCACGGCCCGTGGGAGCACCAGGGCCTGACCGGTCAGCACGCGCTCGCGGACGCCGGGACGTGCCTGGCGCACAGCGAGTTCGGCGTCGAGGGCATGGCGAACCGCCGGCTGCTCGACCACGTGGTGCCGGCCGGCGAGGTGTGGCCGCTGGACCGGTCCAACCCGGTGCACCGGCACCTCGGCGAGTGGTGGGACAACGCCCCCCTGGTCCAGGACTGCTTCGGCGGGCGGCTGACCGACGTCGAGGGCTACCGGCGGGCCAGCCAGCACCTGCAGGCCACCGGCCTCGCGTACGCGGTGGAGGCGGACCGGCGGCGCTGGCCCCGCTGCTCCCTCGTGCTGCCGTGGCAGCTCGCCGAGTCGTACCCCACCACCTGGTGCACCGCCGTGGTCGACCACCTCGGTGACGTGAAGCCGGCGTTCCACGCGGTGACCCTGGCCTTCGCGCCGGACCGCGCGACCCTCCGGACCGCCACCACCGCGTGGGGCGGCCGCGCGCACGCCGCCGCCGAGGTCTGGTTGTGGTCCGACGGCGGCGTGGGGCCCGGGTCCCGGGTGGTGGCGCGCCTGCGGACGGCGGACGGCGCGGTGCTCGTGGAGCAGAGCTGGGACGTCGAGGGTCGCGTCCGGCACCCGCGCCCCGCCGGCGAGCTGCGGGTGCCGGCGGCCGCGCTTCCCCCGGGCGCCGTGCTGCTCTGGGAGGTGCGCTGGACCGGGCCCGACGGCGCGCTGCTGGACCACGAGGTCGTCACCGCCACCACCGCCGCCGACCTCGCGCCGCTGCTCGACCTCCCGCCGGCCGCGGTCGACGTCACCGTGCGGCCGGACGGGCCGGACGCCGCGGCCGTGACGGTGGCGCACCGGGGCGGCCCGGCGGTCGTCGGACTGGAGCTGCGGGACGCGCGCCCGGCGGGCGCCCCGGGCTGGGCGGTGCTCGACGGCGACCCGCGCCCGCTGCTGCCCGGCGCCGCCCGCACGCTGCGGGTCCGCTGGCGGGACCGGCTCTTATACACATCTGACGCCGCCGACGAAGGCCTAGGCGGAGACCTTGGTCGTCGCCGCAATATTCATAAAACAAAACGAGATTCGCGCACAGTTCTCGGGTCCCGTGTCGGCCGCCACCACCTGCCTGACTCCCGACCGCGCCCGCCCCGCG
>NZ_CABEGA010000031.1 GCF_901521055.1 Cellulomonas hominis | reverse complement strand
CAGTGGGTATCGTCGGCAGCGGCGGATGGTTATAAGGGACAGGTAGTGAGGTGGGCCGCGTCAAGGCACGTAGCGCTGTGTGACGCGGAAAGCCGAGGGTTTATAGTCGTCGCTTTTTTTTTGGAGATTTGGCATCACTGGAAGTGCAAAACCTAACCCTTGGTCGCCAGCGTCAGGTGTTTATAGGGCACCTCCCGGAAGGACACCATCGTGAGATCCCGCCGATCCCGCGCCCCCCTCGGGGCCGCCCTGGCCGTCGTCGCCGCCCTGGCCCTGGCCGCCTGCGGCTCCGGCTCCGGCGGGTCGTCCGCCGGCTCCTCCGCCTCCGCCGACGGCTCCGCCGAGATCGTCATCGGCTCGACGAACGAGCCGACCGGCCTGGTCCGCAACGTCGGCGGGTCGTCCGGCGTCTCCCAGACCATGACCCGGAACGTCTACGAGGGCCTGACCTCCGTGGACGTCGACGGCCAGGTGATCCCGACCCTCGCCGAGTCCTGGGACGTCTCCGAGGACGGCTTGACCTACACGTTCCACCTGCAGCCGGACGTGACCTTCCACGACGGCACCCCGCTGACCGCGGACGACGTGGTGTGGAGCATCTCCGAGGCCATCGGCCCGGAGTCGAAGTCGGCGCGCAAGAGCGACCTCCTCGTCATCCAGCAGGCGACCGCCGTGGACGACGCGACCGTGCAGCTCGACCTGTCGCGCCCGTCGCAGGGCCTCACGTTCTACCTGGCGTCGGTCACCGTAGTGAAGGACGGCGACACCGAGCTGACGACGGACAACGGCACCGGCCCGTACCGGTTCGTCGAGTGGGTGCAGGGCGACCACCTCACCATCGAGAAGAACGACGACTACTGGGGCGAGCCCGCGAAGAACGCCGGCGTGACCTTCCGGTTCTTCCAGGACACGACCGCGCTGAACAACGCGCTGCTCACCGGTGACCTGGACCTCGTCATCGCGGAGGACTCCCCGGACCAGCTCGTGCAGTTCGAGGACAACCCGGACTTCACGATCACCGAGGGCACGTCGACCACCAAGCAGCTGTGGGCGTTCAACGACCGCGTCGCGCCGTTCGACGACGTCCGCGTCCGCCAGGCGCTGTACAAGGCCATCGACCGCGAGGCCATCCTGTCGGCGGTGTGGGACGGCTACGGCCAGGTCATCGGCTCGATGGTGCCGCCCACCGACCCGTGGTTCGTCGACCAGGCCGACGTGCACGCCTACGACCCGGACGCCGCCGAGGCGCTGCTCGCGGAGGCCGGGGTCAGCGACCTGGAGATCTCCGTGGACTACATCCCGGACGACACCACCGAGGCGATCCTCGCGCGCTGACCAAGAACCTCGAGGCCGTCGGGGTCACGCTCACGCCGAACCCGATCGACGACGCCACCTGGTACCAGAAGGTCTACACGGACCACGACTTCACCACGACCCTCATGGGCCACGTGAACCCGCGCGACGTGCTCTGGTACGCGAACCCCGACTTCTACTGGGGCTACGACAACCCGCAGGTGCAGGAGCTGGTCGCGCAGGCCGACCAGGCGGCGACCGAGGAGGAGCAGGTCGACCTGCTCACCCAGGTGAACGAGACGATCGGCGAGGAGGCGGCCTCCGCGTGGCTGTACCTCGACCCGCAGATCCGCGTCGCCCGCGCGGAGATCACCGGCTTCCCCGTCGACCAGGTGACCGAGTCCTTCTACGTCGCCGACATCGTCCGGGAGTCCTGACCCCGTGCGACTCCTGCTGCTCCGGATCGGCTCCCTGCTGATCTCCCTGGTCCTGGCGAGCGTGCTCGTGTTCGTCGTCCTCCGGCTGCTACCGGGCGACAGCGCGGGCACCTTGCTGGGCGTGGGCACCACCGCCGACCAGCTCGAGCAGCTCCGCAGCGAGCTCGGGACGGACCAGCCGGTGGTGACGCAGTACCTGCAGTGGGTGTCGCAGCTCCTGCGGGGGGACCTGGGCACGTCGTTCGTGTCCCGGCTCCCCGTGGCGGACCTGATCGCGCAGAAGCTGCCGATCACGGTGCCGCTCAGCGTGTCCGCGTTCGTCCTGGCCGTGCTCGTGTCGGTGCCCCTCGGCGTGCTCGCCGCGGTGCACCGGCGCGGGCCGGTCGGGGTGGGCGTGTCGGCGGTGTCCCAGCTCGGCGTCGCGGTCCCCGTCTTCTGGGTGGGCGTGCTGCTGGTGCTGGTCTTCGCCCTGCAGCTCGGCTGGCTCCCCGCGGGCGGGTTCCCGCGGGAGGGCTGGGCCGACCCGGCGGCGGCCGTGCGGTCGCTGGTGCTGCCGGTCGTGACCGTGGCGATCGCGATGTCCGCCGTGATGGTCCGGTACGTGCGGTCCGCGACCCTCGACGTGCTCGACCAGGACTACCTGCGCACGGCACGGTCGCTGGGCTACGGGCGGTGGCGGGCGCTCGCGCGGCACGGCCTGCGGAACGCCGCCGTCCCGGTCGTGGCGATCCTCGGCATCGAGCTCGCGACCTCCCTGCTGGGGGCCGTCGTCATCGAGAACGTGTTCGCCCTGCCGGGGCTCGGCACCCTGCTGCTCGACTCCGTGACCTCGCGGGACCTGCCCGTCGTGCAGGCGCTGGTGCTGGCGCTGACCGCCGTCGTGCTGGTCACCAACACGCTGGTCGACCTCGGGCAGCGGGCGATCGACCCGCGCCTGCGCGCGACGCGGGAGGTGGCCGCGTGACCGAGCTCGCCACCACCGCGCCGCTCGCGACCGGGACCGACCCGGCCGGCACCGGCACCGACCGGGCCGGTGCCCCCGCGCGCCGCCGGCGCGGCCTGCCGCCGTCGCTCGTCACCGGGGCCGTGCTGGTCGGCGTCGTCGCGCTGGTCGGCCTGGTGTCCCTGGTGTGGACGCCGTACGCGCTCGACGACACCGGCACCGGCGAGCGCCTCGCGGGCCCGAGCGCCGCGCACTGGGGCGGCACCGACCGGCTCGGCCGGGACCTGCTCAGCCAGCTGATGACCGGTGCGGGGAACGCGCTGGTCGTCGCGGTGGCGTCCATGGTCGTGGCCGGGGTGCTCGGCGTCCTGGTCGGGCTGCTGGCCGGCGCCACCCGCCGCTGGGTGGACGTCACGCTGCTCTCCGCCGTCGACCTGCTGATCGCCTTCCCGACCCTGCTGCTCGCCATGCTGATCGTCACGGTCCGCGGCGCGTCGCTGTCGTCGGCGATCTGGGCCATCGGCATCTCCGGCTCCGCGGTCATCGCGCGGGTCACCCGCGTGAACGTCGCCCGCGTGCTGCGCGAGGACTACGTCACCGCCGCCCACGCCGCGGGCACCGGCTGGTGGGGCACCGTGCTGCGGCACGTCGTCCCGAACGTGTGGCCGACGCTGCTGGTCCAGCTCATGCTGCTCGGCGGCGGTGCCGTCCTCGCCGAGGCGTCGCTGTCGTACCTCGGGCTCGGTGCCCCGCCGCCCAACGCGTCCTGGGGCCGCCTACTGCACGAGGCGCAGTCCACGATGCTCGTGCAGCCGTGGGGCGCGATCCTGCCGGGGCTCGCCATCGTCGTCACCGTGCTCGGGCTCAACCTGCTCGGCGACGGCATCCGCGAGCGCACCGACCCGAGCCTGCGAGGCGACCGATGACCCCGCTGCTGTCCGTCGAGGACCTCACCGTCACGACGTCCGGCGGGCGCGCCCTGCTCGACGGGGTGTCCTGGTCGCTCGACGCCGGCGGCCGGCTCGGGGTGGTCGGGGAGTCGGGGTCCGGCAAGTCGATGACGGCGCTCGCCGTGCTGGGGCTGCTGCCCGACGGGATGCGCGCCACGGGCCGGGTGCTGCTGGACGGCACGGACCTGCTCACGCTGCCGCCGCGCCGGCTCGCCCGCGTGCGCGGCGCCCTGGTGGCCATGGTGTTCCAGGAGCCGCTCACCGCGCTCGACCCGCTGATGACCGTCGGGCGGCAGATCACCGGCCCCCTGCGGCTGCACCGCGGGTTGCGCGGGTCGGCCGCCCGGGACGAGGCCGCCCGGCTCGCCCGGCTCGTGCACCTGGACGACACCGAGCGGATCCTGCGCTCCTACCCGTGGCAGCTGTCCGGCGGGCAGCGGCAGCGCGTCGCCCTGGCCATGGCCCTGGCGTGCGAGCCCCGCGTGCTCCTGGCCGACGAGCCGACCACCGCCCTCGACGTGACCGTGCAGGCCGAGGTGCTCGACCTGCTGGACGACCTGGTGGACCGCACCGGCGTGGCCCTGGTGTTCGTCTCGCACGACCTGCCCGTCGTCGCCCGCGTCGCCCGGGACCTCGTCGTCATGCGCGACGGCCGCGTGGTCGAGCACACCACCGTCGGGTCGGCGCTCGCCGGCGGGGACGCGGCGTACACCCGGGAGCTCGTCGCCGCGGCGCGGGCGGTCACCGGGCTGCCGGGGCCCGCGGGCACCGGCGACGCCACCGCTGCCGAGGAGGACCCCCGATGACCGCCCCCCTGCTCGAGGCCGCCGGCGTCACCCGCGCGTTCGGCGCGACGCGCGCGCTCGACGGCGTGGACGTGCGCGTCGAGGCGGGCCGCAGCATCGGGATCGTCGGCGAGTCCGGCTCCGGCAAGTCGACGCTGCTGCGGCTGCTGCTCGGGCTCGACTCGCCCACGTCGGGCGCCGTCCGGTACCGCGGCGAGCCCCTCGACCGCCGCGACCGCGGGCTGCTGCGCCGGCTGCGCGCCGACGTGCAGCCGGTGTTCCAGGACCCGCGCTCGTCGCTGGACCCCCGCATGCGGGTCGGCGCCGTGGTCGCCGAGCCGCTGCGCTCGCTGAAGGTCCCGGGCGACCACCGGGCCCGGGTCGCGTCGGTCCTGGCGTCGGTCGGCCTGGACCCCGACGTCGCGTCCCGGTACCCGGCGCAGTTCTCGGGCGGTCAGCGCCAGCGCATCGCGATCGCCCGGGCCCTGGCGCCGTCGCCGTCGGTGCTGGTCGCCGACGAGCCGGTCAGCGCGCTCGACGTCTCCGTGCGCGGGCAGGTCGTCGACCTGCTGCAGCGCCTCGCCGCCGAGCAGGGGCTGACCCTCGTGCTGGTGTCCCACGACATCGCGATCGTGGGGCGGCTGTGCGAGCGCACCGTCGTGCTGCACCACGGCCGCGTGGTCGAGGAGGGCGCCACGGCCGACGTCCTCGCGGACCCGCGCGAGCCGTACACCCGCCGCCTGCTCGCGGCGGTCCCCCAGCTCCCGGCGGTCTGACCCGGAGCCCGGGGCGGCTCAGCGCGGCGGGGGCCCCGAGCTCTCGCGGACCACGAGCTCCGGCTGCGGGTAGCGTCCGCCGTCGTCCTGCGCACCGGGGACGCCGCTGCGGGAGAGCAGCCGCCGCACCGCCAGCCGTCCGGCCGCGCGCGTCGGGATGCGCACGGTCGTGAGGCGGGGCAGGACGCGGGTCGCGATGGCGAAGTCGTCGAACCCGACCACCGACAGGTCGCGCGGCACCTCCAGGCCGGCCGCCTGCGCCGCCTGCAGCACGCCCGCGGCCATCTCGTCGTTCGCGCAGAACACGGCGGTCGGCCGCTCCGCGAGGTCGAGCAGCCGGCGGCCGGCGGACAGCCCCGACTCGAAGGTGTAGTCGCCCTCGACGACGAGCGCCGGGTCGAGCCCCGCCCCGGACGCGGCCAGGCCCTCCTCGAAGCCCGCACGCCGCTCGCGCCCGGACAGGAACGACGAGGGGCCCGCCACGACCGCGATGCGCTCGTGACCCAGCTCCCGCAGGTGCGCGGCGACCAGCGCGGCGGCCGGGCGGTCGGCGCCCGCGACGCTCCGCCCCGGGTCGTCGACCTGGGCGGGGGTCACGCGGACGTACGGGACCTGCAGCTCGTCCAGCAGGGGGCCGAGCCGCTCGTCCTCCGACACGGACGACGTGAGCACGACGCCGTCCAGCCGGTGCCGGTGCACGAACTCGCGCAGGCGCTCGACGAACCGCGGGTCCGACCGCTCCAGCGGGAAGCTCACGAGCGCGTAGCCGGTGCCCTCGAGCCCGTCCAGCAGCCCCTGCTGCATGGTGATCAGGTACTCGGGGTTCGGGTTGTTGAACACGTGCCCGACCAGGAACGCGCGCCCCGTGGCGAGGCCCTGAGCCTGCGCGCGGGCGACGTAGCCGTGCTCGGCGATGAGGGCCTCGATGCGCGCGCGCGTCTCGCTGCCGACGCCCGGCAGCCCGTTGACCACCATCGACACCGACTTGGTGGACACCTGCGCGAGGTCCGCGATGTCGCGCATCGTCACCCCGCCGGTCCGGGGCCCGCCCGGGTCCTGCGCCTGCCGACGCCGTGCCATGAACCGCTCGCCCCTTCCGTGGACCGGCGTGCGGGGGCGCGCCGACTCCGCGGCCCATCGTAGGAGCCGCGCCCGGGCCCCGACGGGAGGTCCCCGCAGGTCGTTCTTGCGTAACCGGTTACTCTCCCTCTAACGTAACCGCTTACTCGATGAAGGAGCAGCACATGGGCGTGCAGGAGGCGACCGCGGTCGCGACCGCACTGGTGGCGGCGCGGCGGGCATCCACCGCGCTGGACGGGTTCCCGGGCGCGATCCCGGCGGACCTCGACGCGGCCTACGTGGTCCAGAACATCGGCATCGGCCTGCGGCAGGAGCGGGTCGTCGGCTGGAAGGTCGGCATGGTCCCGCCGCAGTGGCGCGAGCGCGCCGGTGCCGAGCGGCTCGTGGGCCCGGTCGTCGAGAGCCTCCTGTGGTCCGCGCCGCGCGGACGCCTCCGCCTGCCGGCCATCGCCGGCGGCACCGCCTGCGTCGAGGCCGAGATCGTCCTCGAGGTCGGGCGCGACGTCCCGGCGGGCGCACGGACCTGGACCGCCGACGACGCCCGCGAGGTGCTGGGCGGGGTGCGGCTCGCCGTGGAGCTCGCGGGCAGCCCGGTGCCGGACATCAACGGGCTCGGCCCCATGGCCGTCGCGTCGGACTTCGGCAACAACGCCGGGCTCGTCCTCGGCCCGCGGGTCACGGACGACCCCGCGACGTGGCTCGGGCTGGCCTGCCGGACCTGGGTCGACGGCGAGCTCGTCGGCGCCGCCACGCCCGGCGACGTCCCGGGCACGCCGCTCGAGGCCTTCCGGTTCGCGCTGCAGGTCTGCACCGCCCGCGGCCACGCCCTGCGCGCCGGCGACGTCGTCGCCACCGGCGCGGTCACCGGCGTGCACGACGTCCGGCCCGGTCAGAGCGCGGAGCTGCGCTACGGCGACCTGTTCCAGGTCGAGATCGACGTGGTCGAGGCCCTCTCGACCGCCCTCCACCCCGATGAAGAGAGCTGGAGACGATGAAGGTGGAAGAACGATGAGCACGAAGGCGGGCGAGACGCTGGTCTCGACCGCGACGGCGCGGATGACGAAGTACCGCTGGGTGATCGTCGCGCTGCTGTTCACCGCGATGACGATCAACTACATCGACCGGCAGACCCTCGGCCTCCTCAAGGCCGACCTGTCGGAAGAGCAGGGCTGGTCGGAACGGGACTACGCGAACGCGATCTTCTGGTTCCAGGCGGCCTACGCGGCCTCGTACCTGGTGTGGGGTCGCGTGATCGACCGGATCGGCGCCCGCTGGGGCCTCGGCATCGCGTTCGCGATCTGGCAGGTGGCGCACCTCCTGCACGCCGGGATGCGCAGCCTGACCGGGTTCATCTTCGCGCGCGTCCTGCTGGGGATCGGCGAGGGCGGCGGGTTCCCCGGCAGCATCAAGGCCGTCACGGAGTGGTTCCCCAAGAAGGAGCGCGCCTTCGCGACCGGGCTGTTCAACGCCGGCACCAACGTCGGTGCGATCGCGACCCCGCTGATCGTGCCCGCGATCGTGCTGACCTGGGGCTGGCAGGCGGCGTTCATCGTCACCGGCATCGGCGGCCTGCTGTGGCTGCCGATCTGGTTCCTGGTCTACAAGCGCCCGCAGGACCACCCCCGCGTCTCGGAGGCCGAGCTCGCGCACATCACGCAGGACCCCGAGGAGCCGGCGGAGAAGGTCGACTGGCGCGCCATCGTCCGGCTCCGGGAGACCTGGGCCTTCGCGCTCGGGAAGTTCCTCACCGACCCGATCTGGTGGATGTTCCTGTTCTGGCTGCCGGACTTCCTCGGCAAGCAGTACGGGCTGGACCTCAAGACCTTCGGCCCGCCGCTCGTGGTCATCTACCTGCTCTCGGACGTCGGCAGCGTCGGCGGCGGCTGGCTGTCCGGCCGGTTCATGCAGCGCGGCTGGTCCATCAACCGCGCCCGCAAGACGACCCTGCTGATCTGCGCGCTCCTGGCCCTGCCCGTGGCGTTCGCGGGGCAGGCGAGCAGCCTGTGGCTGGCGGTCGGCATCATCGGTCTCGCGACCGCCGCGCACCAGGGGTTCTCGGCCAACCTGTACACCCTGCCCAGCGACGTGCTGCCGCGCGGCGCCGTGGGGACCGTCGTCGGCCTGGGCGGCATGCTCGGCGGCATCGGCGGCATGCTCATGGCCCAGTACGCCGGCTACATCCTGGACCGGGTCGGGAACTACACGCCGATCTTCCTGGTCTGCTCGGTCGCCTACCTGCTGGCGCTCGGCGTCATCCACCTGCTCATGCCCCGGATGACGCGCGTGACGATCCCCGCCTGACCGTGCGCCGCCGCGGCACGCCCGCGCACGCCCGCAGCACCACGGCGTGCCGCGGCGGCACCCCTGTTCCCACCACTCCCTCACCCCGAAGGAAGTCCCGATGATCCTCGACCAGTTCCGCCTCGACGGCCGGACCGCCCTCGTCACCGGTGCCGCGCGCGGCCTCGGCCAGCGCGCCGCCGTCGCCCTCGCCGAGGCCGGCGCCGACATCGCCGTGATCGACCACGTCGACGCCCCCGAGACCGCCGAGCTCGTCCGGGCCGTCGGCCGCCGGGCCCACACCGTGCAGCTCGACCTGGTCGCGGCCACCCCGGCGCAGCTCGACGAGGCCCTCGACGACGTCGTGTCCGTGCTCGGTGGCCTCGACGTGCTGGTGAACAACGCCGGCATGATCCGCCGCGCGCCGCTGCTGGAGCACCCGGCCGCCGACTGGGACGCCGTGCTGGCGCTGAACCTCGACGCCGTGTTCCACCTGTCGCAGGCCGCGGGCCGCCGGTTCGCCGCGCAGGGCTCCGGGAAGATCATCAACATCGCGTCGATGCTGTCGTTCCAGGGCGGCGTGCTCGTCCCGGGCTACGCGGCGTCCAAGCACGCCGTCGCCGGGCTGACCAAGGCGTTCGCGAACGAGCTCGCCGCGCACGGCGTGAACACCAACGCGATCGCCCCCGGGTACATGGCCACCGACAACACCGCCCAGCTGCGGGCCGACCCGGTGCGCGAGCGCGGCATCGTCGAGCGCATCCCCGCCGGCCGCTGGGGCACCCCCGACGACCTCGCGGGCGCGTTCGTGTTCCTCGCGTCGGCCGCCTCGGACTACCTCAACGGCGCCGTCATCCCCGTCGACGGCGGCTGGCTCGTGCGCTGACCCGCACCGCTCCGCCCACCCCACCCCGCACCCCGAGGAGACCCCCGTGGACCAGCGATACGCGACCCACCCCCAGCAGCTGCGCGGCATGGACACCGCCGAGCTGCGCTCGACCTTCCTGGTCGAGGACCTGTTCGTGCCCGGCGAGATCACGCTCGTCCTGACCCACCACGACCGCGTCGTGCTCGGCGGCGTCGTCCCCGCCGGCCGCGAGCTGACCCTGCCCGCCGACGACGCCCTGCGCAGCGACTACTTCCTCGAGCGGCGGGAGGTCGGCATCGTCAACGTCGGCGGCACCGGCACGGTCACCACCGACGGCGTCGTGCACACCGTGCCGAACGGGGCGTGCCTGTACGTGGGCCGCGGCACCCGCGAGGTCGTGCTCGCCGACGCGCCCGGTGCCGCCGGCACCGCCGACGCCCCGGCCGACGGCGGCGCGCAGTTCTACCTGTTCTCGGCGCCCGCGCACACCACCTACCCGACGGTGCTGGTGCTGCCCGAGGAGGCGACGGTCCGCGAGCTCGGCGACCAGCTGACCAGCAACCGCCGGACGCTGCGGCAGTACATCCACGAGGGCGGGGTCCGGAGCTGCCAGGTCGTGATGGGCGTGACCCAGCTGCACCCGGGGTCGATGTGGAACACGATGCCGGCGCACACCCACGAGCGCCGGACCGAGTGCTACCTGTACGTGGACGTCCCGCAGGACGCGCGCGTGGTGCACCTGCTCGGCGAGCCGACGGAGACCCGGCACCTGCTGGTCGCGGACCGGCAGGCCGTGATCTCCCCGCCGTGGTCGCTGCACTCCGGCGTCGGCACGGCCGCGTACTCGTTCGTGTGGGCGATGGCGGGCGAGAACCAGTCGTTCGACGACATGGACGGCGCGCCCGTCACCGAGCTGCGCTGATGCGGCGGCGGCGACCGACGACCGTGCGACCCCGCCCCGCCGGTGGCGCCCTCGCCCGGCGCTCCCGCCCGGTGCGGCTGGCCGTGCTCGCGGTCGCCGCCGTCCTGGTCGGTGGCGCGGCGTGCGCCCCGGCCCCGGACGACGCGCCCGCGCCGTCCGCGAGCGCCACCGGACTGCGCGCGGAGGTCCTGCGCACCATGCGCACGGCCACCGCGTTCATGACGGACGACGTCGCCTACCGGGGCGGTTACCTCTGGTCGTACCTGCCGGACGGGTCCCGGCAGTTCGGCGAGATGGAGGCCTACCCGACGCAGATCTGGATCCAGCCGCCCGGCACCGCGACGATGGGCCACGTCTACCTCGACGCGTACCACGCGACCGGCGACGAGGCGTACTACGACGCCGCGGCGGAGGTCGCCGAGGCCCTGATGGCGGCGCAGCACCCCGCCGGCGGCTGGAACTACCTGCACGACTTCGCCGGGGAGGAGTCGCTGCAGCGCTGGTACGACACGATCGGCCGCAACGGCTGGCGGCTCGAGGAGTTCCAGCACCACGACGGCAGCGCCACGTTCGACGACGCTGGCACGGCCGAGAGCTCCCAGCTGCTGCTCCGGATGTACCTGGAGAAGGAGGACGCGGCGTTCCGTCCGGCCCTGGACCGCGCCATCGACTTCGTGCTGGACAGCCAGCACCCCGTCGGCGGGTGGCCGCAGCGGTACCCCCTGGCGCCCGGGACGCCGGACTACGCCCGCGACATCACGTTCAACGACGACGTCGCGGCGGAGAACATCGAGCTGCTGCTGATGGTCCACCAGGCGCTCGGCGACGAGTCGGTGCTGCCGGCGGTCCGGGCGGCGATGGACGCGTTCGTCGTCACCCAGCAGCCCGCACCCCAGGCCGGCTGGTCGTTGCAGCACGACGCCGACGACCTGCGGCCGGTCGGGGCCCGCTCCTACGAGCCGGAGTCGCTGGCCACGCACACCACGGCCGGCAACGTCGAGAAGCTGCTGGGGTTCTACGAGCTCACCGGGGACGCGTCCTACCTGGCGGGCGTCCCGGCCGCGCTCGACTGGCTGGACTCGGTGCGGCTGCCGGAGGCCCTGTGGACCGAGGACGGGCGGCAGTTCCCGACGTTCGTCGAGCTGGGCACGAACGACGCCCTGTTCGTGCACCGCACCGGGTCCGACGTGGTCAACGGCCGCTACTGGGCGGACAAGGACCCGGCGCGGACGATCGTGCACTACAACGCGTTCCGGGCGATCGACGTGCCCGCGCTCCGGGAGCGGTACGCGACGCTGCGCGCCCTGCCCGTCGAGGAGGCCACGGCCGGCTCGCCGCTGCTGCACCGCGGCGCGACCCTGCCGGAGTACTTCAGCACCGGCGACGTGTCGGTGTCGGACCTCAACGTGGGCACGCTGCACCGCACCGACGGGGTCCCGACGGAGGACGAGGTGCAGGAGGTCCTCGACGCGCTCGGCCCGGACGGCTACTGGCCCACGCCGCTGGTGTCGACCAGCAACCCGTACGCGGGCGACGGGTCACCGACCCCCGCCGCGGGCGACTTCGGTCAGACGGAGGTCGGCGGCCCCACGGACACGTCCCCGTACACGACGGACGACCCGGTCACGGGCATCTCCACGGGCCGGTACATCGAGCACATGAGCACGCTGCTGCGCTGGGTCGCCGACGCCGACGCCTGAGCCAGCCCCGAGTGGAGCGTCCGGCCGGACACGCCGGTGCGTGTCCGGCCGGACGCTCCACCCGGTCGTCTGAGACCCGCCGGGCCGAGTCACCCGTCCCGGCGGGACGGCTTCGGCTCCGGGACCGGGTCGGTGCCCGAGGCCCGGGCGGCGCGCTGGAACTCCCGCGCCTCGTCCTGCCGGGCCGCCTCGGCGCCCGACGCGATCTCGGCCCGCACGTGCTCCGGCCCGTACCCGAAGGCGTCCACCAGGTCCTGGGCGTGCGGCCGGAGCCGGACCAGCAGCCGCTCGATGTACGACGTGACGGTCCGCGCCCGGCCCGCCGACAGCCGGCCGTTGACCAGGTACCAGGCCAGGTGCCGCTCGATCACGGTGAGCCCGAACAGGTCCCGCAGCCAGGTGAGCACCTGCCGCGTGCCGGGGTCGGGCACGGTGTCGAGCGCCCGGGTGAAGGCCTCCCACTGCAGCAGCTCGGCGTGCGCGCGGGCGGCCTCGACGAGCTCGTGCTGGTGCGCGTCGAACAGCTCGGCCGCGACCTCGGGGGCGGCGCGGCGGGCCGGGCGGAGCGCCTGCGCGAGCTCGGCGACCATCGTCGCGACGCGGTCCGCGAGCAGGTCCCGCTGGGCGTGCGGGTCGCGGAGCTGCCCGGCGGACCGGCGCGCGTCGCCGGCGTCCACGAGCGTCTGCACGGCGCGGGCCAGGGGCATGCGGTGCAGCGCCGCGTCGGCGGCCTTGCCCGCGACCAGCCGGGCCAGCACCGCGGGGTCGCCGCCGATCTGCTGGCCATACCGGGTGAGCAGCCGCTTGCCGACGAGCTGGTAGAGGACGGTGTTGTCGCCCTCGAAGGTGACGTACACGTCGAGGTCCGCGCGCAGCGACGTCAGCCGGTTCGCCGTGAGGAACCCCGCCCCGCCGCACGCCTCCCGGCACGTCTGCAGCGTGTGCAGGGCGTGCCAGGTGGACGTCGGCTTCAGCGCGGCGGCGAGCGTCTCCAGCTCCTCGCGGGACTCCGGGGTGTCGTCGCGGCCGGAGAACACGTCGTCGAACGCCGCGAGCAGGTGCTCGTGCGCGAACGTCGCGGCGTACGTCTCGGCGAGCAGCGGGAGCAGCCGGCGGCGGTGCTCGCCGTAGTCGAGCAGCACGACCTCGTCCGTCGGGGACGCCCCGGCGAACTGGCGGCGCTGGTTCCCGTACGTGACGGCGGTGATCAGCCCGAGCTTCGCGGCGTTCACGGCGGCGCCGTCCAGGGAGACCCGGCCCTGGACGAGCGTGCCGAGCATGGTGAAGAACCGGCGGCCGGGGCTGGCGATCGGCGACGAGTACGTGCCGTCCGCGGCGACCGAGCCGTACCGGTCGAGCAGGTCGGCGCGCGGCACCCGGACGCGGTCGAACCACAGCCGGCCGTTGTCGATGCCGTTGAGCCCGCCCTTGAGGCCGTCGTCCTCGCCGCCGACGCCCGGCAGGAACTCCCCGGTCTCCGGGTCGCGGATCGGCACGTAGAACGCGTGCACGCCGTGGTTGACGGGCCGGCGGTCCTCCGGGCCCCGGCTGACCAGCTGCGCGAACACGACCGCCGCGGTGCCGTGCTTCCCGGCGTTGCCGAGGTAGTCCTTCCACGCCGCCCGGAAGGGGGTGTGCAGCACGAACTCCTGCGTCGCGGGGTCGTACGTCGCCGTGGTGCCGATGCTCGCGACGTCGGACCCGTGGCCGGTCTCCGTCATCGCGAAGGCGCCCGGCACGGTCACGGACATCGCCCCGGGCAGGAACCGGTCGTGGTGGCTCTCGGTGCCCAGGTGCAGGATCGCCGACGCGAACAGGCCCCACTGCACGCCCGCCTTGATCTGCAGCGACGGGTCGGCCGCGACGAGCTCCTCGAACCGGGCGAGGCTGCCGCCGTGGTCGTCGGCGCCGCCGAGCCGCGTCGGGAACGCGCGCAGCACGTCGCCCTCGGCCGCCAGGGTGCGGAGCTGGTCGAGCACGCGCTCCCGGTGCTCCGCGACGCCGAGGCCCTCCTCGCGCTGGAACCGCGGGTCCGCGATCACCCCGCGCGCGCCGCGCCGCAGGTCGGCGTACCGGCCGAGCAGCACGTCCGTGAGCCCGGGGACGTCCACGTGCGCGTCCACCGTGCCCGGGCGCGGGTGGCGCGGGCCGGGGTGCCCGCCGCCGCTGGGGCGGACCGTCCCCGTCGGCCGCGTCACCGTCGGGGTGTCGGTCACCGTCGGGGTGCCGGTCCCCGTCGCCGTGGCCGGTGTCGGTGCGGTCGTGGTCATGCGTGCTCCCTGGGTCGGTGCGTCGTCGTCGACGCGGACGGGTGGGGGTGTCGCCGGTCAGCCGGGTGGGCGGACCGCGTCGGTGGCGCCGATGGCCTCGGTGGCGTCGGTGGCCTCGCCGGCGACGGGCCGGGCGGTGCGCTCGCGCGACAGCACGCCGACCGGGCCGGCCCACAGCCAGGCGGCGACGCGCGTCGCGACGTCCTCGCGGTCGGCGTCCGGCTGGTCGCGCGCGGCCAGCCAGCGTTCGCCCGCCCCGCGCACGAACCCGACGGCGCCGGCCGCCCACAGCCGCGCCCAGTCGGCGTCCGGGCCCGCGGGCGTGCCGTCGTCGGGCGTGCCGTCGCCCTCCCCCGCGACCCCCAGCGCGCGCACGAACGGCACGGCGACGAGCTCGGTCACGGAGTCGAGGAAGTGCCCGACGGACCCGCCGCGGGTCACGAACGCGTACACGTGCGGGGACGACTCGATCATCGACAGGTAGGTGTCGACCATGCCGCGCAGCGCGTCGCGCGGGGTGCTGGCGCCGGTCGCGGCCTCGTCGAGCGCGTCGCGGATGTCACCGACGACCGCGGCGGCGACCGCGAGCTGCAGGCCGTCCTTGTCGGTGAAGTACCGGTAGACGATCGACTTCGACGTCCCCGCGGCCGCGGCGATGTCGTCCATCGAGACGTCGGGCCCCTCGTGGTGCACGACCCGGCGGGCGACGCGCACGAGCTCGGCGCGGCGGGCCTCGCGGTGGTCCTCCCAGCGGGTGGACCGGCCGTCGTCGGCGCGCGCCGCGGCCGCGGTCCCGCCCGGGGCCTCGGTCTCGTCCGTCCGCGTCGACGGATCCCGTGTGATGGGGCTCACGAAACTGACGGTATCAGGTACTGTGAGTTTCGGGCACCGGCGCAAGGGACCGAAGTCCCGATCGACCGGCCCACCGGAACCGGCACCGAGCCAGCACCACCACCGGCACCACCCAGCGACATCGACGACGATGCGGGAGGACCCCCACATGGCAGCCACCCCCACCCCGACGCCCGGCGGCACACGTGCCGTGGTCGTCGGCGGCAACCGGATCCCGTTCGCCCGGGCGGGCGGACCGTACGCCCGGGTGAGCAACCTGGACATGCTCACCGCGGCGCTCGACGGGCTGGTCGCCCGGTACGGCCTGCAGGACGAGGTCCTGGGCGAGGTCGTCGCGGGCGCGGTGCTCAAGCACAGCCGCGACTTCAACCTCACCCGCGAGGCCGTGCTCGGCTCGCCGCTGTCGCCCCGGACGCCCGCGTACGACCTGCAGCAGGCGTGCGCGACCGGCCTGGAGGCGGTCGTGTCGGTCGCGAACA
The DNA here is from genome assembly GCF_901521055.1 of Cellulomonas hominis. Classification (GTDB taxonomy): domain Bacteria; phylum Actinomycetota; class Actinomycetes; order Actinomycetales; family Cellulomonadaceae; genus Cellulomonas; species Cellulomonas endometrii. The sequence goes on along the minus strand of NZ_CABEGA010000031.1, from coordinate 38,161 downwards.
AGATCCGGCTCGGCCAGGTCGAGTCCGGCGTGGCGGGCGGCGTCGACTCCGCCTCCGACGTGCCGATCGCCGTCAGCGAGGGCCTGCGCCGCACGCTGCTCACGCTGGCCCGCGCGAAGACCGTCCCGCAGCGGCTGAAGGCCGCCGCCGCGCTGCGCCCGCAGGACCTCAAGCCCGCGACGCCCCGCACCGACGAGCCGCGCACCGGCCTGTCGATGGGCGAGCACCAGGCGCTGACCACCGCGCAGTGGGGCATCGGGCGGCAGGCGCAGGACGAGATCGCGTACGCCAGCCACCAGCGCCTCGCCGCGGCCTACGCCGACGGGTTCTTCGACGACCTCGTGACCCCGTACCGGGGCCTCGTGCGGGACCAGAACCTGCGCCCGGACACCTCGCTGGAGAAGCTCGCGACGCTCAAGCCGGTGTTCGGCACCCGCCTGGACACCCCCGCGACGATGACGGCCGGCAACTCCACCCCGCTCACCGACGGCGCCTCGGCGGTGCTGCTCGCGTCGGAGGACTGGGCGGCCGCACGCGGTCTCACCCCGCTCGCCGCCGTGGTCGACGCCGAGACCGCCGCGGTCGACTTCGTGCACGGCGAGGACGGGCTGCTCATGGCGCCCGTCTACGCGGTGCCGCGGCTGCTCGCCCGCCAGGGGCTGACCCTGGCCGACCTGGACTACGTCGAGATCCACGAGGCGTTCGCCGCGACCGTGCTCACCACGCTCGCCGCGTGGGAGGACAAGGAGTTCTGCCTGTCCCGCCTGGGCCTGGACGACGCGCTCGGGTCCGTCGACCGCGAGCGCCTCAACGTGCACGGCTCCTCGCTCGCGGCCGGGCACCCGTTCGCCGCGACCGGCGGGCGCATCGTCGCGACCGTGGCCAAGCAGCTGCACCGCCGCCGCGCGGAGCTGCTCGCCGCCGGCGAGGACCGCCCGGTCCGCGCGCTGGTGTCCGTCTGCGCCGCCGGGGGCCTCGGCGTCGCCGCGATCCTGGAGGCGGTGTGAGCACCCCCCGAGGCACCGACCGCTACCTCGACCTCGTCAACGGCGGGGTGACCGCGAAGATCGCGAAGCAGCTCGGGCTCCCCCGCCCCGCGCAGCTGCACCGCTACCGGCCGGGCGCACCGCTCGTCGACGGCCCGGTCCTGGTGCTGGGCACCGGCCCGGACGCCGACACGCTCGCGCAGCTGCTCTCCGGCACGTCGCCGGACCGCAAGGGCTGGGACCTCGACGTCCGGCGGCACGCCGGCGAGGGCACGCGGTTCGCCGCCGTCGTGCTCGCGCTCACCGAGATCGAGCACCCCCGGGACCTCGCCGACCCGCTGCTGACGCTGGCCCCGACGCTCAAGACCCTCGCCCGGCACGGCCGCGTCGTCACCGTGTCCCGCCCCGCCGCCGCGGACCACGCACCGGCGCTCGCCGCGGCACGCCAGGGCGTCGACGGCGCGCTGCGCTCGATCGCCAAGGAGCTGCGCGGCGGCGCCACCGCGAACGGCGTGGTGGTCGCGGACGACGTGCCCGTCACCGCGCCCGCGGTGCTCGGTGCGCTGCGGTTCCTGCTGTCGCCCCGCTCCGCGTACGTCGACGGGCAGCTGCTGCCGGTCGACTCCGCGGCCGGGGCCCTGCCCGCGGACTGGGAGCGGCCGCTCGACGGCCGGGTCGCCGTGGTCACGGGCGCCGCCCGGGGCATCGGCGAGGCCATCGCCACGACGCTCGCCCGCGACGGCGCCACCGTCGTGGCCGTCGACATCCCGGCCGCGGGCGAGGCGCTCGCGTCGGTCGCGAACCGGGTCCGCGGCACCGCGCTGCAGCTCGACGTCACGGCGGAGGACGCCGGGACCCGGATCCTGGAGCACGCCCTGTCGCGGCACGGCCGGCTCGACGTCGTCGTGCACAACGCGGGCATCACCCGGGACAAGCTGCTCGCGAACATGACGCCCGACCGCTGGGAGTCCGTCATCGCGGTGAACATCGCCGCGCAGCTCCGCATCAACGAGGCGCTGCTGACGTCGGGGGACTTCACCGACGCGCCGCGGATCGTGTCGCTCGCCTCGACCTCCGGGATCGCCGGGAACCGCGGGCAGACGAACTACGCCGCCTCGAAGGGCGGGGTCATCGGCATGGTCCAGGCCACCGCGCCGCTGCTCGCGGCGTTCGGGGGCACGGCCAACGCCGTGGCGCCCGGGTTCATCGAGACCGACATGACCGCCCGCATGCCCGCGCTCACCCGGCAGGTCGCCCGCCGGCTGTCCTCGCTCCAGCAGGGCGGCCTGCCCGTCGACGTCGCCGAGGCCGTGGCGTTCCTCGCCTCGCCGCAGGCCGGCGGGGTCGTGGGGCAGGTGCTGCGGGTGTGCGGCCAGAGCATGGTCGGCCGGTGACGGCCGTCGCCACCGGGGCGGGACGCGAGGTCGTCCTCGGCGCGCCGCCCCGGCTCGGGGAGCTGTACGCCCGCGCCGGCCTCGCGTCCGGCCGCGCCGCCGTCGGCGGTCGGGTGCGCCGGGTGCTGCACCGCGGCGGGGGCGCCGGCGACGCGGTGGCGCTGCCCGCCGTGACGCACCGGCTCGACGGCGTGCACCCCGATGCCGAGCAGCTGACCGCGTACCAGCACCTGGTCGGCGAGCCCGCCGGCGACGTGCTGCCCGCCGGGTACGTGCACGTCCTGGCGTTCCCCGTCGCGATCGCGCTGATCGTCCGGCCCGACTTCCCGATGCCGCCGCTCGGCATCGTGCACCTCGCCAACCGGGTCGAGCAGCGGGAGGCGCTGCGGCTCGGCGACGTGCTGGAGATCCGCGCGTGGGCGCAGGACCTGCGACCGCACCGCCGGGGCGCGCAGGTCGACCTCGTGTCCGAGGTGCGGCGCGCCGGCCACCCGGAGTCCGCCCCCGCCGCGTGGCGCGGGATCTCGACGTACCTGGCACCCGGCGTCGGAGCCCGGCGGGGCGAGACGTACACGTGGGACGTGGAGTTCGCCTCCCCCGTGCTGCTGCCCGCGACGCCCGCGGTGTCGGTCGCACGGGACGGGGACGGGTGGGTGGTCACGGCCTGGGACGCGCGGAAGGGGAAGCTGCACCTGCGCTCGGAGGTGCGGCCGCTGGGGTGACGTCACACCCGGGTGCCACGCTGGTCCCATGACCACCCCGCGCGAGGACACCCTGGACCGCTGGACCGGCACCCTGGAGCCGGAGGGCGACTACGACCGCCTGCTCCTCGACGCGCTGGACCTGTCCGACGCCGACGCGGAGAGCGCCCGCGTGATCGAGTGCCTGCTGCGCGGCTGCGACCTCGACGGTGCCGCGCTCGACCACGCGCACCTCGTCGACACCACGCTGGCCGACTGCCGCGCCGGCACCCTGCGGGCCCGGTCGGGGTCGTGGCGGGACGTGACGCTGCGGGACTGCCGGCTCGGCGCGTTCGAGGCGTTCGGCAGCTCGTGGGACCGGGTGACCGTCGAGGGCGGGAAGATCGACTACCTGAACCTGCGGGACGCGCGGGTGCAGGACCTCCGGTTCGTGCACTGCACGATCGGGGACCTGGACCTCGCGGGGGTGAAGGCCGCGCGGGTGCGGTTCGAGGACTGCCGGGTCGGGCGGCTCGACGTCACGAGGGCGCAGCTGCGGGACGTCGACCTGCGCGGCGCGGACCTGGCCGGGCTGGACGGCACCGCGGGCCTCAAGGGCGCGACGATCAGCCGGCAGCAGCTGCTCGACCTGGCGGACGCGCTCGCGGAGCACCTGGGCGTCACCGTCCGCTGATCCCGTGGCGGGCGTGCGCGGCCCGGGCCGGCCTGCCCCCCGCTCGGGCCGACCCGGGCCGCGGTCTCAGTCCTCCACCGCGGGGCCGCACGCGGCGGCGGCGGTGGCGGCGATGGCGTCGATGCCGGGCACCGCGGGCCGGGGCCGGGTGTCCCCGGCGACCGTCCAGCACCCGTCGACGACCTCGTACGCGGCGCGCGGCCCGTCGGCGACGAACGCCTGGAGCCCGGCGACGAGCCGGTCGACCGCGTCGGTCGTGGTGCCGACGCCGACCGACGCCCGCAGCGCCCCGCCGGTCACGCCGACCCGCGCGAGCAGCGGGTGCGCGCAGAACCGGCCGTCCCGCACGCCGATCCCGTGCTCCGCCGACAGGTACGCGGCGACGAGCCCGGAGTCGTGGTCGCCGAGCGTGAACGACACGACGCCGACCGGGTCCGCGGAGTCCGACCACAGCCGCAGCACGCGCACGCCCGGCACGGTCGTGAGGCCCGCGAGCAGCCGGTCCCGCAGCGCCGTCTCGTGCGCGGCGAGCGCGCCGTCGGGCAGGGCCGCCAGGGTGTCGCACGCCTCCGCGAGCGCCACCGCGCCGAGCACGTTCGGCGAGCCGCCCTCGTGCCGCGCGGGCGCCGGCTGCCACAGCGTCCGGTCGGTGCGGACGTCGCGGACGGCGCCGCCGCCGGCGAGGTAGGGGGTCCCGGCGTCGAGCCAGTCCCGGCGCCCCACGAGCGCACCCGCCCCGAACGGCGCGTAGGTCTTGTGCCCGGAGAACGCCACGTAGTCGACGCCCGACTCCGCGAGCGAGAACGCGCGGTGCGGGACGAGCTGCGCGCCGTCGACGGCCACGCGCGCGCCCGCCTCCTGCGCCAGCGCCACCACCGAGGCGATCGGCAGCGCCTCGCCGGTCACGTTGGACGCGCCGGTGACCGTGACCAGGGCGTACGGCTGGCGGGCCAGCTCGTCGCGCAGGGCGACCAGCGTCGCGGCGACGGTCGGCGCGGACGGCAGGACCGTCGCCACCCGGCCGGAGCCGCGGACGGACCGCACCCAGGGCAGCAGGTTGGCGTGGTGCTCGACGTCCAGCACCAGGACCCGCCCGCCGTCGGGCACGCACCCGGCCAGCAGGTTGAGCGAGTCGGTGGTGTTCCGCGTGATGACCGCGACGTCGTCCTCGCGGGCGCCGACGAACCGCGCGACCGCCGACCGGGACGCCTCGTACAGCGCCGTCGACACCTGGGACAGGTACCCCGCGCCGCGGTGCACGGACGCGTACAGCGGCAGCACCTCGACGACCCGCGCGGCGACGGACTCGAGCGCCGGGGCGGAGGCCGCGTAGTCCAGGTTGGCGTACGGCACGGACCGGCCGTCGACCAGCGGGACGGGCGTGTCGGAGCCGACGACGGGCAGCAGCGCCTGCTCGGCCGTGATGGCGGTGACGGCGGTGGCACAGGTGGTGGCGGTGGAGACGGACATGGGAGGACCCCCGGGTGGATCGATGGGGGCCCGGTGCGTCGACCGGGTCACCCCGCGCTTGCCGGCCACCGGACGGTGGACGGCCAGGTCGTCACCCGGGGCACCCCGCCGCGGAGGGAGGGTTGCCGGCCAGCGAGCCGGGGCTTCGCGCTGGCGCTCATGACCTGCCACGAGGATGGGGCGGGCGCGGCGGAGGTGTCAACCGGCGTCCAGCCACCGGCACGGGTGAACCTGCCGTGGACCAGCCGCGGACCAGCGGCGGACCAGCAGCGGACCGGCCGTGGACGAGGGGAGTGACATCCCCGGACGATGGCGTAGCATCGCCGCACCATCCAGAGCGGCCGAGAGATCTGGCTCGTCGACGCCGCAGCAACCCGCGGTCCGCCTCCTCGCGAGCCGGACCGGCCGAGGGTGCTTCCGCCAGGTCCGATGGAGGAGACGCATGACCGACACCGACGACCGCCTGCGCTACCGCCTGCTGACGGGGCCGGACGACCGCTCGTTCTGCGAACGGGTCAGCGAGGCGCTGGCCGAGGGCTACGAGCTGCACGGCGCCCCCGCGGCGACCTTCGACGGCCAGCGCGTGATCGTGGCGCAGGCCGTCGTGCTGCCCGCGTCCGCCACGGCCCGGGTGCGGCCGCTGTGAGCGCGCAGCACGGGCACGGCTACGCCGGCGACCTGACCCCGCAGGAGGCCTGGGACCTGCTCGCGTCCGACGAGCGCGCCGTCCTGGTCGACGTCCGCACCGAGGGCGAGTGGCAGACCATCGGCGTCCCCGACACGGCCGACCTGGCCGGCGAGGACACCGCCGAGCGCACCGCCTTCGTGCAGTGGACCGACGCGTTCGGCCGCCCGAACCCGCGGTTCCTCGACGAGCTCGCGCGCGCCGGGATCACGCCCGACGACCCGCGGCCCGTCGTGTTCCTGTGCCGGTCCGGCGTGCGCTCCGTCGCCGCCGCGAGCACCGCGACCGCCGCGGGGCTCGGCCCGGCGTACAACATCCTGAGCGGGTTCGAGGGCGACGTCGGCCCCGACGGCCGCCGCGGCCACCAGGGCTGGCGCGCCGAGGGGCTCCCGTGGCGGGAGGCGTGACCACCCCCGGCCCGGGCGACTGGCAGGACGACCGGCTCCCGCGCGAGGGGCTGCGGCCGGACACGCTCGCGGTCCGCGGCGGAACCGTGCGCACCGGGTTCCAGGAGACGTCCGAGGCACTGTTCCTCACCCAGGGGTACGTGTATGCCCACGCGGCCGACGCGGAGGCCGCGTTCGCGGGTGAGAGCGACCGGTTCCTGTACTCCCGGTACGGCAACCCCACGGTGTCGAGCTTCGAGGAGCGGCTCCGTCTGCTCGAGGGCGCGGAGGCCTGTTACGCCACGGCGTCCGGCATGTCGGCGGTGTTCACGGCCCTCGCGGCGCTGGTCCGCTCCGGGTCGCGCGTGGTCGCCGCCCGGGCGCTGTTCGGGTCGTCGGTGGTGATCTTCGACGAGATCCTCGCGAAGTGGGGCGTCCGGACCGACTACGTCGACGGGCACGTCCCCGAGCAGTGGGAGGCCGCGCTCGCCACCCCCGCGGACGTCGTGTTCTTCGAGACCCCGTCGAACCCGATGCAGGACCTCGTCGACATCGCGACGGTCAGCCGCCTGGCGCACGCGGCCGGCGCGGTCGTCGTGGTCGACAACGTGTTCGCGACGCCCGTCCTGTCCCGGCCGCTGACGTTCGGCGCCGACGTCGTCGTGTACTCCGCGACCAAGCACATCGACGGGCAAGGGCGGGTGCTCGGCGGGGCGATCCTCGGCACCGACGCGTTCGTGCACGGCCCGGTGCAGACGCTGATCCGGAACACCGGGCCCTCGCTCAGCCCGTTCAACGCGTGGGTGCTGCTCAAGGGGCTGGAGACGCTGTCGCTGCGGGTGCGGCACCAGACGGCGTCCGCCCTGACCCTCGCCGGCGCGCTCGAGCAGCACCCGGCGGTCGCGTCGGTCCGGTACCCCTACCTGCCGTCGCACCCGCAGCACGACCTCGCACTCGCGCAGCAGGACGGCGGCGGGACCGTCGTGACGTTCGACCTGCGGGTGCCCGAGGGCGCCGGGCCGGACGTGGCGAAGAAGTCGACCTACGCGTTCCTCGACGCCCTGCGGGTCGTCGACATCTCGAACAACCTGGGCGACGCGAAGTCCCTGGTCACGCACCCGGCGACGACCACCCACCGCAAGCTCGGCCCGGCCGGGCGCGCGGCGGTCGGCATCGCGGAGTCCACGGTGCGGCTCTCGGTCGGCCTCGAGGACCCCGCCGACCTCACGGACGACCTGGAGCAGGCGCTGGCGGCGCTGGAGGGCTGACCTCCGGCGCCGCGGGCTCCGCGACCGCGCGCGGCCGCCAGCGCAGCAGCGCGACGACGGCGAGCGCCGTCGGCACGACCGAGAAGACGGCGCCGTTCGCGATGACGGACGGCCACGAGGTGCCGGTGCCCGCGGGCGGTCCGACGACGAGCAGCGTCGCGGCCGCGGTGGTGACGACCGCCGTCGCGAGCGTGGTGAGCGTGATCGCCACCGCGCGCGCCGGCCGGCCCCGCGGCGGCAGGGACCGGGCGACCGCGAGCACGCCCAGGCCGACCACCGTGAGCGCGGCCGTGCACGGCAGCGTGAGGAACGCGACCAGGTACAGGCTGTAGCCGGCGCCGACCAGGACGTCCTCCGGCGACATGCCCAGGACCAGTGCGACGACCAGCCAGCCGCCGACGAGCACCGCGGGCAGCGCGAGGCCGGCGAGCACCCAGTGCCACAGTCGAGTCACGCGCTCAACCTAGGCGACGGCACCCGTCGCAGTCAGGCGTTCGCCCGCTCCACCAGCACCGCGATGCCGTCGAGCAGCCGCTCCAGCCCGAACTCGAACGCGCGCCGCGGGTCGTACGCCGCCTGCTGCGCCTGCCCCGCCACCGGGCCGACGCGGGCGACCGTGGGGTACTTCTGCGGGTCGAACACGCGCGTGACGAACGGCTCGGTCGCGCGCCACCACTCGAGCTCGGTGGTGCCGCTGGCCGCACCGGCCTGCGCCTGCTCGACGACGCCGCGCGCCGCGCCGGCCACGAAGCCGTTCACCAGCGTGACGACGGCGTCCATGTCGACCTCGCCGAGCCCAGCGCCGTCCACGGCCCGCAGCTCCAGCTCGTACTTCGCCATCACGTTCGGGCCGAGCGGCGGCCGGCTGGACGCGCCGACGTGCAGCAGCCACGGGTGCCGCTCGTACAGCGCCCAGCTGCCGCGGGCCACCGCCTCGAGCCGCGCGCGCCAGTCGCCGGGCGCGAGCTCCCCGACCAGGCCGGGCAGCTCGCCGAGCACCGCGTCCACCATGAGGTCCAGCAGCTCCCCCTTGCCGGGGACGTACGTGTAGAGCGACATCGCCCCGACGCCGAGGGCCGTCGCGACCCGGCGGATCGACAGCGCCCCGATGCCCTCGGCGTCGGCGACCTCGACCGCCGCGCCGACCACCCGGTCGACCGAGAGCCCCGCGGCGGCGCCCCTGCCGCGGGGGGCGGGCTCGTGGTCGCGCCAGAGCAGGGCCATGCTGCGCGCCGGGTCGCCGGTGCCGGTCACCTCCGTCATGCGCCCATCCTCCCCGACGGGGCGGGAACATCCGCACACCGTCGCGCGTTCTTGCCGTACGCTGTACCGTACGCTGTACGTCAATGCCCCTCGCCCACCCCGGAGGTGCGCTCGTGCCCGACTCCCCCGCCATCCAGACCCGAGGACTCGGCCGGTCCTACGGCGGCCGGCCCGTCCTCGCCGACCTCGACCTGCGCGTCGACCCCGGCACCGTCCACGGCCTGCTCGGTCCCAACGGCGCCGGCAAGACCACGACCGTCCGGATCATCGCCACCCTGCTCGCCCCGCACGCCGGGACGGCCGCGGTCGCCGGGCACGACGTCGTGCGGGAGCCCGACGCCGCGCGCCGCCACCTCGGCCTCGTCGGCCAGCACGCCGCGCTCGACGAGATCATCGGCGGCCGGGACAACCTCGTGCTGTTCGGCCGGCTGTCCCGGCTCAGCCCGCGCCGCGCCCGCGCCCGGGCGGACGAGCTGCTCGACCGGTTCGGCCTCACCGACGCCGCCGACCGCCACGTGTCCACGTACTCCGGCGGGATGCGCCGCCGGCTGGACCTCGCGGCCGGGCTGGTGCTCGACCCCCCGGTCCTGCTGCTGGACGAGCCCACGACCGGGCTGGACCCCACCGGCCGGCGGGAGGTGTGGCAGGCGGTGCGGGCCCTCGTCGCCGACGGGACGGCCGTGCTGCTCACCAGCCAGTACCTGGAGGAGGTCGACCAGCTCGCCGGCGCGGTGACCGTGCTCGACGGCGGGCGGGTGGTCGCCTCCGGGACGCCCGACGCGCTCAAGGCCTCGGTCGGCCGCGACCGCCTCGACGTGGTCGTGCACGACGAGCGGGACCTCGACCGCGCGACGGCCGTCCTGGACGCGCTGGGCACCGGCACCGAGACCGACCGGCCCACCCGGCGCGTCACCACCACGGTCGCCGACCGCACCACCGCGTTGTCCGCCGCCCTGCACGGCCTGGCCGGGGTGGAGGTCGACGACCTCGGGCTGCGCCGCCCCACGCTCGACGAGGTGTTCTGGCACCTCACCGCCCGCTCGCCCGAACCCGCCACCGCTACCGCCACCGAGGGGAGCGCCCGATGACCTGGACCCTGCGCAACGCATGGACCGTGACCCTGCGCGACCTGCAGCACTGGCGCCGCCAGCCGGCCGGGCTGCTGATCGGCCTCGCGTTCCCCGTGCTGCTCCTGCTGATGTTCGGGTTCCTGTTCGGCGGCGCGATCAGCGTCCCGGGCGGCGACTACATCGAGTTCCTGTTCCCGGGGATGCTCGTGCTGGCCATGGTGTTCGGGCTGGAGTCGACGACGACCGCCGTCCAGCAGGACGTCGAGCGCGGCATCACCGACCGGTTCCGGGCGCTCCCCATGTCCCGGTGGGCGGTGGTCGGCGGGCGGGCGCTGGCCGACATGCTGTCCTCCGCCGTCGGGCTGCTCGTGCTGCTCGCCGGCGGCGTCGCGGTCGGCTGGCGGTGGCACGACGGGATCGGCCCGGCGCTCGCCGCGGTCGGCCTGCTGCTCCTGCTGCGGTTCGCGTTCCTGTGGGTCGGCGTCTGGTTCGGGTTGGTCGCGCGGGGACCGGGCACGGTGATGGCCGTGCAGATCCTGGTGTGGCCGTTCGTCTTCCTGTCGAACGCGTTCGTGCCCACCGGGAGCATGCCCGGGTGGCTCGGCACGGTCGCCGAGCTGAACCCGATCGCGGCGACCGTCACCGCCACCCGCGACCTGTTCGGCAACCCCGGCGTGGACGGCGGCGGCTGGGCGAGCGAGCACGCGGTCCTGCTGGCCGTCGCCTGGCCGGTCGTCCTCACCCTGCTGTTCGCGGTGGCGTCGGTGCGCCGGTACGCGGGGCTGGGCCGCTGAGTCGCTGAGCCCATGCCGCGCGGCTCCGGGGCCTCAGGCGGCGACGAGGGCCCGGAGCTCCGCCGCGGCGGCCGGTCCGCCGGCCAGCGGGTGCAGCACCACGCCGTCGACCCCGGCCCGGCGCGCGAGCTCGCGCACCTCGTCCACGAGGCGGTCGGCGGTCGTCACGACCCGGGTGTCCGCCGGCGACCACGTGAGCCCGGCCAGGGCGTCGAGGTGCTCGAGCTGCGACCGCTTGCGGCGGGCGGTCCGCTCGTCGCCGGCGAGCACCACCTCCAGGTCCAGCAGCACCCGCACGCCCGCCCGGTCGCGGCCCGACGCGGCGACCGCCTCCTCCACCAGGGCGGCGACCCGCGACAGCGCGCCCACGGACGGCACGGCGACGGAGAACTCGAGCCGGATGACGTCGGCGTGCACCGCGGCCAGGGCGATCGCCGACTCGGACCCGGGGCGCGACTCCACGGTGCGCACGCCGCAGTCGGGGGCGAGCACGTGGATGGTCGGGTCGGGTGCGGGCGCCGCCGGGTGCGCGGGCGCCGGGGCGTGCCGGCGGGCGAGCGGCAGGACGACGGGCAGGTGACGTGCGGCGGCCGCGGGCGCGCGGTCCAGGACGGGCTGAGCCATGGGGTGTCCTCGAGGGGTGAGGCGGGGTGCGCGGCGAGGGCCGTACCGGCCGCGGGCGCGCGAGGTCGTCAGCTCAGCGACAACAGACCCGGCTCAGGAACACGCGAGCACGGTAACCGGCCGGGCGGGCGGCCGACCACGGGGCGTCCACATGCCGGTCCCGGGTGTCGGCGCGTCAGGCCGCCGGGGGCGTGAGCGCGCGGCCGAGGTACAGGCCCAGCGGGTCGCCCTCCCAGTCGCCGAACGGCAGCACCGGCCGGTACCCGAGCGCCCGGTACAGGGCCAGCGCCCCGGGCTCGCCGACGCTCGTCCGCAGCACCACGGCGCGCGTCCCGGCCCCGAGCGCCGCCGCCTCCAGCGCGCGGACCATCGCGGCGACGACCTCGGAGCGCCGCGACCCGTCGCGGACGTCCACGCCGAGCAGCTCCGCCGTCGTGCCCGGGTCGCCCTCGGTCAGCCCGTGCGGCCGGCCGAGGGACGCGGTGCCCGCGGGACGGCCGCCGACGCGCGCGACCACCGCCGCGAGGGCCGGGCCGCCCGGGTGGGGGTCGAGCACGACGTCGACGTCCGGCCCCGGGACCGGCGGCGGCTCCGCGCGCGCCCCACGCCGCGGCGCGTCGGCACCGGCCAGGGCCTTCGCGAAGCACCGGGAGTCCGGGACGTCGGCCCACTCGCCGTACCGCTCGACCGGCTGGTACCCGAGGGACAGGTACAGCCCGATCGCCTCGGGCTGCTGCAGCCCGGCCTCCAGGACGAGCCGCGCCCACCCGAGCGCGACCGCCCGGGCCTCGAGCTCCCGCATCAGGACGCGGGCGAGCCCGAGCCCGCGCGCGGGCGGGTCGACGTAGACGCGCTTGACCTCACCGGTGCCCGGGCCGTGCTCCTCGCCGACGTCGCGCAGCGAGCCGCACGCCGCGGGCACGCCGTCGACCGCGACGACGAGGGTCACCACCACCGCCTCGGCGGGCGGCTCGGGGGTGCCGTCGTCGCCGTACCGCGCGCTCAGCTCGACCTGCTGCGCGTCGCGCAGGGCCCGGGCCACGGGGTCCGCCCACGGGACCTCCGCGACCGTCACCCCCGCGGGTGGGGCCGGACGGTCCGGCGTGGCGCTCAGGAGACGAGCGCGCGCATCACCGAGGTGAAGAAGCGCAGCCCGTCGGTGCCGGTGCGGGGGCCGCGCGCACCGTCGGGGCCGAAGCCGGCCTCGACCGCGTGCTCGGGGTGCGGCATGAGGCCGACGACGTTCCCCTTGGCGTTGCTGATGCCGGCGATGCCGCGGCGCGAGCCGTTCGGGTTGGTGTCCTCGTAGCGGAACACCACACGGCCCTCGCCCTCGAGCTCGTCGAGGGTGCGGTCGTCGGCGACGTACTGGCCGTCCTGGTTCTTCAGCGGGATGGTGATCCGCTCGCCCTGCTGGTACTCGCGGGTCCAGGCGGTGTCCGTGGACTCGACCGCCAGGACCTGCTCGCGGCACACGAAGTGCAGGTGGTCGTTCTTGATCATCGACCCGGGCAGCAGGTGCGCCTCGGTCAGCACCTGGAAGCCGTTGCAGATGCCCAGCACGGGCATGCCCTTGCCGGCGGCCTCCACGACCTCGCCCATGACGGGCGCGAACCGGCTGATCGCCCCGGCCCGCAGGTAGTCGCCGTACGAGAACCCGCCGGGCAGGACCACCGCGTCGACGCCGTGCAGGTCCGCGTCCGCGTGCCACAGGGCGACCGGCTCGGCACCGGCGAGCCGCACGGCGCGCGCGGCGTCGCGGTCGTCGAGCGTCCCGGGGAAGGTGACGACCCCGATCCTGGTCATCAGGCGAGGCCCTCGGAGAGCACGGTCGCGGCGGCGTCGGCCTCGGAGTCGGCGACGCGCACGACGTCCTCGATCACCGGGTTCGACAGCACCTGCGTGGCGGCCTCGGCCGCAGCGGCGAGCACCTCGGGGGTGACGGGGCCGTCGACCTCCAGCTCGAACCGCTTGCCCTGGCGGACGGAGGTGAACTGCCCGAAACCGAGCCGCGGCAGCGCGCCGGCGACGGCCTTGCCCTGCGGGTCGAGGATCTCCGGCTTGGGCATCACATCGACTACGACTCGTCCCACGGGTGAGCTCCCTGGTTCGCGGCGGTGGGGGTGCGGCACGAGTTTACCGACCCCGGGGGCCTGCTCGGTCCGGGCGTCCGCCGCGGGGCGGGCCGGGCGCGGGCCCTGCGCGGACCGGCGAGCGCCTCAGGCGGCGCGGACCACGCCGACGTGCGCGTCGCGGCCGCTGGTCAGGTACGCCATCACGGTCGCGTTGTCCCCGGAGCCCAGCCGCGTGGAGTACCCGACGACGACCATCGCCCACCCGCGGTCGAGCAGCGCCGCGAGCCACGCGTCGTCGTGCTGCGCCACGAGCTCGGTGTCGTCGCCCACCCAGAGGGTCGCCCAGCCGCCCGCGGCGGTCAGCGAGGCGCGGTGGTCCGCGACCTCCGTGAGCGCGTCGGCGGTGTGCGCGTCGAGCCCCAGCGCGGCGGTGAGCCGGTCGAGCCGGGAGCGGGCCGCCGCGTCGGCCGACGTGGGGTGCACGACCCAGCAGGCGACGGGCCGGCCGTCGCGCGGGTGGAAACCGAGCGCGGTGCGGCTGCCGACGCCGTGCGGGGCGAGGACATGCAGGTCAGGGCACATATGAGCGCGACCGTACGGCCGCCCACCGCCCACCGCGCGGCGAGGGGTGGGTGCCAGCACCCAGGCCCCGTTCGGCGATGCACCCGAACGACGTACCCCCGCGGCGGCGGGCGGGTGACGTGGCAGGGAGTCGACGGCGGACGGCAGCCGCGCCACTCGTCGCCGCGCCGGGCCCCCGCCACGATGACGCCCATGGACATCGCCACCGACGCCGCCCTCCTCGTCATCGACGTGCAGCAGGGCTTCGAGGACGCCGCCTTCTGGGGCCGGCGCGACAACCCGGACGCCGAGCAGAACATCGCCGCGCTCATCGCCGCCTGGGAGGGGACCGGCCGCCCGGTCGTCGTCGTCCAGCACGCGTCGCGCACCTCCCCGCCCCTGTACGACGGCACGCCCGGGTTCGCGCTCAAGCCCGTCGTCGCGGCCGTCGAGCCGAGCCTGCTGGTCCGGAAGTCCGTCAACTCCGCGTTCTACGGCACGCCGGACCTGCACGACTGGCTGACGCGCGCGGGCATCCGGCAGCTGGTGCTCTGCGGCATCCAGACCAACATGTGCGTCGAGACCACCGCGCGGATGGCCGGCAACCTCGGCTACGACGTGCTGTTCCCCGCCGACGCGATGCACACGTTCGACCTCGCGGGGCCCGACGGCACCGTCCTGTCCGCGGAGGACCTGACCCGGGCGACCGTGACCACGCTGCACGGCGGCGGCTTCGCCCGGGTGGCCCCGACGGCCGACGTGGTCCGCGCGGCGACGGCGGTGCCGGTCGCCTGACGGCTCAGTCGAGTGCGTCGCGGACGGCGCGGAGCTGGTCCGCCAGGCGCGGCAGCTCGAGCACCGCCGTCGAGTGCAGCACGTCGACGTCGATCGACCAGTAGCCGTGGACCACCCTGTTGCGCAGGGCTGCGGGCAGGCGCCACGGGATCTCCGGGTGCGCCGCCCGTGTCTCCTCCGTCAGCCGCGCGGCCGCCTCGCCGAGCACCGTGTAGTTCCACAGGACGGCGTCGAGTCGCGTGCGGTCTGCCGTCAGTGCCTCCACCGGGTCGGTCCCGACGAGGTCGACGATGCGGGCGGCCGAGTCGATCATCTCGATCACGAACAGGCGGTCACGCTGCATACAGGGCGGCCGCTTCCCGCTCGACGTGGTCGCGGATGGCCGGGTGCAGACCACGCCGCGACACGAGGTCGACCTTCCGGCCGAACACAGCGGTCAGCTCGTCGGCCAGCAGCTCGATGTTCCAGGTGAGGTGCCGCCCCGGCTCCAGGACGTACAGCACGTCGAGGTCGCTGCCCGGGCGCTCGTCCCCGCGCGCGACCGACCCGAACACGTCGAGCCGCGCGATCCCGTACCGGCGGCACACGTCCGCCAGCCTCTCGGGGTCGAAGCGCAGGTCGCCGGGCACGGCACCAGCGTAGCGACGAGCGCCCTGGCGAACGGCACGTCCGGGTTTCAGAACCCCCGGTGCGTCCAGCGCCCGGCGAGCAGCGTGCCCGCGACCGGCATGTCCCGCAGCGGCGTCCCGGAGGACAGCGGGTCCGCGTCGAGCACGGCGACGTCCGCGGGGGCGCCGACCTGGAGCGTCAGCGGCTGCCCGTCGGTCGACGAGCGCAGCGCGGTCAGCAGGTCGAGCCGCTGCTCGGGGTGCCACGGGTCGCGGCCGTCGCGGGTGCGCTCGACGGCCGCGGAGATCGCCTGCCACGGGTCGAGCGGCGCGACCGGCGCGTCCGAGCCCATGGCGAGCGGCACCCCGGCGGCGGCGAGGGACGCGAGGGCGAACGCGCGGCCGGTGCGGCCTGCCCAGTGCCGGTCGGCGACGTCCCGGTCGTCCATGGCGTGCTCGGGCTGGACGGACGCGGTGATGCCGAGCGCGGCGAACCGGGCGACGTCGGCGTCGGTGAGCAGCTGCGCGTGCTCCACGGAGCCGCTCGCCCCGCTGGCCTCGAACGCGTCGAGGGCCAGGGTGTTCGCGTGGTCCCCGATCGCGTGGATCGCGCACGTCAGGCCCTTGCGGTGCGCGTGGGTCATCAGGGGCACCAGGTGCGCGGTGGGGACGGACAGGATGCCGTAGGCCTCCGGGCCGCTGAGCCCGGGGTACGGGTCGTGGCAGAACGCGGTGCGGGTGTTCAGCGAGCCGTCGGTGACGACCTTGAGCGGCCCCTGCTGCAGCAGGCCGCGGGTGCCGACGAGCACGTCGCCGGTGCGCAGCTCCTCCGCGAGCACCTTGTCGAGGTACGGCTCCCACACCCCCGCGCGGACGCGGAGCACGTCGTTGCCCGCGGCGATCCGGCGGCGCCACGGCGTGAGGTTCTCGGTGATCTCCAGGTCCACCACGCCGACGACCCCGCGCTGCGCGGCGGCGCGGGCGGCCTCCGCGACCCAGGCGTCCGCGACGTCGTCGGCCACGTGGTCCACGACGGCGGTCAGCGGCAGCCACTCGGCCTCCCGCAGCAGCCCGGTGGGGTGCGGCGCGACGCCCACGTGCCGGAGGCCGGCGGTGCTGAACCACGCGCAGTGCAGGTCGGCGGACACGAGCACGACGGGGGTCTCGCCGACCGCGGCGTCGAGCAGCGCGGACGTCGGCGCGTCCGGCCACAGGCCGTCCCGGAACCCGTAGCCCACCAGCGCGGTGCCCGGGGTGAGCGGCCGGGCGGCCAGGCGGTCGAGCACGATCTGCACGGCGTGCGCGGCGGACGTCGCCGCGGACACGTCGAGCCGCTGCCGCGCGAGCGCCCACTGCGTCATGTGGGTGTGCGCGTCCCACAGCCCGGGCAGCACCGTGCGGCCGCCGACGTCGACCTGCTCGGCACCGGCGCCCGCGGTGCGCGCGACGTCCGGGCCGACGGCGTGCACCCGGCCGTCGCGCACCAGCACGTCGACGGTCCGGGCGGCGCCGACCAGGCGCGCGTGGGTGAGGACGAGGGGTGCGCTCACGGTCGGTCCTCCCCGGTCCCGGTGCGGCGGTCGAGCTCGGCGCGCATCTCGGCCGCGAGCGCCGGGTTCGCGTAGTGCGGGTCCGTGCCGAGCGCCTCGACGACGCGCTCGGCG
Organism: Cellulomonas hominis; assembly: GCF_901521055.1. Lineage (GTDB taxonomy): Bacteria > Actinomycetota > Actinomycetes > Actinomycetales > Cellulomonadaceae > Cellulomonas > Cellulomonas endometrii. The sequence continues at coordinate 21,144 of NZ_CABEGA010000031.1, read as the reverse complement.
ACCTCACGGGGCTTGTCCTGGCTGAGCTTCGCCTTGCCCTGGAACCGGGTCACCCGCAGCCGGAACCCCACGGCCCCGGGTGCGATCCGCCGGGCGTAGCCCTCGACGTCGGGCATCCGCACCGGGTCCGGCATGGGCGCCTCGTACCGGTCGACGGTGGCGCCCATCACCGCGTACGACTCCTCGGGGTCGAGCAGCTCGAGGGTGCCGTACAGGTGCACGGCGACGTAGTTCCACGTGGGGACGGCCGGGGTGTAGCCGTACCAGCCGGGCGAGACGTACCCGTACGGGCCCTCGACGACCAGCAGGTGCTCGCGGGTGCCGTCGACCTGGTGCAGCAGCTCGTCCGGGCGGCCCAGGTGGCTCAGGACGGTGAACGGCGCGGCGGGCACGCGGAACCGGTCGGGCAGGCCGCGGGCGTCGCGGCGGCGGGGTGCCGCGGCGGCGGCCGGCGCGGGCGCGTCGCCGGCGGGCGCCTCCTCCAGCAGGACCGGCACGTGCGACGCGACGGGGCCGTCGTCGGTCACGGAGACCAGGGTCGCCCAGCCGTGCTCGCGCACGAGGTCACGGACCCGGGCCTCGTCGGTCAGCACGTAGTCCTCGGTGTGGATCACGCGGCCCATCGAACCACCGCCGGGGGTCCCGGCAGCAGCCCCCGGCCGTGTCGGGCACGTAAAAGTTTCATTTCCTACTGAACTTTCAGAGCCCCGGCTATTGACGCCGGCGAGCCCGCGACGGTCGACTGAGCCACCCCGAGCAGCACCCCCGAGTGGAGGCTCCTATGAACTCGACGCGACCCCGGCTCCTCGTCGGCGCCCTCGCGCTCTCCCTGACCCTCGCCGCGTGCAGCGGCGGCGGCTCCGACGACGCGGAGTCGGCGGCGGCAGGCGGTTCCGGCGGCGGCGCGATCAGCGTCGCGGTGACCGACCCGGCCCAGCTCGTCCCCGGCCGGCAGACCGTCGCGTTCGACTTCAACATGGCCGTGTGGTCCTCGCTCACCTGGGTGGACGACCAGGGCGAGGTGAGCATGCTCGCGGCGGACTCCGTGGAGTCGGACGACGCCACCACCTGGACGATCACCCTCAAGGACGGCTGGACGTTCCACGACGGCACGCCCGTCACCGCGCAGTCCTACGTCGACTCCTGGAACGCGGTGGCGTACGGGCCGAACGCGTGGGAGAACACCGGCCAGCTCGCGAACGTCGTCGGCTACACGGACCTCAACCCCGCCGCCGGGGACCCGACCACCACCGAGATGTCCGGCCTGACGGTCGTCGACGAGCTCACCTTCACGGTGCAGCTGGTCGGCCCCGACGGCCAGTTCCCGATGCAGATCAGCCAGGGCCAGACGGGCATGTACCCGATGCCCGAGTCGGCGTTCGACGACTTCGAGGCGTACAACCGGCACCCCGTCGGCAACGGCCCGTTCGAGCTGACCAACGACTACGTCGAGAACGAGACGCTCGTCGTCGCCGCCTACGACGACTACCAGGGCCCGGAGCCCACGGTCGACGAGATCTCCTTCGTCCCGTACGCCGACACCACCACCGCCTACACCGACGTGCAGGCCGGCAACCTGGACGTGGTCGGCGTCCCGGCGGCCCGCCTCCCGCAGGCCGAGGGCGACTTCGGCGACCGGCTGTACTCGTTCGAGGCGCCCGGCATCTCCTACCTCGGCCTGCCGCTGTGGGACGAGCGCTACTCCGACGTGCGGGTCCGCCAGGCCATCTCGATGGCCATCGACCGGGACACGATCAACGACGTCATCTACGGCGGGACGTTCACGCCCGCGACCGCGCTGACCCCGGCCGTCGAGGCGGGGACGCCCGAGGGCATCTGCGGCGAGCTGTGCGAGTACGACCCCGAGGCCGCCAAGGCGCTGCTCGACGAGGCCGGCGGCTTCGACGGCACGATCGACATCTACTACCCGGGCGGCATCGGCCTGGACGAGCTGTACACCGCGATCGCGAACCAGCTCCGGCAGAACCTGGGCGTCGAGGCGGTCGCCACGCCCAGCACCGACTGGGCGGAGTTCTACGAGACCCGGCTCGACGGCGCGGTCGACGGCCCGTTCTTCTCCCGGTGGGGAGCGCTGTACCCGAGCCAGCAGAACACCCTGCGGGCGTTCTACGTGCAGGACGGCGGCTGCACCAACTGCATCCCGTACTACGAGCCGGAGGTCGCCGAGCTGATCGCGACCGCCGACGCCCAGGTCGACGCGGCGGACGCCGCCGACGCCTACGCCGCGGTGCAGGAGCGGATCATGCAGGACTTCCCGGCGCCGCCGCTGTTCTTCGAGACGTACTCCTTCGTGACGTCCGAGCGGATCGCGGACCTGCCGACCTCCGCCGTCGGCAACCCGACCTACACGATGGTGACCCTGGCGGAGGGCGCGTGACGCACGGCGCCACCGGGGCGGCGGTGGGCTCGCTCGAGGACGTCCTCGAGCGGGTCCGCCGCGTCCCCGCGATCCACGACTTCCCGACCGTCGACGCCCTGCTCGCCTGGTTCGACGACCTGGTCGCGCGGCACCCCGCCCTGGTGCGAGCCCGCCGGATCGGCACCTCCCGGCTGGGCGAGCCGATCCCCATGGTCAGCATCGGGTCCGGGCCGCGGCAGCAGCTGCTGTTCGCCGGGGTGCACCCGAACGAGCCCATCGGCTTCCGGACCCTGCAGCACCTGGCCGGCGAGCTCGTGGCCGACGCCGGCCTGCTGGCGTCGACCGGCTCGACGTGGCACCTGATCCCGTGCATCGACCCGGACGGCACCCGCCTGAACGAGGGCTGGTTCGCCGACCCCGCGGACCGCACGGCGTACTCGCGCCGGTTCTACCGCCCCGCGCCGGTGGAGCAGGTCGAGTGGTCGTTCCCGTTCGCGCACAAGGACGCGTACTTCGACGCGGTGATCCCCGAGACGCAGGCGCTCATGCGGGTCATCGACGAGGTGCGGCCCGAGATGATGATGTCGCTGCACAACGCGGAGATGGGCGGCGTCTACTACTACCTCTCCGACGACGTCCCGGGCCTCGTCCCGGCCCTGCACGCGGTCCCGCGGTCGCTCGGGCTGCCGCTCGACACCGGCGAGCCGGAGTCCCCCGCCCTGCGCCGGATCGCCCCCGCGGTGTTCTGGTCGATGTCCACGCGCGACGAGTACGAGTACCTCGCGGGGCTCGGGCTCGACGCCGCGTCGATGGTCGGCGGGGAGTCGTCCGCCGCGTACGCCGCCCGGCACGGCACCGTGAGCCTGATCGCGGAGCTGCCGTACTGGTCGCACCCGCTCGCCGAGGACGACACCCCGACGTCGACCGACTACGCCGACGTCGTGCGGGCCAAGGGCGAGGCGCTGGTGGACCTGGGCACCACCCTGTCCCGCCTGCTCGACGAGGCCCGGCCTGACCTCACCGTCCGCACGCCGTTCCTGCGGGCCAGCGAGGCGTTCGTCCCGATGATGGCCGTCACCGGCCGGGCCGAGATCGCCCGCGCGGACCGCCCGGAGACGTCCCGGCCCGCCACGGCCGCGGAGGTGTTCAGCAACGAGGACGTCGTCCGGTGCTTCCGGCTGCGGTTCGGCGGCATGCTGCTGCGGGCCCTCGCCGCGGAGGCCGACGCCGGCATCGCCACCGCTCGCGTGCGCCGGGTGCTCGAGCAGGGCCGGGCGGTCTACGAGGAGTGGGTCGCCGAGGCCGAGGGCGTCACCGGGCTGGAGGTGCTGCCGATCGAGAAGCTGGTCGGCGTGCAGTACGGCGCGGCGCTGGCGGCGGTGCGGTGCCTGACGGACCGCGACGTGACGGTGGGGGGCGACGGGTGAACCGCTACCTCGTCCGCCGGGTCGCCGAGCTCGCGATCGTGTTCGTCGGCGTCACGCTGATCATCTACCTCATGGTGTTCGCGCTGCCGGGCGACCCGATCCAGGCGCTGGGCGGCGACCGGCCGCTGCCGGCGAACGTCGTCACCGAGCTCCGCGAGCGCTACCACCTCGACGAGCCGGTGCTCCAGCAGTACGCCCGCTACCTCGGCGGGCTGTTCCAGGGCGACCTCGGCACGAACTTCACCGGGCAGTCCGTGTCCGAGCGGATGTCGCTGCGCTGGCCGGTCACGATCACGCTGGCGCTGACGGCGTGGGCCATCGAGGTCGTCCTCGGCGTGCTGCTGGGCCTGTTCGCGGGCCTGCGCCACGGCCGCACCGGCGACCGGTTCGTGCTCGCCGGGACCATCCTCGCGACGAGCGTCCCGGTGTTCGTGGTCGCCGTGTCCGCCCAGCTGCTGTTCGGCGTGCGGCTCGGCTGGTTCCCCGTCGCGGGCACCACCGACGGCTGGCCGACGTCGTACCTGCTGCCCGCCCTGGTCATCGCGCTGTTCGGCCTCGCGTCGGTCACCCGGCTCATGCGCGGCAGCGTGGTGGACACCCTGCAGTCGGACTTCGTGCGGACCCTGCGGGCCAAGGGCCTGCGCCGCCGGGAGGTCGTCGGCGTGCACGTGGTGCGCAACTCCGCGATCCCCGTGCTGACGTTCCTGGCGATCGACCTCGGCTACCTGCTCGGCGGGACCGTCGTCGTCGAGGGCGTGTTCAACCTGCCGGGCGTCGGGAACCTGCTGTTCCAGGCGATCCGCACCCACGAGGGCCCGACCGTCGTCGGCGTCTCGACCGCGCTCATCATCATCTTCCTGCTCACCAACCTGGTGGTCGACCTGCTGTCCTCCGTGCTCGACCCGAGGATCCGCCATGAGTGACACGCTGACCGCGACGGCCGTCGCCGAGACCGCTCCCTCCGCGCCCCGCGGCGTGTGGCGGAGCCTGCGCCGCCGGCCCCTGTTCTGGCTGTGCGCCGTGGTGCTGGCGGTGCTGGCCCTCGTCGCGATCGCCCCGTCGTGGTTCGCCGGGTGGTTCGGCCAGCCCGACCCGCGCGCGTGCGACCTCACGCAGAGCGCCCAGCGCCCCGGCGGCGACCACGTGTTCGGCACCGACGTGCAGGGCTGCGACGTGTACGCGAACGTCGTCTACGGCGCCCGGGCCTCGCTGACCGTCGGCGTCCTGTGCACCGTGCTGGCGCTCGTCGTCGCCCTGGTGCTGGGCACCGCCGCCGGGTTCTACGGCGGGTTCGCCGACCGGTTGATCGCCCGGCTGACCGACGTGTTCCTCGGCTTCCCGTTCCTGCTGGGCGCCGTGGTCGTGCTGACGTCGATCGGCACGCGGTCCCCCGTGACCGTGGCGCTCGTGCTCGCGCTGTTCTCCTGGCCCACGATGGCCCGGCTCGTGCGGGGGTCCGTGCGCGCCGTGCGGGACGCCCCGTACGTCGAGGCGGCCCGCGCGATGGGCCTGCGGGACCGGCGGATCATCGCGCGGTACGTCCTGCCCAACGCCATCGGGCCGGTGCTCGCCGTGGCCACCACGATGGTCGGCGGCGTCATCGTCTCGGAGTCGACGCTGACGTTCCTCGGCCTGGGGCTGCGGGCGCCGTCGATCTCCTGGGGCCTGCAGCTGTCCAGCGCGCAGACCTACTTCCAGACCTCCCCGCACATGCTGGTCTTCCCGAGCATCTTCCTGACCGTCACCGTGCTGGCGATGATCACGCTCGGCGACGTCCTGCGCGACACCCTCGACCCGAAGTCCCGCTGAACCCGCTCCACCGCTCCCCCGCCGAGACCCGGCACCCCACCCAGGAAGGCACCACCTCATGTCCGACCGCACCGCCGCCGTCGTCCGCGCCGCCGCCCCCTACCTGTGGTCCTGGGTGGAGCAGCAGGCGGCCTACCGCCGGGCCACCGGCGTGCAGGTCGCGATCCGGGTCGGCGACGAGGTGCTGCTCGACGCGGCGTGGGGCGTGGCGGACGTGACGACCGGGGAGCCGCTGACCACCGAGCACCTGTTCCGGATCGCCTCGCACTCCAAGACGTTCACCGCCACCGCCGTGCTGCAGCTGGTGGAGCAGGGGCGGCTGCGGCTCGACGACCCCGTCGGCGACTTCGTCCCGGAGCTGCGCGAGGGCGGCTCCCCGCTCGCGTCCCGCACCGTGCGGGAGCTGCTCGGCCACCAGGCCGGCGTCATCCGGGACGGCGCGGCGGCGGACTTCTGGCAGCTGGACGGGCCGTTCCCGGACCGGGAGGCCCTGCTCGCGGACGTGCTGGCGAACGGCGAGGTCTACGGCCCGAACGAGCACTTCAAGTACTCGAACGTCGGCTACTCGCTGCTGGGGCTCGTGATCGAGCAGGTGACGGGCCGCCCCTACGACGAGCACCTGCACGCGGCCGTCGTCGAGCCGCTCGGACTGACCCGCACCGGCGCCGAGTACGCCCCCGGCCGCGCGCACGAGTACGCCGCGGGGCACACCGGCCTGCTCGACGCCGACGACCGCCGCGAGCGCATCGACCACGTCGACACCCGCGCCATGGCGGCCGCGACCGGGTTCTTCTCCACCGCCCGCGACATGACGGAGTACGGCGCCGCGCACTTCCTCGGCGACGAGCGGCTGCTCACCGACGCCTCCAAGCGCGTGATCCAGCGCCTGGAGTCCGTCGTCACCGCGTACGGCACCGAGCTCGGGAAGTACGGCGTCGGGATGGACCTGCACACGTTCGGCGAGCGGGACGTCGTCGGGCACAGCGGCGGCTACCCGGGCCACATCACCCGCACCTACATCGACCCCGAGGACCAGCTCGTGGTCAGCGTCCTCACCAACGCGATCGACGGCCCCGCCGACCCCATCGCCGTCGGGCTGATCAAGCTCGTCGACCTCGCCCTGAAGGCGCCCGCCGACGCCCCCGAGCCGCCCGCCGACGCCCGGCCGCCGGCCGAGTACACCGGCCGGTTCGCGAACCTGTGGGGCATCAGCGACGTCGCCGAGCTCGGCGGCCGCCTCGTCCTGCTGCGCCCCGCCGCCCCGGACCCCGTCGCCGCGTACGAGGAGCTGACCGTGCTCGGGCGGGACACGCTGCAGATCCACCGCGGGCCGGGCTTCGGCACGGTCGGTGAGCCGATGACCTACGAGCGGGACGCCGACGGCGCCGTCACCAGCGTGCGCGCCGCGATGACATCCTGGCCCGTCGAGGTGTTCCGGGCCCGGCGCACCGGCATGACGAACCGCCGCGAGGCCGGCGCCGCGGTCCCTACGGTGAGCGCATGACCGACGCCGGCACGCCGCGCCCCGCCACGCCCGACGAGCCGAGCCTCGACGCGGACGCCCGCGAGTGGATCGAGCAGTTCGCCTCCACGTGGGACAACGCGAACAGCGCCCGCATGGAGGGCCGGGTCGTCGGCCTGCTGATGATCGTCGACCGGCCCTACCTGTCGTCCGCGCAGATCGCCTCGCTGCTCGTCGCGTCCGCCGGCGCCGTGTCGACCGCGACCCGGCGGCTGGTCGAGATCGGCTTCATCATGCGGCACAGCATCCCCGGCGACCGGAACCACTACTTCCGCGTCGAGGACGACATCTGGGGCTCCTGGCTCGCCAGCGAGCGCACGTACCTGCCCCGGCTGCAGCGCGTCATCGACTCCGGGCTCGTCGCGGTGAGCGACGACGACCCCGGGCCGCGGCGGCGGCTGCTGAACGCCCGCAACTACTTCGAGTGGCTCGCCGGGTACCACCGCAAGATGCTCGCCGAGTGGGAGGCGCACCGCGACGCCCTCGCCGCGGCCGAGGACGAGGCCGAACGCGCCGGGCAGCCCCCGGCCGGGACAGGAGCACCGTGACGACCGAGCCGACCTCCACCGACCTCGTCGCCGACCGGGCGACCGCGGCGACCGCGGCGCCCGCGACGCCCGTGCTCGAGGTCACCGACCTCACCGTCACGTTCCGTGTCGACGGCGGGCGCTCGCCGGACGTCGCCGCCGTGCGCGGGGTCTCGTACGCGCTGCTGCCCGGGGAGGTGCTGGCCGTCGTCGGGGAGTCGGGGTCCGGCAAGTCGGTGTCGTCCCTGGCCCTGCTGGGCCTGCTGCCGGGCAACGCCACCGTCACCGGGAGCGCACGGCTCGACGGGCAGGAGCTGATCGGCCTGGACGACCGCGCGCTCACCGAGGTGCGCGGGCGCCGCGTCGCGATGATCTTCCAGGACCCGTCGAACGCGCTGGACCCGGTGTTCACCATCGGCTACCAGATCCGCGAGATGCTCCGCCGGCACGTCCCCGGGCTGTCCCGTGCGGAGCGCACCGCGCGGGCCGTCGAGCTGCTGCGCATGGTCGAGCTGCCCGACCCCGAGGAGCGCCTCGGCTTCTACCCGCACCAGCTGTCCGGCGGCCAGGCGCAGCGCGTCATGATCGCGATGGCCCTCGCGTGCGACCCGCAGGTGCTCGTCGCGGACGAGCCGACCACCGCGCTCGACGTGACCGTCCAGCAGGAGGTCCTGGACGTCCTGCGCCGGCTCCGCGCCCGCACCTCCGCCTCGATCGTGCTCATCACCCACGACATGGGCGTCGTCGCGGACCTCGCCGACCGGGTCGTCGTCATGCGGCACGGCGAGGTCGTGGAGACCGCCGACGTCGCGACGCTGTTCGCCGCCCCACGCGCCGAGTACACCCGCACCCTGCTCGCCGCCGTCCCGCGCATCGGTGCGCCGCCCCGCGACTCGACCGCCGACGACCGCGAGCGCCCCGCCCTCAACGTCGAGCACCTGGTCGTGGAGTTCCGGAACCGGCGCGGCCGGGTCGTGCGGGCCGTCGACGACGTCACCCTGCGCGTCCAGCCGGGCGAGATGCTGGCGCTCGTCGGCGAGTCCGGGTCCGGCAAGTCGACCCTCGGCCGGTGCGCGCTCGGGCTCGCGCCGCTCACGTCCGGCACCGTCGAGGTCGTCGGCACCCGGCTCGGGCGGGACACCCCGCGGGCCGTGCGGGCCGCCCGCACCCGCATCGGCGTCGTGTTCCAGAACCCCGCGGCGTCGCTCAACCCCCGGTACACGATCGGCGAGTCCGTCGCGGAGCCGCTGCGCGTGCACGCCGGCCTGCGGGGCCAGGCGCTCGACGCCCGGGTCGCCGAGCTGCTGGACGGCGTGGAGCTCCCCGGCGCGTGGGCGTCCCGGTACCCGCACGAGCTGTCCGGCGGGCAGCGCCAGCGCGTGTCCATCGCCCGGGCGGTGTCCCTCGACCCGGAGCTGCTCATCGCCGACGAGCCGACCTCCGCGCTCGACGTGTCCGTCCAGGCGACCGTCCTCGAGCTGTTCCGGTCCATCCAGCAGCGCCTGCGGTTCGCGTGCCTGTTCATCAGCCACGACCTCGCCGTCGTCGACGAGCTCGCCGACCGGGTCGCCGTGATGCACCGCGGGCGGCTGGTCGAGATCGGCGAGCGCAGCCGTGTCCTGCGCTCCCCCGAGGACGCCTACACCCGGCGGCTGCTCGAGGCCGCGCCCGTCCCGGACCCCGCCGAGCAGGCAGCGCGCCGGGCGGCTCGCGCAGCATCCTGACCTGCGGCTTCGCCACCGCTTCCCCGTGGGACCGAGGTCCCCGGCGCGGCGTGATCCGGGCCACTGTGGGTGAATTCACCCCGGCGATACCACCGATCGGCTTGGTTCGCCACAGGAAGACGTGCGACCGTCCGATGGACACGAGACCACGGGCGTGTGAACGCGCACACCCGTGGCGCACAGCGACACCGGCCCCCCGGTGCCGTCACGGTCCGCCCCCGGGCGGCCCACCGCACGGAGGTACCGATGACGACCGAGATCACGCGCAGCACCTGGCACGCGTGGAGCCCCGAGGACGAGCTCCAGGCCGCCGTCGGCCCGCTGCCCTGCGTCGCCCGCCCGCACGCCGGGCTGGTGCACCGCGACGGGCCGTGCCGGTGCTTCGTCGGCGGACCCGCGCCGGAGCACGCCGGCGGCCGGTACGACGCCGTCCTGCGGTCCGCGTCCCAGCTCCCGGAGTAGCCCGGATTAGCCCGGAGTAGCCCGGACCCATCCGGGCGCCCGCCCGTTCCGAACCCCCGGTGACACCCACCGAGGACACCCAGGAGCGATCATGCGACGCACCCGCAGCACCTACGCCGTGGCCGCGATGGCCGCCGGGCTCACCCTGAGCCTGACGCTCACCGCGTGCGGCAGCGCCGAGGACGACACCGCCGCGGGCAGCAGCCCGTCCGCCACGTCCAGCACGGGCATGGACCACGACGCGATGGACGCCGTCGCGCCCGTCAGCACCGGCGACCCGTTCGCCGACGCCCGCACCGCCGCCGCGCACATGCCCGAGACCGGCCTGACCCTGGCGACCGGCCTCGCCGCCGCCACCGGCACCGCCGGCGAGGTCGACTCCGACGCCGCCACCCTGCGCGCCGGGCTCACCGCCCTCCTGCAGGAGCACGTCTACCTGACCGGCATCGGCGTCGCCACCGCGTACACCGCCGGCGCCGACTCCGCCGAGTTCACCGCCGCGAAGGCCGCGCTCGACGGCAACACCGCCGACCTGGCCGCCGCCGTCGGGTCGCTGGCCGGCGACGAGCAGGCCGCCGCGTTCCAGCAGCTGTGGGACGCCCACGTCGGCTACTTCGTCGACTACGCCGTCGCGAAGAAGTCCGGCGACCAGGCCGGCGCCGACGCCGCGCAGGCCGAGCTCGCGGGCTACACCACCGACGCCGGCGCGTTCTTCGAGCAGATCAGCGCGGGGAACCTGCCCGCCGCCGACGTCGCCCAGGCGCTCGCCATGCACGTGAGCACCATGTCCGCCGCCATCGACGCGCTCGCCGCCGGGGACCCCATGGCGTCCGACACCCTCAAGGCCGCCGCCGACCACGTCGGCATGGACGCCGGCACCATCGCCACCGGCCTCGCCGCCGGCGCCGGCCTGCCCGGTGACGCCATGGACGACGCCTCCACCCTGCGGTCGACCCTGACCGCGCTGCTCCAGGAGCACGTCTACCTCGCCGCGTACGCCGTGTTCACCGCCTACACCGCCGAGGGCGGCGTCGAGTCACCGGCGTTCACCGCCTCGGCGGCGACCCTCGACGCCAACTCCGTGCAGCTCTCCGAGGCCGTCGCCTCCCTGGCTGGCCCGGACAACGGCACCGCGTTCCTCCAGCTGTGGCGCGAGCACATCGGCTTCTTCGTCGACTACGCCGTCGCGGACGCCGCCGGCGACGAGGACGCCCGCCAGCAGGCCCTCATGGACCTCGACGGCTACCGCCCGCAGGCCGGGGCGTTCTTCGAGCAGATCAGCGACGGCGAGCTCCCCGCCGACGACGTGGCCGCCGGGCTGGGCATGCACGTGTCCACGCTCGCCGGGGCCATCGACTCCCTGGCCGCCGCGCTGGTGAGCTGAACCGGCACCCGTGACGCCGGAGGAGGGCACGTGCGGCACACTTGCGCACGTGTCCTCCCCCGGTGCCCGCTCCGCGGCGCAGCTCGCCGCCGACGACGCCCTCGCGCGGGTCGCCGACGGCGACCTCGACGCGTTCACCACCCTGTACGACACGCTGTCCCCCGCCGTGCACGGCACGGCCCTCGCCGTCCTCCGCGACCCCGACCACGCGGCGGAGGTCACCCAGGAGGTCATGGTGGAGATCTGGCGCACCGCCGCCCGCTGGGACGCCCGGCGCGGATCGGCCCGCGCGTGGGCGACCACCATGGCGCACCGCCGGGCCGTCGACCGCGTCCGCTCCGTCCAGGCGCAGCGGAACCGCGACCAGGCCGTCCTCGACGCCGACCGCGCCGCCGTCGACAGCCTCATCGCCCGCGACCCCGACGCCGCGCGCGAGGCCCGCTCCCTGCGCGAGACCGCGGCCGTGCTCGGCGCGGCCGTCGCCGTGCCCGCGCCCGACGCGGTGCGCGACGCCGTGCTGGAGCTCGTCGCGCGGACGGAGCAGGAGAGGGCTGGGCAGGACGCTGCCGGGCAGGGCGCTGCTGGGCGGGCCGGGCAGGACGGCACCGTGCGCGGCGGTGCCTCCGGTGCCTCCGGTGCGGACTCCGCGGCGCGGCCGCACGTCGCCGCACCCCACGCCGTCGGACCGCAGCCGGGCGGGGCGCACCCGGGTCCGTCCACCGTCGGACCGCCCTCCCGTCCCGCCGACCGCTCACCGGCGACCCGGCCGGCAGGCCGCCCCGCCGCGCGCCGGCGCCGGACCTGGCGGACGGTCGTCGCCACCCTCGCCGTCCTCGTGGCGGTGGCGGTCCCCAGCACGTTCGCGTGGCGGGAGAGCCAGCGCGCCGCCGACGCCCAGGCGCGCGCGGACCGCCTCACCGAGCTGCTCGCCGAGCCCGGCGCGCGCATCGCCGCCGCCGAGGTCACCACCGGCGGCACCGCCGTCGCGGTCGTCACCGCCGACGCCGCGCTCGTCACCGCGACCGGCGTGGACGACCCCGGCGCCGACCGGGTCTACCAGCTGTGGGTCATGCGGGACGGCGTACCTGTCCCCGACGCCACGACCACCGTGTCGGACGGCGCCCTGGAGATCCGCACCGACGCGTTCCGCACCGGCGACGCCCTGGCATTGACCGTCGAGCCGACCGGCGGCTCGGACGCCCCCACCTCCGAGCCGGTCGTCGTCCTCGCCCCCGCCTGACGAGCGCCCCGGCCATCGCACGAGGTCGTCAGTCGTGCACGAGGTCGTCAGTCGTGCAGGACGACCTCGTGCCGATGTGACGACCTGGCGGGGAACGGACCCTCGCCGCGCGCAGTCAGGCCTGCTCGACCCCGTGGTGCACGTGCGCGTTCCGGGCTGCCGGCACCACCATCGGTGTCCCGGTCTCGGGGTCCGGCACGACGCGCGCCGCGAGGCCGAACACGTCGCGCACCAGCCCCTCCGTGACGACCTCCTCGGCCGGGCCCTGCGCGACGACGCGACCGTCCTTCATGGCGATGACGTGCGAGCCGTACCGCGCGGCCTGGTTGAGGTCGTGCAGCACCGCCACGAGCGTCCGGCCCTCCTCGTGCAGGCGGGCGCACAGGTCCATGACCTCGTACTGGTGCGCGATGTCGAGGAACGTCGTCGGCTCGTCGAGCAGCAGCAGGTCCGTCTCCTGCGCGAGCGCCATCGCCAGCCAGGCCCGCTGGCGCTGGCCGCCGGACAGGTCGGAGACGAAGCGCTCCTTCAGGTCCGTGACCTCGGTCGCCCCCATCGCCGCGTCGACCGCGCGCGCGTCCTCGGGCGACCACTGCCGCAGCAGCCCCTGGTGCGGGTACCGGCCGCGGGCGACGAGGTCCCCCACGGTGATCGCCTCCGGGGCGATGGGGCTCTGGGGAAGCAGGGCCAGGCGGCGCGCGATCGCCTTGGTCCGCATCCCGTCCATCGGCGCGCCGTCGAGCAGCACGCGACCGGCGCGCGGCTTCAGCGTGCGGGCCAGCGCGCGCAGCAGCGTCGACTTCCCGCAGCCGTTCGGGCCGATGATCACCGTGAACGACCCCGCCGGGATCTCCACGGTCAGGTCCTCGGCGACGACCAGGCGGTCGTACGCGAGCGTGACCCCGTCCGTCGCCAGCGGCGCCGTCGCGGTGGCGGCCCGAGCCGTCGTGGGCGTGGCGGTCATGCCGTCCCCTTCCTCCACTCGCGCACCAGGAGGTACGCGAGGTACGAACCACCGAGCAGCGCGGTCAGCACCCCGACGGGGTACTGCACGCCCCAGGGCGCGTGCTGGGCGAGCAGGTCGGCCCCGACCAGGAGCACCGAACCGGTGCAGGCGGCGGCCACCATGCCGGGGCCCGTCGAGCGGGTGACCCTGCGGGCGATCTGCGGCGCGGTCAGCGCGATGAACGACACCGGGCCGCACACGCTCACCGCGGCGGCGGTCAGCGCCACGCCCACCGCGATCGCGAGCGACCGGGTGCGACCGGGGTGCACGCCGAGGGCCGTCGCCGCGTCGTCGCCCATCTCCACGAGCTGCAGCCGCCGCGTGAGGGCCAGCGCGCACGGCACGAGCACCACCAGCGCGAGCGCGATCGTCAGGACGTGGCCGGCGTTGCGCGAGAGCAGGCTGCCGTTGAGCCACGCGGCGACCACCTGGGCCTCCTCGGTGGTCGCCCGGGCGAGCGCGAGCTGCACGAACGCCAGCGCCATCGCGCCGATCGCGATGCCGACCACGACCATCCGGAACGGCGCCTTCACCCCGCGGCCGGCGCCGAGGAGCACCAGCCCGACGGCCACCCCCGCCCCGACGAGCGCCCCCACCGGACCCGGGACCAGACCCGGCCAGACGAGCGTCGCCGCCGCGGCACCCGCCGCCGCGCCGGAGCCGAGCCCGATCACGTCCGGGCTGCCGAGCGGGTTGCGCGTCACGCTCTGGAAGATCGACCCCGCGATCCCGAAGGCCGCGCCCGCGCCGATCGCCACGCCGATCCGCGGCGCACGGTTGGACCACAGCACCCAGTCCTGGGCCTTCGAGCCGTCGCCCGCCAGCACCGCCGGCAGCTCCACCGGGCTGATCCCCAGGTCACCCACCCAGATCGAGACGACCGCCAGCACCAGCGCGGCCAGCAGCGCCACCGCGGACACCACCACCGCGCGCCGGTTCACGCGGATCACCGGCCGGCGTCGCGCCACCTGCGGGCGCGGGGCGGCACCGGGTGCGGGCGTGCGGGCCGGAGCCGTCGTCGTGGTCACAGTCCCACCCGCCCCTGCCGCACGGCCATCACCAGGAACGGGGCGCCGACGAACGCCGTGACCACCCCGACCATCAGCTCGCCGGGGCGCGCCACGACACGTCCGACCACGTCGGCGGCGAGCAGCAGCACCGGTCCGAGCACCGCGGCGTACGGGAGCAGCCAGCGGTGGTCCGACCCGGTGAACGAGCGGACCACCAGCGGCACCGCCAGCCCGACGAACGCCACGGGCCCGACCGCGGCGACCGAGGCCGCGGCGAGCAGCGTGGCCGCCGCCCCGGCGAGGGCACGGGTCCGGCCGGCGTTCAGACCGAGAGCCGTCGCCGTCTCCTCGCCCAGCGCCAGCGCGTTCAGCCCGCGTGCCAGCAGGGCCGCCAGGACCAGCCCCGCCACCACGTAGGGCAGCACGAGACCCACCGTGCCCTCCGGCCGGCCAGCGAGCGACCCGATCACCCAGAACCGGTACGTCGAGAACACCTCGGGGTCCGCCAGGGTGATCGCCTGGACCAGCGCCACCAGCACCGCGGCGATCGCCGAACCGGCCAGCACCAGCCGCACCGGCGTCGCCCTGCCCCGCGGGCCGCCCGACCCGATCACGTAGACCGCCACCGTCGCCACGACCGCCCCCGGGATCGCCGCCCACACCGACCGGCCAGCCGTCCCGCCCGCCAGCGCCGTCACGATGACGACCGACGCCGACGCGCCCGCGTTCACACCCAGCAGGCCGGGGTCACCGAGCGGGTTGCGCGTCAGGCCCTGGATCACCGCGCCCGAGACGGCCAGCGCCGCACCGGCCAGCACCCCCAGCGCCGTGCGGGACAGCCGGGACTGCACCACCGCGGACGTGTAGCCGTCGTCCGGGTGCAACCACGCCGACCACACGTCGCCCAGCGGCACCGACTTCGAGCCCACGGCGACACTCACGCCGCACGCGAGCACCAGCAGCCCCACCGCGACGACCAGCCCCAGCGCCAGCGCCCACGCGCGCGACCGCGAGCCCCGCGCGGAGGTGCGCGGGGCTCGCGGTGCGGTGACGGTCGCGGTCACTGTCGGCAGGTCCGTTCCCGGCCGGGGCCGGTGGCTGGAGTGGTCGGAAGGTCAGGAGACCTTCGCGACGACCTCGGCGATCTGCGGGACGTAGGCGTCGAGCGCGTACGGCACGCTCAGCGGCGTGGCGACCGTGACCGCCATGCCGAGCTGCCGGTCGATCATCGGCAGGTAGGCGCCCGAGGCGAACGCCGGCATCTGCTGCCACAGCGGCTGCGCCTCCGTGGCGGCCTGCTCCTCCTCGTCGTTGAACCAGGTGAACAGCACCTGGACGTCGTCCAGCACGTCCGCGTTCTCCAGGCCCAGCGTCGCGTAGTACGCGCCCTCGTCCGGCTCCAGGCCCGCCGCCGACGGCGCGAGCTCCAGGCCCAGGCTCGTCAGCAGCGCGACACGCGTGTCACCCGGCATGTAGACGCCGAGCGAACCCGGCTGGTCCCCGCCGTAGACGTACGCGTAGGTCACGCCCGCGAACTCCGGGTGCTCCTCCTTGACCGCGTCGAACTCGGCCTGGATCCCGGCGATGAGCTCCTCGCCCTTCTCCGGCTCGCCCAGCGCCTCCGCGGCGATCGTGATCTGGTCCTCGACCGAGGTGGCCCACGGCTCACCGGGGTACGCCACGACCGGCGCGAAGTCCGACAGCTGGTCGAACGTCGCCTGGTCGATGCCCGACTGCGGCGCCAGGATCAGGTCCGGCTCCAGGCCGATGATCGCCTCGACGTCCAGCTCCGGGTACATCGTGATGGTCTCCGGCAGCTCCTCGCCGTCCTGCTCCACGGCCTCGCGGAACCACGGCTGGTAGCCGTCCTCGTCGCCCGCCCAGTCGTCGCTCTCGATGCCGACCGGCAGCGTGCCCAGCGAGTACGCGATGTCCGCCGCACCCCAGCCGAGCGCGACGACGCGCTCCGGCTTCTCCGGGATCGTCGCCTCGCCCAGCGAGGACTCGATCGTGACCGGGAACGCGTCCTCGGCAGCGGCGGCGTCGTCCGTGCCGGCCGTGGTGTTGTCATCCGTGGTGTCGTCGCTGCCGCAGGCGGTCAGCAGGAGGGCGGCCGCGCCGACGACGGCGACGGCGGCCAGGCCACGGCGGGCCGCCGGGCGCGGGAGGGACGTGCGAGCGTGCACGAGGGTGCTCCGATCCGAATGGGCGATGGGCGGCCGCGTCGGTGGAGCCCCAGGCTCACGGACCGACGTCGGCGCCGCAACAATGAGGCAAGCCTAACCTATGGCTCGCGCCCCTCCGGACCAAGTCCCGCCCCTCGAGCGGCCCCCAGGTCAGAGCGCCAGCGGCGCCCCGGTGAGGCGCTCGAACGCCTCCAGGTACCGGGCACGGGTCCGCTCCACCACCTCCGCCGGCAGGCTCGGCGGCGTCGCGTCGGCCGCCCGGTCCCACCCCGACGCGTCCGACGTCAGCCAGTCCCGGACGAACTGCTTGTCGAAGCTCGGCTGCGCCCGCCCCGGCTCCCAGGCGTCCGCCGGCCAGAACCGCGACGAGTCCGGCGTGAGCACCTCGTCACCGAGCGTCACCGCCCCCGTCACCGGGTCCAGCCCGAACTCCAGCTTCGTGTCCGCGAGGATCACACCCCGCTCCCGCGCGACCCGCTCGGCCCGCGCGTACACCGCCAGGGTCAGGTCGCGGAGCTCCTCGGCGCGCTCCCGACCCAGACGGTCCGCCACCACGTCGATGCTCACGTTCTCGTCGTGCTCGCCGACCTCCGCCTTCGTCGCGGGCGTGAAGATCGGCTCTGGGAGCCGCGACCCGTCGACCAGCCCCGCCGGGAGCGGGATCCCCGTCACCGCGCCGTTCGACCGGTACTCCACCAGCCCCGAACCCGTCAGGTAGCCGCGGACCACGCACTCCACCGGGAACATGTCCAGCCGCCGGCACACCATCGCGCGCCCGAGCACCGCCGCGGGCACCTCCGGCGCGGACGCGCTGACGACGTGGTTCGGGACCAGGTCGGCGAGCTGGTCGAACCACCACAGGCTGAGCTGCGTGAGCACCACACCCTTGTCGGGGATGCCGGGGCTCAGCACGTGGTCGTACGCGCTGACGCGGTCGCTCGCGACGACCAGCACGACGTCCCCATGCTTCTCGGTGACTGCTGCGCCCTCGGGCTGCGTGGTGTCGGGGACGTACAGATCGCGGACCTTGCCGGAGTAGGTGTGCGTCCAGCCGGGCAGCGCGGGTGCGGTCATGCGCACATCCTGCCGCAGGCGGACGGCGACCTTGCGGTGCTGTCCGCAGCGGGCAGCGGGCAGCGGGCAGCGGGCAGCGGGCAGCGGGCAGCGGGCAGCGGGCAGCGGGCAGGCATACTCGCCGGCATGGAGCTCCCTGTCGCCTGGTCCGTGGTCCTGCTCGTCGCCGGGGCGTGGAGCCTGCTCGTCTGGCCCCGGTTCGGCGCCCGCATCGTCAGGGACCCGCGGTCCAGGGACGCGCAGGGCCGCGCCACCCGGTTCCTGACCGTGCACCTGGTGCTGATCGGCGTGTCGATGGCGCTGGGTCTCGCGGTGCTGCTGCTGGGCGTGCTGACTCTCGTCTGACACCCCCGCCGACCAGGCCGTCCCTCAGTAGGGGGGTGGTCCGTCGGTGTCTGTGGTCGGGGTGAGGTGGTGGACGGGGTCGTCGGTGCCGGGCCGCACGAGGTAGGTGTGGCCGGTGGGGTCGGTCCAGGCGAACAGGCCGGGTTCGACCTGGGCGAGGGTGAACGCGGTCTCGGTCTTGAGGCGGTGGTGGTGCCGGCACGCGGGGCCGAGGTTGTCGGCGCTGGTCGCACCGAGCGGTCGGGCGGGGTCGTCGTCGGCGCCGGGGTGGTACTCGACGGTGTGGTCGAGGTCGGCGCGCTCAGCGGGCACGGTGCAGCCCGGTGCGGTGCAGGTCCGGTCGCGGTAGCGCACGTGCTCGTCCAGAGCCGCCGGTGGTCGGTACCGCGTGCGCCCGACGTCCAGGACGGTGCCGGACAGCGGGTCGGTGACCAGCCGCTGCCAGGTCCCACCCCAGGCCAGGGCCCGGGCCTGCACCGCGTCGATCGGCCCGTACCCGGCCAGCTCCGCCGGCTGGTCCTCGACCCCGATCAGGGTGGACAGCGGCACCGTGACCAGCACGTGCGTGCGCGGCGCACGCCCGCGTGCCGGGCTCGCGGTCGCGGTGGCTTCCGGCGGCAGGCCGTCGGCGCCGGAACGCTGGGTCGGCAGAACGGTCGACAGCGCCGGCGCGGCGGCAGCGGCGGGTTCGCCGGGCCCGCCGAGCACCAGGTCGCACAGCCCGTCGGCGCGCAGCTGCTCCAGCGTCCGCGGGTCACCCGCCGACCGGGCGGTCCGCGCGGCGGCCTCCAGCACCGTGTCGACCTGCACCGCCCGCACGGCCGGCAGCAGCACCCACAGCGCCGCCATCCCGTCCGCACGCACCTGCGGCCGACCGACGCACCGGCCCTGCTGAGCGACCCGGTGCCGGTCGGCCGCGCCCTCGGGGTCCACGGTGCTGAGGGCGCGTTCGACGTCCTGCCGGACCTGGAACGAGGTCCGGCCACCGGCGCGGGGCAGGACCTCCTCCTCGACGTGGGCGGCGACGTGGGGCATCTGGTCCCACAGCCGCGTCACGAGCGCCCGCGCGCGGGGCGCGTCGATGGTCCCGGCCGCCAGCGCCTCGCCCGTCCCGGCCAGCGCCTGCCCGTAGGACACGCCCTCGCGGACGAGCGTGTCCGCCTCGCGGGGTGAGCACTGGAGACGCATCGCGAGGGTCGCCGCGGTGATGTTCCGCGACACGAACGCCGCGCCTGCGGGGATCCGCCCGACCGGTGCGCGCATCGACTCGTGCCGGTCGAGGGCCGCCGCCGCGCGCGCCTTCAGGGCGTGGGCCCACGCCTCCAGCCGGGCCGCCGCTGCGACGACCTCCACCCGCTCGAACCCGCCGAGCGCGTCGAGCCCGTCGGCCTCCAACCCCTCCAGGACCGCGACGAGCGGGGAGCCGGTCGGGGTGCCCGTCAGCCGCCGCAGGAACGCGCGCTCGGCGTCCGTCCACGCGGCGTGCTCACCCCACGCCGTGTCGACGGCAGTCGACTCGGAGGCGCGTTCCGGCAGGTCATCGGGCATACGAGCACGCTAGGGACCACCTCCGGCAGCCGACCGCCCAGGACGACGACGCCTGGGGACGACGCACCCACCCCACGCCTGTGGACGCCTCGCCACCGGCTCGCCGAGCGGAGCCCGTCGCCACGCCCGGGTGCAGCAGACCCCTCAGCCCTCCGCAGCCGCCCGGGCGATGTCCGACCGGTGGTGCGACCCGTCGAGCCCGATGCGCTGCACCCCGGCGTACGCCGCGTCCCGCGCCGCGGCCAGGTCCACCCCCGTGCCCACCACGGACAGCACCCGCCCGCCCGCGGACAGCACGGCCCCGTCGGCCCCCGCCGCCGTCCCCGCGTGCAGCACGTGGACCCCGGGCAGCGCGCCGGCCTCGTCCAGCCCGGTGATGACGTCCCCGGTCCGCGGCGCCTCGGGGTACCCGGACGACGCGACGACCACCGTCACGGCGGCGTCGTCGCGCCACTCGAGCGGCGGCAGGTCGGCGAGCGACCCGGTGGCGGCGGCGAGCAGCACGCCCGCGAGCGGTGTGACGAGCCGGGCGAGCACGACCTGCGTCTCGGGGTCGCCGAACCGGGCGTTGAACTCGACGACCCGGGTCCCGCGGCTGGTCAGCGCGAGACCGCAGTACAGGACGCCGACGAAGGGCGTCCCCCGCCGGGCCATCTCGTCGACGGTGGGCTGGGCGACCTGGGCGACGACCTCGTCGACGAGGCCGGGCGGCGCCCACGGCAGCGGGGAGTACGCCCCCATGCCGCCGGTGTTCGGGCCGGTGTCGGCGTCCCCGACGCGCTTGAAGTCCTGCGCCGGGACGAGCGGCACGACGTGGGTGCCGTCGGACAGCACGAACAGGGAGACCTCGGGCCCGTCCAGGTAGTCCTCCACGACGACGCGGCCGCCGGGCTTGGCGAGGCACGCGAGGGCGTGCTCGAGCGCGACGGACCGGTCCTCGGTGACGACGACGCCCTTGCCGGCGGCGAGCCCGTCGTCCTTGACAACGTACGGGGCGCCGAACGTGTCGAGCGCGGCACCGGCCCGGGCGGGGTCGGTCACCACGACGGGGTCGGCGGTGGGGACGCCCGCGGCGGCCATGACCTCCTTCGCGAAGGCCTTCGACCCCTCGAGCCGGGCGGCCTGCGCGCTGGGCCCGAACACGGGGACCCCGGCCTCGCGCACCGCGTCGGCGACACCGGCGACGAGCGGCGCCTCCGGCCCGACGACGACCAGGTCCGCGCCGAGCGACGTCGCGAGGGCGGCGACGGCCGCGCCGTCGAGGGGGTCCACCGCGTGCAGCGTGGCGAGGGCGCCGATGCCGGGGTTCCCGGGGGCCGCGTGCAGCTCGGCGACCCGGGGGTCCCGGGAGAGGGCGAGGGCCAGGGCGTGCTCGCGGGCGCCGGTCCCGACGACGAGGATCTTCACCCGACCGACCCTACCGACCGGTGCACGCGCCGGTGCCGGCCGCCCGCGGACCGGACCCCGCAGCCGGACCCCCGACCCCCGACCCCGCAACAC
>NZ_CABEGA010000030.1 GCF_901521055.1 Cellulomonas hominis | reverse complement strand
CCGGCGTCCCGCAGCACCCCGGCCCCGCAGCAGAGCGTCCCCCGGCCCGCGTCCCCGCGCCCGGCCGCCTCGCGCGCCCGCTCCACGCCGTCGTCCGCGCCCCGCCCGGCGTCCCGTCCCAGCAGCTCCCGCCCCGCCGGCGGGCCGGGCGGCGGTCCGGGTGGCGGTCCGGGTGGCCGCGGCTCCGACCGGCGGTCCGGTCGTGCGGAGACCGTGCAGCAGCGCGTCCCCCGGCTGTTCACCGTCCGCGCGCTCGTGATGCTGCTGGTGCTGTCCATCGCCTTCGTCCTGGTGTTCCCGACGCTGCGCCAGTACCTCGACCAGCAGGTCGAGCTCGAGCAGCTGCGCGCCGAGGTCGCCCGGGCGGAGCAGGACAACGAGGACCTGCAGGCCGAGCTCGACCGCTGGTCGGACCCCGCGTACGTGGAGGCGCAGGCCCGCGAGCGGCTGGCGTTCGTGATGCCGGGCGAGCGGGCGCTCCGCGTCGCCGACCCGGAGGTCGTCCCGGAGGCCCCGGCCACCGAGGAGACGCTCCCGGGGCCGGCCGCGGTCGACACCGAGGACCCGACGCGGCCCTGGTACGCCCAGGTGTGGGACTCCGTGCAGGTCGCGGGCGTCGCCGGCACCGGCGGGACGGCGCCGTCCCCGGACCCGGCGACCTCGGGGGAGAATGGGCCGGTGCCGGCCGACGGCACCGACGGCTCCGGCTCCGCGGCGACCGACCCCGCGACCGGTTCCGCGACCGGGGGCGCGACGGCGCCCTGACGCCGTTCGACGACCGCCCGACCCGCGAGGACCCCGTGACCGACCTGCCCACCACCCCGGCCGTGCCCACCCCGGACCCCGCGGTGCCGGACGACGCTGCTGCGCGCGTCGGCACGCTGCCCGACCCGGCCGACGTGCCGCGCGCGCGGCGCGACGCCCCCGAGGTGACCGACGCCGACCGGGAGGTCCTGCGCGAGCAGCTCGGCCGGCCGGCTCGCGGCGTGGTGGGGGTCGCGGCGCGGTGCGTGTGCGGCCGGCCGCTCGTGGTCCGCACGGCGCCCCGGCTGGACGACGGCACGCCGTTCCCGACGACGTACTACCTGACGTGCCCGCCGGCCGTCGGTGCGGTCAGCACGCTGGAGGCGGGCGGCCTGATGAAGGAGCTGACCGCGCGGGTGCAGGCCGAGCCGGAGCTCGCGGCGGCCTACCGGCGGGCGCACGAGGCGTACCTCGCGGACCGCGCCGAGCTCGGCGAGGTGCCGGAGATCGCCGGCATCTCGGCGGGCGGGATGCCGACCCGCGTGAAGTGCCTGCACGTGGTCGTCGGGCACGCGCTGGCCGCCGGGCCGGGCGTGAACCCGGTCGGCGACGAGGTGCTGCTGCGGCTGCGCGAGGTGTGGCGCCCGGACCGCTGCACCTGCTGACGCCGGGCCCGGCTCGGCGCGCGGCCCGTGCCCGGGATGGGAGGATGGTCCGCGTGACGCGTGTGGCTGCCATCGACTGCGGGACCAACTCGATCCGGCTCCTGGTGGCCGACGTCGACGTGACCGCCGGGACCCTGACGGACCTCCACCGCCGGATGGAGGTCGTCCGGCTCGGGCAGGGCGTGGACCGCACCGGCCGGATCGCCCCCGAGGCGATGGCCCGGACCCTGGACGCCACCCGCCGCTACGCGCAGGTCTGCGAGGAGCTCGGTGTCGAGGCCGTGCGGTTCGTCGCCACCAGCGCGTCGCGGGACGCCGAGAACCGCGACGAGTTCGTCGCGGGGGTCCGCGAGGCGCTGGGCGTCGAGCCCGAGGTCGTCGGCGGCGTCGAGGAGGCCGCGCTGTCGTTCCGCGGCGCGACCGGCGTGCTGGGCGGCCGGCACCCGGGGCCGTTCCTCGTGGTGGACCTGGGCGGCGGCTCGACCGAGGTCGTCCTGGGCGAGCAGACGCCGGAGGCCGCGTACTCGATGGACGTCGGGTGCGTGCGGATCACCGAGCGGCACCTGCAGTCCGACCCGCCGACCGCCGCGGAGATCGCGGCAGCCGAGGCCGACGTCCGGGCGGCGCTCGACGTCGCGGCGCAGCACGTCCCGTTCGGGCGCACCGCCACCCTGGTGGGCCTCGCGGGGTCGGTGACCACCGTGACCGCGCACGCGCTGCGGCTGCCCGCCTACGACTCCGCGGCGATCGACGGCTCGGTGCTGACCGTCGAGGAGGTCGTGGCGGCGTGCGACGACCTGCTCGAGCGGGACCGGGCGTCCCGCGCGGCGCTCGGGTTCATGCACCCGGGCCGGGTGGACGTCATCGGCGCCGGCGCCCTGGTGTGGCGGGCCGTCGTGCAGCGCGTCCGCGCCGAGGTCGAGGCCGCGGGCGGCACGCTGACCGACGTGGTGACCTCGGAGCACGACATCCTCGACGGCATCGCCTGGAGCGTCGCCGAGCGCGTCGCCGCCCCCACCGCCTGACGCAGGCGCCGCCCGCGCACCGACCCGCCGGGCCCTGACCGCGACGTCCTGCGCCTGCCCGCCGCGGCGCGCCCGCCGCCACTTCGGCGAACACGCGGTATCGAGTTTCGCCCGGTACCGCGCATTCTGTACTACCGTGTGTGCTGCGGGAGCCGAGGAGGGTCGGCTCCCGCGCCAGGCAGCCGGTGGCGCGACGGAAGCAGGGGGCCCGTCGCGCCACCGGACGAGGAGCGGCCGCTGTGCGGCCGTCGGTGACGCGGAGGCCCGATGGACACGACCCAGCTGCTCAAGGGGGTGCTCGACGTCGCCGTGCTCGCCGTCGTCGCCGAGGAGGACGGCTACGGCTACGACGTGGTCCGCCGCCTGCGCGCCGCCGGCCTCACCGAGGTCGGGGACGCCTCCGTCTACGGGACGCTCCGCCGCCTGTACTCCCAGGGCGCGCTGACGTCCTACGTGGTGCCCAGCGACGAGGGCCCGCACCGCAAGTACTACGGGATCAACGCGCAGGGCCGGGCCATGCTCGCCGCCCAGCGCACGGACTGGCGCGAGTTCGCGGGGACGATGGCGCGCCTGCTCGAGGGGGAGGCAGCGTGAACGGGACCGCACCGACGCAGGACGAGGCGGTGCGCGTGGCCGTCGGCCGGTACGCCGCCGACGTCCGCCGGCACCTCGCCGACCTCCCCCCGGACCAGGTCGACGACCTGACGGACGGCCTGGAGGCGGACCTCACCGACGCGCTGTCGGACGCGCCGGCCGGGGCCGTCGAGGGGTCGGCCGTCGACCTCACGTCGCGGTTCGGCGACCCGCACGGCTACGCGCAGGAGCTCCGCGCGGCGGCCGGGCTGCCGGACGAGGGCACGACGGGCGCCCGGCCGTGGCCGGACCGGTGGAGCCGCGTGGGCGGCAGCGTCGCCGCCGGGTGGCGGCGGACCGCGGTGGTCGTGCGGCGGCAGCCGTGGGCGGCCCCGGTCGCCGGTGCGGCCCGCGACCTGAGCCCGTTCTGGTGGGCGGCCCGCGGGTGGATCGCGTACCAGGCGCTCATGTGGGTGGCCTCCGAGTCGAGCGTCCTCTTCTGGCGCGTGCGTCCGGAACGCGACGGCGTCCCGGGCCGCGCGCTGCACTGGGCGCTGCTGCTCGTCCTGGTCGCCGTGTCCGTGCAGTGGGGCCGCGGCCGGTGGGGCGCGGCGCAGCTGCCGTGGCTGTCGCGCGCGGCGACCGCGGGTGCCCTGGTGCTGCTGGTCCCGGTCGCGGTGTTCACCTACGAGTCCCGCTTCTACGCCTCGGCGGCGAGCGACGTGCGGTACGTGGAGATCCCCGGCGCGACGATCCAGCCGGACGACGGCGTGTGGGTCGACGGGATGCAGGTGAGCAACCTGTTCGTCTACGACGCCGACGGCAACCCGCTCTCGGACGTGCAGGTCTACGACGACCGCGGGCGCCCGGTGCGCGCGACGGCCGACGAGGGCCTGGGGTCGTGGTCGCTGCCGGGCGTCGACGAGCCGTGGACGTTCGTGCCCTCGCAGGACGAGGACGGCCGCAGGCGGTGGAACGTGTACCCGCTGCAGGGTGCGCCGACGTCGTCGTTCGCGTTCTCGGGCGACGGCTCGGCCCCCCGGCTGGACGAGGCGCCGCGGACCCCGCCGCGCCCGTTCGCGAAGGCGCCCGCGCTGGTCCCCTCGCCGGCGGACGGAACGGGTGCGAGCCCCGACCAAGGTCCCGGACCGGGCGCGACCGAGACGCCGGTGACCGGGCCGACCGCCGCTCCCTGACCGCGGATCTGGGACCTTGTGCCCAGAATCACGTGCGCTCAGGTCGCTTTCAACAAGTCATGGGACGTACCGTTGGACCCATGTCTGAGACGACCGTCACGACCCCCGCGCCGCAGTCCGGGACCAAGTCCCGCAAGGTGCCGCGCATCGTCATCCTCGGCGGCGGGTCTGTGGGGCTGTACGCCGCCCGCCGGCTGCGCCGTCGCCTGGGCAACCGCGAGGCCGCCATCGTCGTGGTCGACCCGCGCCCCTACATGACCTACGCGCCGTTCCTCCCCGAGGCGGCCGCCGGCTCGATCGACGCCCGCTACGTCGTCGCGCCGCACCACCGCGCGCTCAAGGGCATCGACTCGCTGCAGGGCAAGGTCTCCGAGATCCGGCACGCGGACCGCAGGGTCCAGATCACGCCCGAGGAGGGCGAGCCGTACTGGATCACGTACGACCACCTGATCGTCGGCCTCGGCTCGGTCGCCCGCACGCTGCCCATCCCGGGGCTCGCGGAGCAGGCCATCGGCTTCAAGAACGTCGAGGAGGCCATCGCCGTCCGTAACCACGTCCTGGGCCGGATCGACCGCGCGTCGTCCACCTGGGACCCGGAGCTGCGCCGCCGGATGCTGACCTTCACGTTCGTCGGCGGCGGCTTCGCCGGCGTCGAGGCGATCGCCGAGGTCGAGGACATGGCCCGCGACGCGGTCAAGCAGTACCCG
Source organism: Cellulomonas hominis (assembly GCF_901521055.1). Taxonomy (GTDB): domain Bacteria; phylum Actinomycetota; class Actinomycetes; order Actinomycetales; family Cellulomonadaceae; genus Cellulomonas; species Cellulomonas endometrii. The sequence continues at coordinate 49,042 of NZ_CABEGA010000030.1, read as the reverse complement.
TCGCTGAGCGCGGACGACCTGCGGTTCGTGCTGGTCGAGGGCTCGCGCCGCATCCTCCCGGAGGTCTCCGAGGAGCTCGGCGGGTACACGCTCGAGCAGCTGCGCAAGCGCAAGATCGAGGTCTTCCTGTCGACGTTCCTCAACTCGTGCGTCGACGGCCACGTCGTGCTGTCCGACAAGACGGAGTTCGACTCCGAGACGATCGTCTGGACCGCGGGCGTCAAGGCGAACCCGGTGCTGCAGAACTCCGACCTGCCGCTGGACAAGATGGGCCGCGTCATCACGCTGCCGACGCTCCAGGTGGCGGACGCCGAGGGCAACGTCGTGCCGGACGCCTACGCCGCCGGTGACTGCGCCGCGGTGCCGGACCTGTACAACCCGGGCTCGTTCTGCCCGCCGAACGCCCAGCACGCGATCCGCGAGGGCGCGCACCTGGCGGAGAACCTGGCGCGGGTGCTGCGCAGCGCCGAGCCGACGCCGTACAAGCACAAGAACATCGGCGCCGTCGCGTCGCTCGGCATGTACAAGGGCGTCGCGCAGTTCCTCGGCAAGATCAAGGTCCGTGGCGTCTTCGCGTGGGTCCTGCACCGGTCGTACCACGTCATGGCGATGCCGACCCTGAACCGCAAGGTCGCGATCATGGCGGGCTGGACCTCCAGCCTGCTGTGGCGCCGGGAGACCGTCGCGCTCGGCTCGATCCACGACCCGCGCGCGGAGTTCCGCGCCGCGTCCGTGCCGCCGAAGCCGCGCGTCGAGGCGCCCGCCGCGGCCCCGGCCACGGCGGAGGACCACTCCCCGGTGCCGAGCTCCGAGGTCAAGCCGAGCGGTGCGGGCAAGGCCGACGACACCTCCGCCGCCGACAGCGCGTCGGCGAAGACCAAGGCCTGACGCCGCCGGCACCCGGCCGCACCACGACGCCCGTCCACCTCGCGGAGGTGGGCGGGCGTCGTCGCGTCCGGCACCGGCGCGCCCCGGCGCTGGTGGCAGGATGAGCGCGGCCCCCGTAGCCCAACCGGCAGAGGCAGCCGGCTTAAACCCGGCCCAGTGCGGGTTCGAACCCCGCCGGGGGCACCCGCGCACCGGGCACGTTGCCACCCGCGACCGCGCGTGCGACGGTGGGGGTGGCGGCCTCGTGCCGCCCTCGAGGGAGCGGCTCGCATGACGACCACGACGTACCTCCAGCGTCATGCCGACAGCGCCGCCGCCGGGATGGGATCGGGCGCGCACGCGAGCATCACGTTCCGCCACCTCGGTGCGACGGTCCGGGCGGCGAGCAGCAGCGCCCGCGTCGCGCGGTGCGACGACGAGGACGCCGCCGGGCTCGACGGGCCGAGCGCGCTCGCCATGCGGGGGATGCGCACGGTCGTGCTGCCCGACCTGCTGGCGGAGGCGCGCTGGCCCTCGTGGCGCGGGCGGATGCGTGCGGAGCACTTCGCGTCGTTCGTGGTGGTGCCGGTGTCGCTGGGGGACCGTGCGGAGATCGCCGTCGCGTTCTACGCGGTCGGCCTGCGGGACTGGCTGGGGGACGACCTGACGACCGCCGGGGTGCTCGCGGAGGCCATCGCCGCGGACGTGCGGGGACGCCTGGGCCTGGCCGACCTCGACGCGCGCACCTGGGCGCCGCGGTTCGGCGCGCACGCCCGGGAGCTGCACGCCGTCGGGGTGCTGATGGAGGCGCGGGGGCTCGGCGCGGGGGCGGCGGAGGAGCTGCTGCGGGCGGTGGCGGTCCGCACCGGCGCCGACGTGGCGCAGGTCGGCGCGTGGGTGACCGCGGGCGCGACCGGGTCCCGGGGCCGGCGCGGCCCGGCCGCCTGCGCCTGACGTCGGACGGCGGTCGGTCGGTCGCGGCCGACCCCCGTCACCCCGGTCACGCCCCGTCAGCCACCCGTCAGCCAGGCGGGCCGGTCGCCCCGCTCCGCCGCGTCGAGGACCTCCTGCGCGACCGCGGTGATCGCGCCGGACGTGGCGTACGCCCGGCGCTCCAGGATCACGAACGCGTCGCCCGCGTCGACGCCGCGCAGGTAGCGCACGACGCCCTTGGCCTGCTCCACGAGGGCGCGCTGCTCCGCGGTCGTGCGGACCGCTCGCGCGACCGCCTCCATGTCGATCCGCTCGCCGGCGTGCACCGTCGTGATGGCGGCGAGGTCGGCGAACGCCCGGGCGGCGACGCGCTCGTCGGCGGTCAGGGGGTGCGCGGAGTCGAGGAAGATGTTCAGGGCGCCGAACGGCCGGCCCCGCCAGCGCATCGGCAGGGCGTGCACGGCGTGGCGTCCCGACCGGAGCACGGAGGGGCCGAACCGGGGCCACCGGGCGACGAGCGCCGCGTCACCCACGACGGACAGGTCGTCGTCCTCCAGCATGGAGTCCTTGCAGGCGCCCTCGTCGATCTGCGCCTGGTAGAGCTCGAGCGAGCCGGCGGTGTGCGAGGACGCCGCGAGCAGGTCGAACCGGTCGACGGTCGGCTCCGCGAAGTCCTCGGCGACGAGCACGCCGACGTCCGCCTGCAGCGTGTCGGCGCACGCGCGGACGAGGTTGTTGAGCACGCTGACCGCGTCCTGCTCCGCGGCGAGCGTGGCCAGGGTGGTGGTGAGCGCCGCCATGGCGGTGGGACGGCTCATGGTGCCCTCCGGTGGGTGCGCGTCGGGGTGGTGGGGGTGGTGGAGGTGGTGCGGCGGGTCGTGCGGTGGGCGTTCATGGCTCCTCCTCGGGCTGGAAGCGCAGCTCACGGTCGAGGACCTGGTTCGCCACCACCGGCAGCGTCAGGTCCAGGGCGAACGCGTGGGCGCGCAGCAGCGCGAGCGCGTCGTCGGCGGGGACGGCGAGCTGCGCCATCACCATGCCGACCGCCTGGTGGATCACGGACCGCTCGTCCCAGGAGGCGCCGGGCGGAGGGGTGCCGGGAGCGGTGCCGTCGAGCACCGCGACCGCGATGACGTCCGCGACGAACGCGAGGTCGTCCAGGGTGCCGGTCAGCGCGCCGGGGCGGGACCGGTAGAGGGTGAGCACGCCCAGCACGCCGGGGCCGGCGTGCAGCGGGACGGCGGTGAGCGAGACGGCCGGCGTCTGGCGGGTGACCATCTCGGCGAACTCGGGCCACGGGGTCCCGCGGTCGGTCAGCGAGGTCGTCAGCGCGGCGTCCTCGCGTGCGACGTCGGCGGACGGGCCGCGGCCCACGACGTCGTGGATCTGCTCGATCCGCGCGGCCACGTCGTCCGTCGCGCAGAGCACCGAGCGGGTGGCGAAGTTCCGGGCCTCCGCTGTGAGCGCCAGCGACGCGCCGTCCGCGTCGGAGACCACCCGTGCGGCCTCGCACAGGCGCGCCACCAGCGAGCCACCGCCCCGGATGCCGGCGGCCGTCGACGTCAGGGTGGCCAGCAGCGTGGGGCGATCGACCATCGTCTCCACCTCGCTGCTCACGTCCGGTCCTGCTCCGACCTTATCCGCCTCGCCTCGCGCGGGCGCGGGTACGCGCGGCGTCTTGCGACCGCCTGATGCCGGTGCGACCCTGAGGCTCCACGGCCGCGCGGGGCAGGAGGACGGACGTGACGGGCCTCGACGGGACGCAGGCGGACGAGGGGCTCGCCACCCTCGCGGAGCACCTCGGCCTGTTCATGGAGCGCGCGGGACACCACCTCGGGTTCGACCTGGCGTGCAGCATCATGGTCGTCGACGCCGGCGAGGTGCGGCAGGCCGCGAGCAGCGACCCGCGGGCCGCGCACTGCGACGACGTCGAGGCGGCCGAGTACGTCGGGCCGTGCGTCGACGCCATGGAGTCCCTGCAGGCGGTGCTCGTGCCGGACCTGCTGGCGGAGACGCGCTGGCCGTCGTGGCGGAGCACCGCGCTCGCGACGGGCTTCCGGTCGGCCGCCGCGTTCCCCGCGCACCTCGCGTGGCCCGCGCGCGCCGCGCTGAACGTGTACAGCGAGCGGCTGGACCCGTGGGACCGCGACACGGTGGTCCGCTGCGACGTGTACGCGCAGATGATCGGCGCCGTGGTGGACCTGTGCCTGCGCACGGAGGAGCTCGACCGGCGCCGCGCCGCGCTCGAGACGGCCCTGGAGGCGCAGGCCGCGATCGACCGCGCGGTCGGGGCGGTCATGGCGACGTCGGGCTGCGACGCCGCCGAGGCGCTGCGCATCCTGCGGACCGCGACGCGCCAGGGGGAGTCGGACCTGCCGGAGGTCGCCCGCACGGTGCTGCAGCGGCTGGCGGACGAGCACCCCCGCTGACGAGCCGCGGGCGCCCGGCACCTCCCGGCACCTTCGCCACCTCCCGGCACCGCGTGCGGGAATGAACCAGGTCGTCGCCGTCGTTGGCCCGGAGCGCGCCTCCCCCACGGGCCACCGCCCGAGCGCGCACGCCGGCCGACCGACCCCGTGAGGGAGACCCCTGCATGACTGCGCACGACGACACCGCGCTGCGCGAGCGCGAGCACGACCCCCGCCGCGACCCCGCGCCGGGCTCCCCGACGGCTCAGCGCGCCGTGAGCGCCCCGGCCGTGGACCGGCTCGACCCGCGCGACCGCACGGTCATCGGCCTGCTGCTGGTCGCCGGCTTCGTGGTCATCCTCAACGAGACCGCCATGGGCGTCGCCCTGCCCGTGCTGATGGCCGAGCTCGGCGTCTCCGCCGCGACCGGGCAGTGGCTCACCACGGGCTTCATGCTGACGATGGCCGTGGTCATCCCCGCGACCGGCTGGGTGATGGACCGGTTCCGGACGCGGCAGATCTTCGTCGCCGCGATGTCGCTGTTCACGGCGGGCACGACGATCGCCGCGCTGGCGCCGGGCTTCGGCGTGCTGCTGGTCGGCCGCGTCGTGCAGGCGAGCGGCACCGCGGTGATGATCCCGCTGCTCATGACGACCGTGCTCACGCTGGTGCCGCCGGCCATCCGCGGCCGCACGATGGGCACCATCTCGATCGTCATCTCGGTGGCCCCCGCGGTCGGTCCGACGATCTCCGGCCTGGTGCTGTCGCAGCTGAGCTGGCGGTGGATCTTCCTGGTGATGCTGCCGTTCGCGCTCGTGGCGCTGGCGCTGGGCGTCTGGAAGGTCCGGGACGTCACCACGCCGCGCGACGCCCGGCTCGACGTGCTGTCGCTCGCGATGTCCGCCGTCGGGTTCGGGGCCCTGATCTACGGGCTGTCCAGCATCGGCGAGTCGGCGGGCGGCCACACCCCGGTCGCGCCGTGGATCCCGATCGTCGTCGGGCTGCTCGCGCTCGCCGCGTTCACGCAGCGGCAGCTCCGGCTGCAGCGGACCACCGGTGCGTTGCTGGACCTGCGGGTGTTCGCCGACCGGTCGTACACGGTGTCCACCGTGGTGCTGGTGATCAGCTTCATGGCGATGTTCGGCGCGCTGATCGTGCTGCCGATCTTCCTGCAGGACGTGCTGGGGCGGGGGACCCTGCAGACGGGGCTGCTCCTGCTGCCGGGCGGCGTGGTCATGGGCGCGCTGTCGCCGCTGGTCGGGCGGCTGTTCGACCGCTTCGGGCCGCGGCCGCTGGTGACACCGGGCGCCGTGGCGCTCAGCGCCGCGCTGTGGCTGCTGTCGACGTTCGGCCCGGGCACGCCGGCGGGCCTGGTGGTCGCCGTGCACACCCTGCTCAGCGTCGGCCTGGCGTTCATGATCACGCCGCTCTTCACCTCGGCGCTCGGGTCGCTCCGCAAGGAGCTGTACGGCCACGGCAGCGCGATCATCAACACCGTGCAGCAGCTCGCCGGCGCCGCCGGCACGGCGCTGTTCATCACGGTGCTGTCCACTACGATCGCCGCCCGGCTGGGCGAGGGCGCCGACCCGGTCGCCGCGACGGCCGACGGCGTGCAGGGCGCGTTCATGTGGGGCGGCGTCGTGTCGCTCGTCGCGGTCGGCGCGTCGCTGCTGGTCCGCCGGCCCGCGACGGTGCCCGGCGAGCGCGTCGCGATGCACTGACCGGACCCGGTCCGCTCACGACCACGGGGTCGCGCCGTCCGGCGCGGCCCCGTCGTCGTCGGGGCCCTCGCCACGGCCGGGCTCAGGGCTTGAGCGGGTCGTGCCCCACGGACATCAGGCGGTGCCGCCAGCGCGCGTCGCCGGCCGTGGGCTCCGGCTCCTCGCCGCGCAGCGAGCGGACCGTGTCGACCACCGACTGCATCGTCCGGGCGTCGTCCGGCGTCAGGTCGGTGCGGCGCTTGGCGAGGATCTCCAGCACCGCCTGCGACCGGTCGGGCCCGGCCTGGTCCGGCAGCGGCTCGGTGTCCTCGCCGGCGTCGCGCGTCATGAGCCAGTCCCGCAGCTCGCGGGACGTCATGTTGACGACGTCGTGGAACTCCTGCCACAGCTCGTCGTCGATCTCGGCGTGCGCCACGGTGCCCCCTCCGTTCGGGCTGACGGGCGGCGCCGCGGGCCGGACGCCGCGCCGTCCACGCTACGACGGGCCCGGGGGAGCGGCACCTGGGACCGCCGCCGGGGAGCGGCGCGGCGCGCTCCCGCAGGTCCCGCCCCTGCGGTGGCGGGACCGGCGGATCTGCGTCACCATGTCGCCCTGTGCAGCGCAGCGCAGCGCGCAGGACGACGCCCGGGAGTTCCGATGCGCGTGCAGGGCCCCGACGAGGCGATCCGGCTGGACGCCGACGCCTCGCTCGACGCACTCATCCACACCCTCACCACCCACGCGGGCCGCACCCTCGGCGTCGAGGCGCAGGCCTGCGCCACCGCGACCGTCCGGGGCCTGGACCGTTGGCTCGCCGCGGCGTCCGTCGCGGCCGCCCGGTGCGACGGCGCGCAGGACCGCCACCGCCAGGGCCCGCGGTACGCCGCCCGGGAGACCGGCGCGCCCGTGCTGCTGGACGACCTCGCCGACGAGCGCCGCTGGCCCGTCTGGACCCACGCCTGCGCCGTCCAGGGCTTCCGGTCCGCCGCCGTCGTCGCGGGCACCCACCGCGACGTCACGGTCTACCTGTCGCTGTACGGCCGCCGGCCGGGCGCGTGGGGGGAGGTCGCGGCGCGCGCCGCCGGGATCGCCGAGGGCATCGCCTCCGTCGTGGCCGCGCGGGACGAGGTGATCGCCCTCGCGCAGACCATGGACGACCTGCTCGCGTGCAGCCGCACCCAGCCGCTGATCGACCGCGCGGTCGGGGTCGTCATGGCGCAGCGGCACTGCGACGCCACCGAGGCGCTCGCCTACCTCCGGTCCGCCGCGACCGACCGCGATGCCCGCGAGGTCGCCGCCGGGCTGATCGCCGGGGTCGCCCCGTCGCGGGCGCGGGGCGCCGGCGGGGTCCTCCCGCAGCGTGACGGCGACGCCCCGGGGCCCGCCGGGACGACGGGCGGCCGGGCGCCGTCGGGCATGGCGTCGGCCGGCGCGGCCTGACCCGCGGCCTGACCCGCGCCTGACCCGCGGCCGGGCCGTCAGTCCCGCGCGACCTCGACCGTGCACAGCCGCCGGGTCGGCCGCGTCACCGCGACGTAGACGTCCCGCTCGCCGCCGGGCCGGTCCGCCGCGATGCCGTCGGGGTCCACGACCAGCACGGTGTCGAACTCCAGCCCCCGCACCCGGGACGCCGGGACCACGCGCGCCCACGGCGCCACGGCGTCGGCCAGCACCGCCAGGACCTCCTCGGTGCCGATGACGGCCCGCAGCTCGTCCGGGTGCGCCGCCGCCTGCGCGCGCAGCTCGCCGGTGACCGTCGCGACCAGGGCGTCGCGGGTCGTCGTGAGCCGCCGGGGTTCCTCCCCGTGCCGGACGGACCGGCTCGGCGTCTGGTCGGGGGCGATCCGGGCCAGGAGCTCCCGGGTGCTCGCGAGGATCTCCTGCGTCGTCCGGTACGAGACGGTCAGCGTCGTGACCTCCAGCCGCGCGGAGACGTGGGCACCGAGCGCCTCCGCCCACGTGCGCGAGGTGGTCACGGGCCCGGCCTGCGCGAAGTCGCCCACCACCGTCATGGACCGCGACGGGCACCGCCGCACGACCATCCGCCACTGCAGGTCGGTCAGCTCCTGCGCCTCGTCCACCACCACGTGCCCGAACACCCGCTCCGGCGGCCCGTCGAGCAGCGCCTCGGCCTCGTCCAGCAGCGGCAGGTCCGCCCGGGTCCACGGGGCGTCCGCCGGACGCAGCAGCACGGCCCGGTCGTCCGCCGTGAGCCGCGGCGCGCACGCCGGGAGCAGCGCCGCGTCGGACAGCAGCCGGCGGACCAGGTCCTCCGGGCGCAGCCGTGGCCACAGGGCGGTGACGGCGGCGTCGACGAGCGGGTCGCCGGCCAGCTCCTCGCGCACCGCGTCGGCGTCGAACTCCGCGGACAGGTCGTGCGCCGGGCCGTCGTCGTAGCCCAGGGAGCGCAGGTCCGCGGCGGCGGCCCGGTCGAGGTCCATGCCCGTCGCGGCCGAGACCTCCGCGTCGATGCGGGCGAGGTCGTCGACCGCGCGGCGCTCCAGGGCGTCGGTGAGCGCGTCCACCAGGTGCTCGTGCAGGACCTCGCGGGCCGCGTTGTGCGGCAGCCCGCTGCCGGCCGCCCGCGCACGGCCCTCCGCGACGGTGCGGGCGTCGAGGGCGATCTGCTCGCCGCCGACCCGCACGGCGAACCGGGGCGTTCCCGGTGCCTGGTGCCGGCGGACGAGCGCCGCGACGGCGTCCGCGAGGGCGGCGGTGCCCTTGAGCCGCGCCGTCGCGAGCGGCTCGGCGGCCGTGGCGCTCCGGCCCGTGAGGTCGTCGGCCGTCGCGAGGACGACGTCGTTCTCCCCGAGCGAGGGCAGCACCTGGGAGATGTAGTCGAGGAACACGGAGTCGGGGCCGAGCACCAGCACGCCGTCCTCCGCCGCGCGCGGGAACGCGTACAGCACGTACGCCGCGCGGTGCAGCGCCACGACGGTCTTCCCCGTACCCGGCCCGCCCTGCACCACCGTGACACCGCGGTTGTCCGAGCGGACCACCGCGTCCTGCTCCGCCTGCAGCGTGGCGACCGCCTGCCCCATCCGGCCGGTGCGCGTCGCCTCCAGCGCCTCGGTCAGCGGGTCGTCGCCGACCACGTCGCCCGGACGGTGCGCCGATCCGTCGAGCACCTCGTCGCTCACGCGGCGGACGCGGCGGCCGGTCACGTCGAGGTGGCGCCGGCGGCGCACGCCCATCGGGTGCACCGGGGTGGCGGCGTAGAACGGCCGCGCCGCGTCCGCGCGCCAGTCGACCAGCAGCGGCTCGTCGCGGTCGTCGGCCCGCAGCCCCAGCCGGCCCACGTGCCGCACCTGCCCGTCCGCCAGGTCCACCCGGCCGAAGCACAGGGCGTGCTCCGCGCCGTCCAGCCGCGCGATCCGCCGCGTGAGTCCCGCCGCGGTGGCCTCGCGCACGTGCACGTCCGTCGCGCCGTCCGCCCCCCGCCGCAGCACGGCCGCCAGGTCCGACCGCACCTCGGCACGCTGCCGGTCCAGCAGGGCGTACGCGGCGTCGAGGTGCTGCTGCTCGGCGCGCACCTGCTCCGCGGCAGGGTCCAGGGGTGCCGGCACGTCGTGCTCCTTCGCCGTCGGGGGCCCCCATCGTGCCGGATGCGCTGCTCGACGGGCGCCGCCCGCCCACCGGGGCGACACTCGCCCTGTCACCGGGTCCGGGGTGGGCCCGGCCGGAGCAAGGAGGCCGCTGTGGCTGGTCAGAAGCCGAACCGCCCGAAGTTCTTCACCGCGTACTCGTTCGGGATCGTCACCGGGGCCCTGTTCCTGTTCTCGTGGGCGGGGCAGTTCCTGTTCCAGCTGATCGAGCAGCGCAACGACGCGGCGGAGCACGGGCAGGCGTTCGAGTGGTCCCAGTTCTTCCCGGCGTTCCTGTCCTCCACGTTCGAGAACTGGCAGTCGGAGTTCCTGCAGCTGGTCTGGCAGGCGGCCGGCCTGGCGCTGTTCTACTTCTGGGGGTCGTCGCAGTCCAAGGAGGGCGACGAGCGGATCGAGGCGAAGATCGACCGGCTGCTGATCGAGCGCGGGGTCGACCCGGCGGAGTTCGAGTACCGGGAGGAGCGGGACGCCGAGCACCAGGAGCACCAGCGCTGACGCGGTACGGTCCCCGGGTGATAGTGCACGTCGACGGGGGAGACCTGGGCTGCGCCCGGCTGCTCGTCCTGCTCCGCGCCCGCGCCCGCGAGCTGGACCCGGGGACGGTCGTGCACCTGACCACGTCCGACCCGGTCGCCCCGATCGACCTGCCCGCGTGGTGCCGGATGACCGGGCACCGGTACCTGGGCCCGGTCCCGGACGGCCCGCCGCCCGCGACCTACGCGGTCGAGGTCGCCGCGGACACGCGGCCGACGGACCCCGACCGGCCGTGGCACCTCGCCCCCTGACCGGCCTCGTGCCCTGACCGGCCTCTTGCCCTGACCGGCCTCGTGCCCTGACCGCTGCGGGCGCGCCGGGTCAGTCCAGCCCGGCGGCCGTCTCCGCGTCCTCGATGCCCCGCAGCCAGTCCCGCTTGCCCGCGCGCCAGCCCTCGTCGTCCGCGCCGAGCCGCCAGTAGCCGGAGATCGACAGGTCCTCCTTGGCCATCCCGCGCTCGACGCGCAGGTACCGCCGCAGCTCCCGCACGGACCCGGCCTCGCCGTGCACGAACGCGTGCACCCGCCCGTCCGGCCACGGCAGCGCGCGCACGGCCTCGACGAGCCGCGCGCCGGGGGGTGCCCCGTCGGCGTGCACCCAGCGCAGCGCGATGCCGTCGGGGACGTGCAGCGCGACCTCCTCGGACCGGTCGGCGACCTCGATCACCGCGACGCCGGTCGCCGCGTCCCCGAGCCGCTCCAGCGACACCGCGATGGCGGGCAGCGCCGACGCGTCGCCCGCGAGCAGGTGGTGGTCGGCGGTGAGGTCCGGGGTGTAGCCGCCGCCGGGGCCCACGACCACGATCTCGTCCCCGGGGACCGCGGCCGCCGCCCAGGGTCCCGCGACGCCCGCGGCGCCGTGCACGACGACGTCGACGGTCAGGGTGAGGTCCATGTCGTCGTAGGCGCGCACGGTGTACGTGCGCATCCGCGGCTGGTGCTCCGGCGGCAGCGCGGCGCGCGCGGCCTCGAGGTCCACCTGGCCCTCGGGCGTGGTCCACGTGGCCAGCACGTCGGCGCCGGAGGCGGAGCGCCCGACGCCGGGCAGCAGCACCAGCTTCACGTACGAGTCGGCGTGCGGGGACGGCACGAAGCCGGCGATGCCCGGGCCGCCGAGGGTCAGCCGCACCATGGCCGGCGTCAGGTGCTCCGTGCGCTGGACGGTCGCCCGCGGGCACCCGCCCTGCGCGCGGTCCGGGGGCGGTGGCCGGTGCGCCGGGACGAGCGTAGGTGCTGCCGGCGCGCGTCGTCACGCAGGCCCGCGGGGGTGTCTCACCGGCGGGCGTTCGCGCGGCCCCAGGTGTCGACGTCGAGGTTGAGGCGCGTGAGCAGCCGCGCGAGCTCCGCGCGGTCCTCGGCCGGCCACCCGTCGAGGATGGCGCCGTACATCCGCGCCCGCACCTCGCGGGTCTCGGCCAGCGCGGCGAGGCCGCCCGGGGTCGGCTCGACCAGCGTGACGCGGCCGTCGGAGGGGTCGGCGGTGCGCACGACGTGCCCGGCCTGCTCCATCGCGAGCACCTGCCGGGTGACGGTCGAGGGGTCCAGGCGCAGCGCGTCGGCGATCCCGTTCACGCTCGCGGGGCCGTCGGCGGCCAGCACGCCGAGCACGAGGTACGCGGACCGCTCCAGGTCCCCGGGGCGGCGCGTCACGGAGCGGCGCGTCCGCTCCGAGAGGCGCAGCAGCATGGCCACCTGCGCCTCGATGGTGCGCAGGGCGTCGTCCGGCTGGTCCATCGTCTCTCCGTCGATCGGTCGGTCCGCGCAGTCTGCCACGCCTCGGGAGAATCTACCTGTATGATGCAGGTAAACCCGACGACGTCTCCTTGAGGACCCCGCATGCCCAGTCGGCACCCCGAACCGAACAAGACCGCCATCTACGCCACCGCGCTCACCGCGTTCTTCGCGATCGCCGGCATCGCCGTGGTCGACCCGATCCTGCCGGTGATCGGCGCGGAGATCGGCGCCTCCACCTGGCAGATCGAGCTGCTGTTCACCGCGTACCTGATCGTCATGGCGGTCGGGATGATCCCCGCCGTCATCGCCACCGGCCGGTTCGGCTACCGCGCCGTGCTCGCGACCGGCGTCACGGTGGTCGCCGCCGCGGCGGTGCTCGCCGCGCTGTCCGGGACCATCGCGCAGCTCGCCGTGCTGCGCGGGCTCTGGGGCCTCGGCAACGCGATGTTCTTCGCGACCGCCATGGTGCTGCTCGTCGCGCTGGCGACCGACCGGGAGTGGGTCGTCGAGCTCTTCGAGACCTGCGTCGGGCTCGGCTTCGCGGTCGGTCCGCTGATCGGCGGGCTGCTGGGGCAGATCTCGTGGCGCGTGCCGTTCGCCGCCTGCGGGGTGCTCATGCTCGTCGCGCTCGGCATGTCGATCACCCGGCTGCGCGACCCGGAGGACCCGCCGAGCGCGCTCCGGCTCCGCGACGTGCTCGCGCCCTACCGCCGGCCCGCGTTCCGGACGCTGTGCGTCGTCACCGCGGCCTACAACTTCGTGTTCTTCGTCGTCCTGGGCTACACGCCGGTGTTCCTGGGGCTCGACGTGATCCCGCTCGGCCTGGTGTTCACGGCCTGGGGCATCGGGCTGGCCGTCGGCATCCTGCTGGTCGGCCACCGGCTCGCGCACCGCATCGGCGCGGTCGCGACCGTGGGCGTCGCGATCGGCGGGCTGCTGGTCGCGCTCGTGTTGCTCGCCACCAGCGCCGGCACGGCCGAGGCGGTGGTCGTGCTCGTCCTCGCCGGCGTGTGCATGGGCATCGCGAACGCGAACCTCACCGACCTCGCGCTCGGCATCGGCGGCGCCGACCGTCGCACCACCACCGCGGCGTTCAACCTGGTCCGCTGGGGCTTCGCCGCCCCCGCCCCCGTCATCGCCGGCCTGCTGCACCCCGTCAGCGCCACCGCGCCCTACTGGGTCGGCGCCGGCGTGCTGCTGCTCGGCGTGCTGGCCTTCGCGTGGAAGGGGCAGGGCATGGCGACCGCCGTCGGCGAGCGCCTCACGTGGCGGCAGCTGGACCGCGCGGCCCGGTCCGCCGAGGGGACGCCAGAGGAGGCGGTCGGCGAGGTGTGACGGCCGCGCGGGCGTCAGCGCCCGACGATCCCGGACTCGTACGCCAGCACCACGGCCTGCACCCGGTCCCGCACCCCGAGCTTCGCGAGGATCCGCCCGACGTGGGTCTTCACCGTCGCCTCGGACAGGAACAGCCGCTCGGCGACCTCGGCGTTCGACAGGCCCTCGGCCACGGCGAGCAGGACCTCGCGCTCGCGGTGCGTGAGGTCGTCCAGCCGGGCGTCGGTCCGGGGCGCGGGCGCGGCGCCCGCGGAGGGCAGCTCCTCCGCGAACAGCTCGAGCATCCGGCGGGTCACGCGCGGGGACACCACCGCGTCCCCGGTCGCGACCGCGCGGATCGCGGCGGTCAGCTCCGCGGGGCGGGCGTCCTTCAGCAGGAACCCGCTGGCGCCCGCGCGCAGCGCCGCGAAGGCGTACTCGTCGAGGTCGAACGTCGTGAGGATCAGCACCCGGGACGTGGACCCCGACGCGACGATCCGCTCGGTCGCCTCGATGCCGTTCACGCCGGGCATCCGCACGTCCATCAGGACGACGTCCGGGGCCAGCGCCGTGACCTGACGCATCGCGTCCGCGCCGTCGCCGGCCTCGCCGACGACGGTGATGTCCTCCTCGTCCTCCAGCACCAGGCGGAAGCCCATCCGCAGCAGCGGCTGGTCGTCCACCAGCAGCACCCGGACGGGTCCGGTCCGCTCGTCCGCCGGCGGGGTCGTGGTCACGCGTGCTCCTCGGTGGTGGTGGGGCGGGCGGGCGGCGTCCCGGGGACGACCGTCGCCGTCGCGCCGGTGTCGTCGGTCCGCAGCTCCACGTGCACGCGCCAGCCGGCGCGGTACGGGCCCGCGGACACGGTGCCACGGTAGACCGCCGCGCGTTCCCGCATGCCGACCAGGCCGCGGCCGGTGCGCGCGGGGACCGGCGCGGTGGGCAGGGCCGAGGCGGGCTCGGCGTCGGTCCGGGCGTCGAGCAGGTCCGAGCGCCGGTCGCTCAGCCGGTCGCCCAGCCGGGACAGCCGGCCGCCGTCGCCGTCCCCGTCGCCGACCGGTGCCGCCCCGCCGCCGTCGTCGACCACCTCGATGCCCACGCGGCGGTCGCCGTGCCGGACCAGCACGTCGACCCGGCTGCCCGCGCCCGCGTGCCGCAGCGCGTTGGTCAGCGACTCCTGCACCACCCGGTAGACGGTGAGGGACAGCCCGGCGTCGGACGGCAGCGGCGGCCCCGTGGTCGTGAGGTGCACGGTGAGGCCGGCCGCGCGGAACTGCTGCACCAGCGACTCCAGGTCCTGGGTGCCGGGCTGGGGCTCCAGCGGCACGTCCGCCCCGCGCAGCACGCCGAGCATCCGGCGCATGTCGGCCAGCGCGGAGCGCCCCGTCTCGGACAGCAGGTCCAGGGCGGTCTCGGCGTCGTCCGGGGAGCGGCGCACCGCCGCCCGGGCGCCGTCCGACAGGGCGATCATCACGGTCAGCCCGTGGGCCACCACGTCGTGCATCTCCCGCGCGATCCGGGTCTGCTCGGCGGCCGCGGCGAGCTTCGCCTGCTGCTCGCTCGCGTCCATCAGCTGCTGGTGCCGCTCGACGAGCCCGCGGGTGTGCAGGCGCCGCCCGCGCACGTTGGCGCCGACCGCCATGCCGACCAGGCCCAGCAGCAGGAAGCTCGGCACGTCGGACGCCGCGGCGGCGTCCTCGCCGTCGGCCCGCTGCACCACCGTGCCGTCGGGCGTGGTGACCGTGACCATGCCGGTGCCGCCGGACGCGTCCTCGCCCCAGGCCAGCAGCGCGCCGATCACGAGGACGGACGCGCTGCCGAGCACGATCCACCCGACCCGCTGGGGGAGCGTCGCCGCCACCACGTAGAGCGCGAACGCGAACCCCAGCGCGAACGGCCCGAGGTGGCCGGACAGCAGCACCGCGCCGGCGCCCAGCACCGCCAGCAGCACCGCCACCTGGACGGGCGAGCGCCGCCGGAACGCCAGCGCCACCGTGCCGAGCGCCGCGAGCACGAGCGTCCCGGCCACTCCGCGGGCGGACGGGTCGGGGTCGATCCCGAGGACCCCGCCCAGCGCGGTGCTGACCAGGTCGACCGCCCCGAGCGCGAAGAACAGGCAGACCAGGACGTCCGAGGCGCCCGGGTGCCGGGCGAAGTACCGCCGGACGCGGCCCAGGCGGCGCGCGTCCAGCTCGGTGAAGGCCATCGACGGGTGGCCCGGGTCGGTGCTCAGGGGGCCCTCCGGTGCGGTCGGTGCGGTCGGCTGCGGCGTCGGGGTCCCGGGTGCACGGCGACCCCGCCCCCGGGCGGGGACGGGGTCACTGTGCCAGACCCGGTGGGACGCCGACGGCTCAGGCGTCCCGGCGGCGCAGCAGCACCGCGCCGAGCGCCAGCGCGACCACGCCCCAGGCGACGAGCACGCCGTAGCCCTGCCACGGCGTGAGCACCGCGTCCGGGCCCGAGGTCTGCACGAGCTGCGAGCCGGCGGACATCGGCAGGTACGGCGCGATCTTCTCGAACACGCTCCACGGGATCGCCGTCACCATGGTCTCGACGACCAGCAGCAGCCCGAGCACCGCGGCGAGCGCGCCCGCCGAGTGGCGGAGCATCGCGCCGATGCCGTAGGCCAGCAGGGCGATCGCCGCGAGGTACAGCGGCGCGCCGAGCAGGATCCGCTGGTTCACGGCGTCGCCGAGGTCGACGTGGTGCGCCTCCCCGAGGACGGGGTAGGTGACCGCCCAGCTCGCGAGGGTGCCGACGACGCCGGTCGCCCACGCGACCACCACGACGACGAGGCCCTTCGACAGCAGCGCCGGGATCCGGGTGGGTGCCGCGGTCAGGGTGCTGCGGATCATGCCGGTCGTGTACTCACCGGTGATCGTGAGCACCGCGAGCACGACCATCGCCAGCTGCGCGAGCTGGATTCCGCCCACGACGTCCGCGGCGGTGACGACGTAGCCGACGCCCGCGTCGTCCATCTCCCGGACGCCGAAGTACGCGAACAGCCAGGCGAACCCGGCCTGCGCGACCACGGTGATGGGCAGCACCCACCACGTCGCGCGGACGGTCCAGAGCTTGATCCACTCGGACTTGACGAGGCGGCCGAAGGTGACGCGGACGTCCGACGAGGGCCGGGCGGCGGCGCGGGTGGCGGGGACGGTGGCGGTGGCGCTCATCGCCGGGCCTCCTGGGGGGTCTGCGCGGCGGCGGCCGCGGCGAGGGCGGGGTCCGCGCCGGTGGGGGCGGAGTGGTACTCGACGTCGTCGGCGGTCAGCGACATGTAGGCGGCCTCCAGCGAGGCGGACACCGGGGTCAGCTCGTGCAGCACGAGGCTGCTGCGGGCGGCGAGCTCGCCGATCTGCGCGGCGGTGCTGCCGGTGACCTCGAGCAGGCCGGCCTCGACCGACGTGACGGTGACCTCCGGGCCGCGGAGCAGCTCGACCAGCTGGGTGGCGTGCGGGCTGCGGACCTTGACGGTGCTGCCGGACGCGCGGGCGACGATGTCGGAGACCGGGGCGTCGGCGATGATGCGGCCGCGGCCGATGACCAGGATGTGGTCGGCGGTCACCGCCATCTCGCTCATCAGGTGCGAGGACAGGAAGACCGTCCGGCCCTCCGACGCGAGGTGCTTGACGAGGTTGCGCACCCAGAGCACGCCCTCGGGGTCGAGGCCGTTCACCGGCTCGTCGAGGATCAGCGTGCGCGGGTCGCCGAGCAGGGCGGCGGCGATGCCCAGCCGCTGGCCCATGCCGAGGGAGAACCCGCCGACCCGCTTGCCGGCCACGGCCTGCAGGCCCGTCATCTCGATGACCTCGTCGACCCGCTTGCGGCCGATGCCGTGCGTGGCGGCGACCGCCCGGAGGTGGTTCGTCGCGGAGCGGCCCGAGTGGACCGCCTTGGCGTCCAGCAGCGCGCCGACCTCGGTCAGCGGGGACCGGTGCTCCGCGTACGGGCGCCCGTTCACCGTGACGGTCCCGGACGTCGGCCGGTCCAGGCCGACGATCATGCGCATCGTCGTGGACTTGCCGGCACCGTTCGGGCCGAGGAAGCCGGTCACCTTCCCCGGCTGCACGGCGAAGTCGATGCCGGCCACCGCCGTCTTCTTGCCGTACCTCTTGGTCAGTCCTCTTGCCTCGATCATGGTTCCCTCACAGGTGGGTCCTCAGGTACATGACGAACCTACGGACGGCGCTCGCGGCGCGGAACAACCCCAAGGCCGAACCTGGGGACCCCCGGCCTCGCCATCACGGAGGACGGCGTCCACCTCACGGATGACCTCGGGGCCGGCGGGAACTACCGGGGCGGTGCGCGCGTTGAACCCGGATGAACCACTGCCGGCTCGCACCTCGAACCGACCTGGAGGACCCATGAGCAACCCGGTGTTCAACAACAGCGCCGTCTTCGGCGACCCGCGCGCCCGCGGCAACCGGGGCGCCCGCCAGCAGCAGGGCGGGGCGACGGGCACGCTCGGCGGCGCCACCGGCCCCGTGATCGAGGCGTCGACGCTCGAGCAGATGTACGGCGCGCCGACCGCGACCACCCGGGACACCGGGCGCCTGACCTACGACGACGTCATCATCAAGACGGGCGGGCTGCTCGCGCTGCTCGTCGTCGTCGCCGCGGCGACGTGGAACCTCGCGCCGGGGCTGTGGCCGCTCGGCGCGATCGTGGGCCTCGTGCTCGGTCTGGTCAACGCGTTCAAGCGGAACCCCAGCCCCGCGCTCATCACGCTGTACACCGTCGCGCAGGGCGTGTTCCTCGGCGGGATCAGCCTGGCGTTCCAGAACATGACGGTCGACGGCACGAGCACCGGCACGGCCGAGCCGATCGTGCTGCAGGCGATCATCGCCACGTTCGCGACGTTCGGTGCCGCGCTGTTCCTGTTCCGGTCCGGCCGCGTGCGGGTCACCCCCAAGTTCACGCGCTGGCTGATCATCGCGATGGTCGGGTACCTGGCGTTCTCGGTGGTCAACCTGGTGATGTCGTTCTTCGTGTCGAGCGACGGCTTCGGCCCGCTGCGCGACGGGCCGTTCGGCATCCTCGTCGGACTGTTCGCGGTCGGCCTGGCCGCCGCGAGCCTGATCATGGACTTCGACTCCATCAAGCGCGGCGTCGAGCAGGGCGTCCCGGCGAAGTTCGCCTGGTCGGCGGCCTTCGGCCTCATCGTCACCCTGGTCTGGCTGTACCTGGAGATCCTTCGGATCCTCGCGATCCTCCGCGGCAGCGACTGACGCCCACACCTGCACCGCGACGACGGCCCCGCACCCCGGCCCTAGGCTGGGAGGCGGGGCCTTCTCGCGCCCCGCACCACCCTGACGCTCCCTGGGAGACCGACCCGTGAAGTACGCGCAGCACATCTCCGAGCTCGTCGGCGGCACCCCGCTGGTCCGGCTCAACGCCGTCACCGAGGGCCTCGCCGCGACCGTCCTCGCGAAGGTCGAGTACCTCAACCCCGGCGGGTCGGCCAAGGACCGCATCGCGCTGAAGATGATCGAGGCGGCGGAGGCCTCCGGCGAGCTGCGCCCGGGCGGGACGATCGTCGAGCCGACCAGCGGCAACACCGGCGTCGGCCTGGCCCTGGTCGCGCAGCGCAAGGGGTACCGCTGCGTGTTCGTCTGCCCGGACAAGGTCTCGGAGGACAAGCGCGACGTGCTGCGCGCGTACGGCGCCGAGGTGGTCGTCACCCCGACCGCGGTCCCGCCGGAGCACCCGGACTCCTACTACTCCGTCTCAGACCGGCTGGTCACCGAGATCGAGGGCGCCTGGAAGCCGAACCAGTACGCCAACGTGAACGGCCCCGCGAGCCACTACGCGTCGACCGGCCCGGAGATCTGGGCGGACACCGACGGGCGCGTCACGCACTTCGTCACCGGCGTCGGCACGGGAGGCACGATCACCGGCACCGGCCGGTACCTGCACGACGTGTCCGCGGAGCGCGCCGAGGCCGACGGCGGCCGGGTGCGGGTCGTCGGCATCGACCCGCTCGGGTCCGTCTACTCGGGCGGCGACGGGCGGCCGTACCTGGTCGAGGGGGTCGGCGAGGACTTCTGGCCGCCGGCGTACGACCCGGCCGTGCCGGACGAGATCATCGCCGTGTCCGACGCCGACTCCTTCGCCATGACCCGGCGGCTGGCCCGCGAGGAGGCCCTGCTGGTCGGCGGCTCCTGCGGCATGGCCGTCGAGGGCGCGCTGCGCCTGGCGCGCCGGCTCCAGGACGAGGACCCGGAGGCGGCGGCGCGCGCGGTCATCGTCGTGCTGCTCCCGGACGGCGGGCGCGGCTACCTGTCCAAGATCTTCAACGACCGGTGGATGCGGTCCTACGGGTTCCTCGACGCCGGCCAGGGTGCGACGGTGTCCGACGTGCTCCGGACCAAGGACGGCAGCCTGCCGGCGCTCGTGCACACGCACCCGAACGAGACCGTCCGGGACGCCATCGAGATCCTCCAGGAGTACGGCGTCTCGCAGATGCCCGTCGTCGGCGCCGAGCCGCCCGTCAAGATCGGTGAGGTCGCCGGCGCGGTCTCGGAGCGCGAGCTGCTCGACGCGGTGTTCTCCGGCGCCGCGGCGCTGTCGGACCGCGTCGACCGGCACATGTCCGCCGCGCTGCCGCTGATCGGGTCGGGGGAGACGGTGGACTCCGCTCGGGAGTCGCTGCAGAAGCACGACGCGCTGATGGTCGTCGACGACGGCCAGCCGATCGGCGTGCTGACGCGGCACGACCTGCTGGCGTTCCTCGCGCGGTAGCCGCCCGTCCGCGTGCGACCCGCGCCCGCCGAGGTGGCAGTCGCTGCCTGGCCGCGGGCGGCCGGTGCAGGCGCGAACTGTCATCTCGGCGACCGCCACGAGGCGGAGGCGGCCGGTTCCCCCTACCGGACGGGGTGCTCAGCCGCCCAGGACGTGCCGCTCCACGAACGGGTTCCGGAACTTTCCTTCCGGGTCTAGCCGCCCGACCATGGCCCGGAAGTCGTCGAGCCGCGGGTACAGCGCCCGGGGGTCGCCGTCGGGCCCGGCGACCGAGGCGAAGAGCTTGCCCCAGTGCGGTCGCGCGCCGAGCGGGGCCAGGGCCGCCTCGATCCGGGGGAGGACGGCCTCGACCTCGGCCTGCCGCGGCTGCCAGGTGAAGTGCAGCCCGACCCGGTCGCCGCCGTACGCGCTGCTGAGCCAGAGGTCGTCGGCGGCGACGGTGCGGACCTCGGAGACCTGCAGCAGCGGGGCGACGACCGGGGCCAGCGAGCGCAGCTGCTGGATCGCCTCGACGGCGTGCTCCCGGGGCAGGAGGTACTCGGACTGGAGCTCGTCGCCGTTGCTCGGCGTGAACTCGAGCCGGAAGTGCGGCAGCCGCTCGTGCCACGGGCCGGGCCGGCCGAGCTGCTCGGTGCAGTTCACGGGGTCGATCCCCGGCAGGGGGTGCAGCGGCCCGGTCGCCGGCCGCGCGCCGAACAGCTCCGCGCGGGGCTCGTACGTCGCGCCGGGCGCGAGGCGGGTCTTGCGCCAGACCTGCCGGACCGCGGGGCCGGCCCAGTCCGTGAACAGGCTGACCGAGTCCGCGGAGCCCGTGACGTCGTCCAGGTGCTCCAGCACGGCCTCCCACGGCAGGTCGGTGTGCACCTCCTGCGCCACGTCGTACGCCGGCTCGACGTCGAGGGTCACCCGCACGACGACGCCCAGCGCGCCGAGGCCCACGACCGCCCCCGGGAAGTCGGCGTCCCCGCGGCGCAGGTGCCGCAGCGAGCCGTCGGCGGTGACGAGGTCGAGCGCGGCGACGGCCGCCGCGAGGTTCTGCGACCGGTCGCCGGAGCCGTGCGTCGCCGTGGCCACCGCCCCGGCCACGGAGATGTGCGGGAGCGACGCCAGGTTGTGCAGCGCCCAGCCCCGCGGGTGGATCGCCCGCGCGAGCGTCCCGTACCGCGTGCCGGCGGAGACGGTGACCGTGCGCGCCTCCTCGTCGATGGCGACGCCGGGGTCCAGGGCGTCGAGGCGCACGAGGTCGTGCGGGGTGTCGGCGAGGTCGTTGAAGCAGTGCCGGGTGCCCAGCGCGCGCACGTGCGCGGCGGAGGCGACCACCTCCTGGACCTCCGCGACGGTCCGCGGCTCGTGCACGCGCGCGGCGGAGTAGGTGAGGTTCCCGGCCCAGGTGGTCAGCGACATCGGTGCTCCCGTCCCGGCGGGCGCCCCTCGCCCGCCGGCACGACGCTAACCCAGCCCGGACGCCCATTCGCGGCACGGGCGGGCCAGCGGGCAGGATGGAGCCGTCCGACCCCCGACCAAGGAGACGTCATGCCCGCCACGCTGCCCGAGGCCACCGGATCGTTCGGTGAGAAGCCGACCCTGACGTTCCCCGAGGGCGACGCCCCCGCGGAGCTCGAGGTGCTGGTGCTGTCGCCCGGCGACGGCCCCCTCGTCGAGGCCGGCGACGACCTCGAGGTGCACTACCTCGGCCAGAGCTGGAACGGCGCCGTGTTCGACAACTCGTACGACCGCGGGTCGTCGATCAGCTTCCCGATCGGCGTCGGCGCCGTCATCGGCGGCTGGGACGAGGGCCTCGTCGGCCAGCCCGTCGGCTCCCGCGTCCTGCTCTCGATCCCGTCGCACCTCGGCTACGGCGACCGCGGCGTCCCGCAGGCCGGCATCCGCGGCGGCGACACCCTGGTGTTCGTCGTCGACATCGTCGGCACCCACTGACGCCCAGCCGCCAGCGCACGACCCGCACGACGCACGACCCGCACGACCACGACCGCCGCCCGCGCCCGACGAGGGCCGGGCGGCGGCGTGGCGTCGGCGGCAGCACCCGTCGGCCCGCACCCCGCCCGTCCGCCCGCGCCGAACCCCACCGGAGCCCCGCATGCCCACCCCGCACATCTCCGCCGAGCCCGGCGACTTCGCCCCCGACGTCCTCATGCCGGGCGACCCGCGCCGCGCGACCCGCATCGCCGAGACGGTGCTCGAGGACGCGCGGCTGGTCACCGAGGTCCGCGGCGTCCTCGGCTACACCGGCACCTGGCAGGGCCGTCCCGTGTCGGTGATGGCGTCGGGCATGGGGGTGCCCTCGATCGCGATCTACGCCACCGAGCTGTTCCGGTTCTACGGCGTGCAGCGCATCATCCGGATCGGCACGGCCGGCGGCATGGCCCGGCACCTGCAGCTCGGCGACGTCGTCATCGCGACCGCCGCGCACACCGACTCGGGCCTGAGCGAGCGGCGCGTCCCCGGCGTGCACTACTCGCACGCCCCCGACTTCGGCCTGGCCGCCGCGGCCGTCGCCGCCGGGCGGGAGACCGAGGGCGCGGGGGTGCACGCCGGTGCGGTGCTCACCTCGGACGCGTTCTACGCCGACCGGCCCCAGGTGATGCAGGCGCTGGTCGACCACGGCACGCTCGCGGTCGAGATGGAGGCCGCCGGCCTGTACGCGGTGGCGGACCGCGAGCGCGCCAAGGCCCTGGCGATCATGTCGATCTCGGACTTCACGTTCCAGGCCGCGGAGCTCTCCTCCGCCGAGCGCGAGCAGCTCTTCGACCACGCGGTGCAGCTCGGCCTGGCGGCGTTCGCCACCGCCGTCTGAGGGTCGAAGGGGGAGCGGGCGTCAGGCGAGCAGGCGGGCGAGGCGGGTCTTCTTCCGGTTCTCCCGCACGATCCAGGCGGTGTCCGGGTCGCCCGACCCCGCGAGCTCCGCGAAGGCCGGCAGCCCGGCGGCCGGGTCGCCCGCGACGGCGACGCTCCAGCAGTACCCGAGCGCCTGGCGCAGCGTCCGCACGTCGGGGCCCCGCCGGTCGCCGGCGGGCAGCGCCTCGATCGACGCGGTGGTGGTCCGGCATGCGTCGACGGCCGCCGCGGCGGTGACGGGGTCCCGCAGCAGGCGCGGCTCGCAGATCGCGGCGACCGCCGCCCGGCGCACCAGCGGGTGCGGGTCGCGCGCCCAGCCGTCGACGACCGTGCGCAGCGCCGCCGGGTCCGCGTCGCCGACCCGCTGCAGGGCCATGGCGACCGCCTCGCGGACCCGCCAGGACGCGTCCGCAGCCAGCCCGTGCAGCAGGGCCAGCAGCCCGGGGTCCGGCGCCGACGCCAGCAGCCGCCCGACGCCGACCGTCCCGCAGCACCGCAGGTACGCGTCGTCGTCGGCGGCGAGCCGCAGCACCAGGGGAGCGGGCGCCACGTCGGCGAACGCCTGCACCAGCTCGAGGTTCGCGCGCGGGCCGGGCAGCCCGGACCGGGCGGTCAGGTAGGCCGGGACGTCGCGGTCCGGGAGCGCGGCCAGGGCGGTGCGGTGCTCGTCGGATCGGCTCACCCGCCGCACCGTACGCGCGCGCACGTGCCCGCGGCAGGGCCAGGAGTCCCGGGCTTGAGCCTGCCACCGTGTCAGGGTGTGAGGTCATGGACATGACCCGGTCCGAGGCACGCACCTTCACCATCGGGGAGTTCTCCCGGCTGGCGCGGATCAGCGTGCGGATGCTCCGTCACTACGACGAGCGCGGGGTGCTCCGGCCGTCGTCGGTGGACGCCGCGTCCGGGTACCGCTACTACTCCCCGGCCCAGCTGCTCGCCGCGGGGCGGGTGGTCGCCCTGCGCGACGCCGGCTTCCCGGTCGCCGAGATCGCGCGGCTGCTGCCGCTGCTCGACGACCCGGCGGCGGTGCGGCGGGCGGTGGAGGAGCAGCGGTCCCGGCTGCTGGCCGACGCGGACGACGTCCGGCGGCGGCTCGAGCGGGTCGACCACCTCATCACCACGCTGGAGGAGTCCGTCATGTCCGTCGACGTCCGCCGTACCACCCTGCCCCCGATGACCGTCGCCGCGCTGCGCGAGGTCGTCCCCACCTACGCCGACGAGGGCCTGCTCTGGCAGCGGCTGCCCGCCGCGATGCAGGCCGCCGGCGCCGTGCCCGCCGCCGGGGCCCTGGCCGGCGCCACGTTCCACGACGAGGGGTTCCAGGAGCGCGACCCCGACGTGGAGATCTGGCTGCAGGTCGCCGCCCCGTTCGCCGGGACGGACGGCGTGCGCTGCGTCGAGGTCCCCGCGCGCGACGTCGCCGTCGCCACGTTCACCGGTGGGTACGAGCGGGTCGGGGCGGTGACGGCGGCCATCGGCGACTGGATCGCCGGGCACGACCTCGCGATGGCCGGCCCGATGTTCGACGTCTACCGGGTCGGGCCCGCGCAGGAGCGCGACCCGCAGCGCTGGGTGACCGACGTGTGCCAGCCGGTCCGCGACGCCTGACCGGCCCCGCCACGCGCCGAGGGGCGCCGCGCGGTGGTCGCGCGACGCCCCTCGGGTGGAGCTCCAGCAGGCCGGACGCTCAGGCGTCCAGCGGGCAGCGCCCGCTCAGGCGTCCAGGGGCCGCGGGCAGGACACGCCCGTCCCCCCGAGACCGCAGTACCCGTTCGGGTTCTTGTCGAGGTACTGCTGGTGGTAGTCCTCGGCGTAGAAGTACGTCCCGGCCTCCGCGGCGGGGCGGACCTCGGTGGTGATCTCGCCGTACCCGGCGCGGGTCAGCCGCTCCTGGTACGCCGCGAGGACCTCGCGGGCGGCGAGCTCCTGCTCCGGCGTCGTCGGGTAGACGGCCGACCGGTACTGCGTGCCCCGGTCGTTGCCCTGGCGGAACCCCTGCGTCGGGTCGTGCGACTCGAAGAACGTCCGCAGGACGTCCGCGTCGGAGACCACGGTGGGGTCGTAGGCGACCTGGACGACCTCGGCGTGCCCGGTCAGGCCGGTGCACACCTCCTCGTACGTCGGGTACGGCGTGTACCCGCCCTGGTAGCCGACGGACGTGGCGACGACGCCCGGCAGCTGCCAGAAGACGCGCTCCGCGCCCCAGAAGCAGCCGAGGCCCAGCGTGATCGTCGCGGTGCCCTCGGGCCAGGGGCCCTGCAGCGGCGTCCCGAGCACGGTGTGCGTCGTCGGGACGGTGTAGCCGTAGCCGTCGCGGCCCTTCAGCGCGCGCTCCGGGGTGACCATCGTCGATGCGAGGGCCGAACCGAACAGCCAGCTCATGGTGACTCCCTTCCTCGGGTCCGACGCACTCAACCGCCCTGCGTGCCCGCGTGTTCCCGTGGGCGCCAGCGCCTAGCCTGAGCACGTGAGCGACGACCAGGACAGCACCCCGACCCTTCCCGCCTCCGGCGACCTCGGCGAGCACGTCGACCTCGACGACTGGTCGGACGCCGGGTTCGCGACCCGCGCCATCCACGCCGGTCAGGAGCCCGACCGGGAGACCGGCGCCGTCGTCACCCCGATCTACCAGGTGTCGACGTACAAGCAGGACGGGGTCGGCGGCCTGCGCAGCGGCTACGAGTACTCCCGCTCGGGCAACCCGACGCGGTCGGCGCTCGAGGAGGCGCTGCGTGCGGCCGAGGGCGGCGGCGCGGGGTTCGCCTTCGCGTCCGGCCTGGCGGCGGAGGACACCCTGCTGCGGGCCGTGCTGCGCCCCGGTGACCACGTGGTCATCCCGAACGACGCGTACGGCGGCACGTACCGCCTGATCGCGCGGGTGTTCGGGCCCTGGGGGGTCGAGCACACGCCCGTGAACCTGTCGGACGCCGACGCGGTGCTCGCCGCGATCCGCCCGGGGCAGACCAAGCTCGTGTGGGTGGAGACGCCCACGAACCCGCTGCTCGGCGTCTCCGACATCGCCGCGCTGTCGGCGCACGCCCGCGCGGCCGGGGCGGTGCTCGTCGTCGACAACACGTTCGCGACCCCGTACCTGCAGCAGCCGATCGCGCTCGGTGCGGACGTGGTCGTGCACTCGACCACCAAGTACATCGGCGGGCACTCCGACGTGGTCGGCGGGGCGCTGGTCGTCGCGGACGGCGCGCAGCTCCCCGTCGGGCTGGAGGGGCCGACCGGCACCTCGGCGCTCGCGGACGCCGTCGCCTTCCACCAGAACGCGTCCGGCGCGGTCGCCGGGCCGTTCGACTCCTGGCTCACGCTGCGCGGGCTCAAGACCCTGGCGGTGCGGATGGACCGGCACAGCGCGAACGCCGCGGCCGTGGCGCGGTTCCTCGTCGAGCGCGAGGACGTGGGCGACGTCATCTACCCGGGGCTGGAGCAGCACCCCGACCACGAGGTCGCCGCGCGGCAGATGTCCGGGTTCGGCGGCATGGTGTCGTTCCGTGCCGGGAGCGCCGAGCGCGCCGCCCAGGTGTGCGCCCGGACGCGCGTGTTCACGCTCGCGGAGTCGCTCGGCGGTGTCGAGTCGCTGATCGAGCTGCCCGCCCGGATGACGCACGGGTCGGTCGTGGGCACCGACCTGGAGGTCCCGGACGACCTGGTGCGCCTGTCCGTCGGCATCGAGGACGAGGCGGACCTGATCGCCGACCTCACGCGGGCGCTGGCGTGACGACGCCGGGCCGCGGCTGGCGCGCGCTGACGCGGGCGCGGGCGGGAGGGCCGGCCGCCACCGACACGGCCCCGCCGCCGGTGCTGCACGAGGGGGACCTCACGACGGGCGCGACCCCCCGGGGCTGGACGGCCGAGCAGTCCGTGACGCCCTCGATGCGGGCCGCGGCTGCCTGGTCCTGGCGGTTCCTCCTGATCGTCGCCGCGGCTGCCGTCGCGCTGTGGATCGTCGGGTACTTCAAGGTCATCGTCGTGGCGGTCGCCGTCGCGCTGCTGCTCACCGTGCTGCTGATGCCGTTCGCGAGCTGGCTGCGCCGGGTGGCCCGGTTCCCGCGCGGAGCCGCGGCGATCTCCTCCGTGCTCCTGCTCCTCGCCGTGGTCACGGGCCTGGTGGTGCTGGCCGGCCGGTCGATCGCGGCCGGGTTCGGCGACCTGTCGGAGCAGGCGTCGGCGGGCTTCGACGAGGCGCTGGCCTGGCTGTCGGACGGCCCGCTGCAGCTGAGCACCGACCAGCTGGACCAGCTCGTGGAGCAGGGCCGCGAGCAGGTCAGCCAGAACGCGGACTCGCTGGTCTCCGGCGCGCTGTCCCTCACGACCACCGTCGGGCACGTCGCGGCGGGCACCCTGATCACGCTGTTCTGCACCTTCTTCTTCCTGCTCGACGGCCGGACCATCTGGACGTGGCTGGTCGGGCTGCTGCCGCTGTCCGTGCGCGAGCGGGTGCACCAGGCCGGCCGGCGCGGCATCGTCACGCTGTCCGGCTACACCCGGACGCAGATCCTCGTGGCGCTCGTGGACGCGACCGGCATCGGGCTCGGCGCCGCGATCCTGCAGGTACCGCTCGCCGTGCCGCTGGCGACGCTCGTGTTCGTCGGCTCGTTCATCCCGATCGTCGGGGCCATCGCCACCGGGATCGTCGCCGTGCTGGTGGCCCTCGTCGCCCAGGGGCCGGTCGTCGCGCTCATCATGCTGGGCGTGGTGCTGCTGGTGCAGCAGATCGAGGGCCACCTGCTGCAGCCGCTGCTGATGGGGCACGCCGTGTCGCTGCACCCGGTCGCCGTCCTGCTGGTGGTCACCGCGGGATCCATGGCCGCGGGCATCGTCGGCGCGCTGTTCGCGGTGCCGATCGCCGCGACGCTCAACACCGTGGTGCTCTACCTACACGGGCACGACAAGTTCCCGCAGCTCGGCACGCAGGACCACGTGGAGCTGCGGCCGCCCGGGCTGTTCTCGCGGCGGGGTGCGGGCGGGTCGGACGCCCGGCGGTGAAGGATACGCAGGTGACCTACCTCGACGACGCCCGCGCCGCCGCACGACTGCTGGACGGGGTGGCCACGCGCACCCCCGTCGAGACCTCCCGCGCGCTGTCCCAGATCGCCGGCGCCCCGGTGCTGCTCAAGTGCGAGAACCTGCAGCGCGCCGGCTCCTTCAAGATCCGCGGCGCGTACGTGCGGATGGCCCGGCTCTCCGCGCAGGAGAAGGCGCTGGGGGTCGTCGCCGCGAGCGCGGGCAACCACGCCCAGGGCGTCGCGCTCGCCGCGCAGCTGCTCGGCATCGACGCCGTCGTCTACATGCCGGTCGACGCGGCGTTGCCCAAGATCGCCGCCACGCGCGAGTACGGCGCCGAGGTGCGGCAGCACGGGAGCAGCGTCGACGAGGCGCTGGTCGCGGCGCGCGCCGAGGCGGAGCGCACCGGGCGGGTGCTGATCCACCCCTTCGACCACGAGGACATCGTGGCCGGGCAGGGGACCCTGGCCCTGGAGATCCTGGAGCAGGTCCCGGACGTGCGCACGATCGTCGTGCCGCTCGGGGGCGGCGGGCTGGCGGCGGGCATCCAGGCCGTCGTCGCGGAGCTCGCGCCGCACGTGCGGGTCATCGGCGTGCAGGCAGCGCGTGCGGCGGCCTACCCGGCGTCGCTCGTCGCGGGCCAGCCGGTCCGCGCCCCGGAGCTGCACACGATGGCGGACGGCATCGCGGTCGGCACCCCCGGCGTCGTGCCGTTCGGCGTCCTGCAGCAGCACGGGTGCGAGGTGCGCACCGTGTCCGAGGAGGACCTGTCACGCGCCCTGCTGCTCGTCGCCGAGCGGGCGAAGCTGCTGGTGGAGCCGTCCGGCGCCGCGGGCGTCGCCGCCGTGATGGCCGCCCCGGGCGAGCTCGAGGGGCCGGTCGTCGTCGTGCTGTCCGGCGGCAACATCGACCCCCTC
Organism: Cellulomonas hominis; assembly: GCF_901521055.1. Lineage (GTDB taxonomy): Bacteria > Actinomycetota > Actinomycetes > Actinomycetales > Cellulomonadaceae > Cellulomonas > Cellulomonas endometrii. The sequence continues at coordinate 20,417 of NZ_CABEGA010000030.1, read as the reverse complement.
GTGCTGCTGCGCGTCGTCCGGCACGGGCTCGCCGTCTCCGGGCGGTACCTGCAGCTGCGGGTGCGGGTGCACGACACCCCGGGGGCCCTGGCCGGGCTGCTGCGCGAGCTCGCGGGCGCGGGCGGGAACGTCATGCACGTGTCGCACGTGCGCACCGGCGTGGACCTGGAGATCGACGAGGTCGAGATCGAGGTCCAGGTCGAGACCAAGGGGCCGGACCACTGCGCCCGGCTGCTGCAGCACCTGCGGGACGAGGGCTTCCGGCTCGCGGAGCACTGAGCCGTCTCGACCAGCACTGAGCCGTCTCGACCAGCACCGGGCCGGCATCATCCGCGGCCCGCGGGTGTTGTGCTGGACGTGCGGGCCACCGTGCCCGCCCCGAGGACCGGGAGGACGACCATGACCACGGCGCAGACGACGACCGGGCTGACGACCACCGAGCAGCCGACCACCGAGCCCGCAGCGGGCGGGGTCGACGTGCTCGACCCGCGCACGATGATCGAGGTCGGGGTGCTGCTCGCGAACGGGCGGCTGGCCGGGCGGCGCTTCGCCTCCCGCGCGGAGGCCGAGGCGTGGGCCCGGCCCGAGGAGGGCGACCAGGTCGTCGAGTACAACCTCGTCTGCGAGTGCGCCGTCTGAGCGGCGCCCGCCCGTCCGGCGCGCGAGGCCGGGCACGCGAGAGGGCCCCGTCCGTGGCGGACGGGGCCCTCTCGCGTGCGCGCTGTGCCCGGGCTCAGCCCGTGAACGGCGTCGCGCCCTTGATCTCCACCGGGATCTCGCGGCCGTTCGGCGCGGTGTAGGCGACCGTGTCGCCGACCTTGCGGCCGTTGATCGAGGCACCGAGCGGCGACGTCGGGGAGAAGACCTCGATGTCGGCGCTGCCGGCGATCTCGCGGGAGCCGAGCAGGAACACCATCTCGTCGCCCGCGACCACGGCGGTCACCACCATGCCGGGCTCGACGACGCCGTCGTCCGGCGGCGTGCCGATCTGCACGTTGCGGAGCTTCTCCTTCAGCTCGCGGATGCGGGCCTCCTGCTTCGCCTGCTCCTCGCGCGCCGCGTGGTAGCCGCCGTTCTCCTTGAGGTCGCCCTCGTCACGCGCGGCGGCGATGCGCTCGGTGACCTCGGCGCGTCCCGGGCCCTCGAGGTGCTCGAGCTCCGCCTTGAGCCGGTCGTAGGCCTCCTGCGTCAGCCAGGTGGCGGCCTGCGTCGTGTCGGTCACGTCCACTCCTTCCCTGCGTGTTGTCGTACGCCGTCGCCGGCGCGTCCACTCTCGTCCGGACCCGGTCAGGCGTGCAGCGAGGCGCGAGTGCGTGAACGGGTTGCGCCGTATCCCTCGCGGTCGCGTCGACCTGCGGCGACGTCGGGCGACGTCGGTCCGGGGCGGCGTATGAATCGGCAAGCATAGCAACGCCGGGGTGCTCCCGGCCCGGCACGGGGTCGGAACGGGGCCGTCGCGGCGCCGTCGTCCCTCGATCAGGCGACCTCGCAGTGCTCCACGACGGCCGAGACGGCCTCCTCCGCGGTGGGGATCGTGGTGGTCACGCGCTGGGTGCCGGTCCCGGCGGGGCCGACGGTGACGTCCTGCACGCCCACCTCGGCGTACCGGTCGGACAGCGCCTGCACGCGGCACGTCACGGTGGCCTCCGGGTCCTTGGTGACGTCGAAGGTCATCTCGGTCTGCGTCGGCCCGTCGACGCGGAAGCCGACCTCGTCCCAGCGCACCGGGGTGCGGGCCTGGCCGATGCCGATCCAGACGGCGACCGCGACGCCGAGCACCGCCAGCACGACCAGGCCGACGCGGGCGGCCCGCCGCCGGCCGGGGGTGGTCGCGGGCCCGTACCGCCCGGCGGGCGGCCCGGGGTGGCCGGGTCCCGCGGAGGTCGAGGGTGCGGTCACGCGGTGCTCCAGGTGCTCGGCCGGCGCCGGTGGCGCGCGGTGTCGGTGGGCTGAGGGATCATTGTCTCCCGTCGGCTCCCCACCGGCGACGAGCGCACGGGTGCGGGAGCGCACGAGCGTGACCAGGGCGACGAGGGAAGGACCACGAGGACACCGTGACCGAGCAGCTGCGCCTGATGGCCGTGCACGCGCACCCGGACGACGAGTCGAGCAAGGGCGCGGCGACGACCGCCCGGTACGCGGCCGAGGGCGTGGACGTCCTCGTCGTCACGTGCACCGGCGGCGAGCGCGGCGACGTCCTCAACCCCCACCACCCGCCGGTCGAGGGCGGCATCGAGGCGATGCGCGCCGTGCGCCGCACCGAGATGGCGCAGGCCGCCGCGGCCCTGGGTGTCCGGCAGCACTGGCTGGGCTTCGTCGACTCCGGGCTGCCGGAGGGTGACCCGCTGCCGCCGCTGCCGGACGGCTGCTTCGCGCTGCAGCCGCTGGAGGAGGCGTCCCGCCCCCTGGTGGAGCTCGTTCGCCAGTTCCGGCCGCACGTGATCACGACGTACGACCCGACCGGCGGCTACCCGCACCCGGACCACATCATGTGCCACCGCGTCGCCTTCGAGGCGTTCCACGCGGCGGGCGACCCGGAGCGGTACCGCGGCGCGGGCGAGCCATGGACGCCGCTCAAGCTGTACTACAACCACGGGTTCTCGATGGCCCGGATCCGGGCGGCGCACGAGGCGATGACGGAGCGCGGGCTGGAGTCCCCGTTCGGCGAGTGGGTCGAGTCCCGCGCCGCGCGCGAGATCCCGGAGCGCGAGGTCACGACGCTGATCCCGGTCGACGGGTACTTCGACGCCCGGGACGCCGCGCTGCGGGCGCACGCGACGCAGATCGACCCCGAGGGCTTCTTCTTCGCCATGCCGCGGGACCTGGAGCTCGAGGTGTGGCCGACCGAGGAGTACGAGCTCGCGGAGTCCCGCGTGCCGACGACGATCCCCGAGGACGACCTGTTCGCCGGGGTGCGGGAGGTGCTCGCGTGACCGGGACGCTGGAGGCCGTCGGCCAGGGGGCGGCGGTCGCGCACGGCGCGCTGCTGCAGGCCGTCGGGGGGCTCGCGGGTGCGGCCGAGCCGTCGCCGTCGCCGAGCACCGTGGAGGTGCCGTCCGCCGACCAGACCTCGCCCGGCCTGCTGGGCTTCCTCGTGACGTTCGGCGTCGCGGTCGCCGTGATCCTGCTCGCGTTCTCGCTGGTGCGGCACCTGCGGGTGGTCGACCGCAACGCCCGGCGGCTCGAGGCCGAGGGGGACGGGCCCGCACCGCGCCCGGCTGCGCCGACGGGTGACGCGACGCCCGGCACGGACGGGCCGGGGGAGTCCGGTACCCCGCCGCGGGACCGTCCGTGAGCGGCACCGCACCGCCCGTGCGGCCCGCCGTGCGCGTGACCGTCGGGCAGCTGCGAGTCAGCGACGACCACGCCGCGAACCGCGAGGTGGTGCGGCGCGCGTTCGACACCGCCGCTCGGGCGCGGGCGGACGTGCTCGTGCTGCCCGAGTACGCGTCGGGCTTCGACCCGCGGGGCACCGGCGTGGAGCACGCGGAGCCGCTCGACGGCCCGTTCGTCTCGCTGCTGCGGGAGTCCGCGGTGCGGCACGGGGTCGCCGTGGTGGCCGGGACCACCCTGCCCGGCGCCGACGCGGGGCGGGCCGTGAACGCCGTCGTGGCGGTCGCCGCGGACGGTGAGCTGGCCGGCGTCTACCGCAAGGTGCACCTGTACGACGCGTTCGGGCACCGCGAGTCCGACCGGCTCGAGCCCGGCCCGGCCGACGCGGCACCGCTCACGCTCGACGTCGCCGGCGTCCGCCTCGGGGTGCTCACCTGCTACGACCTGCGGTTCCCCGAGTCGGCGCGTCGCGCGGTCGACGCCGGCGCGGACGTGCTGGTCGTCCCGGCGGCGTGGGCGGCGGGGCCGCTGAAGGATCTGCACTGGCGCACCCTCGCCGTGGCGCGGGCGATCGAGAACACCGCGGTCGTCGTCGCGGTCGGCCAGGCGGGCCCGGGCGTGACGGGGCGGTCGCTGGTCGTCGGCCCGGACGGCGTCGTGGGCCTGGAGCTCGGCGAGGAGCCGGAGCTGCGCACGGTCGACCTCGACCCCGAGGCGCTCGCCGGCGTCCGGGAGCGGAACCCGTCGCTGCGCCACCGCCGGTACCGGGTGGTCCCGGCGGTCTGACCCCGCTCCGCGCGGGAGCGGCGTCAGCCCAGGACGGCGATCGCGGCCGCGGCGTAGTGGCAGCCCCAGCCGACGACGGTCAGCAGGTGGAACACCTCGTGGAACCCGAACCACCGCGGGCTCGGGTTCGGGCGCTTCAGGCCGTAGACCAGCGCGCCCAGCGTGTACGCGAGCCCGCCGACGGCGACGAGCCACACGACCGCCGCCCCGCCGTTGTCCGCGCGCCCGAAGGCCGGCAGGAACCAGACGGCCACCCAGCCCAGCGCGATGTACACGGGCACGTAGACCCAGCGCGGGGCGCCGAGCCAGAAGATCCGCGCGAGCATCCCGACCAGGGCGCCCGACCACACGATGATCAGCAGCGTCCGGGCGGTGTCGGCGGGCAGCAGGGCCACCGCGAGCGGCGTGTACGTCCCGGCGATCACCAGGAAGATGTTCGTGTGGTCCAGGCGGCGCAGGACGCCGGCGACCCGCGGGGACCAGGTGCCGCGGTGGTACACCGCGCTGACGCCGAACAGCAGCATCGCGGCGGCACCGAACACGGCGCTGGCGATGGTCAGCGGCGCGGTGGGCGCGAGCACCACCAGGACGACCGACGCGACGGTGGCGACGGGGAACATGCCCGCGTGGATCCAGCCGCGCAGCCGCGGCTTGACGGCGTCGGCGACCTGCTCGGCGGTCTCGGCGACCTTCACTGCGGGGCCTTCCTCTCGGGGGGCGGTGGACGCCTCGGATCCTAACCTACGTGTGCGTAGGTTACGGAGCCGTAGGTCGGAGGCGTCGTCGGTGGTCCTGCACGAATCCTCCCCCTCACCACCCTCCCGGTGCACCGTGGCGCGGGCAGGCGTGCCGGTAGCGTGAGCACCGCCGTCCGCCACCGCTGAAGGAGTCCTGTGCGTCTGCCCCACCCGTTGTACGGGTTGTACGAGCGGCGGCTCGCCGCGTCGCTGCCCCGGGACCGGGTCCCGCGGCACATCGGGGTCATCCTGGACGGCAACCGGCGCTGGGCGCGCCAGCTGGGCGAGACGACCGCGACGGGGCACCGGCGCGGCGCGGACAGGATCTCCGACCTGCTGCTGTGGAGCGAGGAGGTCGGCGTCGAGGTCGTGACGCTGTGGATGCTCTCGACCGACAACCTGGGCCGCGAGGCCGCGGAGCTCGAGGCCCTGCTCGGCATCATCGAGGACGCGGTGCGCGAGCTCGCGGCCACCCGGCGCTGGCGGGTCCAGGCGGTGGGGTCGCTCGACCTGCTGCCCGAGCGCACCGCGCAGGCCCTGCGCGACGCCGAGTCCGCCACGTCCGACGTCGAGGGGCTGCACGTCAACGTCGCGATCGGCTACGGCGGCCGGCGGGAGATCGCCGACGCGGTGCGGTCGTACCTGACGGAGCGCGCGGCCGACGGGGCCTCGCTGGAGGAGATCGCCGCGACGTTCGACGTCGAGCACATCGCCGACCACCTCTACACCAAGGGCCAGCCCGACCCGGACCTGGTGATCCGGACCTCCGGCGAGCAGCGGCTCGGCGGCTTCATGCTCTGGCAGTCGGTGCACTCCGAGTACTACTTCTGCGAGGCGTACTGGCCGGACTTCCGCCGCGTGGACTTCCTGCGCGCGGTGCGTGACTACGCCGCCCGGGAGCGCCGCCGCGGGCAGTGACGGGCGCCCCCGGCGACGGGCGCGGGTCCGGCGGGTGAACATCATGTTGCGTGACGTGCGACACACCCGGGTCGTGCGCGGGAGTGTCGGATGTGCGGCGTAGCGTCCCTCGCAACGGACGGCACCAGTCGTCCCCGGGAGGCCAGCCCTATGGAGCACGCGCTCCGGGGGGAGGGCCGGTCGTGGCCCTTCGTGCGGGCCGGCCGCCCTCGTCCCCATCCCGAGTGCCGCAGGAGCCCGTCGTGGCTCGGCACCCCGGGCCCGAGTCGGCGCTGACGCAGCGCCGGAGGGAGCCTGCCGTGGTCAGCAAGCTGGGATCCGCCACCGCCTCGACCGACCAGCCGGAGGGGCGCCGGACGCACGTCCTGGACACCTCCGTCCTCCTGTCGGACCCCAAGGCGATCCTGCGGTTCGCCGAGCACGACGTGGTGCTGCCCGTCGTGGTGATCACCGAGCTGGAGGGCAAGCGGCACCACGCCGAGCTGGGGTTCTTCGCCCGCTCCGCGCTGCGCCTGCTCGACGACCTGCGCATCCAGCACGGCGGGCTCGACGCGCCGCTGCCGATCGGCGACCAGGGCGGGACGCTGCGGGTCGAGCTCAACCACACCGACCCGGCCGTGCTGCCCGCCGGGTTCCGGCTCGGTGACAACGACACCCGGATCCTCGCCTGCGCCGCGAACCTCGCGGCCGAGGGGCACGACGTCACCGTGGTCTCCAAGGACCTGCCGATGCGGATCAAGGCGTCGGCGATCGGCCTGCGCGCCGAGGAGTACCGGCACGAGCTCGCGGTCGACTCCGGCTGGACCGGGATGGACGCGCTCGACCTGACCGAGCAGCAGATGGCGGACCTGTGGGAGCACGACGCGATCGCGCTCGCCGACCTCCCGGACGCGCCGGAGCTGCCGTGCCACACGGGCCTGGTCATGCACAGCCCGCGCGGGTCGGCCCTCGGCCGCGTCACGTCGGACAAGCACGTCCAGGTGGTCCGCGGCGACCAGGACGTGTTCGGGCTGCACGGCCGCAGCGCCGAGCAGCGGATCGCCATCGACCTGCTGCTGGACGAGCAGGTCGGCATCGTCTCGCTCGGCGGCCGCGCGGGCACCGGCAAGTCGGCGCTCGCGCTGTGCGCGGGGCTGGAGGCCGTGCTGGAGCGCCGGCAGCACCGCAAGGTGATGGTGTTCCGGCCGCTGTACGCCGTCGGCGGTCAGGAGCTCGGCTACCTGCCGGGCAGCGAGTCCGAGAAGATGAACCCCTGGGCGCAGGCGGTCTTCGACACCCTCGGCGCGGTGGTCAGCCGCGAGGTGGTCGAGGAGATCATCGACCGCGACCTGCTGGAGGTCCTGCCGCTCACGCACATCCGCGGGCGCTCGCTGCACGACGCGTTCGTCATCGTGGACGAGGCGCAGTCCCTGGAGCGGAACGTCCTGCTGACCGTGCTGTCCCGCATCGGCCAGAGCTCACGCGTGGTGCTGACCCACGACGTCGCCCAGCGGGACAACCTGCGGGTCGGCCGGCACGACGGCATCGCCGCCGTGATCGAGGCGCTCAAGGGGCACCCGCTGTTCGCGCACGTCACGCTGACCCGCTCGGAGCGGTCGCCCGTCGCGGCGCTCGTCACGGAGATGCTGGAGGGCATCGACCTCTGACGCACGCGCGTAGGCGGCGGGCTCCTCCGCATCGACGGGGCCCGCCGCCACGGCGGTCAGCCGCAGTAGATGCGCGTGTTCGGGGACTCGAAGTAGTACGTCTTCCCCGGTGCGGTGACGAGCTGGTAGATGTTCCCGGGCTCGTAGATCTTGAGCACCAGCGTCGTCTTGCTGGTGTTCTTGGCGTAGGTCCAGCCCTTGAACGGGCCACCCAGCATCGTGCCCGAGGTGATGCCCCACCCCATGCAGGTGGTGTTCATCGTGGGACCGGCCATGGCCGCGGTCGCACCGGTCCCTACCAGCCCGAGGGCCAGGATGCCGGACAGCACGGCGGCCGTGAGAGAGCGCTTCACAGGAATCTCCTCGCAGGAGGTGTGCACAATCGGACCCGCATACCCTGCGACATTGCCGGATATCGAGTCAATGTGAACTATTACCGGCGCAAATCCGCCTGATGACACCATCCGGGTGTGTACCATCCGGTCCGCTGCTCACGGGTCAGTCGCGGGCGGCGGGGTGCCCGGGCGCCGCCGCTGGGGAAGGGGAGGTGGGGGCGACGGCGTGCTCCGGCCGCGCCGCCGCGACCGCCACCACGAGGCCGACGACGGCGCCGACCGCCGTGTCCAGCGCACGGTCGAGCGCGAGCGCCGTGGGGTCGAGCGGCCCGCCGATCGAGGTCATGAGCAGCGCCATCGGTGTGATGGTCAGCATCGCGACGCCGTAGTGCCGGGCGACCACGAGCTCGGTGACGGTCTGCAGCACGACGACGAGCACCGCGACCGCGACGAAGTCCAGGTGCGCGCCCAGCAGCGGGAGCGCGACGAGCGCACCGCACGCCGTGCCGGCCGCGCGCTGCAGCGCCCGGACCCCCATGTGCCGCACGTGCGTGCCCTGCAGCACGGCGGCAGCGCCCATGACGGCCCAGGCCGGGTGCCCCCAGCCGGCCCAGGTCGCGACCGTCGACGCGACGGCGGCCGCGGCGGCGACCGTGACGGCCGGGTCGAGCGCCGCGCCGCCCGCCGTGCCCGCGCGGACGACGTCCCGGACCCGAGGGGCCGGGGGGACCGGCCGCCCGCGCAGCAGGTCCACCGCGGCGCCGGCGTTGCACACCAGCAGCGCGACCAGCAGCCCCGTCGCGACGGCCGCCGCCCGCGCGGCCACGTCCCCCGCTCCGGACGTGGCGGCGGTGCCCGCTCCCGCGGCGAACACGACGATGGTCGCCGCGGGTGGTCCGGTGCGCAGGGCGGCGGCGCCGGCGGTCGCCGCGCTGGCGACGACCGTCAGGGCCGCCAGCCCGAGGACGACGGGCGCGTCCGCGAGGGCGGACATGAGCGCCACGGTGCCGGTCAGGGCCGCGCCGACGACCGCCATCAGCCGGACCCGCCAGGCGTACCCCGCGGAGCGCCCGTACAGCGACGCGAGCGCGCCGATGGCCGCGTAGCCGGCGAGGTCCTGCCGGCCTGCGCCCGCGACCACCAGCAGCGCGAGCGCGACGCTCGCCCCGCAGCGCAGCGCCCCGCCGAGGGCGTCGCGGGTGCTCGGTCCGCCGCCGTGCGGGCGCAGGGCGGCACGCAGCTGCTCGGGATGGAGCAGGGCGGCGAGGAGGGTCAGTCGGTGCACTGGTCGGATCCTACCGAAAGATGTTCACGCGTGAAACAGATGTGAACGAGTTCACGCCACTAGGGTGGCGCCCGTGGACAGCGTGGACCGCCTCCGGGCGCAGTGGGAGCGCGCGGCGCCGGAGCTCGACGTCCGGCCGATCGCGGTCGCCGGCCGGATCACCCGCATCGCCGCGCTGCTGACCGAGCAGTCGGAGGCCGCGCTCGCGACGGCCGGGCTGACCCGCGGGGAGTTCGACCTGCTGTGCGCGTTGCGCCGTGCCGGCCGCCCGCTGCGCGCGAGCGAGGTGTCGACGATCACCGCGGCGTCCGGGGCGGCCATCACGAAGCGCGCCGAGATCCTGGTCCGCGCCGGGCTGATCGCCCGCGGCATCCCGCACCGCGACCGGCGCGGCGTGCTGCTCGAGCTCACCGAGGAGGGCCGCGCCACCGTCGACCGGCTCATGCCCGAGCACCTCGCCCGGGAGTCGGCGGCGCTCGACGGGCTGACCGCCGCCGAGTCGGAGCGGCTCGCGGCGTTGCTGTCCCGGGTGCTCGTGCGGGTCGAGGGCGCGCAGGGAGGTCCGCCGCCCGGGTGAATCCGGGCGGCGCCGTGCGTCGAACCGCTCACACAGGACCTTCGGCCTACCGATGGGCACGGCGTCAACGTCGGCACCGGAGGGGGCCCGGCGTCGCGCCGCCCTGCCCCGGAGCTCCCCGTGCCCCTGCCCCGCCTGCGCACCAGCCTGCGCGCCCAGCTCGTCGCGACCGGTGCCGGTGCCGTCGCCGTGACCGCCGCCCTGCTCACCGCGGTCGGCGGCTGGCAGGTCTCGGGCCTCGCGGAGGACGCTGGCGACGACGTGGACCGGCTCACCACCGCGTCGATGGTGCAGACCACGCAGCAGGCCGTCACCCTCGTGACCACGCAGGTCGCCACGGTGACCGACCGGATGGCCTCCGACCTGCGCGTCGCCCAGCAGACGCTCGCGCAGGCCGGGCCCGTCACGTTCGGCGCCCCGGAGCACTGGACCGTCACCGACCAGACGACCGGCGCGACGCGCGAGGTCGACCTCCCGCAGCTGCAGGTCGGCGGCACCTGGCTCGGCCGCACCACCGACCCCGCCACGGTGGTGCCCGTCGTCGACGAGATCAGCACCCTGCTCGGCGCCTCGGTCACGGTGTTCCAGCGCGTCGACGAGGCGGGGGACATGCTCCGCGTCGCCACCAGCGTCACGAACGCCGACGGCAACCGCGTCATCGGCACCGCCATCGGCGCCACGGCCCCCGACGGCACCCCGAACGCCGTCGTCGCGTCGCTGCTCGCCGGCGAGGCCTACTACGGCACCGCGCAGGTCGTCGGGCAGCCGTTCGTCACCGCGTACGCGCCGCTCGTCGTGGCCGACCAGGTGGTCGGCGCCCTGTTCGTGGGCGTCCCGCAGAGCGAGGTCGACGCGCCGCTGCGGGCCGCGCTCGCCGAGGTCGCGGTCGGTCAGGAGGGCTACCTGACGGTCGCGGACGCCGACGGCGGGTGGGTCGTGCCGCCGCCGGGCGCGGCTGCGGGCGACGCCGCGGGGTCCGTCGACGCCGACGGCGACGCGTATGCCGCGCGCCTGGTCGAGGCCGCCGCGGAGCTCCCCGCGGGCGAGACGACCGCCGAGCGGGTCGACCTCGGGGACGCCGGCGCCGCCACGGTCCAGCTCGCCCGGTACGCGCCGTGGGGCTGGACGGTCGCCGCGTGGGGCTTCGACGCGGACCTGCGCGCCGTGTCCACCGAGCTGGAGGCCGGCGCCGGGACGCTGGTGGTGACGCTGCTCGTCGTCGGGCTCGTGGTGGCCGTCCTGGCCGTGGCCCTCGTCGTGTGGATCTCCGGCCGGGTCGTCGGCCGCGTCGGCCGCCTCACGACGGCCCTGCGCCGCGTCGCCGACCGGGACCTCTCCGTCGAGGTCCGCGGCGAGGGCCGGGACGAGATCGGCGTCATGGGGTCGGCGCTGGGCGAGGCGATCGACGCGATGCGCGCCGCCCTGACCCGCATGCAGCAGGGCGCGGAGGCGGTCCGCAGCACCGCCGGCCGGCTCGACGGGTCCTCCGGCACGCTCGAGGAGGCCGCCGGCCGCACCGTGTCCCGGGCCGAAGGCGCCGCGGGCTCCGCGTCCGTCGTGAGCACCGAGGTGCAGACCGTCACCGCCGCGATGACCGAGATGCGCGCGTCCATCGAGTCGGTCGCGCAGGACGTCACCGCGGCGTCCGGCGAGGCCGCGCAGGCCGTCGGCATCACGGCCGAGGCCGCGTCCGCCGCCGACCGGCTCGCCGCCTCGACGTCGCAGATCGCCGCGGTGCTCGACACGGTGACGACCATCGCGAGCCAGACGCACCTGCTCGCCCTGAACGCCAGCATCGAGGCCGCCCGTGCGGGCTCGGCCGGTGCCGGCTTCGCCGTGGTCGCGGGCGAGGTGAAGGACCTGGCGCAGCAGACGTCCAGCGCGATCGGCACCATCGCGCCGGTCCTGGAGGCCGTCACCCGCGACGCCGCCGACGTGCAGGCCTCCGTCGGCCGGATCTCGACCGCCGTCACCACCGTCGACGAGCTGCAGGGCGCCGTGTCCGCTGTCGTCGAGGAGCAGAGCGCGACGACGTCGGAGATCGAGCGGAACCTGGTCGTCGCGGCCGAGAGCACCACCGACATCGCCGGCAGCGCGGCGGACGTGGCGCAGGCCGCCGGCCAGGCGTTCGACGGCGCCGCGGAGGTCCGGCAGGCCGTCGTCGACCTGGCCGACGTGGCGGCGGAGCTCGCCCGCGGCGCGGAGGAGTTCACGCTCGCGCGCTGACCGCCGCCGCGGCCCGGTCAGGCCTTCGGGCGGGTCATGCTCAGCAGGTCCAGCGCCTCGTCCAGCTGGGCCCCGGTGACCTCCCCGCGCTCCACGTAGCCGAGCGCGACCACGGCCTCCCGCACCGTGATGCCCTGGGCCACCGCGTGCTTGGCGATCTTCGCCGCGGCCTCGTACCCGATCACGCGGTTGAGCGGCGTGACGATCGACGGCGAGGAGCCGGCGTACGCCCGCCCGCGCTCGACGTCGACCTCGATGCCGTCGACCGTGCGGTCGGCGAGCACCCGGCACGCCGCGGCGAGCAGCCGCTCGGACTCCAGCACGGCCTGGCCCATCACCGGGATCTGCACGTTGAGCTCGAAGGACCCGCTGGCCCCCGCCCACGCGACCGTCGCGTCGTTGCCGACCACCCGCGCGGCCACCATGAGCACCGCCTCCGGGATCACCGGGTTCACCTTGCCGGGCATGATCGAGGAGCCCGGCTGCAGGTCGGGGATCCGGATCTCGCCGAGGCCGGTGTTCGGCCCGGAGCCCATCCAGCGCAGGTCGTTGCAGATCTTCGTGAGGCTCACGGCGATCGTCCGGAGGGCACCGGACAGCTCGACCAGGCCGTCCCGGGCGCCCTGCGCCTCGAAGTGGTCACGCGCCTCGGTCAGGGGCAGGCCGGTGTCCTCCGCGAGCAGGGCGATCACCCGCTGCGGGAACCCGGCCGGGGTGTTGATGCCCGTGCCGACCGCCGTCCCGCCCAGCGGGACCTCCGCGACGCGGGGGAGCGCCGCCTGCACGCGCTCGACGCCGCGGCGGACGGCCGCGGCGTACCCGCCGAACTCCTGGCCGAACGTCACCGGCGTGGCGTCCATCAGGTGCGTGCGGCCGGACTTCACGTCGCCGGCGTGCTTCTCGGCCAGCCGCTCCAGCGACGCCGCGAGGTGCTCCAACGCCGGCACCAGGTCGTTCACGGCGCCGTCGGTGGCCGCGACGTGCACGGACGTCGGGAACACGTCGTTCGAGGACTGCGACGCGTTGACGTGGTCGTTCGGGTGCACGTCCGACCCGAGCGACCGGGTCGCGAGGGTCGCGAGCACCTCGTTCATGTTCATGTTCGAGCTGGTGCCCGACCCGGTCTGGTAGACGTCCACCGGGAAGTGGGCGTCGTGCCGGCCCTCGGCGACCTCGTCCGCGGCGGCGGCGATCGCGTCCGCGACCGCGCCGTCCAGGATGCCCAGCTCGGCGTTGGCGCGCGCGGCGGCCTTCTTGATCCGGGCGAGCGCGGCGACGTGGCCCCGCTCCAGGGTCGTCCCGCTGATCGGGAAGTTCTCGACCGCGCGCTGCGTCTGGGCGCGGTACAGGGCGTCGGCCGGGACCCGGACCTCGCCCATCGTGTCGTGCTCGATCCGGTACTGGACGTCGTCGTCGGCGTGCTGGTTCATGCGCGGCATCCTGCCATCAGGCCCGGACCGGGGTCTCCCCGACGTCGCCGACCGCGCTCGTCAGGCGGGCCTGCCCGTCGGCCAGCGTGTACTCCACGCCGACGACCGCGCACCGACCCTCCTCGATCGCCTCCGCGAGCGTCACCGAGTACGAGCGCAGCATGTCGACGGTGTGCCGCACGTGCTCGTGGCCGAGCTCGGCCGGGTCCACGGTCGACAGGTCGCGCGTGCGGCCGTCGGCGTCCGGGCCGTGCGCGAGCGACACGATCGAGGGGATGACCCGGTCGACCACCGCGCGGACGAAGCCCCGCGGCAGCTCGCCCTTGGTCAGCGCGGCCGTCGCCGCCGCCACCGCGCCGCAGGAGTCGTGACCCAGCACGACCACCAGGGACGCGCCGAGGATCTCGACGCCGTACTCGATGGAGCCGATCACGGTGGTGTCGAGGACGTGCCCGGCCGTCCGGACCACGAACACGTCGCCGAGGCCCTGGTCGAAGACGATCTCCGCCGCGACGCGGCTGTCCGAGCAGCCGAACACCACCGCGAACGGGTGCTGCTCGGCCTGCACCTCGGCGCGCCGCTCGAAGCCCTGCGACGGGTGCTCCATGGCGCCGCTGACGAACCTCTCGTTCCCCTCGCGGAGCGCGGTCCAGGCCTCGGCGGGGGTCGTGGGATGTGCCATGGCCACATCGTCGCACCGTCGCCCGGGTGCTTCACCACCTCGTCCACGCCGGGCGTCGGCGTCGCCCCTCCGGTGGCAGAGCCCGCCGGAGCGGTGTAGCCAAGGGTGTGGGAAACGTGAAGGACGAGGTCGGGGCGCTGGTCGCGGCCTCGTAGCGACGGAGGGAGCGGTGGCGGTGCGCAGACGGTCGACGATGATCGCCGGGGCGACGGTGCTCGCGCTGGGGGTGGGTCTCGGGGCGTGCGCGCCGGCCGACGACACCCCGGTCCTCACCTGGTACACGAACCCCGACGCCGGCGGGCAGGCGGCGCTCGCGCAGCAGTGCACCGAGGAGGCCGACGGCGCGTACCGGATCGAGGTCTCGGTCCTGCCCCGCGAGGCGAGCTCCCAGCGCGAGCAGCTCGCCCGGCGCCTCGCCGCGTCGGACTCCTCCATCGACCTGATGAGCCTGGACCCGCCGTTCATCCCGGAGCTCGCGAACGCGGGGTTCCTCGCGCCCGTGCCGGACGACATCGCCGAGCAGGTCAGCCAGGACGTCGCCGAGGGCGCGCTGCAGGGCGCCTCATGGGGCGACGAGCTGGTCACCGTGCCGTTCTGGGCGAACACCCAGCTGCTGTGGTTCAAGAAGTCGGTCGCCGAGGCCGCGGGGCTGGACATGACGCAGCCCGTGACCTGGGACCAGGTGATCGACGCCGCGCGCGACCAGGACCTGACGCTCGGGGTCCAGGGCATCAAGGCCGAGGCGTACACGGTCTGGATCAACGCGCTGGTCGAGTCCGCCGGGGGCCACGTCGTCGAGACGCCCGAGGCCGGGGCGGAGGACGTCGAGCTGGGGCTGGAGTCCGACGCCGGCAAGGAGGCCGCGCGGATCATCGGCGAGATCGGGGCCGACCGGCTCGGCGGGGCCGGGCTGCCGACGCAGGACGAGAACGCGTCGCTGTCGCAGTTCCAGGGGGACAGCGGGTCGTTCATGGTCAACTGGCCGTTCGTCTGGCCGGCCATGCAGGGCGCGGTCGAGGACGGGACGCTCGAGCAGGAGTTCCTGGACGACGTCGGCTGGGCGGTCTACCCGCAGGTCGTCGAGGGCGAGGACGCGGCGCCTCCCTACGGCGGGATCAACCTCGGCGTCGGCGCGTTCAGCAACCACGTCGACGAGGCGTACGAGGCGGCGGCGTGCATCGTGCGGCCCGAGAACCAGGCGGCGTACTTCGTCTCCGACGGCAACCCGCCGGCGAGCACCGTCGCGTACGACGACCCCGAGGTGCAGGAGACGTTCCCGATGGCGGACGTCATCCGGCAGTCGCTGGAGCAGGCGGCGCCCCGCCCGCAGACGCCGTACTACAACGAGGTGTCGCAGGGCCTCCTGGAGACGTGGCACGCGCCGTCGTCGGTGGACCCGGAGACGACGCCCGAGGAGTCGACCACCTTCATCGTCGAGGTGCTGCGAGGGGAGCGGCTGCTATGAGCACCGAGATCACGGGTGCGACGGCCGGCCCGGCGGCGCAGGGCACCCGCGGCGCGGGGCCGCGCGACGCCGACCGGTCCGGCGGGCCCGGCGGACGCGGCCCCACCGGCACCGCCCGCGCGAAGGGCGGCCGCAGCGACCGCGCGAAGGCCGAGGCCCGGCTGGGCTGGCTGCTCGCCGGACCCGCGTTCGTGGTGATGCTCGCCGTCACGGCGTACCCGATCCTGCAGGCCGTCTACGAGTCGCTGTTCCGGAACCGGCTCACGGCGCCGGACGACCGGGCGTTCATCGGCCTCGGGAACTACGCGGTGATCCTGTCCGACTCGGTGTTCTGGCAGTCGCTGGGCGTCACCACCGGGATCATGATCATCACCGTGGCCGTCGAGCTCGTGCTCGGCTTCGCGCTGGCGATGATCATGCACCGCGCGATCCTGCGGCTCCGGGGCCTGCTGCGCACCGCGATCCTCGTGCCCTACGGCATCATCACGGTCGTCTCGGCGTTCGCGTGGTTCTACGCGTTCAGCATCGACTCGGGGTACGTCAACCAGTGGTTCGACTGGGTGCCGGGCATCAGCCCCGACCTCAACTGGTTCGCCAACATGGGCACCAGCCTGTTCGTGATCATCGCGTCCGAGGTCTGGAAGACCACGCCCTTCATCTCGCTGCTCCTGCTCGCCGGCCTGGCGCAGGTCCCCGGCGACCTCGAGGAGGCCGCGCAGGTCGACGGCGCCACCTGGTGGCAGCGGATGAAGCGCGTCGTCATGCCCAACATGAAGGCCGCGATCATGGTCGCCGTCCTGTTCCGGGCGCTGGACGCGTTCCGCATCTTCGACAACGTCTTCATCATGACGAACGGCGCGAACAACACGACGGTGCTCTCGCTGCTCGCGTACCGGACGTCCATCGGGCGCCTCGAGATCGGCCTCGGGTCGGCGATCTCCGTCCTGCTGTTCCTCTGCGTGATGCTCATCTGCTTCATCGCGATCAAGATCTTCAAGGTCGACCTGGCCGGCGCGAGGGGAGGCCGCTGATGGGCGCGCTGTCGGGCAAGCAGAAGGCCGCCTGGGCCGCCATCACCGTCGCGGTGCTGCTGTACGCGCTGTTCCCGGTGGTGTCGATCATGGCCACCTCGTTCAAGCTGCCGAGCGACCTGAACACCGGGAAGTTCCTGCCGACGACGTGGACGTGGCAGAACTACGAGCAGATCCTCGCCCCGGACGGCTCCGCGCAGGAGCTGTTCCTGTCGTCGCTGCGCAACTCCGTCGGCATCTCGCTCATCGCCACCGCGATCTCCGTGGTGCTGTCCACGCTCGCGGCGTACGCGATCGCCCGGCTGGAGTTCCCGGGCCGCAAGCTCATCCTCACCACGGCGCTCGGCGTCTCGATCTTCCCGGTCATCTCGATCGTCACGCCGCTGTTCAACCTGTGGCGGACCATCGGGCTGTACGACACCTGGCCCGGCCTGATCATCCCGTACCTCTCGCTCACGCTGCCCATCTCCATCTGGACGCTCACGGCGTTCTTCCGGCAGATCCCGTGGGAGCTCGAGCAGGCCGCGCAGGTCGACGGCGCGACCACGTGGCAGGCGTTCCGCAAGGCGATCGTCCCGCTGGCGGCGCCGGGCGTGTTCACCACCGCGCTGATCGCGTTCTTCATCGCGTGGAACGACTTCGTGTACGGCATCTCGCTGACCTCCACGGAGGCGGCGCGGCCCGTGCCCGCGGCGCTGGCGTTCTTCTCCGGCGCCTCGCAGTTCGAGGACCCGACCGGCGCCATCTCGGCCGCCGCGGTCGTCGTCACCATCCCCGTGGTCGTCCTGGTGCTGCTGTTCCAGCGCCAGATCGTGTCCGGGCTGACCCAGGGCGCCGTCAAGGGCTGAGCCGTCGCGCTCCCCACCCGGCCCGAGACAGGAGGAACCTCATGGCATCCATCACCCTGACGGACATCGTCAAGGAGTACGGCGACGGCTACCCGGCCGTCAACGGCGTCAGCCTCGACATCAAGGACGGGGAGTTCGTCATCCTCGTGGGACCGTCGGGCTGCGGGAAGTCCACCCTGCTCCGGATGATCGTCGGGCTGGAGGACATCACCTCCGGCGAGCTGCGGATCGGCGACGAGGTGGTCAACGACAAGGCCCCGCGCGACCGGCACCTGGCGATGGTGTTCCAGAACTACGCGCTCTACCCGCACCTCACCGTGTTCGAGAACATCGCGTTCCCGCTGCGGCTGCAGAAGGGCGCGTTCACCGAGGAGCAGATCCGCGAGCACGTGGAGTTCGCCGCCGACACCCTGGAGCTGCGCGACCACCTGGACCGCAAGCCGGCGAACCTGTCCGGCGGTCAGCGTCAGCGCGTCGCGATGGGCCGGGCGATCGTCCGCGACGCCCGCGCGTTCCTGTTCGACGAGCCGCTGTCCAACCTCGACGCGAAGCTGCGCGGGCAGATGCGGACCGAGATCGCGCGCATGCAGCGCCGCCTGGGGACCACCACCGTGTACGTCACGCACGACCAGACCGAGGCCATGACGCTCGGCGACCGTGTCGTGGTGCTCCGCAAGGGCGAGACGCAGCAGGTCGCGAGCCCCCGCGCGCTGTACGAGCAGCCGGTCAACCTGTTCGTCGCCGGGTTCATCGGGTCCCCGCCGATGAACTTCATGCCCGGCGAGGTCCGCGGCGACACCCTGAAGCTCCCGTTCGCCGAGGTGCCGATGCCCGAGCGGGTCCGCGACCGGGTCGCCGGGCGTGAGCTCGTCATCGTCGGCCTGCGCCCCGAGCACGTCGAGGACGCGCGGACGCTCGACGACATCAAGCGGGACAGCGGCGTCACGTTCGAGGCCGACGTCGACGTCATCGAGTGGCTGGGGTCCGAGCTGTACGCCTACATCCCGTTCGAGACGCACGCCGACGTCGCGAAGAAGCTCGAGGAGCTCGACCGGGACCTGGACGGCGAGGGCATGCGCACGCAGGTCGTCGTGTCCCTCGGGTCGGAGAGCCGCGTCCGCGACGGCAGCCGGGCGACGCTGTGGTTCGACCCGCGGCGGCTGCTGGTGTTCGACCCCGAGTCCGGCGAGAACCTCACCTACGACGACGAGGCCGCCCAGCGCATCGACGCCGAGACGGAGGAGGACCGCCGGGCGGCGCTGGAGCGGGCGCAGCGGGACGCCGACCGGGACGGCGACCGCCGCGGGGAGGTCGCACGCGGCGACGGCGCGGGGGCGTCGACCCCGGCGGGCCGGCACCGCGAGGCCTCCTGACCCCGGCCGGGGCCGCGCGGAGTCAGGCCTCGCCGAGCTCCGCGGACGTCGGCGGGTTCGCGCCCGCGCGGGACACCGTGATCGCGGCGATGGCGGCGCACCGGACGAGCACGCGCTCGATCGTCGCCCGGTCGATCGCGTGCAGGCGCTCGCGGGCGTCGGCGCCGAGCAGGCCGGCCGACCACAGCCCGTCGATCAGCCCCGCCATGAACGAGTCCCCGGCGCCCACGGTGTCCGCGACCGTGACGGGCGGTGCCGTCAGCGCGATCTCGTCCCCGGCCGCCGTCACGGCCAGCGCGCCCTCGCCGCCGAGCGTCACGACCACGAGCGCCGGGCCGCGGCTCAGCCAGTCGCGGGCGATCTCGACCGGGGCGACCCCGGGGTGCAGCCAGGCAAGGTCCTCGTCGGAGACCTTGACGACGTCCGCGAGCTCGACGAGCCGCTCGACGACCGGGAGCGTCGCGTCGGCGTCCCCCATCAGGGCCGGCCGCAGGTTCGGGTCGTACGTGAGCGTCGACGTCGACCGGCGCTCGGCCAGCAGCCGGGCGACCGCCTCCCCGCCGGGGGTCAGCACCGTGGCGATCGACCCGGTGTGCACCACGGCGGGGGCGTCGTCGCCCTCGTCCCAGGTCCCGGGCAGGTCCCACGTGAGGTCGAACTCGTAGGTCGCGGCGCCCCCGTCGTCCAGGTGGGCGCGCGCGACCGAGGTGCGCTCCGGCGCGCGGTCACCCGCGAGCACGTGCACGTCGGACGCGGCGAGGTGCTCGCGCACCAGGTCGCCGTACGCGTCGTCGGCGAGCCACGTCAGCAGGTCGACGCGCCGCCCCAGCCGACCGAGCCCGATCGCCACGTTGGCCGGGCTGCCCCCCGGGTGCTCGGCGGGCTCCTCACCGCGCCGCAGCACGACGTCGACGAGGGCCTCCCCGACGACGAGGGCGCGCGGGGCGGGGGCGGTCTGCTCGGTCATGGGACTCCTTCGCGTCCGGCGGCGGTGCCGGTTCGGTGCAGCGGGTGGCGCGGGACCGCGCCGCCGGGGTCAGGAGGAGGCGTCCTCGCCGGCGCCCGGGCGGGCGGGACCGTCGCCGTCCGCCTCACGGGCGGCGTCGAGCCGGGCGCGGGCGCCGTCGAGCCACTGCTGGCACCGGGCGGCGAGGGCCTCGCCCCGCTCCCACAGCGTCAGGGACTCCTCGAGGGACGCACCCCCCGCCTCCAGGCGGGAGACGACGGCGACCAGCTCGTCCCGGGCCTGCTCGTACGACAGCTCGTCGACGCCGACGGCGTCCGGTGCGGGGGAGGTGGCGCTCACGGCACCCATCTAACCAACGACCACGGACGTGCTGTCCACCGGAGGCACGCGAGCCGCCTCGCCGGGCGGCGGTCGGGGTGGTCGGCGCGGCGGCCGGTGGGAATGGTGGTCACCGTGTCCCGCGCCGGTGGCGACACGTTCCGGCGAACCGTGTGCACCGTGTGCACCGTGTCTCGCGGAAGGGAGGGTCCGCTCGTCGAGACGGCGTCCACGGCGTCTGCCGTGTCTGCGGTGACTACCTCACGCGTGGTGACCACGTCACTCGCGGTGACCACCCTCAGGCGTGGTGACCACGTCACTCGCGGTGACCACCCTCAGGCGTGGTGACCACCGCATCGCTGCGGTCACCGCAGTCACCGTGGTCACGGTTGGCGAGAGGGGTGTGGGGCGGTCCGGGGGGACACCGCGGTCACCGTGGTCACGGTTGGTGGGGGTTGGC
>NZ_CABEGA010000029.1 GCF_901521055.1 Cellulomonas hominis | reverse complement strand
CCGCGGCGCCGGGTGTTTAAAGGAGCGGGGCCGGCGCGGGCCCGCCCCCTCCCGGGGGCCCCCCCCCCGGGCGGCCCCCCCCCCCGCGCCGCCCCCGCCCCCGCCCCCCCGGCCCGCCCCCCCCCGCGCCGGCCCCGCCCGGGGGGCGGCCCCCCCCCCCCCCCCCGCCGCGGCGGCCCCCGCCGCCGTCACGCCCGCAGCGGCGGCACCGGCCGCAGTCGCACCGGTGCTCCCCGTCGCGGGCGTGCTGTCGTCGGCGGGGCGCCCACCGGGCGCCGTGCTGCTGCCGTGCTGGTCGTCGCTCATCGGGCTGCTTCCCGTCGGAGGTGCGGTGGTCGTGCCGGTGGCTGCCGTGGCGGCGGCCGGGGCGCCGGCCTGTGCCGGCATGGCGGGCCAGCGACCCGCGTCGGCGGTGCGGAAGATCTCGTCGGCGCGGACGGCGCGCCAGGGTTCGAGCTCGCGCACGAGCTCCCCGGGGCTGTGCGGGCCGTCGTCGTGCGGCCCCAGGGTCACGGCGCAGAGGGTGTCGAGGTCGGCGGGCACCCCGGCGACCAGGTCGGCCGGGGGCAGGGGCGCGCCGTCGTGCTCGGGTGCCGCGGGCAGGCCCGGGTCGACCTGGGGGTCCTCGGCCGGCTGCCGCGCGGCGGGACCGCTGGAGGCGGACCACTCGTCGAACGTGGGCACCACCGGCGGCTCGGCGCCGGCGGAGACGCCGGGCCACCGGCCGGTCAGCGCGGCGTAGAGCACCCGGACGAGGCCGACGGTGTCGGTGCGGCTCATCGCGTGGGCGCCACCGCCGGACGCGCCGAGCAGCTCGCCGTCGACGGCGAGGCCCTCGAGCACGACGCGGCTGCCGGGGGTCAGGACCACCGCCTCGGGGCGCAGGGCGAGGTGGTGGACTCCGCGGCGCCGCGCGACCTCGAGCGCGGCGGCGGCCTCGCCGACCACGGCACGCGCCTGGTCGGCGGTCAGGGGCGCCCGGGCGGCGAGCGCGGACAGGCTGCGGCCCTCGACCGCCTCCGTCACGACGTACCCGGTGCCGTCGGCCGAGCCGACGTCGAGGATGCGGGCCAGCCGCGGGTCGACGACGAGGGCGGCGCGGCGTGCGGCGTCCAGGACCGCGGCGGTGCGGGGACCGGAGACGAGCGTGACGGTGACGGTGCGGGCGAGGATCTGGTCGGTCGCGGACCAGCGCTCCGAGCCGGGGAGGTCGCCGGAGCGCGGCTCGTCGAGCCGGTAGCGGCCGGCGACGGTGCTGCCGTGCCGGCCGGTGGGGGTCCCTGCTCGTCCGGCTCCGGGGGTGTCACGGCGTCCGGGGTCACCGGTGCGGGCCTGCGCCACGTGGTCCTCCGTCCGGTCGTCGGGGGCGGTCGGGGACCGCCCTGGGTGTGCGCGGAGCCGGGCCCTCGCCGGCCGCGGGCTCCCCGTCATGCTAGACGGGACCGGCCTCCCGGCGTCCGCCACACGGCGCGAGCTGGGGACCGGGAACGGCGCGGCGACCGCCCCGCGCGCTCCGCACCCGTCGGGTCACCGCCCGCGGCCGAACCGGCGCAGCAGCGGGGCGGCGACGGTCTGGAGCTCGCGCACCCGCAGCGCGGCGAGGACACCGACGTACACGGCGGACATCAGCGCCGCTCCGGCGATGCACGCCACCACCGCGTCGCCCCAGTCCTGCACGGGACCCAGCACGACGAGCAGGACGATCCCGGCTCCTGCGGCCAGGACGCCGCCGAGCAGCGCCTTGAGGTGCAGCACGAGCACGCGCCGCCCGTCGACGCCGTGCAGGCGCCGCCGCACCGACACGAGCGCGACCAGGGCGCCGGCGCCGTAGGACAGCGCCATGGACGCGCACGCCGCCGCGACCCAGTACCGGTCGTCGAGCGTCGCGCGACCCAGCTCGGTGCCCCCGACGACGACCGCCGCCATGAGCAGCTGGATCGGCACCATCGACCGCGCGTCCTCGTACGCGTAGTACACGCGCTGGAACAGGGACCACGCCCCGAACGCGACGAGGCCGAGCACCAGCGCGAAGACCGACATCGCGAGCGCGTGGACCTCGGCGTCGGTGTTGCTCGGGAAGAGCGCGCGCCCGAGCGGGAACGCCAGCACCGCGATGCCCGCGGTCGCCAGCACGGTGAACACGCCGACCGTCCGCAGGCCGAGCGACAGGTCCTGCCGCACCCCCGCGACGTCGCCGGCGGCGGCCCGGCCGGACAGCCGCGTGAACAGCGCGGTCGCCAGGGACACCGTGACCAGCGAGTGGGGCAGCATGAAGATGAGGAACGCGCGGTCGTACACGCCGTTGCCTGCCGCGTCGGCCGTCTCGACGGAGCTCGCGACGACGCTGATCCGCCAGACGCCGACCTGCCCGATCAGCAGGCCGAGGAACGTCCACGTCGCGACGCGCCCCGCGCTGCCCAGCCCGGAGCCGCGCAGCCCCCAGCGCGGCCGGTACCGGAACCCGCTGCGGTACAGCGGGATGAACAGGACGAGGGCCTGCACGACGATCCCCAGCGTGGCCGCGGCGCCGAGCATGGCGGTCTGCGAGCCGGTCCACTCGGTGACCGACATCTCCTCGTCGAACCCGCCGAGCACGCCGACCAGCACCAGCAGCCCGCCGATGAAGACGAGGTTGTTCACCACCGGCGCCCACATGTACGGGCCGAAAGAGCCGCGGGCGTTCAGGATCTGGCCGAGCAGCGAGTACAGCCCGTAGAAGAAGATCTGCGGGATGCACCAGAACGCCAGGGCCGTGGCGACCGCCGTCACCCGCGGGTCGGGGAACTGCGAGTAGAACCGCACGAGCAGCGGCGCGGCCGCCGTGAGGACGACGGTCAGCCCGGCGAGGAGCACGATGCCCACGGTCAGGAGCCGGTCGACGTACTGCTGGCCGTCGGCCCGGCGGTACGCCCGCACCACCTGCGGCACCAGCACCGCGTTGAGGACGCCGCCCGCGATGAGCAGGTACAGCGTGTTGGGGAGCTTGTTCGCGACAGAGAAGGCGTTCGCGATGCTGCCGGTCAGGCCGATCGCCCACGCCAGCAGGGACGTGTTGACCACGCCGAGCACGCGGGAGGCCGCCGTCCCGGACGCCATGATCAGCGACGACCGGCCGAGGCCCGAGGAGCGGGGTGCGGCGGACGCGGTGGCGGCGGGGTCCGTGCCGCCGCCGGCGGTGGCTCCGGCCGCGGTGCCGTCGGGGTCGGCGCCGCCGGCGGCCGTGGCGGGGGTGGTCATGGCTGGTCCTGTCGTGCGGGAGGCGGGCCACCGGCGTCCGGGGCGCCGGCCGGCGGCTGCTCGGCGTCGGGGGCGACACGCGCGCCGCGCCGGGCGGTCTGGCCCCGGCGCACCGTGCGCCAGATGCCGAACGCCAGGGCGAGCGCGAGCAGCACGCCCACGACGATCGACCCGACGCTCTCGATGGTGGGGGCGACGCGGGCGGAGAAGGTGACGGGCGTCGCGAGCTCGCGGCCGCTCTCCGAGACGAGGCTGACGTCGACCTCCACGTCGCAGTTGGCGGTGGCGCGCAGGGTCAGCGACACGGCCTTCTCGCTCTTCGGGGGCACGTCGGTCAGCTCGGAGCGGGTCGTGTCGAGGCAGCCCTTGTGCGGCCGCAGCTCGACGCGGACGCGCGCGCTCTGGTCCAGCTCGTTCTGCACGGCGACGCTGATCTGCGCGGAGCTGGAGATCACCGTGAACTGCTCGTTCAGCAGGACGGACAGTCCGGTCTGGTGGGCCTTGCCCTCGGCGATCGCCTCGTTCACGGCGACCGTGCGTCCGTCGGGGTCCAGCCGCCAGGCGACGGCCAGGGGCGCGACCAGGTCGGCGTCGAGGCCGTCGAGGAGCGCCGCGGGGTCGTCGACGACGCTCGCGAACTCGCCGGCGGCGCGCCACTGCGCGGCCAGGGCGTTCGTCCACGCGGGGGTCAGCTCGGTCCCGGACCGCTCCGAGGCCGGCAGGTCCGCACGGTCCGCGCCGTCCCCGTCCGCCTCACCGGCTGCGTGCGCCGCCAGGACGTCCGCGACGGTCTCGGTGTCGACCCAGGGCGCGTCGCGCAGGGCCGCGAGCTGCGCCTCGGTGACCGCGGTGGACGGCTCCCAGTCGCGGGGGGTGGTCGCCAGGAGGTAGGTGGTGTCGGCGTCGTCGGACCGCGCGACGACGGCCGTCTCGGCGAGCATCCGCTGCGCCGCGGTCGCGGGGGTGAGCCCGGGCTGGGCCGTGGCCGGCTCGGCGAGCAGCTCGGTGAGCGTCTCGTCCGGCACCAGGGCGGTCAGCGCACCCGCGGCGGTGCGCACGGTCGCCGGTGCGCTCGGCGTGCTGGACCCGGTCGCGGGCAGCGCGTCGGGGCCGACCACCAGCGGTGCGCCGTCCCCGGAGCCGGCGGCACGCGCCGCCGTGACCTCGTCGGGCACGTCGTCGGCCGCCCACAGCACGGGCCGTGCGTCCCGCCACAGGGTGCTCGACTCCTGGTCGCCGGTGACGCCGGCCGCCAGGCGCAGCAGGTCGGTCGAGGAGTCCTGCCCGGCGTGCGCGATCGCCGCCAGGTCCGGGTCGGCCCAGGGCAGCCGCAGCACCTCGCGGTCGGCCGCGGCCCCGGTCAGCCCGGTGAGCCAGGCCTGCGCGGACCGGGAGCCGGCCGCGGCCCGGTCGACCAGGGCCGGGTCGACCGCCCAGGACACGAAGGGGAAGTCCGCCGTCGCCTGCAGGACCCGGCCCAGCCGGCCGCCGGACGCCGTGAGCGCCTCGAGCGCGTCGTCCTCCTCGGCCGCGTCGTCCGCCGGGGGAGCGGTGGCGGTCGGCGTCGGCGACGGCTCCGCACCCTCCGCGCCTTCCGCGCCCGTGGCCTCATCACCGGAGTCGTCACCGGCCTCGTCCTCGGCGTCGTCCTCGCCCGTCGGCCGGGCGGCCGGGCCCACGACCGAGGACAGCACGCTCACGTGGGCGGTCGGCACCTCGTCGGCGGACGCCCACAGCAGGAAGGTCCGGTCGACGCCAACCCTCCTGGAGCCGTCGCCGACGTCGAACGTGATGCCGCGCGGACCCCACGCGTCGTCGGTCCGCAGCAGGCGGATGTCGGCGGCGGGCACGACGACCTGCACGGAGACGCTCGCCCCCGGTGCGAGCGGGGCGTCGAGCGGGGTGGTCGCGGCGACGTCACCGATCGGGCTGGTCACCCCGGCGTCGGCCCAGGCGGCCAGCTCGTCCCGGTCGGAGATCCGGTACCGGTAGATCCGCACCGACGCGCGGGGGGCCTCGACGGCCTCGTCGCCGTCGTTCCGGAGCGTCGCGGTGACCGTGAGGTCCTCACCGGGCTGGAGCACCTGCGGCGTGACGGCCGTGACGGAGACGCTCACGGGCAGGGTGTCGGTCGACGGCGAGGCGGGCCGCGCGGCCCCGGCCTGCGCGCTGCCGGTCTGCCCGGTCTGCGCGGTCTGCACGGTCTGCCCGGTCGGCACGGTGGGCGACGACGGCGTCGACCCGGTCGCGACCGCCGGCGCCCCGGAGAGCGCGAGCACGCCCGCGGCCAGCAGCGCCGCCGCGAACGCCCGGCCCCGTGCCGCCGCCCCCTGCAGCCTCATGCCCCGCCGACGAGGACCACGTGCGCGGTCTCGGCCAGTCGTCGCTCGTTGGGGTACGCCAGGCGAGCGGGCAGCTCGAGCACCGGCACCCACGCCACGTCCTCTGCCTCGCCGTCCGGGTCCCCCTCCACGGTGAGCTCGCCGCCCACCGCACCCAGCAGGTAGTGGTGGACCATCTTGTGCACCCGCCGGTCGTCACCGGTGAACCAGTAGTCGATGACGCCGAGGCCGCGCACGATCCGCCCGACGATCCCGGTCTCCTCGGCGATCTCGCGGACCGCTGCCTGCTCCGGCGTCTCGTCGCCCTCGAGGTGCCCCTTGGGGAGGCACCACTCGAGCCGGCCGGCGCGGTTGCGGCGCGCGATCACCGCGGCGACGTGCACGCCGGCCTCCTGGCGCACCACGAGCCCGCCGGCGGAGGTCTCCTCGACGACGGGCAGGTGGGCGTGCCGCGTCCGGGTCGACCGCGGGTCGATCCGCAGCGCGTGGCCGCCCGGCGGCGCGGGGACGCCCTCCGGTGGCAGGGCACGCGCGGGCTCGGGCATGCAGGCCACTGTAACGACTCCACCCCTGGCCCCGGCCCCGTCCGCGTGGAGGACCTGTGGACGCACGCGTCCGGTGGGGCGGGGATCTGGCAGGCTTGGTCGTCGTGCCGTCCCCCGACCTGACCCCCCGCCCCGCCGCCGGCGACCCGGCCGCCGTGGACGCCGCGGCGCTCGACGCCCTGCGCAAGCGGGCGCTCGGCGTGATCACCGGGCTCGCGCCGGCCGCGCTCGAGCTCGGCGACCTGTTCCAGCGGGCGGGGCACGAGCTGGCGCTGGTCGGCGGCCCCGTCCGCGACGCGTTCCTGGGCCGGCCGAGCGTCGACCTGGACTTCACGACGTCGGCGACGCCGGACGAGACGGAGCGGATCCTCGCCGCGTGGGGCGACGCGCACTGGGACATCGGCCGGGCGTTCGGCACGATCGGCGCCCGCCGGCACGCGCGCCGGGGGACGCAGGACGTCGTCGTCGAGGTGACGACCTACCGGACCGACGCGTACGACGCGACGTCCCGCAAGCCGGAGGTGGCGTTCGGCGACAGCCTCGAGGGCGACCTGTCCCGACGCGACTTCACCGTGAACTCCATGGCGATCCGGCTGCCGGAGCTGACGTTCGTCGACCCGTTCGACGGCCTGACGGACCTCGCCCGCGGCGTCCTGCGCACCCCGGTCGACCCGCGGCAGTCCTTCGACGACGACCCCCTGCGGATGCTGCGCGCCGCGCGGTTCGCCGCCCAGCTCGGCTTCCGGGTGGACGAGGCGGCGCTCGCGGCCGCCACGGACATGGCGGAGCGGCTGTCGATCGTGTCCGCGGAGCGGGTGCGGGACGAGCTGGTCAAGCTGCTGATGTCGCCCCAGCCCCGCCCCGGCCTGCGCGTGCTGGTCGACACCGGGCTGGCCGAGCACGTGCTGCCCGAGCTGCCGGCGCTGCGGCTCGAGATCGACGAGCACCACCGGCACAAGGACGTCTACGAGCACTCGCTGACCGTGCTCGACAAGGCGATCGCCCTGGAGACGGGGCCGGACGGGCCGGTGCCCGGGCCGGACCTGGTGCTCCGCCTCGCCGCGCTGCTGCACGACATCGGCAAGCCGCCGACCCGGCGGTTCGAGGCCGGCGGCGGCGTCTCGTTCCACCACCACGAGGTGGTCGGCGCCAAGATGGTCGCCCGGCGGCTGAAGGCCCTGCACTTCGACAAGGCCACGGTGCAGGCGGTCGCCCGGCTGACGGAGCTGCACCTGCGGTTCCACGGGTACGGCGAGGGCGCGTGGACGGACTCGGCCGTGCGCCGCTACGTCACCGACGCCGGGCCGTTGCTGGAGCGGCTGCACCGGCTCACCCGCTCGGACTGCACCACGCGGAACCAGCGCAAGGCCCGGCGGCTGTCCGAGGCCTACGACGACCTGGAGCAGCGGATCGCGGACCTGCGCGAGCAGGAGGAGCTGAACGCGATCCGCCCGGACCTGGACGGCACGCAGATCATGGAGATCCTCGGCATCGGGCCGGGGCGCGAGGTCGGCGCGGCGTACAAGCACCTGCTCGAGCTCCGGATGGAGCACGGGCCGATGGAGCCGGAGGCGGCCCGCGCGGCGCTGCTGGCGTGGTGGGCGGAGCGGCAGCCGCAGGGCTGAGCGCCGGCCGCGGGGCAGGGCCGCCTCAGGCCGCGACGGGGACCGCCGTCGGTTCCGTCGACCGCGTCCGGTACACCAGCGCGGCCGCCAGGTACGCCGCCGCGATCAGCGCGAACACCCCGCGCGACCACCCGGTGTCGGGCAGGGCGACGGCGGCCAGCGCGGCCGCCCCGACGAACGCCGCGTTGTAGAGCACGTCGTAGAGGGCGAACGCGCGCCCCCTGTACTCGTCGGCGGTGTCCCGCTGGACGATCGTGTCGACCGCGATCTTCGCGCCCTGCGCCGCGAGGCCCAGGACGAGCGACCCCACCAGGACGGCGGGGCGGGCGACCGTGACAGCGAGCAGCGCCTGGGTCGCGGCGGCCAGCGCCAGGCAGACGGCGATCCAGGAGTGCGGGCCGATCAGCGGGGACACGACCGGCGTGACGACGATCGCGAGCGCGAACCCGACCCCGGTGACGCCCCCGACCAGCGCGAACGTGAGGAGCCCGGCGCGGGCGTCGGCCGGGTCGGCCAGAAGGTTCCGGGAGATGAGGATGCTCGCGATGAACACCGCGCCGTAGAGGAACCGGTGCACCGCCATGACCGCCAGCGCCCGGGCGGGGGTCCCGCGCCGCACGAGGTACCGCGCGCCGTCGACCAGGCCGTGCGCCAGCGTGCTGAGGGCCCGGCGCACCTCCCCGGCGTCCGCGCGGGCGTCCGGGCCGAGCCGGTCGCGGGCGATGCGCGACGCGAGGAACGCGGCCACCGACATGAGCACGGCCGCGACGACCAGCGCGGCGACGTCCTTGGTCCGCCCCTCGGGCAGCACCAGGCCGAGCAGCACACCGACGCCCGCGCCGATCCCGGCGGAGACGGTGCCCAGCGTGGGGGTGATGGAGTTCGCGGTCAGCAGCAGCGGCCCCGCGACGACCCGCGGCTGCGACGCGGAGAGCGCCGAGAGCAGGAACCGGTTGACCGACAGCGTCACCAGCGCGAGCACGTACACCGCCGGACCGACACCGGCCGTCGCCATGATCAGCGCGACGAC
Organism: Cellulomonas hominis; assembly: GCF_901521055.1. GTDB lineage: Bacteria > Actinomycetota > Actinomycetes > Actinomycetales > Cellulomonadaceae > Cellulomonas > Cellulomonas endometrii. The sequence continues at coordinate 194,122 of NZ_CABEGA010000029.1, read as the reverse complement.
CAGCGTGAGCCCCGTGCGGACCAGGTTGCCGACCAGCAGCACCTGCCGACGCCGCCACCGGTCCAGCAGGACGCCCGCCCACGGGCCGACCACCGTGAAGGGCAGCAGCAGCACCGCGAAGGCCGCCGCGACGCCGGTCGCCGTCGTGGCGTTCTCGGGGGAGAAGAAGAACAGGGTGGCGAGCCCGGCCTGGAACAGGCCGTCCGAGCACTGGCTGACCAGGCGGACCGACAGGAGCCGCCGGAAGTCGACGAGGGGCCAGAGCTGCTTCAGATCCGCGACCACCTGCACCCGGCCAGGCTATCGGGGCCGCACCTAGACTCGGTGCGCCCGTCCGACCGAGGAGCTGCATGACCGCCGACAGCCAGGACGCCGCCCCGCTGCCCGAGGGCTGGCACCTGATCCCACCCGAGACGCTCGGCACGCCGGGCATCGCGTTCGCCGCCGCGCACGAGCGCCCCGACGCCGGCTTCACCGCGAACGTGACGGTCGGGGTCCAGCGCAGCGACGACCCGGCGCTCGCCGTCCTGCTCGGCGCGGAGGCCCTCCGGGCGATCGAGGCGGCGGAGCAGGACGTGACGCTGGCCCGCCGCGAGCAGCGGGGCGACCTGGCGGTCGCGCAGGAGGTGCACTTCACCACCACCGTCGACGGCGCCGCGGTGCCGATGACGCAGGTGCAGGAGTTCGTCGCCGTCCCCGGCGCGGACGGCGGGCCGGCGACGGTCTGGACCCTGTCGGCCACGGCGACCCGGGCGCAGGCCGAGGCGCTCGGGGACGGGCTCGCCGAGCTCCTCGGCGCCCTCCGCGCGGAGATCGGCGCGTCCTGACCGCCGAGCCGGTCGAGCGAGCCGGCCGGTCGCCGGCGCCCCGCGGTCACCGCACGCCGGAGCCCCGGTGACGCGGACGTCACCGGGGCTCCCGGGGTGGTGCTGGGTCAGCGCTCGACGTCAGCGCTCGATGTCACCGCGGATGAACGCCTCCACGAGCTCCCGGCCGTGCATGTCCTCGTTCTGGACCGGCGGGGACTTCATGAAGTAGGTCGAGGCCGACAGGATCGGGCCGCCGATGCCGCGGTCCTTCGCGATCTTCGCGGCGCGGACGGCGTCGATGATGATGCCGGCCGAGTTCGGGGAGTCCCAGACCTCGAGCTTGTACTCCAGGTTCAGGGGCACCTCGCCGAACGCGCGGCCCTCGAGGCGGACGTACGCCCACTTGCGGTCGTCCAGCCAGGCGACGTAGTCCGACGGGCCGATGTGGACGTTGCGGTCGTCCTTCTTGCCGGCCAGCGGGCCGTCGTGCAGGTTCGAGGTGACGGCCTGCGTCTTCGAGACCTTCTTGGACTCCAGGCGCTCGCGCTCGAGCATGTTCTTGAAGTCCATGTTGCCGCCGACGTTCAGCTGGTACGTGCGGTCCAGGATGACGCCGCGGTCCTCGAACAGGCGGGCGAGCACGCGGTGCGTGATGGTCGCGCCGACCTGGGACTTGATGTCGTCGCCGACGATCGGGACACCGGCGGCCTCGAACTTCGCGGCCCACTCGGGGTCGGACGCGATGAAGACCGGGAGGGCGTTGACGAACGCGACGCCCGCGTCGATGGCGGCCTGCGCGTAGAACTTGTCGGCCTCCTCGGAGCCCACCGGCAGGTAGGAGACGAGCACGTCGACCTTGGCGTCCTTGAGCACCTGGACGACGTCCACGGGCTCGGCGTCGGACTCCTCGATGGTCATCGCGTAGTACTTGCCGATGCCGTCCATCGTCGGGCCGCGCTGCACGGTCACGCCCAGCGGCGGGACGTCGGCGATCTTGATGGTGTTGTTCTCGGACGCGCCGATCGCCTCGGACAGGTCGAAGCCGACCTTCTTCGCGTCGACGTCGAACGCGGCCACGAACTCCAGGTCGCGGACGTGGTAGTCCCCGAACTGGACGTGCATCAGGCCGGGCACCTTGGCGCTCGGGTCGGCGTCGGCGTAGAACTGCACGCCCTGGATCAGCGACGCGGCGCAGTTGCCCACGCCGGCGATAGCAACGCGGATGGCAGTCATCCTCGCTCCTTCTGAGGGTGTTGTGCCGCGACGATGGGGTCATCCTCGACAGCTGCTGTGCGGGCGTCGGCCGGCTGGCCGTCGCCGCGGGGACGGGCGCTGCTGGTGCTGCGCTCGTGGTCGATGAGGTCGTCGAGCCAGCGCACCTCGCGCTCGACCTGCTCGAGCCCGTGACGCTGGAGCTCGAGGGTGTACTCGTCCATGCGGACGCGGGTCCGGGACACGGAGTCGCGGATCTGCTCCAGCCGCTCGGTGAGCCGGGTGCGCCGGCCCTCCAGGATGCGCAGCCGGGTGTCGGCGTCCGTCTGCCCGAAGAAGGCGAACCGGAAGCCGAAGTTCTCGTCCTCCCACGCGGCGGGCCCGGAGGAGGCCAGCACGTGCTGGAACTGCTCCTTGCCCTCCGACGTGAGCTGGTAGACGATGCGGGCGCGCTTGCCCGCCAGCCCGTGCGCCGGCGCCTCCTGCGGGTCGGAGCCGACGATCCAGCCGCGGGCGACGAGCGCCTTGAGGCAGGGGTACAGCGAGCCGTAGGACAGCGCGCGGAACGATCCCAGGAGCAGGTTGAGCCGCTTGCGCAGCTCGTACCCGTGCATCGGGGAGTCGTGCAGCAGGCCGAGGATGGCCGACTCGAGCACGTCGGAGCGTGCGCGCATCGTCGCCTCCCTCGGGTCGTCCGTACCTCGATGTATCGAACTGATACATCGAGGAGAGTAGGGCGAAGCAGGCGATCCGGGCAACACGCCGCCGCCCGCGGCGCGTCGCCGACCCCGTCCGGGCGGTTCTGCGCCGGTTCACGGCCCGTCCGCGTGCTTCCGGTGCGGCGTCCTGCGAGGATCCGAGGCGGCTCAGGTAGCCCCCGCGCGCGCCTCGTGGCGATCACGTGAAAGTCCGCGTGACCGGCCGTCCGGCCGCGGGGCGGCTCCCTCCCCTCGCGCATACTGATCGGGGCCCGGCCGGCTCCTGCCGCTCGACGCCCGCCCAGCAGTCCACAGGAAGGCAGTGCGTTGGCAGGCACGACCCGACGGTCCACCGGACCCGCCCCGCGGGGGACCCGGACCGGCTCGTCCGGCGCGACCGGCACCACCGGCGGTCGCCGCCGGATCATCGACTACCCCCGCCGGGGCTACCGCGGTGTGCACCGCTGGCTGCCCTCGTGGCGGTTCGTCGTCGGCGCCGTCACCGGCTTCGTCTTCCTCTGCCTGGGCCTCGGTGTCGCCGCCTACGCGATGACCGACGTGCCCGCGCCCGACGAGTTCGTCGAGGCGCAGACGTCGACCGTCTACTTCTCGGACGGCACGGAGCTGGGGACCTTCCCGGGCCCGAACCGGACGATCGTCGACTACGAGGCGCTGCCGGCGTTCGTCGGGCAGGCCGTGGTGTCCGCCGAGGACCGGACGTTCTTCGAGAACCAGGGCGTCTCCATCACCGGCATGGGCCGCGCGCTGATCAACAACCTCCGGGGCGGGGACACGCAGGGCGGGTCGACGCTGACGCAGCAGTACGTCGAGCGGTACTACGTCGGCGAGACGACCACCAGCTACGTCGGCAAGGCCAAGGAGACCCTGCTCGCGATCAAGATCGCGCAGACCGAGACCAAGGAGCAGATCCTCGGCCGGTACCTCAACACGATCTACTTCGGCCGCGACTCGTACGGCATCGAGGCCGCCGCGCAGTCCTACTTCGGCAAGCCCTCCGCCGAGCTCACCGTCTCCGAGGCGGCGCTCCTGGCCGGCATCATCCCGTCCCCGAACAACTGGGACCCGGCCGTCAGCCCGGAGAAGGCGACGCAGCGCTGGGAGTACGTCCTGGACGGCATGGTCCGCGACGGCTACCTCACGCAGGCCGACCGGGACGCGCAGGTGTTCCCGCCGACCATCACGTACGAGCGCAACGAGACCTACGGCGGCACGAACGGCTACCTGCTCCAGTACGTGAAGCAGGAGCTCACCGCGACGGGGTCCATCACCGACGAGACGATCAGCAGCGGTGGCCTGAAGATCACGACGACGATCGAGCCCGGGACGCAGCAGGCGGCCGTGGACGCCGTCGGCCAGCTCCGCGGCGGCGCGCTGTCGGACGGCGCCACGCCGTCGGCCGCGCTGAAGGTCGGCGTGGTCTCGGTCGACCCCGCGAACGGCGGCATCGTGTCGATGTACGGCGGCGAGGACTTCCTCGCCGACCAGATCGACCGGGCGAGCCGCGACCGGGTCCAGGGCGGTTCGACGTTCAAGCCCTTCACGCTGATCGCGTCGCTGGAGAACGGCATGGCGCTGACCGACCGGTTCAACGGGGCGTCGCCGCAGACGTTCGGCGACTGGAAGGTCAACAACTTCGGCTTCGAGGACTTCGGCAACATCGACCTGGTCAAGGCCACGGAGCAGTCGGTCAACACCGTCTACGCGCAGATGAACCTCGAGGTCGGCCCGGAGAAGACCGTCGAGGTCGCGCAGCGCGCCGGCGTCTCCAGCCCGCTGACCGCCGTCCCGTCCAACGTGCTCGGCAGCGACGTGGTGAGCCCGCTCGAGATGGCCTCCGCGTACGCGACGATCGCCGCCCAGGGCGTCTACCACAAGCCGTTCATGGTGGCCCAGGCCGTGTACCCCGACGGGGACGTGGCGTACACGGGTGCGACGCAGCCCACCCAGGCGTTCGACGCCGGCGTGATGGCGGACACCACCTACGCCATGACGCAGGTCGTCGAGAAGGGCTCCGGCAAGCGGTACGTGAACCCGCTCGACCGGGACATCGCCGGCAAGACCGGCACGTCGCAGGAGAACAAGTCGGCGTGGTTCGTCGGCTTCACCCCGCAGATCGCCACCGCCGTCGCCCTCAGCCAGGTCGGTGAGAACGGCAAGGACCAGGTCACGATCACGCCGTGGGGCGGGGTCGACGAGGTCACCGGATCGACGTGGCCTGCTGCGCTCTGGGCCGAGTACATGAGGCCGGTGCTGCAGTCCCCGAAGTACGCGACGCCCGTGCCGTTCCCGGAGCGCGCGAACGTCAACGCGACCAAGGCGCCGACGCAGGCCCCGACGACGTCCGCGCCCACGCCGACCCAGGAGCCCGAGCCCGAGCAGCCGACGACCGTGGCGGTGCCCAACGTCGGCGCGGGGTCGCTGCGGGGCGACGCCGAGGCGGCGATCAACAACGCCGGCCTCGTGCCGAGCGTGGTCGAGGTGGAGGACGGCAGCGTCAGTCCTGGGACCGTGCTGAGCGTCGAGCCGGGTGCCGGGACGCAGGTCGCCCCCGGGTCGACGGTCACGATCCGGGTCGCGAAGGCGCCCGCGCAGCCCGCCCCGAACCCGACGCCCACCCAGCCCGCCGCCGACCAGGGTCAGGGCGGCGGGAACGCCGGCGGCAACGCCGCGCCCTGAGCCGGCCCGCCGCCCGTCGCCGGGCGGCGGCAGGACCCGCTAGACTGGACCGCTGCTGTGCCCTCCGGACGTCGCCGATCGACACCCCGGGCCGGGGCGCCGCGACGCACGACACCCTCCTGCCACGGAACGACCGTGGCCGCCGAGACCAGAGGAGGTGGGTATGAGCCTGCGTCAGTACGAGATCATGATCATCCTCGACCCCGACATCGAAGAGCGCACGGTCGCACCGTCGCTCGACAAGTACCTGTCGGTGGTCAAGACCGACGGTGGCACCGTCGACAAGGTCGACATCTGGGGCCGCCGCCGCCTGGCGTACGACATCCAGAAGAAGTCCGAGGGCATCTACGCCGTCGTCGACTTCTCCTCGACGTCGGACACGGCCAAGGAGCTCGACCGTCAGCTGGGCCTCAACGAGGCCGTCCTCCGCACGAAGGTCCTCCGCCAGGACGCCTGAGTGTCGGACCGCGCGCGTACCGTGCGGGACACCCTTCGACGAGCATTCGACGAGAACGAGGAGCTGGCATGGCTGGTGACACCACCATCACGGTGATCGGGAACCTGACCGCCGACCCGGAGCTGCGGTTCACGCCGTCCGGGGCTGCGGTCGCGAACTTCACCGTGGCGTCCACGCCGCGCACGTTCGACCGCCAGAGCAACGAGTGGAAGGACGGCGACACGCTGTTCCTCCGCTGCTCGATCTGGCGGGAGGCGGCGGAGAACGTCGCCGAGTCGCTCACCAAGGGCACCCGCGTGATCGTCAGCGGCCGGCTCGTCCAGCGGTCCTACGAGACCCGCGAGGGCGAGAAGCGGACCGTGTACGAGCTGCAGGTCGACGAGGTCGGCCCGTCGCTCCGCTACGCCTCGGCCAAGGTCACCCGGACCCAGCGTCAGGGTGGCGGCGGCGGTGGCTTCGGCGGCGGCGGCGGTGGCGGCTTCAACGGTGGCGGCGGCGGTGGCGGCGGCTTCAACGGAGGCGGCGGCCAGGCGCAGGACGACCCGTGGGCCACGCCCGCGGGTGGTGGCGCCGGCGGCTACTCCGACGAGCCCCCGTTCTGATCGCCGTCCTCGACGAGCACCGCTGACCTGCCGGGTCGGCACCACGGGCGCGCGCCCGCACAGCACATCCCATCCCGGGGCATGGCAACGCCCCGGGCTCCGCACGTAGAACAAGGAGCACCACGATGGCCAAGGCCGTTGTCCGGAAGCCCAAGAAGAAGCAGAACCCGCTCAAGGCGGCGAAGATCGAGTCGGTCGACTACAAGGACACCGCCCTGCTGCGGAAGTTCATCTCCGACCGCGGGAAGATCCGCGCCCGCCGCGTGACCGGCGTGTCCGTCCAGGAGCAGCGCGCGATCGCGCGGGCCGTCAAGAACGCCCGCGAGATGGCGCTCCTGCCGTACTCGTCGTCGGCTCGCTGAGAAGGAGCACACAGATGGCCAAGCTCATCCTGACCCACGAGGTCACGGGCCTCGGCGCTCCCGGCGACGTCGTCGACGTCAAGGACGGTTACGCCCGGAACTACCTCGTCCCCCGCGGTCTCGCGACCGCGTGGAGCAAGGGAGCCGAGAAGGAGGTCACCCAGATCCGCCGTGCCCGCAAGGTGCGCGAGATCGAGACCCTCGAGGAGGCTCGCGCGGTGCGTGACTCCCTCCAGGGCAACCCGGTGACCGTCTCCGCCAAGGCCGGCGAGTCCGGCCGGCTGTTCGGCGCCATCACGACCGCCGAGATCGCCGACGCCGTCAAGGCGGCCGGTGGCCCGTCGATCGACCGCCGCAAGGTCGAGGTCGCGCAGCCGATCAAGGCGACCGGCGAGTACGAGGTGAAGGTCCGCCTGCACGCCGACGTCTCCGCGAAGCTGACCGTCAAGGTCGTCGCGGCCTGACGTAGCCCGCACGACGCACGCCCCGTCCCGGTCACCCGGGGCGGGGCGTTCGTCGTCCCGGGGCCGGTTCTCCGTCCCGGGGCGGAGGCGCTCAGGCCCTCGTGGCCCGTAGCGTGGGCGGATGCCCGATCAGCCCGCCGACCCGGACCAGCCGTCGCCGGAACCGGTCGCCGGCACGACGAACCCGAACGTCGCGTTCCTGCCCATCGGCGTCGTGTTCCTCGTGCTCGGCCTGTCCTGGCTGGCGAACGACTCGATGCGCGGCGCGTCCTTCGCGTTCATCCCCGTCGGCGTCACGTTCCTGGTCCTCAGCATGCGGAAGGGCGGCACGGGCGGGGCACCGGCCGGCCCCGAGGCGGGCCAGGAGGACCAGCCGGGTGCCGGCGGCGAGCCGGGACCCGACGTCACGCCCCGGTGACCATCCAGGCACCCCCGCGCGCCCGCAGGCCGGTGGTGACGGCTCGCGCGAGCATGAACACGCCCGCGAACGCCGCCCACAGCCACGCCAGCCCGACCCAGCCCTCCGGCGCCCAGGCCCGCACCGCCAGCGCGAACGGCACGTAGGCCACCAGCGTCACCATGCCGGCCGCCGCGAGGAACCGCCCGTCGCCCGCGCCGATGAGGACGCCGTCGAGCACGAACACCCAGCCGGCCATCGGCATCAGCACCGCGGCGACGACCAGGCTGACGGTGACGGCGTGCCGGACGTCGGGGTCCGTGGTGAACGCGGCGGACAGCCACCAGCCGGCGGCACCCGTCACGACGCCGAGCACCGCGCCGGCGCCGACCCCCCAGGCCAGGGTGCGCCGCAGCAGCGCTCGGACGAGCGGTACGTCCCCGGCGCCGAGCGCGTGCCCGACGAGCGCCTGCGCGGCGATCGCGAGGGCGTCGAGCGCGAACGCCACGAAGCCCCACACCGCGTTGACCACCTGATGCCCGGCGAGCGCCACGGGCCCGAGCCCGGTCGCCACCCACACCGTCAGCAGGATCGCGGCGCGCAGGGACAGCGTGCGCAGGAGCAGCGGGGTGCCGGTCCGCACGCCGGCGAGGATGCCGCCCGCCGCGGGGGCCAGCGACGCACCGGCGGCCCGGGCGCCGCGCACCACGACGACCACGAGCGCCGCGCCCATCGCGAGCTGCGTGACGGCGGTGCCGAGGCCAGAGCCGGCGATGCCCAGGTGGACGCCGTGCACCAGGACCACGTTGAGCACGGCGTTGACCACCGCGCCGACCCCGGCGACGACCAGGGGCGTGCGGGTGTCCTGCAGGCCGCGCAGCGCCCCCGTGGCGGCGAGGACGAGCAGCATGCCCGGCAGCCCCGGCGCGGAGGCACGCAGGTACGTCACGGCCTGGTCCGCCACGTCGCCCGTCGCCCCCAGGGCACCGACGGCCCACGGGGCGAGCAGGAGCGTCGCCGCGGTCAGGAGCACGCCGAGCCCTGCGGCCAGCCAGAGGCCGTCCACGCCGACCTGCAGCGCGCCCGAGCGGTCGCCCGCACCGAGCCGCCGGGCGACCGCGGCGGTGGTCGCGTACGCCAGGAACACGCACAGCCCGACGACCGTGACCAGCAGCGTCGACGCCAGGGACAGACCGGCGAGCTCGGTGGTGCCGAGCCGCCCGACCACGGCCGAGTCGACCAGCACGAACAGCGGCTCGGCGACGAGCGCGCCGAGTGCGGGGACGGCGAGCGCGAGGATCTGGCGGTCGACGGTGGACGGCACGTGTCCGAGGCGTGAAATGGCGGCCAACTGATTCCTGTCCACATCGGTTCATGGCGTTTGCGCCGGTGAGAACGCCCTGGTCGGAGGCGCCGTCCGAGTTCATCCACACCTGTGTCCACGACCTGTGGACAGTGCGCGGTCTGCGTCCACAGCCTTCCACAGGCTCGTCCCCAGGCCCTGTGCACGTCTCGCTTGATGGGCGGTCCGGCTCGCGCATAACCTCACGTCGGCGCGCGAGCCCGTCTGGGCTCGGCAGCGTCGGCAGGTCCCCGCCACACCGGTCGAGGGGCGTGTCGGCGGCCGGTGCTAGAACTGGTGTTCGACGGCGGCGGCATGACAACCGAAGGTGGGCGGGCGGCACTGTGACGATCGAGGAGCTGGAGTACGGGGCACCCTCGGGGACGGCGCGGCCGGCGTTCGACCGGACGCCACCGCAGGACCTCGAGGCCGAGCAGAGCGTGCTCGGCGGCATGATGATCTCGAAGGACGCCATCGCGGACGTCGTCGAGGAGATCCGCGGCACCGACTTCTACCGCCCGGCGCACGAGGCCATCTACGACGCGGTGCTAGACCTGTACGGCCGCGGCGAGCCCGCCGACGCCGTGACCGTGGCCGACGAGCTCACCAAGCGCGGCGAGATCGGCCGCGTCGGTGGCGTGCCGTACCTGCACACGCTCATCTCGATGGTGCCGACCGCCGCGAACGCCGGGTACTACGCGCGCATCGTCAAGGAGCGCGCCGTCCTGCGCCGCCTGGTCGAGGCCGGCACCCGGATCGTCCAGCTCGGCTACGCGACCGACGGCGGCGACGTCGACGACATCGTGAACAACGCGCAGGCCGAGGTCTACGCGGTCAGCGAGCGGCGCACCACCGAGGACTACCACCGGCTCGGCGAGGTCGTCGCCGGCACCCTGGACGAGATCGAGTCGGCGGGGCACCGCGGCGAGGGCATGATCGGTGTGCCGACCGGCTTCGCCGACCTCGACCGGCTGACCAACGGCCTGCACCCCGGCCAGATGATCGTCATCGCCGCCCGACCGGCCATCGGCAAGTCCACGCTCGCGCTCGACTTCGCGCGGGCCGCGTCCATCAAGCACAACCAGGCGTCCGTCGTGTTCTCGCTCGAGATGAGCCGCAGCGAGATCACCATGCGCCTGCTCTCCGCCGAGGCCCGCGTGCCGCTGCAGAAGATGCGCACCGGCCAGATGGGCGACGACGACTGGCAGAAGCTCGCCACGATCCAGGGCAAGCTCACCGAGGCGCCGCTGTTCATCGACGACTCGCCCAACATGTCGCTGATGGAGATCCGCGCCAAGTGCCGGCGGCTCAAGCAGAAGCACGACCTCAAGCTCGTGATCATCGACTACCTGCAGCTGATGTCGTCGGGCAAGCGCGTCGAGTCCCGCCAGCAGGAGGTCTCCGAGTTCTCCCGTGCGCTCAAGCTGCTCGCCAAGGAGCTCGAGGTCCCGGTCATCGCGCTGTCGCAGCTGAACCGTGGTCCGGAGCAGCGCACCGACAAGAAGCCCGCGATGAGCGACCTGCGTGAGTCCGGGTCCATCGAGCAGGACGCGGACATGGTCGTGCTGCTGCACCGCGAGGACGCGTACGAGCGGGAGTCGCCGCGCGCCGGTGAGGCCGACCTGATCGTGGCGAAGCACCGTAACGGGCCCACCGACGTGATCACGGTGGCGTTCCAGGGGCACTACTCGCGGTTCGTGGACATGCAGGCCTGATCGCTGCTGTCGACGTGCCACACAGTTCTCGAAATTGCGCAGATATGTTTCGTAAGTACAGCCGAAAATCACGGCACCAGTAAGGGTCGCGCAGCGGTACGTCTTGGCGGACTCGGGAGAGCCGCTGGCGGAGAAAGGTACGACGACACGCGTGCCCCGAGGGCCTTCCGGCTGAAGCGCCCGAATGGGGGTTCATGTTCGAGATCTCGGACGGCCGGACCGGGTCGTTCCGGTCAGAGTGGAGTATTGGTGGGCCGCCCCGACCACCCATGTCCCCCCACCGGTGATTGAGGCGACCACCTGGTGGCTTTGCGTTCGTGGTGACACGGTTGCCATCGCCAGTCGTGTCGGCGGCGGCAGATACCTTCGCGCTGTCGGCCCGATCGGGTCGGCGGGGACGCCGCCACAGCGCGGTTGTCGAAGGAGCCGCGATGGCCACCGTTCCGACGATCACCCGTCCGTACTGCCACCCAAGTTCATCGGTACGCGGGTCACCAAGCACGGTCTCATCAACCGCGGCAAGTGCGGCAAGACGATGCGCATCTGATCGCTGATGAGCGCCCTCACGCCAGTGGGCATGAGGGCGACCGTCCGCTAGTCGGGTTGGAAGGGGGCGATCCAGGTCCCGGTCCAGTGCGCCGGCGCCAGATCATCTTCGCCACTCGGGGGGCGGATGCAGGACCAGGCGCTGCCAGCCGATACGCTGCGGAGCAACGCGGCCTGTGACCAGAAGGAGGAGCTCACGATGGTGCTGCTCACCGCCAACTGGCGCGAGTGGTACCACTTCCGCCACAAGGAGGCGTGTATCTCCTCCGGGACGGAGTTCGAGGCGTACGTCACGCGCGTCCTCGCGCGGTTCCACGACGACTTCATGAACCCGGCCCCGACAGGGCGTCTTGGTGATGGGGGGGCTGATGGCCTCGCGGAGTCCGGCAGCGTGCTCTACGCGTGCTACGGGCAGCGGCCAGGCCGAAACGCGGAAGGCGAGCTCCGCAGCAAGCTCGAGGCCGACTTCACACGAGCCAGGGGTTCCTGGCCGGACTTTGACACGTGGCGTTTCGTGACGAACGCACCCGTTGGTCCCCAAGCCACTCAGGCGCTTATCTCGCTTCAGAGACAGCACGGTCCGGGCTCCGCCCGGCCGCTTACCCTGCGCATCTGGACGGCCGATGTCCTTTGGCGCGAAGCAATCGCAGGGCTGCCCATCGAAGTCCTTGACGAGTTGTTCCCCGGCGCGCCTGGGATCGCCGACCTTGAGCTCGCGGACCTGGTTCCCCTTCTCGAGGCGCTGGGCGACCCTTCGGACGCCGACGATGTCACAACGGCGATCCTTCCTGTGCCTCCGACGAAGATGGACTTCAACGAGATCCCAGAGGACGCGCGCCTGGAGTTCAACTCCGGTCGCACGATGGCACCCCGGATCGACCGTTGGTACGCGGAGTCCGCGGACCCCGCGGCGTCTGACGAGCACGCCGAACGCTTCCGAGAGATCTACCGCGACGCACGACGGGTTGTCACCGACCCAGGCGAGATCCTGGAGCGGATCTATGTCGCGGTAGCGGGCCCAAACTTCCGCATGGACCGTAAGCGCGCGAACGCCACATACGCCGTGGTTGCCTATTTCTTCGACTCGTGCCACATCTTCGAAATGCCGCCCGCTGGAGCCGGAGGTTCCAATGCTCCTGCCGACTAAAGGCGTCTCAACTGAGCGCGCGTTGATGACAATCGGGTCCGAACTGCTTGAGCTGCTCCGTACTCCGAAGTCCGTGTCAGCCCTGTGGGAGCAGTACTCATCCCGATCGGACTCAGTAAACGACGGCGACAGGATCACCTTCGACTGGTTCTCCCTCGCCCTTGCCTCACTCTTCGCTATCGACCTGGTCCAGTGGACCGCAGCTGGGCACCTGAGGAGGGCCAGTGTTCATTAACTCGCTCAGCTCCTCCGACCGGCGCTTCAAGACACTGCGGTTCCGTGACGGTCTCAATATCCTGGTTGCTGATCGGACAGAGTCTTCAGAACAGGGCGACAGCCGCAACAGCATCGGCAAGACGAGTTCAGTCAAGGTGCTCCGATATCTCCTGGGTGGCGACCTGCCCAAGGAGTTGAAGGTGCCTGAGCTGGCGGAGCACAAGTTCACTGCGGTCCTCGAGCTTCCTGCCGCAGGGGGCGTGGGCGTGGACACCGTCACGGTGACACGAGCCGTCTCCCCGCAGACACGGGTCGACGTGGATGGCTGGTCTGTCGTCACCGACCGTCAGTCGCTCCACGTTGACGACTGGAAGGCGCTGCAGGCGAAGCACCTATTCGAGATCCCCGAGGGCGTGAACCGGCCTACGCCTGGACAGCTCTGGGGGCAGGCAATCCGCAACCTCTTTGCCCACCCCACAAAGGTTCACGCGACGGAGCCCGACTGGGAATCGGGTGTTCGGATCGGACACCTCCTCGGTCTGTCATCTGAGATCCTTGCCAAGTCTGGCGAGGTCGAGCAGTTAGCAAAGCAGGGCAAGGCGATCCGGAAGGCCGTCAAGGAAGGAGCACTACCCCATCTAGCACTCGATGAGGCGAAACTGCGTGCGCGACTCGCGTCGGCACGGCACCGGCGCGACGCCGCCCAAAACTCCATCAGCTCATACAGAGTCGACGAGCAGTACGCGGACCATCAGCGCCGCGCAGACGAACTGACCGCTTCAATCCAGAAGCTCAATGACGAGGGCATTGCGCTCCAGCGGCGACTACGGGAACTCCGGGAAGCACTGCGTGATGAGGTCGACCCTGCTGACGAAGCGGAGCTCCGCATGAAGCTCGCACGGGTCTACACCGAGCTCGGCGTCGTGCTTCCCGACCTCGTCACGCGACGCTACGAGGAGGTCGCCGATTTCCATCGGTCTGTCGTGAGGAACCGGCGCGTCTTCCTGCAGCAGGAACTTGACGCTGTAGAGGCCCGCCTCGTGGAGATAGACAGCGAGCGATCCGCTCTCGACAGCGAGCGATCTGAAGTGCTGCGACTCTTGGCCGAGACCGTCGCGCTCGACACCTTCCTTGCCGTCCAGCGCGACCTCGCCGGACTCGAGGCCGATGTCGCGGATCTTGAGCGTCGCGTCGAGGCAGCGGCACGCGTCAGCCAGATCGGCGATCAAGTGAAGTTGAAGACTGCCGAACTGGTGACGTCCGTTCGAGCAGAGCTGCGCGAGCGCTCCGAGTCGCTGGATGCACCCATTGCACTCTTCGGAGAACTGGGCGCGGAGATCTACACCGATCGCGAGGCAAGCTTGCTGATTGAGCCGACAGACAAGGGCATCCTCAAGGTCACGCCCTACCTGTCGGGTGATGCCAGCATGGGTGTGAAGAACGTCGAGACGTTTATTTTCGACATGGTCTGCTTGGTCTCTGCGATCAAGAATGATCGAGCTCCCCGGATTCTTGTCCATGACAGCCACCTCTTCGACTCGATCGACGGTCGGCAAATTGCGTCGTGCCTGAATATCGGTGCTCGGCTGGCCGAGCAGCACGGGTTCCAGTACGTCGTGACTCTCAACTCGGACTTCATCGACCTTGTCGAAGCGCAGAGCGATGGAGCATTCGACGCCGAGCCTTACATCATGTCGACGAGGCTTACGGACGAAACGGACGAGGGCGGGCTCTTCGGCTTTCGGTTCAACTGACGACGCATGGGGGATGCCAGCCGGCGGTCAGCGGTGGGATCGGCGGAGTGCTGGGGCCGCGGCGGGTGTCAGCTGCGCGCCGGGGAGGAACACCAAGGTGTTCCGCAGGTTTTGGCTGGGTGGCTCCGCCGACGGTCGCACGTCGCAGGCGCGGGACATCCTGTTCGCCGTGAAGATCACTTCACCGTTCGGTGGCTACGACCGCCGTCGCTGAACACCGCACCGACGGGTCTGACCCCGGAGGAGTACTTCGAGATCTGGGTGGAGGGTGCGATCCGCAGGAGTGGATGGACCTCGCAGCGGCCTTCCTCGCGGAGATGGGCGAGCCGTTACCGTAGTGGGACGGCCGTCGACGGTGCGCTCCGCCGGCTGCGTGGGTGTGCGAGCTACTTTCGCAGCCACGGCGACACGCCTGCGATCACGCAAGGTCTAGCGGCGTGTCTGCGAAATCTACGCTGCACGTCGAGGCTGCTGCTGCTCACAGAACGCGAGCTGTACACGTACGTCCCCGCCAAGGCCGAGCTGCTGGACCTGATTGTCGCCCCGGCGTTCCCGTCGCTGTACGCCCGGCCGCCGAGGACTGGCGCGCGCGGCTGGAGGCCGTCGCGAGCGCCGGCTGGGCCCTACGACCCGGAGTGGTGCCCGTCACGACGCGCGTGGGGCCGGTCGCGGGCGAGGCGCTGCAGGCGGCGTACGAACCACGCCGGGCGTTCGAGTTCGGCCTGGCGCGGCTGCCCGACGGCATCGCGGTGCTGGTCGACGGCGCGAGGCCGCCCTCGGAACCACGCGACACCGGCTCCTAGGCCGACGCCGACGGTCAGACGCACACCCAGCAGTACAGCGCCCCGCCGCGCGCACGCGCGTCCCGCGCGAGCCCGGCCAGCTCCCGCAAGAAGTCCGCCAGCTCCTCCGGGTCCGACACCCCGGCGAGCTCCTCGGTCCGCGACCAGGGGACGGCCGCCGCAGCGAGCGCGTCGTCGTCCGCGCCGGTGAGGGCGTCCACGACGACGTCGTCGACCCGCAGCACCAGCTCCGTCCCGTCGTGCTGCATCGCCACCGGGTCACGCCGGTCGCCCGCGGCGAGCACCTCGTCGAAGGTGCGGCCGGTCAGCAGAGCGGTGACCGTGCCCAGCACGACGATCGAGTCGATGCGGCCGCCGGGGACGGTCGGGGACGCCGGGCCGCCGTCGTGGTCGACGACCTCGGCGGCGGACTCGTCGGACGGCGCGGCGAAGTAGTCGTTGATCAGGCCCATGCGGCTCATCATGCGCGATCGGCGCCGGGACGCCCGCACCGGCGTGCTCAGACCTCCACGACGAACGAGCTGAGCGGGTCCGCCACAGCACAAGACCCTGCCGCTCACGCCTCCAGCTCGGCGAGCGTCGGTGGGTTCGCGCCCGCCCGGCTGACCGTCACGGCCGCCGCACGGGCGGCTGTCGCCAGGACGTCCCCGAGGGCGTCGGCCCCCGCCGCGTGCAGGCGGTCGCGTGCGGGTCCCGG
Source organism: Cellulomonas hominis (assembly GCF_901521055.1). Classification (GTDB taxonomy): domain Bacteria; phylum Actinomycetota; class Actinomycetes; order Actinomycetales; family Cellulomonadaceae; genus Cellulomonas; species Cellulomonas endometrii. Next base: position 178,204 of record NZ_CABEGA010000029.1, on the reverse strand, counting down.
CCCCAGGACGTCGCGCATGTGCAGGCCGTGGAGCAGCGCGGCCATGAACGCGTCGCCTGCTCCGACGGTGTCCGCGACCCGGACCGCGACCGGCGCGACCCGCAGGGTGCGGCCACCGGCCACGGCCACGGCACCGTCGGCGCCGTGCGTGACCACGACCAGGCCGGCGCCCGCGCCGGACCACCGCCGGGCGACGGCGAGCGGGTCCTCGCCCGGGTACAGCCACGCGAGGTCCTCGTCGCTGGCCTTGATGACGTCGGCCGCGGCGACGAGCCGGGCGGTCCGGACGACGGCGTCGGCGTGGTCGACCAGCAGCCCGGGGCGGATGTTGGGGTCGAAGCTCACCGTGGCGTCCGCACGGGCTGTGGTGAGCAGCTCGGCGACGGCGTCCGCTCCCGGCGCGAGGTACGCCGCGATCGAGCCGGCGTGCACGTGCCTGGTCCCCGGGGGCAGCGGTGTCGCGTCGAGCGTCCAGTTGATGGCGAACTCGTAGGTCGCGGCACCGTCCGCGCCCAGCCGCGCCGTGGCCGTCGGCGTGCGGCGTGGGGTGGAGGACGGCTGCACCAGCACGTCGACGCCCGCCGAGGCGAGGTGCTCGCGCAGGAGCGCCCCGTGCGGGTCGTGCCCGAGCTCGGTGAGCAGGGTGACGGGGTGCCCCAGGCGGGCGAGCCCGTACGCGACGTTGGCGGGACTGCCGCCGGGGTGCGTGGTGGCGGCCCCCTGGAGGGGCTGCACCACGTCCGCGACGGACTCCCCGACGACGAGGGTGCGGGTGGCGGGCGGGGGTGCGGACGGCATGACGGAGGACCTCGGGGACGCGGTGGGAGGCACGGTGCGGGGGTGCCCGGTCAGGTCGTGAGCCGGAGCTGCGCGAGCGGCGTGTCCGGCAGGACGAGCTCGCAGAACGTGATCCGGCCGTCGGCGGTGAACACCTCCACCACGTCCCCGTCGACGACCACGCGCAGGTCCACGGCCGCCCGCCCCGGCAGCGGCGCGTGCGCGGGTGCGGCGAAGTGCGGCCCGAGGTCGCCCGCGGGTGCCGGGCGGGTCGCGGTGAGGCCGGCGTCGTCGAGGGTGAGGGTGAGGGTGGGCCGCCCGTCCTCGGCCACGACCGTGAGCCGGCCGGCACGGGGCAGGGTGACGTCCACGACCGTCGGGCCCGAGCACGGGACGGCCCCGGCCGCCGGCCCGAGCGGCAGCGGGGACACGCCTGCCGGCAGGACGGGGTGCTGCACGAGCACGAGCTCGCCGTCGGCGCGGATGAGTCCCAGCTCGCGCGCGAGCGTCATCGAGGACCGCCACGGGCCGGTCGGCACGTGCCTCGCGTACGCCCACGAGGAGGCCCACCCGATGGTGAGGGCGCGCGCGTCGGGGGCGTCCCCCCAGGCGACGGCCGCGTAGTAGTCGTGGCCGTGGTCGACCCAGCGCGGGGCCCGCCCTGGGGCGGTGGCGGGTGTGAAGCGGTACCCGTCGAAGTCCCCGACGAGGTACTGCATGCCGGACCCGCCGGTCGCGCCGCCGGGGTTCAGCGAGACGAGCAGCACCCACGCGCGCTCGTCCGGGGCGCCGCCGTGCACCGGCACGGTGAACAGCGCCGGGCACTCCCAGATCCCGTCGACGGCGCCGACCGGTCCGACGTGGGAGGCCAGCGTCCAGTCGCGCAGGTCGGGCGAGGTGTAGAGGGCGACGCGGTACCGGTCGGCCTCGACCACGGCCATCACCCAGTGGTCGTCGTGCCGGAAGACGTACGGGTCCCGGAACTCGGTCGACCCGATGTCGAGCACGGGGTTGCCCGCGTAGCGGGTGAACGTCCGGCCCCCGTCGCGGGAGTAGGCGAGCGCCTGGGCCTGCGACGCCGGGCGGCCGGCGGTGGCGTCGCGCGCGGCGGTCCAGACGGCGACCATCGCCCCCGGTCCGAAGCCCGCGGTGTCCTCGCGGTCCAGCACGGCCGAGCCGGAGAAGACCATCTCGCCGTCCTGCTCGGGGATCGCGATCGGGTGCTCGGTCCAGGTGACGAGGTCGGTCGAGGTGGCGTGCCCCCAGGAGATGTCCCCCCAGGTGGGACCGTGCGGGTTCGTCTGGAAGAACAGGTGGTAGACGCCGTCGGCGAAGACGAGGCCGTTCGGGTCGTTGAGCCAGCGGTCCGCCGTGGTGAAGTGCCAGGCGGGGCGCAGGTGCGGGGTCGTGGCGGTCGTGCCGGTCGTGGTGGTCGTCGCGTCGGCGGTCATGTCAGCCCTTCACCCCCGAGGAGGCGATGGACCCGATGAACGCCTTCTGGAACGCGAGGAACAGCGCCAGGACGGGCAGGGTGATCATCGACGCGTAGGCCATGATCTGGCCCCACGACACGTTCAGCTGGAAGAAGTACTGGATCCCGATCATCACGGGACGCAGCTCCTCGGACTGCACGACCATCAGCGGCCACAGGTACGAGTTCCACGCGGGCAGGAACGTGAGGATCGCGACGGTGGCGACCGCGGGCCCGGACAGGGGCATCACCACGGTCCGGTAGATGCGGAACCAGCCGGCGCCGTCCATCCGTGCCGCCTCGTCCAGCTCCGTGGGGATCGACGTGAAGTACTGGTAGAAGAGGTAGATCGAGAAGGCGTTCGCGACGAACGGGATGATCTGCACCTGGTACGTGTCGAGCCAGCCCTGCGTGAGCTCGAGCTGGAAGCCCTCCATCCGGAGGCTCGGCAGCTTGTTCACCCACCAGACCAGCGGCAGCGCCAGGGTCTCGAACGGCACGATCAGCGTCGCGATGATCAGCGTGAGGACGATCTGCTTTCCGCGCCACCGCAGCCGCGCCAGCCCGAACGCGGCGAGCGAGTTGATCACCAGACCGAGCACGACGGTCACGGCGGAGATGCCGATCGAGTTCAGCAGCAGTCGCGGGAACGGGACCCGGTCGAACACGGCGGTGTAGTTGTCGAGCGAGACGTCGCCGACCGGGAGGAACGCCCGCCAGCTGCCGAGGTCCGCGAAGATCTGCAGGTCCGGCTTCAGGGACGACACGAACAGGAACAGCAGGGGGCCGACGAACACGACTCCCAGCAGCACCCGCCCGGTCTGGGTCAGCCAGGAACGGCGGCGGCGACCCGAGGCGCGGCCGTGGCGAGGCGGTTCCGTCGCCGGGGCGGGCGGGGTGGTCCGGTCGGGCCGCGACGTGCCCGGGTGCGGCGTGACGGTGGTCATGTCAGTCCTTCTCACGGGTGAGGAACCGCTGGATGCCCGAGACGAGCAGCACCAGCACGAAGAAGACGAGGGAGATCGCGGACGCGTAGCCGGTCGACAGCTGCTGGTACCCGGTCCGCACCGCCATGTAGACGACGGTGGTCGTCGAGTCGAGGGGGCCGCCCTGCGTCATGACGTTGACCTGCGTGAAGAGGCTGAACGCGGCGATCGTGATGGTGATGAGGATGAACGTGCGGGTCGCCGCCAGGCCCGGCCAGGTGATGTACCGGAACCGCTTCCACCCGGTGGCGCCGTCCAGGTCGCCGGCCTCGTACAGCTCGCCGGGGATCGTCTGCAGGCCCGAGAGCCAGATGATCATGTGGAAGCCGACGGCCTGCCAGATGGACATGACGATGATCGCGGGCAGCGCGGTCCGCGTGTCGTTGAGCCAGTCGATCGGCTGGTACGAGGGGTGGACGACCGCGATGAGCGCGTTGAGCAGCCCGTCCTTCTGGTACAGGAACCGCCACAGCAGCGACACCACGACCATGGACGTCACGACGGGGACGAAGTACAGCGTCCGGAAGAAGTTCGTGCCCCGGACCTTCGCGTTGACCAGCAGCGCCAGGACCAGCGCGAGCCCCGCCTGCACGGGGACGACCACCAGCCCGAACAGGAACGTGTTGCGCAGCGACGCCCAGAACGTGGGGTCGCCCCACAGGGTGCTGAAGTTGTGCAGGCCGATGAACTCGGCGGGGCGCGGCGAGATGAGCCGGGCGTTGGTGAACGCCAGGACGAACGTCAGGACGACCGGGACGACGAGGAACACGAGCAGGAGAAGGGTGGCGGGCGCCACCATCCACATCGCGGTGCGCGCCTCGTGGCCGCGGGTGGCCCGGCCCTCGGCGCGGGGCCGGGGGCGCAGGCGGGCGGATCCGCTGGCGATGGCCATGGAGGAACCTTTCGCGTGGGACGCGTCGGGGCGCAGGTCGCCCAGGACGCAGGTCGGTGAGGGAAGCCGTGCGGCGGCTGGTGCCGGCGCCCCGGCCGGACCCCGCGTGCGGCGGGGTCGCCGGTGGCAGGGCCCGGGGGGCGCCGGCCGGGTGCCGTCAGAAGGCGTAGTCGCCGTTCTGGGCGATGTCGTTGTCGATGTCGGAGACGGCCTTGTCGAGGATCGACGCGGCGTCCCCGCCGGACAGGATGTCCTGGGTCGCCTTCTGGAAGACCGACGTGATGTACGGGTACGCGGGGGTCGCGGGCCGGACGACGGCGTAGTCCTGGGCGAAGGTCCGGAAGACCTCCTTGTCCCCGCCCGGGGCGTAGTCCTGCAGCTCCGCCGCGGCCTCGTCGGTCGCCGGGATGGTGCCCGTGGCGTCGGCCAGCGCGACGACGTACTCGGTCTGGTGGCTGAACTCGAGGTACGCGCGCGCACCCTCGACCTCCTCGCACTGCGAGCTCATCGCCCACTGCCACGAGCCGCCGCCGATCTTCGGCCCCTCGCCCAGGTCCACCGGGGGGATGACGATCGCGTCCTCGCCGAACGCCTCCCGGACGGAGTCGTACGCCCACGAGCCGCTGTAGAGGATCGCGGACGTGCCGTTGACGAAGTCGACCGTGGCGTCCTCGCCGGACTTCGCCGAGATGTACCCGTCGGAGACCAGCCCCTGCATCCAGGCGGCCCAGTCCAGCGCCGCCTCCCCGTCGAGGGCCCCGGAGGCCGTCGTGTACCCGTCGCGGTCGATCAGGTCGCCGCCCGCCGACTGCAGGAACGGCGAGTACGCGTAGGTGATCCACTCGCCGGTGCCGCCGGTGCCGAGGTCGAGCGGGTAGTCGTACTGGCCCGTCGCCTTCAGCTTGGCCAGGACGTCGTCGAGCTCCTCCTGGGTCCAGGGGTCCTCGGTCGTGGGGATGCGCGCGCCGACCGCCTCCAGTGCGGATGCCCGCGTGAAGTAGGCGAGCGCGACGTCGTAGTGGCCGAACGAGTAGACCTCGCCGTCGACCTCCCCGACCGTGCTCGGCAGCTGGCCCTCGAACTCGGCGTCGTCGAGCCCGAGCGGCTGGATGTAGCCCGCCCACGCCCAGTTCGGCACGTTGGGCGAGTCGATGTCCAGCACGCACGGCAGCTTCTTGGACGACGCGGCGGCGACGACGGCGTCGTTGTACGAGGTCTGCGGGAACGACTCCAGCTCGACCTCGTAGTCGGTCTGGCTGGCGTTGAAGTCGTCGACGATCTGCTGGTTCACCGCGAGCTCGGCGTCGTTGCCGCCGTTGTGGGTCCACAGCGTGATGGTGGCGGGGCCGCTGCCCCCGGAACCGGTCGAGCCGCCGGAGCAGGCGGTCAGGGCGGCGATGGCGCCGACGGTTAGGCTGGCGGCTGCGAGGCGCCGGACGGTGTGAAGAGACACAGGATGGTCCTCCGGATCACTGGATGTCGCACATCTGGTGGAGGTGACGCGCTGCAACGCGTCACCGGGGCGCCGCCCCGGGCTCATTCCCGGGGCGGCGTTCCGACGGAGGCCCGGTGCACCACCGGGCCGCGGAGCCGGACCGAGCGCGGCTCGGGCTCGTGGCCCTCGTCGAGCGCGGAGATCTGCAGGTAGAGCTGCTCGGCCGCCCAGGCGCCCATCGCGCGGTGCGGGAGCGCGACGGAGGTCAGCGGCGGGTCGACGGCCTCGGTGATGATCTGCATGTCGTCGAACCCGACGACCGACACGTCCCGGCCGATGCGGAGGCCGAGCTCGTGCGCCGCGCGGTAGGCCCCCATGGCCATCCGGTCGTTGAAGCAGAACAGGCCCGTGGGCCGGTCCGGTCGGCCCAGGACGTCGAGCGCCGCGCGGTGGGCCGCGTCGTACGTCTGCTCGCTCACGATCACGGACACGTCCGCGCCCGGGAGGCCGGCCTGCCGGCACGCGGCCAGGAACCCCTCCGGGCGGCCCTTCGCGGCGGGGATGTCGTCGGCGTTGTTGAGCATGGCCAGGCGCCGGTGTCCCGCCCCCAGCAGGGCCTCCGCCGCGTCGAGTCCGCCGGCGACCTCGTCCGGCGTCACCCAGGAGTGGGTGCCGCCGACGGCCTCGGCGTTGAGCACGACGACGGGGACGCCGTCGAGCGCCTCGGGGACCCGGACCAGGCGGTGGTACATGGCGGCGTAGAGCACGCCGTCGACCTCGCGGTCGAGGAGCTCGCGGACCTCGCGGGCCTCCAGGTCGGCGTCGTACTCCGTGTTCGTCACGAGGAGCACGCCGTCGTGCGTGCGCACGACCTCCTGCGCCCCGGCGATCAGCTGTCCGGCGTACGGGGTGGTGGCGATCTCGTCGCCGACGAACCCGACGGAGTTGGACCGGCGGGTCCGCAGTGTGCGTGCCACGGCGTTGGCGGAGTAGCCGAGCTCGGTGGCGGCGCGCCGGACGCGCTCCTGCGTCGTGGCCGAGGTGCGGGTCCCGGGGGTGCGGTTGAGCACGTGGGAGACGGTGGTGGGGGAGACGCCGGCGCGCGTCGCGACGTCGCGGATGCTCACGCGTGGCGCCACGGCTGCCTCCTCACCTCGTCGTGGGAATCGCTGCCAAACCGTTTTGTCAGCGTCGTGGCAGAACGATGGCGCACAGGACGCGACCGTGTCAACCACGCGCGTCCGGCAGCCGCGTCGCGCGGGGCCCCTCGCCCGGGTGGTGAGCCGGGAACCGTCAGCCCGGGGTCGACGCGGTCCGGGTGGCCGACCAGGTCGCGAGGACGCGGAGGGCGTCCTCGTCCGGGGACCCGGCGCGCGTGGTGAACGTGATCAGCGTCAGGCCGGGGTCGGCGGGCAGCTCCAGGACCTCGAAGTCGAGGTGCAGGTCACCGACGACGGGGTGCCGGACGTCCTTGCGCCCGGTGCGGTGCAGGCGGACCTCGTGCGCCGCCCAGCGGGTGCGGAACTCGGGGCTCCGGGTGCTGAGCTCGCCGACGAGGTCGGTCAGGTCGCGGTCGTACGGGTCGCGTCCCGCCTCGGTGCGCAGCTGGGAGACCGCGTCGTCCGCGGCCCGCTTCCAGTGGGTCCAGAAGTCGCGGGCGCGGTCGTCCAGGAAGGTGAACCGGGCGTGGTTCGCGGCGGCGCCGGCCGGCCGGGGCGCGGCGAGGACGGGGGAGAACAGGACGCGGCCCAGCGCGTTCGCGCCCACCAGGTCCAGGCGGCCGTTGTTGACGATCACCGGCACGGCGTCGCCCATGAGGTCGAGGAGGCGCTGCACGCCCGGCCGGACCTCGCCCGGGTCCGGCCCGCGTCGTCGGCGCCTCCCCGGTCCGGCGGCGCGGGCGAGGTCGGCCAGGTGCCCGCGCTCCGCCTCGTCGAGCTGCAGCGCGCGGGCGAGCGCGTCCAGGACGCCGTCGGACACGCCCGCGAGGTCACCGCGCTCCAGCTGCGCGTAGTACTCCACGCTCACGCCGGCCAGGTCCGCGACCTCGCTGCGCCGCAGGCCCGGCACCCGCCGGTTCGCCGCGTAGGCGGTGAGCCCGGCGGCGGCCGGGGTGAGCCGGGCGCGGCGGCTCGTCAGGAAGTCCTTGACCTCCTCGCGGTTGTCCACACCGTCACCGTACGGCCGGGCCGCGCGGCCCGGGGTGGGCTGCCGGTACACGCTCCGACAGTGACTTCTCCGGACCCCGGCGGCGCGGTCCCCTGGGTCGTGAGCACGCCGGCCCCGCGACACGGGCGCCGGCCCGACGACGGAGGGCACGCACCATGAAGACCGCACGGCTCGGAGGCCTCGAGGTCTCCCGCATCGGCCTGGGGGCCATGACGATGGCCGGCACGTACACGAGCGAGGGCGCCGTGGACGACGACGAGTCGATCCGCACGATCCACCGCGCCCTGGACCTCGGGGTCACCCACATCGACACGGCCGAGATCTACGGCCCGTTCCACAGCGAGGAGGTCGTCGGCCGGGCCGTCCGGGGCCGGCGGGACCAGGTCGTCATCGCGACCAAGTTCGGCCTCGTCAGCCACGGGCACGGCGACCCCGCGCCCGGCGTGACCGACAGCAGCCCCGCGAACGTGCGGGCTGCCGTCGAGGGCGCCCTGCGCCGGCTCGGCACCGACCACATCGACCTGTACTACCAGCACCGCGTCGACCGGAGCACGCCGATCGAGGACACCGTCGGTGCGCTCGCGGACCTGGTCGCCGCGGGCAAGGTCCGGCACATCGGCCTGTCCGAGGCGAGCCCGCAGACCGTCCGCCGCGCGCACGCCGTGCACCCGGTCACGGCGCTGCAGACCGAGTACTCGCTGTGGACCCGCGACGTCGAGGCGGAGATCCTGCCGCTGCTGCGGGAGCTCGGCATCGGGTTCGTGCCGTACTCCCCGCTCGGCCACGGCCTGCTGACCGGGCAGATCCGCACCGTGGCCGACTTCGCCGAGGACGACTGGCGCCGGACCAACCCGCGCTTCACCGGGGAGAACTTCCGGCGCAACCTCGCGCTCGTCGACGAGGTCCGGGCGATCGGCGCGGAGATCGGTGCCACCCCGGCCCAGACCGCCCTCGCCTGGATCCTCAGCCGTGGCGAGGACATCGCCCCGATCCCCGGCACGCGACGGGTCTCACGGGTGGAGGAGAACACCGCCGCCGACGACGTCGAGCTCACCCGCGACCAGCTCGCCCGCCTGGACCGCCTGGAGCCCGCGGCCGGTGAGCGGCACGACGAGGCCAACATGGCGACCATCGACCGCTGACCCGGGGAGGGCCGCCGGCTCAGCTGGACAGGAGCCGGTTGAGCTCGACGAAGAAGTCGTCGCCGCGCTCGGTGCCGCCGTCCATCAGCTCGGCGATGACGGTCGCCCCGAGGTCCCGGCGCCGCGGGGCTCGGCCGGGGACCGCGGCTGCCAGTGCGGCGCCCAGCGCGGGGCCGGTCAGGTCGGTGCAGTAGGCGGGCGTGCCGGGCTGCTGCCGCCACGAGTCCGCGAGGGTGCCGGCGTCGAACCCCTCGAAACCGGTGTCCTCCACCAGCGCCATGCCGAGCCTGCGGTCCTCGTCGCGGTCCGCGGCGACGGGCACCGCGATCCGGTCGGGGTCGCCGGCAGGGGTCGCCCGGGTGCGGAACGACGAGGCGAGGATCGCGTTCCACGCCTTGACGACGCGGCGGCCGCCGAGCTGCTCGGACACCCACAGGCTCTCGACCTGGCCCGCGTCGAGCGCGGCGACGTGCCCGTCCCGCTGCGGGTAGTAGTTGGAGGTGTCCAGCACGACCGCGGCGTCCGGCAGGCGGTCGACGAGCGGCCGGATGTCTGGCACGCGGGCGAGCGGGACGGAGATGATCAGGGCGTCGACGTCGGTGACGACGTCGGCCGCCTCGACGGCCCGGGCGCCGGAGGTGAGGAGGTCGGCGGGGATGGTGTGCGGTCCGCGGGAGTTCGCGACCTTCACCTCGTGGCCGCGCTCGCTGAGCCGCTGGGTGAGGACGGCTCCGATGTTCCCCACGCCGAGGATGCCGATGCGCATGGTGTGTCTCCTTCTGGTCGAGGTGCGAGGTCGTGCCGGACCGGGTCGATCCGGCCGGTCAGCGGGAGGTCGGGGCCGGCTTCCCGATGAAGAGGGTCCCGACGACGGCGCCGAGCGCGATGACCGCGGCGGCGGTGAAGGCCCCGCGGCCCGCCGCGACCGCCTCGTCGACGCTGAGGGCGCCGGCGTCCGCCGCGCGGGAGGCGATCGTGTAGGCCGAGACGAGCACCGCGCCGCCCGCGGCCCCGGCGAGCTGCTGCGCGGTCGTGAACGCCGCGGTGCCGTGCGGGTAGAGGTTCGCGCGCAGCGAGGACAGCGCGGTGGTGGTCAGCGGCGCCCACATCATCGCCTGGGCGGCGGACATCACCAGGTACGCGACGAGCAGCGTGCCGACGCCGGTGCCGCGGTCGAGTGTGCTGAGGAACCACAGCGACGCCGTCCAGATCAGCGCGCCGGGGATGGCCAGCGGGCGCGGCCCGACCCGGTCGTAGACCCGGCCGCCGAGGCCCGACACCAGGGCGATGACCGCTCCGCTCGGGACCAGGAACAGCCCGATCGCGAGCGTGCTGAGGCCCTGCACGCCGGTGAGGACCAGGGGCAGGACGAGCGCGGTGCCGAACCCGTTCATCGCGACGACGATCATCACGACCAGGGACAGCGCGAAGGGCCGCGTGCGGAAGATCCGCATGTCGAGGAACGGCTCGGCGTGCCGTCGCAGCGCGAGCTGGCGCAGCACGAACGCCGCGACGCCGACCAGGCCGACCGCGATCGGGACCAGCGGCGGGACGAGGACGTGGCCGGTGACCGACTCGCCGATCGAGGCCAGGCCGAAGACCAGCGCCCCGAACCCGACGGCGGACAGGGCCAGCGACAGCAGGTCGAGCGTGACCGGCTCCGGCGTGGTGATGTTCCTCAGCTTCGCCGCGCCGAGCGCCAGGCCCGCCAGCGCGATCGGCAGGACCAGGAGGAACAGCCACCGCCAGGGCAGCTGCGACAGCACGAGCCCGGACACCGCCGGGCCGACGGCGGGCGCGATCGCCGGCACCGCCGTGACCAGGGCCATCGTGGTGCCCCGGCGAGCGGCGGGGACCAGGCGCATGGCGGTCGTCATCAGCAGCGGGACGAACACGGCGGTGCCCACCGCCTGGACGATCCGGCCGGCCAGCAGCACGCCGAAGCCGGGCGCGGCCGCGGCGACAGCGGTCCCCACGACGAACAGCGACATCGCACCGAGGAAGATCGTGCGGACGTGGAACCGCTGCATCACGAACCCGGTGGCCGGGACCAGCACGGCCAGCGTCAGCAGGTAGCCCGTGGTCAGCCACTGGCCGGTCGCCGGGGTGATGCCCAGGTCCGCGATCAGGGTGGGCAGCGCCACCCCGAGCAGCATCTCGTTGAGCAGGACGATGAAGGACGAGCCCATCAGCAGGCCGATGACCAGGGCGTCGCCACGGGGCAGCCGTGCGTGGGGATCGGCGTCGGGTGCCTGCGGGACGGCTGCTGCGGTCGCCGTCGAGGTCGGGGTGGTGGTCATCGCTGGGCGTGGTCTCCCGGTCGTCGGAGCTGGCCGCCGTCGTGCGGGGGTGGTGACGGCAGCGAGATGGAGATAGTCTCCGGTTAGGCGGAACGACCATACGGAGAGTGTCTCCGGATTGTCAACGGGAAGGCGGCACAGGTGTCCCAGACGGCGACCGGCGGAGCCCGCAGGCCGCGCACCGACGCGCAGCGCAACCGCAGCCACATCCTCGACACGGCCGAGCACTACTTCGCCGAGCACGGCGTCGGGGGCTCGCTGGACGCGATCGCCAAGCAGGCGGGGGTCGGGCCCGGGACGCTGTACCGGCACTTCCCGAACCGGGGCGCGCTGCTCGCCGCGCTGCTGGACGCCCGCGCCGACGAGCTGGAGCAGCGGCGCTTGGACATCGCCACCGAGCAGACCGACGCGGCCGACGCCCTCGCGCGGTGGCTGGACGCGCTCGCGGCGTGGGCGAGCGCCTTCGACGGCCTGCCCGAGCCGCTGCGCGCCGCGCTGGACGAGGAGACCTCCCCGCTCGCGCTGACCTGCCAGGGCTTCGTCTCGGTGACGGACGAGTTCCTGGGAGCGGCCCAGCAGGAGGGCAGCGCGCGGGCCGACGTCCGCGGCCGGGACCTCTTCCTGGCCGTGCTGGCCATCAGCTGGGTGCGGGGCGCCGCCATGGCGGACGAGTCGTCCGGTCCCGGGCTGGCGGCCCTGCTGCGCACCGGGTGGTCGGCGCCGCGGCACCAGGCCGCCGCAGCGGCTCCCTAGAGGACCTCCCTGCGGCGGTGCTGGACGTTGAAGACCTCGTCCGGCACCCGCAGGCGGTCGTCGGCCAGCAACCGCCGGACGTCGGCCATCGACGGACCGGCGGTCGCGTCGGCGAGCTCGTCGAAGAGCGCCACGTCGATGGCGTCGTCAGGTCCCGGCATGCCGCCCCACAGGTCCCAGGGCAGCAGCTCGACGCCGTCCAGGGCAGCGGCGTCGCGCATCAGGTTCGCGGCGATCCACCACGCCCCGGCCTCGTGGAGAGAGGTCAGGCCGAACCGGTCCGGGTCCGCGCGCCCCGCCCGCGTCATGGTCCAGGCGTCGCCCGCGATCACGAACTCGTCGCGCGGCACGTCCGTCAGGTCGAAGTCGATCCCCAGCTGCCGCCGCTGGAGCTCGTCGACCTGGGCGTCGAGCAGCTTCCACCGGTCCCCGTCGTGGTACTCGGCCACCCAGTGGTCCTCGTACCAGCCGGGAGCGAAGTAGGCCCCGAAGCCGCAGCGCGCCCGGGCCGGCACACCGGCGGTGCGGAGCAGGGTCACGGCCATGACGGTGAAACCGCGGCAGTTCGTCGCGACCCGCTGGTGCGGCTCACGGGTGACGTCGAGCGGCCGGTCGTCGCGACGCGTGACCGCGTCGAGCACCTGCTCGACCCGCCGCAGGTTGACCAGGTCGCGCTCGGGCTCGGCGAGCGAGACGCCGTACGCGGCGGCCCAGAACTCGTGCACGAGCAGGCCCTGGACGACCCGCGCGATCCCGGCGGGGTCCCCGGGGAGGCCCGCCAGGAGGTGGCTGGACGCTCCGGCGTCGGTCATGAGCCCGGGCTCCGACCACGCGGCGTCGACGCCCGGCTCCCCACGTCCCGCCGGCACCATCCCGGACCTCCCGCTGCTGCGCGTCAACCGCGGCGAGCGTACCGCTGGAGGAACAGCGCCTCCGCCGTGGCGAGGCGCCGGATCTCGTCCGGGTCGACGCTCTCGTTCGGCGCGTGGATGAGCGCCTGCGGCTCCTCCACCCCGAGCAGCAGGATCTCGGCCCCGGGGTACGTCTCCGCGAAGACGTTGCACAGCGGGATCGAGCCGCCCTGGCCGAGCAGGGTCATGTCGCGGCCGAACGCGTCCTGCATGGCGGAGCGCATCGCCGTGTAGGCCGGACCGCTGGTGTCCGCGCGGAACGGCATCCCCACGGCCTCGGTCTCGACGGTGACGGCCACGCCCCACGGCGCGGCGCGCGTGAGGTGCTCGGTCAGCGCCGCGAGCGCCTGGTCCGGCAGGGTGCCGGGCGGGATGCGGAGGTTGAGCCGCGCCGCCGCGCGCGGGACGATCGCCGCCGCCGACCCGACGACGGGCGGGCAGTCGATGCCGAGGACCGTCAGGGCGGGGCGCGCCCAGAGCATGTCGGAGACGGTGCCGGAGCCCAGCAGCGTCCCCCCGGCGGCGAGCCCGATGTCGGCGCGGAACGCGTCCGGGTCGTACGGCGCGCCGGTCCACGTCTGCGAGTTGTCCAGGCCCTGGACCGTGGTGTCGCCCTTCGCGTCCCGCAGTGACGCGAGCACCGTGACGAGGGCGGCCAGGGCGTCGGGCGCGGGTCCGCCGAACATGCCGGAGTGCAGCTCGGTCGGCAGGGCGTCGACGCGCACGACCACGTTGACCATCCCGCGGAGGCTGACGGTGACGGCCGGCACGCCGACGGCGGCGTCCCCGGTGTCGCACACCAGGATCGCGTCGGCGCGCAGCAGGTCCGCGTGCCCCGGGACGAAGTCCTCGAGCCCGCCCGTGCCCTGCTCCTCGGAGCCCTCGACCACCAGCCGCAGGTGGACGGGCACGTCGTCCCCCAGCGCCCGCAGCGCCGCGAGGTGCATGACGATGTTGCCCTTGCAGTCGGCCGCGCCGCGGCCGTACCAGCGGCCGTCGGCCTCGGTCAGCTCGAACGGCGGCGTGCGCCAGGCCGCGTCGTCGAGCGGCGGCTGGACGTCGTAGTGGGCGTAGAGCAGGACGGTCGGGGCGGCGGGGTCGGCGGCCGGGCGCGACCCCACGACGGCGTCGCTGCCGTCGGCCGTCCGGTGCAGCCCGATGTCCGCGAACCCGGCGTCGCGGAAGGCGTCGACCACCCACTGCGCCGCCCGCGCGCAGTTCTCGGCGGGGAACTGCCGGGGGTCGGCCACGGACGGGATCGCGACGAGCTCGGCCAGCTCGTCCCGGACGCGCGGCATCTGCTGGGCCACCCGCTCGGCCAGGTCCACGGCGTCAGCCCCGCACGTGGTCGTCGGTGGGGAGGTCGTCGAGCCACTGCCTGACGTCCTCGATCTCGTCGGGGCAGTACACGCTCATCACGGCGAGCTGGCCCCGCACCAGGCGGCTGTCGGCGATGACGGGACGCATGCCCGGACCGGTCGCCCCGTTCGTCAGCATCGAGAACAGGGTGGCCTGCCGCAGCGCGTGGCCCGGGTCCTGGCAGACGGACCCGCCGTCGTCGCCGAGCACCCGCACGACCTGGTCCTTGTCGGGCAGGCGCTCCACGCCGGCCTCCTCGAGCACGACGAGGAGCTCGTCGGCCTTCGCGGAGGCCGCCTCGTCCTCCTGCGCGCCCCGGTACGCGATCAGCGCGACCACCGTGAGCACGGCCAGGATCGCGCCCGTGATCCAGTAGAGCAGCGTGTTGCGGGGCCCCGGGCCCACGTCCTGCTCGACCTCGGTCATGACGCCGCCACCTCCTCGTCCGCCACGGGCTGCTTCCACGACGGCTTGCGCAGCCGGTAGAAGATGAACGGCACCAGCAGCCCGAGCCCGAGCGCGCCGCCGCCGACGATGAGCAGGTAGACCCACGGGTTGCCGCCGCCGAACTGCGAGGGCGGGACGAACCCGACGAGCAGGGCGGCCAGCGACGCCGCGAAGCCGACGCCGCACAGCCCCACGAGCATCGGCGCCCGGTAGCCGCGGGGGTGGTCGGGGTCGTGGCGCCGGAGCCGGACGGCCGCGACGAACATCAGCAGGTACATGATCAGGTACACCTGCGTGGTGATGACCGAGAAGATCCAGTAGGCGCTCGACACGTCCGGGATCAGCGCGTAGCCGAGGGCGATGACCGTCGTGACGACGCCCTGCGTGACGAGGATGTTCTGCTGCACGCCGTGCTTGTTCAGCCGCTGCAGGTAGGGCGGCAGGTAGCCCTCCTGCCGAGAGATCAGCAGCAGCCCCTTGGACGGCCCGGCCAGCCAGGTGAGCATGCCGCCGAGCGAGGCGGCCACCAGCATGATCCCGAAGATCGGCGTCAGCGCCTGCACGCCGAACTGGGCGAACACCGCGTCGAACGCCTGCATCACGCCGGCGGTCAGCGACAGCTCCTCCGCCGGGACGATCCAGCTGATCACCAGGGCCGGCAGGATGAAGATCGTCAGGACCAGGGCCATCGCCAGGAACATCGCGCGCGGGAACTCCTTGTCGGGCTTCTTCAGCGAGCCCACGTGCACCGCGTTCATCTCCATGCCGGAGTACGACAGGAAGTTGTTGACGATCAGCACCAGGCTGGACAGCCCCGCCCACGCGGGCAGGATGTGGCTCGCGTCCATCGGCGCCGCCGGGGCGTTGCCCTGGCCGAGGAACACGACGCCCAGCGTCACGAGCACGACGCCGGGGATCAGCGTGCCGATGATGAGCCCGCCGCTCGCCAGCCCCGCGACGCCGGAGGTCCCGCGGGACGACACCCAGACGCCGGACCAGTAGACGACCACGATCACGCAGGCCGTCCACACGCCGCTCGTGGCCAGGGCGGGGTTGATGACGTAGGCCAGCGTGCTGGCGACGAACCCGAGCAGGCTCGGGTAGTAGAAGATCGTCATGGCGAACTGGCACCAGACGGCGAGGAAGCCCATCGGCTTCGAGATGCCGCGGGACACCCAGTTGTAGATGCCGCCCTTGTAGCCCGACGCCAGCTCCGCGGAGACCAGCGAGGTCGGCAGCAGGAACACGATCGCGGGGACGATGTAGAGGAACACGCAGGCGAGGCCGTAGACCGCCATCGTCGGCGCGGCCCGCAGGCTGGCGACGGAGCTCGTCGTCATCATCGCCAGCGCGACCCACGAGATCCAGTGGGTCGCGGGCGCCGCGGCGCGGGTCCGGCCCGCCGCCACCGGCTGGCCGGCGGGAACGTCCATCGTGCTCATCGCTGCCTCCTCGCCACGGGTGCTGCTCACGTCCACCGTCGTGGGCCCCTTCCGGAGCCGCGTCACCTCGTGCGGGTGAATCAGGCGACCACCCGCAGCTCGCGGCTGGTCGTGTTGAGCCGCCGGCCACCGTCCTCGGTGACGGTGACGATGTCCTCGATGCGGACGCCGAACCGCCCGGCGAGGTACACGCCGGGCTCGACGGAGAAGCACATCCCCGGGACGAGCGGCAGCTCCTCGCCCTCGATCATGTACGGCGGCTCGTGGGTGGTGACGCCGATGCCGTGCCCGGTCCGGTGGATGAACTGCTCGCCGTACCCGGCCTCGGTGATGACCGCCCGCGCGGCGCGGTCGACCTCCTGGCACGCGACGCCCGGGCGCACCGCCGCGACGCCGGCCTCCTGCGCCCGGCGGACGACGTCGTGGACGGCCCGGACCTCCGGCGTCGGCTCGCCGACGCTGACCGTGCGGCTGGTGTCGGAGCCGTACCCCGCCATCAGGCCGCCGAAGTCGAGCACCACGCAGTCGCCGTCCCGGATCACCCGGTCCCCGGCCTCGTGGTGCGGGTTCGCGCCGTTCGGCCCGGAGCCGACGACGGTGAAGTCGACCTGCTCGTGCCCGTACCGGCGCAGCAGGTCGGCGAGGTCGCCCGCGACCTCCGTCTCCCGGCGCCCGGCGAACGGGACGTGCACGATCTCCTCGTACGTCGCGTCAGCGGCGGCAGCGGCGGCAGCCATCCGGACGAGCTCGTCCTCGTCCTTCACCGCGCGGAGCATCGGCAGGCACCCCGTGAGCGGGTCGTAGGAGGTGCCCGGCAGGGCCCGCTGGAGGTGCAGGAGGTGCAGGGCCCACGCGTTGTCCGAGACCCCGTACCGCCCGTCGGGGCGCAGCAGCGCCGACGCGGCCGCGTACGGGTCGGCGCCGTCGGGCCAGTCGGCCAGCGTCGCGGCGGCCGCGCCGACGGCGCCCTCGGCGTCGGGGCGCTCCAGCCGCGGGACGAGCAGGGTCGGCTCCCGGTCGCCGGTCAGCAGCAGCATCGTCAGGCGCTCGGTGACCGCGGTCGGGCGGTAGCCGGTCAGCCACACCAGATCGGGCCCCGGAGTGACGAGCACGCCGTCCAGCCCGGCGGCGCGGGCGTCGGCGACCACCCGCGCCATCCGGGCGGCGTAGTCCCCGCGCGTGAACGGCTCGGTCACGGGGCACCCCCGGCGACCGGACCGGGCTGCGTGGGCGTGGCGCTCGCCGGTGCCGGCAGGGTGATGAGGTGCGCGGAGGCAGCCGCGGCCGCGTCGCGGAAGGTCCCGGTCCCCGCAGGGTGCCGGCGGATCGCGACGAACGTGAGCAGGACGCCGACGGCGCTGAGCACCGCCATCACCCACGAGGCGGAGGCGAGCCCGGCGGCGAGGGCGTCCCCCTCGGCCGCACCGTCGGCGCGCCGGTTCGCGTCGACCGAGGAGTAGATCGTCGCGGCCAGGGCGGTGGCGACCGCCGCACCGACGTACCGGGCCATGTTCGACACCCCGGACGCCTCGCCGACCTGCTCCTCCGGCACGGACGCGGTCGCCGCGGAGGAGGACGGTCCGTTCGACAGCCCCATGCCGACCGCGATCGCCACCAGCGGCACAAGGAACGCCAGGTACGTCCACGACGCGTCGGTCAGGCCGACGACCACGAACCCGGCCGTGGTGAGCGCGAAGCCCACCCCGATGACCTGCCGGCCGCCGAGCCGCATCGCGAGCCGCGGCACCAGCGGGGCCACCAGCACGAGCCCGACGGTCGCCGGCAGGGTGGCCAGGCCGGCCTCCAGCGGGCTGAAGCCGAGGGCCACGGGGCTCTGGAAGTACAGGCTCAGCAGGTACATCAACGCGTTGATCGTGCCGGCGCCGATGAGGATCGCGAGCGTCGCGCCGACCAGGACCCGGTTGCGCAGCAGCTCCAGGTGCAGCAGGGGGACCGCGACCCGCTTCTCGACGACGACGAACAGCCAGCCGGCGACGACGCTGACCGCGAAGCAGCCGAGCGTGGCCGCGGACAGCCACCCCCAGTCGCCGCTCTTGCTGACGCCCAGGATCAGCGGCATCAGCGTCAGCGCGACCAGGACGGTGCCCAGGTAGTCGATGGACCGCGGCCGGTCCGGGTCGCGCGACTCGGCGACGGTGGCCCAGGTGATGCCCATGCACAGCACGCCCACCGCGGCGTCGATCCAGAACAGCCCCTGCCAGCCGGTCACGTCGACCAGCACGCCGCCGACCAGCGGGCCCGCGGCGGCGCCCACCGCGGCGGCGGCCCCCCACAGCGAGACCCAGCGCAGCTGCTCCTCGCCGTCGGCGGCGACCGAGAGCAGGCTCAGCCCGCAGGCGAGGATCGTCGCGCCCGCGGCGCCCTGGATCAGGCGGCCGGCGATCACCCCGGCGCCGCTGTCCGACAGCGCGATGAGCACGCACGACGCCACGAACAGCAGCAGCCCGAGCTGGAACACCCGCTTGCGGCCGAACACGTCACCCAGCGAGCCCGACGTGATGATGACCGCCGCCCCGACCAGGGAGTAGCCGGTGACCGCCCACTGCAGCGTGTCGACCGGGGTCCCGGTGTCCTCGCTGATCGCCGGCAGCAGGATGCTCACCGCCGACGTGTTCGCGTTGACCACGAGCGTCGACAGGCACGTGGCGGCCAGCACCCCGCGCGTCGACGTGCGTCGTCCGTCCGGCATCGGCTGCCCCTCGCTGTGCGTCCGTCACGACGCTAGAGCCGGTCACGGCGGCGGCGATCACCCGGCGGGGGTGATCGCGGCCCCCGCGGCGCCGACCATCCTGGGGACGTGGCTGCTCCGGGACGCCGCCGGCTCCTCCGTGCCAGGGTCGCCCTCGCGCGGCGTCTGTCGCCGGACCCGCCCGTGCTGCCGCAGGTGGCCGAGCAGCCGCCGGAGGCCGTCCTCGACCTCCTGCGCCACCTCGGGGTCGCGATGCAGCGGGCGGGCGACGCCGCCGACCGGGTCACGCTGATCCTCGACGACGTCGCCCGGGTCTACGCCGCGGCGCAGGTCCGATTCTTCGTGCTGCCGACCGGGGTGTTCGTCCGCATCGCCGCGGGCGACTCGACCCGGGTGGACTTCGCGCCCGTCGCCCGCGCTGCCCTCCGCCTCGACCAGGTCGACGCGCTGTACCGGCTCATCGACGACATCCGGCACGGCGAGGTGGCGGTGGCGGACGCCGCCTCCCGGCTCCGGGAGCTGCTGACCGCGCCGGCCCGCTTCCCGCCGTGGTGGCGGGTCGCCGGGACGAGCGTGCTCACCCTCGGGCTGGGGCTGCTGCTGAACCCCACCGCCTCGGCGCTGCCCGCCTACGTCGTGCTCGGGGTCCTCGTCGGTCTCCTCGGGCTCTGGGCGGAACGGTCCCCGGGGGTCGCCGTGGTCCTCCCGATGCTCACCGCCGTCGTCGTCACCTGGCTCGCCTTCACGTTCGCCGAGCCCGTCCTGCACGCCGCGCCGCTCGACATCGTGATCCCGTCGCTCGTGACGCTGCTGCCCGGCGCCGCGCTCACGATGGCGACCATCGAGCTGGCGTCGGGGTCGATGGTCTCCGGGGCGTCGCGGCTCGTGTTCGGCCTCGAGCGCCTGCTGCTCCTCACGTTCGGCATCGCGCTCGGCGTGGAGGTCGCCGGGCTCCCGCAGGCGCCGGCGCAGGACGTCCCGCTCGGGGCGTGGGCGCCGTGGCTCGGGGTGCTGGTGTTCGGCCTCGGCGTCTTCGTCGCGTACTCGGTCGCCCCCCGCACGCTGCCCTGGCTGCTGGTCGTCCTCGGCGCCGCGTACGGCGCGCAGGCCGCGGCGGGTCTCGTGCTCGGGCCGCTCGGCGCCAGCTGCGCGGCCGGCGCCGTCGTGCTGCCGCTCGCGTACGCCATCCAGCAGCGCCCCTCCGGGCCGCCCGTCCCCGTCACGTTCCTGCCGGCGTTCTGGCTGCTGGTGCCGGGCGCGCTCGGGCTGCAGGGGGTCACGGAGATCGTCGGGGCGGACGCCGCCGCGGGCCTGGGCGACTTCCTCAACGCGCTGCTCACCGTCGTCGCGGTCGCCGTCGGGGTGCTCGTGGGGAGCGGGCTGTCCGAGCGCGTCGGCCGGGCGACCGGCGGGTGGCGCGGGCTGTAGGACGGTCCGTCAGGCGCCTCGACCACCGCGCCCTCGTCCGGGACGCCGGGTCACCTCAGCGGTGAGGGCGCCTCGATGCCGGCGTGCGCCGCCAGCAGCTCGACGGACCGGATGCGCGCGGCTGTCCTCAGCGAGGAGTGCGCGACGATGACCTCGTCGGCGTCCGCCGTCCGCGCGAAGTCCTCGACGTACGCGGCGACCTCGGGGCCGGTGCCGACGCCCGTGTAGGTCGTCATGCTCGCCACCTGCGCTCCCACGGGCGACGCGAGCAGGAGGTCGAGCTCGTCGTCGTCGAACGTGTGGTCCAGCGGGATCTGACCGCTCTGCCGCAGCATCATCAGGAGGCGCGCGCGCTTGACCTGCGTGTGCTGCTCGAGCGCGTCGTCGTGGTCGGCCGACGCGATGGCGTTGACGCCGGCGATCACGTACGGCTGCTCGAGCTGGCGCGACGGCTGGAACTCGCGCCGGTAGGCGGCGACGGCGTCGTGCAGCGCGGCCGGTGCGAAGTGGGAGGCGAAGGCGTAGGGGAGCCCGAGCGCGGCTGCGAGGTGCGCGCCGAACAGCGACGATCCCAGGATGTAGAGCGGGACGTCGGACCCGGCCCCCGGGGTGGCGGTCACGCCGGGGACGCGCGACCGACCGGCGAGGAAGGCCTGGAGCTCGACGACGTCCTGGGGGAACTGGTCCGACGCAGCAGGGTCGCGCCGCAGGGCGCGGAAGGTCGCCTGGTCCCCGCCCGGTGCGCGGCCGAGGCCGAGGTCGATCCGCCCCGGGTGCAGGGCCTCGAGGGTGCCGAACTGCTCGGCGATGGTCAGGGGCGAGTGGTTCGGCAGCATCACGCCTCCGGCGCCGAGCCGGATCGTCGAGGTCTGGCTCGCGACGTGGGCGATGAGCACCGAGGTGGCGCTCGACGCGATGGAGCTCATGTTGTGGTGCTCCGCGTACCAGACCCGCCGGTAGCCGCTCTTCTCGGCCTGCTGCGCCAGCGCGACGGACGCCGCGAAGCTGTCTGCCGCCGTCTCCCCGGGGGCGATGGGGGCGAGGTCGAGGATCGAGAGGCGGAGGGTCATGGTCGGGGTAACCGCCAGCTCGCCGGTCGTGTTCCGGGTGGCGGTGAGATGGACGTCATGCGACGCGTCGGCGCTCCTGCGCGGCGGCAGCCGGTGAGCCGTCCGGGTGACCTGCGCACCGTTCGGCCACGCGACCCGGGTCCGCGCTGCGAGTGTTCGCTCGCGAGAGCGAGCCGAGGGGGAGCTGGTGGAGGCTGCTGTGCTGGTGAGTCGGAAGCACGCTGTGTGGCGGGTGGCTGCCGCCGCGGTGACCATCGGCTGCGTGGCCCCCTGACGCCCCACCGGGCGGCGCGCGCCCGCGCGGCTACCGTCGCAGTGCTCGGGTCGCTGGCGTTGATCGGGTGCGGGGTGGGCAACCCCCCGCGAGCCGCGATGGCGATCACCAACGACACCGAGGAGCCCCTGGCGATCACCATCGAGAGTGGTCCGCCGAGGTACACCGTCGACCCCGGGGAGACGCTCGGCTTCTCGCTGGGCGGCCACGAGGGCGACTGCACCGAGTGGACGCTGCACGCCACGACCGTCGACGGGGTGGAGGCGGCGACCGTCGGTGCGCCCGTGTGCGACGAGGACCACTGGACGATCAGCCAGACCGAGCTCGACGACGCCCGGCTGGACGCGGGCATGCCGGCACCCGCGCCGAGCCCGAGCTCGACGCCGTAGCCCGCCCTACCCTCACCGCGGACGTCGTTCCTCGTGGCGAGAAGCGGTCCGTGATGACGCCAGGTGGGCCCGCCGGCCCGTGGGCGCGCTCAACCGAGCGGCTCGACCACCGCGCCCTCGTCCGGGACGCCGACCGCGCGGTCCTGCGCGCCGCCGCCCCGGGGCCACTCCCGGAACGACCGGAACGCGACGGGCACGCCGCGCGCGGTGGCGAAGTCCGCGCTGTCCGTGACCTGCAGGTGCACGTGCGGCTGGGTGGAGTTGCCGGAGTTCCCGCAGGCGCCGAGCGGCTGACCCGTCGTCACGGGCTGACCCGGCTCCACGGCGACCGACCCGGACCGCAGGTGCACCAGCGCGACGAAACCGCCGCCGTCCGCGAGCTCGAGCACCACGTGGTTCCCCGCGACCGCCCGCAGGCCGTGCCGCACGCGGGAGGCCTGGCCCATCGCGTAGGAGGCCAGCGTGATCGGCGACCGGCGGGCGTGGTGGTCGGGCTCCCCGTCGACCGCCGCCACCACGACCCCGTCCGCCGGTGCCAGCAGCGGCCTGCCGAACGCGACGAACCGCTCGGGCGGCTCCGTGGCGATCGCGGTGCGCCAGTCGTTGCGGCGCGCGGTGCGCCGCCGGTCGTCCACGCCCACGAAGTCGATGGCGTACTGCATGCCGTACAGGTCGGTCCCGTGGCTGGGCACGCGGCGCGCGGGGCTGTTCTGCACCGCCCAGCGGCCGGTGAACGGCAGGGACAGGGTGACGGTGGCGGTCTCGGGCATCGGTGCCCTCCCGGGTCGGGGGTCGACGCGCCCACCGTAGAGCAGCGCACCGGCCCGGCGGCCGCGGCGCGCGACCTACGCTGACCGGATGACGCTGCACGACCGGACCGCCCTGGACCTGCGGGACGGCCTGCGTGCCGGGTCGCTCGACCCCGAGGACGTCGTCGACCACTACCTCGCGCGCGTCGAGCGGCTGAACCCGGCGCTCGGGGCGTTCAGCACGGTGACGGCGGACGCGGCGCGGCGGCGGGCCGCGGACCTGGGGCACCGGGGACCCGACGCCGGCGCGGTGCTGTGGGGGCTGCCGACCGGCGACAAGGACCTCGGCGACCGCGCCGGTGTCCCCACGGGCTTCGGCTCGCGCGCGTTCGCCGGGCCGCACCGGTACGTCCCCGAGGTCAGCAGCGACGTCGTGCAGGTGCTCGACGCGGCCGGGAGCGTGTCGCTGGGCAAGACGGCCGCGCCGGAGCTGGGCTTCCCGTCGCACACCGAGCCGCTCGCCGGCCCGCCCGCGCGCAACCCGTGGGACCTCACGCGCGGGGCCGGGGGGTCCAGCGGGGGCGCGGCAGCAGCGGTCGCGGCCGGGATGCTGCCGGTCGCGCCCGGGTCGGACGGCGGCGGGTCGATCCGGATCCCCGCGGCGGCGTGCGGGCTCGTCGGGCTGAAGCCGACCCGCGGGCTGCTGCCGGCCGGCGGCGGGGTGGAGTCCCTCGGCGGGCTCGTCGTGCACGGACCCCTCGCCCGGACCACGGCGGACGCGGCGCTGCTGCTGGAGGGGATGCTCCCGCGCCGCGCCGACGGCTCGGTGCCGCACCCCCGCACGCTGCGGACCCTCGCCGGGGCGCCGGGCTCGTACCTGGACGCCGCGCGCCGCGGGTCGACCCCCGACGGGCGCACGACCTTCCGGATCGGGGTCAGCACCTTCAGCGCGTGGTCGGCGACCTACGACATCGCCCTCGACCCCGAGGCGCGGGCGGCGTTCGACACCGCGGCGGCCACGCTGGCCGCGCTCGGGCACGACCTGACGGAGCCGCCGGAGTGGGAGCCCGACCCCGCCTACGCGCCCGCGTTCCGGACGCTGTGGATGGCCGGCGCCGCCGCCGTGCCGGTCGACGACCCGGAACGGCTCGCGCTGCTCGAACCGCTGACGCGCTGGCTGGTCGAGAGCGGCCGCGCCGTCCCGGCCCGCGCGCTGGCCGAGGCGCTCGCGGCCCTCGCCCGGTTCGAGCGGACCCTCGTGGCGCGGGTCGACGAGCACGACGCGGTGCTGCTGCCGGCGATGGCGATGACCCCCCGGCCGATCGGCTGGTACGACGCGCAGGACCCCGAGCGGAACTTCGAGCAGCAGTGCCGGTACACGCCGTACACGTCGATGATCAACGTCGCCGGGCTGCCCGCGATCACCGTGCCCGTCACCTGGACGACCCCGGACGCCGCCGCGCCCGCCGGGCTGCCCATGGGCGTGCAGCTCGTCGGGCGCCCCGGCGGGGAGCACACGCTGCTGGCGCTCGCGGCGCAGCTGGAGGACCGGCTGCGGTGGCCGGACCGGCGGCCGCCGGTGTGGTGACGAGGGGCCTGCTCAGCCCGCGAGGTGGTCGAGCAGCCGGTCCAGGAACGCCGCCTGCGCCGCGACCACCAGCGGCCGGGCGTCCTCGACGGGCAGCCACCGCAGCTCGTCCAGCTCCGGGAAGGTGACCGTCCGCCCGCTGCGGGGCGGCCAGTCGACGGTCACCTCGCTGACCGGCCCCCGCGCGGACGCGAGCCCGTCCAGGTCCAGGTCCGCCGCCCGCGCCCACACCCGCACGACCTTGCCGGCGCGCTGCCGGACCTCCCCGAGGTCCACCTCGTCGCCGGGCGGTGCGGGCACGCCGACCTCCTCCGCGAACTCGCGCAGCGCCGTGTCGTGCGGGTCCTCCCCGTCGAGCGGCTCGCCCTTCGGCACGGTCCACGCACCCTGCTGCTTGCGGGCCCAGAACGGGCCGCCCATGTGGCCGAGCAGGACCTCGACGCCCGCCGGCGCGGGGCGGTGCAGCAGCAGGCCCGCGCTGGTGCGGGCGGTGGTGGTCATGGCTGCACTCTGGCAGCGCCCACACGCGGGTGCGCGGCGGACGCGGCGCCGGCGGTAGGGTCGTCGCGCCCCGGCGCGGGCCCCGGCACGGAGGAGGAGCGGTGGCGCGGATCACGATCGCGGACATCGCGCGGCAGGCCGGTGTGTCGACGGGTGCGGTGTCGTACGCGCTGAACAACCGGCCCGGCGTGTCCGACGAGACCCGGGCGCGGGTGCTGCGGATCGCGACCGAGCTGGGGTGGGCGCCGAGCTCCGCCGCGCGGTCGCTGTCCGGAGCGCGCACGGAGACGATCGGCTTCGTGCTGGCCCGCGACCCGCGGACGCTGGGGGTCGAGTCGTTCTACATGCAGTTCCTCGCGGGCATCGAGACGGAGCTGACCAAGCGTTCGCACGCGCTGCTGCTCCAGGTGGTCCCCGACGTCGGGACCGAGCTCGAGACGTACCGCGCGTGGCAGGCCGCGCGGCGGGTCGACGGCGTCGTCATGGTGGACCCGCGCGTCGACGACCCCCGCGTGGCTCTGCTGGGTGCGCCGGGCGCCCTGCCTGCGGTGGTCGTCGGGGACCCGTCGCTCGCCGCCGGCCTCACCACCGTCTGGACGGACGACGCGTCGGCGATGCGGGAGTCCGTGCGGTACCTGCACGCGATGGGGCACCGCAGGATCGCCCGGGTCGGCGGCGTGGAGACGTTCGGGCACACGCACATCCGCGACGACGCGTTCGTGGCTGAGACCGCGCTTCTCGGGGTCGACGGCGTGATCGCCCGCACCGACTACACGGCGGTTCAGGGCGCGGGCGTGACCCGCGCGCTGCTGACCGGGGACCGGCGGCCCACGGCGCTGATCTACGACAACGACGTCATGGCCGTCGCGGGCCTCGGCGTCGCGCACGAGGTGGGGCTGCGGGTCCCGGACGACGTCTCGCTGATCGCCTGGGACGACTCGCCGCTGTGCGAGGCGACGTACCCGCGGCTGTCGGCCCTCAGTCACGACGTGACCCGGTACGGCGCGCACGTGGCGCGCCGCCTGTTCGAGCGGATGGACGGCGCCCCGGCGGGCAGCTTCCTCGACTCGACGCCGCTGCTGCGGCCGCGCGGCACGACGGCACGCGTCGCGGGCTGAGGACGCCGGACCCGGTCGACGGAGGGCGTTGACTTAACACAACTTAACCGCTTCACTCGGTCTCGTTGCTCCGGGCGGGGACCGACGGTCCCGCCGCTCCCGGCGCGCGTCAATGACGACAGCGAGATGGGAAGCACGATGGCGAGGAAGCACGCGGTCACCGCGATGGTGGCCCTGACGACGCTGGCACTGACGACGGCCTGCTCGGGCGGGGACGACGGGAACGGGTCGGGCGGTGAGGGCGGGGTCTCCGGGGAGATCACCGTGCTCACGAACCGCACCGACATCGTCGACACGACGCTGCAGGACTACGTCGCCCAGTTCCAGGAGACCTACCCCGACGTGGACGTCGAGTTCGAGGCCCTGACCGACTACGAGGGCGACGTGTCGATCCGGCTGAGCTCGCAGGACTACGGCGACGTCCTGCTGATCCCCAACACGGTGACCAAGGACCAGCTCCCGCAGTTCTTCGAGCCGCTGGGCACCACCGCCGAGCTGGAGGGGACCTACCGGTTCCTGCCCGAGCAGTCGTACGACGGCCAGGTGTACGGGATCGCGACATTCGGCACCGCGATGGGCTACGCGCTCAACACGAAGGTGTGGGCCGAGGCCGGGATCACGGAGCCGCCGGCGACGGAGGAGGAGTTCCTCGACGCGCTGCGGGCGATCGACGAGAAGACGGACGCGGTGCCCTACTACACGAACTACGCCGACGGGTGGCCACTGTCGCAGTGGCAGAGCAACCAGGGCTCGGTGGCCGGCCCCACGGCCATCCAGGAGCGGGACGCCGACGACGCGCCCTGGAGCGAGGGGAAGGAGCAGTACGCGATCGACGGGCTGCTCTTCGACGTGGTCGCGGAGGGTCTGACCGAGGAGGACCCGACGACGACGAACTGGGAGGAGTCGAAGAACCTGCTCGGCTCCGGGGAGATCGCGACGATGGTGCTCGGCTCGTGGGCGGTCCCGCAGATGCAGGCCGCGGCCGAGGCGGTGGGCGGGTCCCCGGACGACATCGGGTTCTGGCCGATGCCGTGGCAGACGGACGGCACGTTCCGGAGCACGGTCGGCGGCGACTACAAGATCGGCATCTCCAAGCACTCCGGCAACAAGGAGGCGGCGCGGGCCTGGGTCGACTGGTTCCTCGACGAGTCGACGTTCGCCGAGGACCAGGGCGGCATCTCCCCGCTCGTCGGCGCGGACGCTCCCGCGACGCTCACCGACTTCGAGGCCGTCGGTGTGGAGCAGGTGGAGATCGCCCCGGCGCCGGAGGGGGAGGAGTCGCTCGACTCCGACATCTACCAGGCGGCGGAGATCGACCTGTTCGGCGACCAGTACCGGCGGCAGCTCGTCGACGTCGCCCGTGGCGCGGCGTCGGGTGACAAGGCGTCGTTCTTCGACGACCTGAACGCCCGCTGGGCGCAGGCTCGCGCCACGGTCGCCGGCTGAGAGCACACGCGTCGCACGCCGGTCCCGCACCGGCACGCCCCGGCCGGGACCGGCGTGCGGAGCACTCGGAGAGATGAGCACCTCATGGCCGTCATGAACGGAACCCGCGCACCCGCGTCGGTGCCCCCTGCGCCCCGTGCTGCGACGCACGGGACCTCCCGCCACGGGTGGCGGATCACCCCGTGGCTCTTCCTGGTCGTGCCGCTGGGCCTGCTGATCCTGTTCACCTACGTCCCCGTGGCGAACATGGTCTGGTACAGCGTCACGTCGTGGGACGGGATCGACCCGGTGAAGGAGCCGGTGGGGCTGGACAACTACGTGCAGATCTTCACCCGGCCGGAGATGTTCCGGGTGTTACTGGTCAGCCTCTACTACCTCGGCGGCGCGCTCCTGCAGCTGGCGCTCGCCCTGTACTTCGCGACGGTCCTCAGCTTCCGCACCCGCCTGCGGAATGTGTTCAAGGGCGTCCTGTTCTTCCCGTACCTGCTCAACGGCGTCGCGATCGGGCTGGTGTTCCTGTTCTTCTTCCGGCCCGGCGGGACGCTCGACGCGCTGCTCGCCCTGGTCGGGGTGGCCGACCCGCCGCAGTGGCTCGGCGACCCCTCGCTGGTGAACGTGTCACTGGCCGGCACGTCGGTGTGGCGGTACATGGGCCTGAACTTCGTGCTGTTCCTCGGCGCGATCCAGGCGATCCCCGCGGAGCTGTACGAGGCGGCGGACCTGGACGGTGCGACGTCCTGGCAGAAGTTCCGGTTCATCATCTTCCCCGGCATCCGGCAGATCGTGGGCCTGTCGCTGGTGCTGGCGGTGTCCGGCGCCCTGTCGGTGTTCGAGATCCCGTTCATCATGACCGGCGGCGCGAACGGGTCCGAGACGTTCGTGATCCAGACCGTCACCACGGCCTTCACGTTCTCCAAGGTGGGGCTGGCGTCGGCGATGGCGGTCGTGCTGCTGGTCCTGGTGCTCGTGATCACGTGGGTGCAGCGCCGGCTGCTCCCCGACGAGCAGGGGGACCTGGCGTGAGCGCCGTCCGCGGCCGGCTGGCCCCGCTGCTCGGGCCCGTCGGCACCGTGCTGAAGTACGCCTCGCTGCTCGTGGCGTGCGCGGTCGCGCTGATCCCGCTCGCGACGGTCTTCATGGCGGCGTTCAAGACCCGCGAGGAGTACGCGACAACCAGCCCGCTGGACCCGCCCGCGAGCTGGGTCAACCTCGACAACTTCGTCACCGCGTTCACGCGCGGGCACATGCTGCAGGGATTCGTGAACACGACGGTCATCCTCGTGATCGCGCTGGTGGGGACCATCCTCATCGGCACGATGACGGCCTACGCGGTCGACCGGTTCGAGTTCCGCGGCCGCCGGCTGGTCATGGGGCTGTTCCTGCTGGCGACGCTCGTCCCGGCGGTGACCACGCAGGTCGCGACGTTCCAGATCGTCACGGGGCTGGGCCTGTTCAACACCCGGTGGGCGGCGGTCGTGCTGTTCATGGGCACGGACATCATCGCGATCTACATCTTCCTGCAGTTCATGCGCTCGATCCCGCGCTCGCTGGACGAGGCCGCGATGCTCGACGGCGCCAACCGGCTGACCATCTACGCCCGGATCATCTTCCCGCTGCTGCGGCCGGCGGTCGCCACCGTCGTGATCATCAAGGGCATCGCGGTCTACAACGAGTTCTACATCCCCTTCCTCTACATGCCCTCGCGGGACCTCGGCGTCATCTCGACGTCCCTGTTCCGGTTCAAGGGGCCCTTCGGCTCCCAGTGGGAAGTCATCGCGGCCGGGACCATCCTGGTGATCGTGCCGACGGTGGTCGCGTTCCTCCTGCTGCAGCGGCACATCTACAACGGACTGACCTCAGGAGCGACGAAGTGAGCGACCCCCGGCCGAGCGCCACCCGAGACCTGCACGACGGCTGGACCGTGCGGGCGGCCGCGGGCCCGGTCCCGCGGGGCCTGCGGCTCGACGAGGTCCCCGCCACCGTGCCGGGCAGCGTGCACACCGACCTGATGGCCGCCGGCCTGATCGACGACCCGTACCTGGACGACAACGAGGCGGTCCTCGGCTGGATCGGCCGGTGCGACTGGGAGTACCGCACGCGGTTCGCCTGGCAGCCCGACGGCCACACGCACCACGACCTGGTCTTCGACGGGCTCGACACGGTCGCCACCGTGCTGGTGAACGGCACGGAGGTCGGCCGGAGCGCGAACATGCACCGGACGTACCGGTACGCGGTCGCGCAGCTGCTCGTGCCGGGGGACAACGAGCTGGTCGTCCGGTTCGCGTCGCCCGTGCGGTACGCCGACGCGCAGAGCCTCGCCCTCGGGTACCGGCCGCAGGTGAACCGGCACCCGTTCAACGCGATCCGGAAGATGGCGTGCAGCTTCGGCTGGGACTGGGGACCGGACACGGCGACCTCGGGCATCTGGCGGCCCGTGCGGCTCGAGTCCTGGTCCACCGCCCGCCTCGCGGACGTGCGGGTCGAGGCCACCGTGGACGGCGAGGACGGCCGCGTGCGGGTCCGGTCGCGGCTGGAGCGGGACGGCTCGGAGGCGCTCACGCTGACCGTGCGGGCCGGCGGGCGGGCGGCCACCGTGCCCGTCACGCGTGACGCGGTGACCGTCGACGTCGACCTGCCCGCCGTCGAGCGGTGGTGGCCCCGCGGCCACGGCGCCCAGCCGCTGTACGACGTGGACGTCGAGCTCGCGGGGGCCGGCACCGTCCTGGAGACCCGGCGGCGGCGGGTCGGCTTCCGCACGGTGCGCCTGGACCTGCTGCCCGACGACCACGGGACGTCGTTCACGTTCGTGGTCAACGACGTGCCGGTCTGGGTGCGCGGGGCCAACTGGATCCCCGACGACGCGTTCCCGCACCGGGTGACGCGCGAGCGGTACGCCGCCCGCATCGCTCAGGCCGAGCGCGCGCACGTCAACCTGCTGCGCGTGTGGGGCGGCGGGATCTACGAGGCCGACGACTTCTACGACCTGTGCGACGAGCGCGGCGTGCTGACCTGGCAGGACTTCCTGTTCGCGTGCGCGGCGTACGCGGAGGAGGAGCCGCTGCGCGGGGAGGTCGAGGCCGAGGTGCGGGACAACGTGGCCCGCCTCGCGCACCACGCCTCCCTGGTGCTGTGGAACGGCAGCAACGAGAACATCTGGGGCTTCCAGGAGTGGGGGTGGGAGCCGCGGCTCGACGGGCGCACCTGGGGCCTCGGCTACTACACAGGGCTGCTGCCCGCGCTGCTCGCCGAGCTCGACCCGGACCGTCCGTACACGCCGTCGAGCCCGTGGTCGGGCAGCCTCGACACAGCCCCGAACGACCCGGCGCACGGCTCGATGCACTCCTGGGACCTGTGGAACCGCCAGGACTACCCGCACTACCGGGACGTGGTGCCGCGGTTCCTCGCGGAGTACGGCTGGCAGGGCCCGCCCGCCTGGTCGACCCTCACGCGGGCGGTGAGTGACGACCCGCTGACCCCGGAGTCCCCCGGGATGCTCGTGCACCAGAAGGCGATGCAGGGCAACGACAAGCTGACCGACGGGCTCGTGCGGCACCTGCCGCTGCCCGACGACATGGCCGACTGGCACTGGGCGATGTCGCTCAACCAGGCGGCGGCCGTCCGGCTCGCGGTCGAGCACCTGCGGTCGTGGTCCCCGGTGTGCTCCGGCTCCGTGGTGTGGCAGCTGAACGACTGCTGGCCGGTGACGTCGTGGTCCGCGATCGACGGCGACGGCCGCGCGAAGCCGCTCCTGTACGCGCTGCGGCACGCCTACGCGGACCGGCTCGTGACGATCCAGCCCCGGGACGTCGACGGCGCGCGCACGCTCGCGGTGGTCGTGGTCAACGACGCGCCGGAGCCGTGGCACGCCGACCTGGTGGTGCGCCGGCACCGGTTCGACGGCGTCGAGCTCGACGGGATCAAGGTCGCCGTCGAGGTCGCGGCGCGGTCGGCGGTCACGGTGCCGGTGCCCGCGGGGCCGGCCACGCCGGGCGACCGGGCCGCGGAGGTGCTGGTCGCGACGGTGGACGGGGAGCGCGCGACGTGGTTCTACGCCGAGCCCCGCGACAGCGCCCTGCAGCAGCCGGACCTGCGGGTCGAGGCCGTCGCCACACCCTCCGGGGCGCGGGTCCGCGTGACCACGGACGTGCTCGTGCAGGACCTCGCGCTGCTGGTCGACCGGGTGGACCCCGACGCGGTGGTAGACGACATGCTGGTGACGCTCCTGCCCGGGGAGAGCGTGACGTTCGACGTCACGGCGGGGCCGGGGCTCGATGTCGCGGCGCTCGCGGACCCGCGCGTCCTGCGGCACACCAACCAGCTCGTCGGGGGGTCGCGCCGGTGAGCACCCCGGCGATCGAGGGCGCGCCGGTCACCGGCATGACGTGGGGGTGGACGGGCGTCCGCGGCACGTGGATGGGCGCGGAGGCCGCGCGGTCGGCGGACGAGCTGGCCGGACTGAGCGGGGTGCGGTGGGTCGCGCTGGCGTACGCGGTCCAGCAGGCCACCGCGCAGTCCACGCAGGTCCCGGTGGACGACGGCAGGGTGGTCACGGACGACGAGATCCGGCGCGCCGTCCGGGACGCGCACGACCGGGGATGGCGCGTCTGCCTGAAGCCGGTCGTCGACTGCGCGGACGGGACGTGGCGCGCGCACATCGGTTTCTTCGACGCCGACGTCCCCGGCGAGCCGACGTGGGGCGAGTGGTTCGCGTCCTACACCGCCTACGTGGTGCACCACGCGCGCATCGCCACCGAGGAGGGCGCCGAGATGTTCTGCGTGGGCTGCGAGATGGTCCGGGCCGACGCGCACGAGGCTGAGTGGCGCGAGCTCGTCCGGCAGGTCCGCGCGGTCTACCCCGGCCTGGTCACCTACAACTGCGACAAGTACCAGGAGGACCGGCTGACCTGGTGGGACGCCGTGGACGTCATCGGTGCGTCCGGCTACTACCCGGCCGGCACCTGGGACCAGAACCTCGACCGGATCGAGCGCGTCGTGGCGCGGGAGCGCAAGCCGTTCGTGTTCCTGGAGGCCGGCTGCCCCGCTCGGGAGGGCGCCGCCGCCCGGCCGAACGACTGGACGCACCCGGGCGGACCCTCGGGGGAGGAGCAGGCGTCCTACCTGGCGCAGATGTTCCGCGCCTGCTCCTCACGGCCGTGGGTGGCGGGGTTCTTCCTGTGGGACTGGCCGGCGCGGCTGCCGGACCGCGGTGCCGCGGCCGTCGACGGGGCGTACTGCGTCTACGGGAAGCCGGGGGCGGAGGTGGTCGACGCGGCGTACCGGGCGATGACCGCCTGAGGCGCGGCCCTGCGCGCGTCGGACCGGGCCCGGGCCGTCAGACCCGGACCGTGCCCTCGATGCAGGTGACGGTCGCGCCGCCCACCCACACGGTGCCGTCGGCGTCGCGCTCCACGTGGATCCGGCCGCGGCGGCCCAGGACGGTGCCCTGCGACGCGAGGTACTCCGCCGGTGCGCGGCCGGTCGAGGTGAGCCACTGGCCGACGACGGCGTTGAGGCTCCCCGTGACCGGGTCCTCGGGCACGCCGATGCCGGGCGCGAACCCGCGCAGCTCGAACGCGGCGGGCCCGCCGTCCGGGTACGGGCCGACGACGCCCAGGTGCTCGGCGTCCAGGCGGGTGAAGTCGGGCGTCAGCGTCAGGACGCGCTCCGCGGAGTCGAGCAGCAGGACGTTCCAGCGGGGGCCGTTGTCGAGGAACCGGTGGTCGACCACGCTCTCCGGCGGGATGCCGAGCGCGGCGACGAAGCCCCGGAGCAGGTCCTCGGCGATCGGGGCGTCGGTGCTCGGGGGCGGGGCGGCGAACCGCAGGCCGTGCGCGCCCTGCCGCAGCGTCACCAGGCCGACGCCGCACTCCTGGACGACATCGGTCGCGCCCGCGGGCCGGCCGCCCGCCGCCAGCCAGGCGTGGCAGGACCCGAGCGTCGGGTGCCCGGCGAACGGCAGCTCCCCGCCGGGCGTGAAGATCCGCAGCCGGTAGTCGGCCGCCGGGTCGGTGGGCCGCAGCAGGAACGTCGTCTCCGACAGGTTCGTCCAGCGCGCGAATGCTGCCATCGCCTCGTCGCTGAGCCCGTCGGCGTCGTGCACCACGGCCACCGGGTTGCCGAGGTAGGGCTCGGCGGTGAACACGTCGACCTGCGAGAAGCGGCGGGAGTCAGCGGGTGCCATGCCGTCACGGTACGACGCGCGGGGTCCGGGACACCGAGGTCGTCACTCCGGCACGAGGTCGTCACGCAGGAGTGGCGACCTCGGCCGGGAGTGACGACCTCGCGGGCCGGGGGTGCGGGCCGGGGGTGCGAGTCAGTCGGCGATGAACGCCAGGATGTCCTTGATGAGGGCCTCCTGGTAGGCGCCGGAGATGCCGTGCGGGGCGCCCGGGTAGACCTTCAGGGTGCCGAGCTTGACCAGGTCGATCGTCTTCTCGGCCGCCGCGGCGATCGGGACGATCTGGTCGTCGTCGCCGTGCGCGATGAGGATCGGCACGTCGAGCGCCTTGAGGTCCTCGGTGAAGTCCGTCTCGGAGAACTGCTTGACGCAGTCGTAGGCGGCCTGGAGCTCGGCCTGCATGCCCATCCGCCAGAAGTCGTCCCGCAGGCCCTGGCTGATCGTGGAGCCCTCGCGGTTCGCGCCGTAGAAGCTCTCCGAGAGGTCCTGGTAGAACTGCGAGCGGTCCTTCAGGACGCCCTCGCGGATGCCGTCGAACACCTCGATGGGCGTGCCCTCGGGGTTCGACTCGGACTTCACCATGATCGGCGGGACGGCGCCGGCGGTGACGACCTTCGACACGCGGCCCTTGCCGTGCTGCGCGGCGTAGCGGACGACCTCGCCGCCACCGGTGGAGTGCCCGACGACCGTGAGGTCCGTGAGGTCGAGCTGCTCGACCAGCGCCGCGAGGTCGCGGGCGTAGGTGTCCATGTCGTTCCCGCCGTTGGTGCGGGACGAGCGGCCGTGGCCGCGGCGGTCGTGCGCGATGGCGCGGTAGCCGTTGTCGGCGAGGACCTTGAGCTCGTACGCCCAGCCCTCGGAGCTCAGCGGCCAGCCGTGGCTGAGCACGACGGGACGGCCCTGGCCGTAGTCCTGGTAGAAGATCTCGGCGCCGTCGGGCGTGGTGATGTAGGGCATGGGTCCTCCTTCGGGTCGGGGTCCGGACCGACCGGCCCCGGGACGCTTGCCCGGGACGTCCGTCCCCGGTGACGATTGGACCGCGCGGCGTGGCGTGGTCACCAGGAAGAAGACCGGCAGAACTCGCGGCGCGCGGGCTGCCGCGAGCGAGGGCGGGACACGTGGGCGAGCAGGCGCTGGGCGAGGTGCTGCGGGGGCACCGCACCGACGCGGACCTGACGATCGAGGAGCTGGCCGCGGCCTCGGGCGTCAGCGACCGGGGTATCGGTGACATCGAGCGCGGCGTCAGCCGGGGCCCGCAGCACCGGACCGTCGAGGCACTGGCGGACGCGCTGCGGCTGGGGCCCGAGGACCGGGCGGCGATCCTGCGCCTCGCGCGCGACGGCCGCCGCCGGCCGGGGACCACCGCCCCGCACGCCCTGCCGCTGCCCCGGCGCGTGCCGGACTTCACGGGCCGGGAGGCGGAGCGCGCCGCGCTGTCCGGCGTCCTGTCCCGGGCGCGCGTGGGTGAGGCCGCACCGGTCGCCGTCCTGACCGGGCCGCCGGGGTTCGGCAAGACCACGCTCGCCGCCCAGGTGGCGCGCGACCTGCGCGGGCCGTTCGCCGAGCAGCTGTTCCTGGACCTGCGGGGCGTCGACCGGGAGCCGGTCGCACCGGACGCGGCGGTCCGCCGGGTCGCCGAGGCGCTCGCCCCCGGGACCGTGCCGCCCGACCCGGTCGCGGCGGTGGAGCACGTCCGCGCGCTCCTCGTCGGCCGGCCCGTGCTGCTGGTGCTCGACAACGCCGCGTCGGAGGACCAGGTCCGGCCGCTCGTGCCCGCGGAGGGCCCCGCGGCCGTCCTGGTCACGAGCCGGCGGGTGCTCGCCGGGCTGGACGGTGTGCACCGCACCACGCTGGACCGGCTCGCGCCCGCGGACTCGGTCGCGCTGCTGGACGCGATCCTGCCGGGGCGGGGCAGCCCCGCGGACCTCGCCCGGCTCGCGACGCTGTGCGACGACGTGCCGCTGGCCCTGCGGATCGCCGGGAACCGGCTCGCCGCGCGGGAGGGCTGGTCCATCGGTGGCCTCGTGCGGCGCATGTCGGTGGACGAGCGGCGCCTGGACTCGCTGGCCGCCGGTGACCTGCGGGTCCGGGCCGCGTTCACGTCGTCCTACGAGCAGCTCGGCCCCGGTGCGCAACGGCTGTTCCGGCGCCTGGCCCTGGTCGACGCGCCCTCGGCGGGAGCCGGGCTGGCCGCCGCGCTGGTGGGGGAGACGGTCTGGCGCACCGAGGACCTGCTGGACGAGCTCGTCGACCTCAGCCTCGTCCAGCACCTGCCGGGGGACCGGTACCAGCTGCACGACCTGCTGCGCCTGTACGCGCGCTCGGAGCTCGACCACCAGGAGGACGCCGCCACCCACGCCGCGGTGCGGGCCGCCGCGGACGACTGGCTCCTGACGACGACGGTGCGCGCCGGCCGCCGGTTCGAGCCGGAGCACGCGGACGACCCCGACGACGGCGGGACCGGACCCGGGGACGTCGACGTCCGGGACCAGGCGGCGGCGCAGACGTGGCTGCGGGGGGAGTCGGTGAGCTGGCTCGCGGCGCTGCGGCGGGCGTCGGACGCGGGCGAGCACGCCCGGGTCATGGAGGTCGCCGACGCGCTGCACTGGTTCTCCGACCTCTGGGCGACGTGGGACCGCTGGGCCGAGATCTACGACCGCTCCGCCGACGCCGCGACGGCCCTGGGCGACGACCGGCTGATCGCGGTGCACGAGGGCTACCGGGCGTGGGCGCAGTCGATCTGCCGGGGCGACCTGCCCCGCGCGCGGGCGGCGGCGGACCGGGCGCTCGCGGCCGCCCGGCGGTGCGGGGACACCGCGCAGGAGGGCTGGGCGCTCAGCTACCGGTCGTGGATCTCCTCCCAGGGCGGCGACCTCGCCGCCGCCGAGCAGGACGCCCGCGAGGCCGTGGAGCGCATGGTCGAGGTCGACGACCGCGAGGGCGCCCCGCAGGCGATGCTCTCCCTGGCGAAGGCCCAGTCCCGCCTGGGCCGCTACGACGACGCGGTCGCCACGGCGCGCGCGACGATCGCCCGGGTCACCGACCCGCGCACCCGCCCCCGGGCGCAGGTCGCCGCGTACACCGAGGCCAACGCGCACGTGCACCTGGCGATGACCCTGGTCGAGGCGGGGCGCTGGTCCGAGGCGCGGGCGGTGGCGTCCGAGGCCCTGCGGCTGGCCGCGCCGCTCGAGGTGCCGCGGATCGTCGCGTCCGCGCGGCTGGCCCGCGGGCGGGCGCTCGCGGCGCTGGGGGAGGACGACGCGGCGCTCGCCGACATCGAGGTGGCTGTCGCCACCCGGCGCGAGCTCGGCCTGGACGGGCCGCTGGCCGCGGCGATCGCCGCGCTCGAGGGGGTGCGCGGTGCCCGCGGTGCCGGTGAGCCGGCGGGATCCGTCGCGGGTTAGGGTGCGAGGCATGTCGACGGTGCGTCTCGGAGTCCTGGGTGCTGCCCGCATCCTGCAGAACGCGGTGGTCACGCCCGCCGCATCCGTCCCGGAGATCGAGGTCACGGCCATCGCGGCCCGCGACCGGTCCCGGGCCCAGGAGATGGCGGAGCGCGACGGCATCCCCCGCGTGCTGGACGACTACGACGCGCTGCTCGCCGACCCCGACGTGGACGCGGTGTACGTGCCGACCCCCGCCGCCCTGCACGGGGTGTGGATGCTGCGGGCGATCGCCGCCGGCAAGCACGTGCTGTGCGAGAAGCCGTTCACCGCGAACGCCGACGAGGCCGAGGACGTCGCGGCCGCCGCCGCCGGCTCTGGCCTGGTCGTCATGGAGGCGTTCCACTCCCAGCACCACCCGTCGTGGGCCCGGCTGCGCGAGCTGCTGGCCGAGGGCGCGATCGGGGACGTGGTCAGCGCCGAGGCGGACTTCTGCGTCGAGATCGCCGACCGGTCGGACATCCGCTGGCAGGAGTCGATGGGCGGCGGCGCCCTCATGGACCTGGGCGTCTACCCCCTGCGGTTCCTCACCCACGTGCTCGGTGCGCCCACGGTGCGGTCCGCCGAGGCCGTCGAGGTGGACGGCGTCGACGCGTCGATCGTGGTGCACCTGGACCTGCCGGGCGGGGTGGACGGCACCGTCCGCGCGAGCATGGTGCAGGCCGAGGACCACCAGGTGCGGGCGCGGATCACCGGCACCGCCGGGACGATCACCGTCGAGGCGCCGTACGCCCCTCAGAACGGCGGCCGGATCCTGGTCGAGCGCGACGGGGAGACCCGCGAGGAGCCGGTGGACCCGACCGGCTCGTACGTCTGGATGCTGCGGTCGTTCGCGGACGCGGTGCTGCGCGGCGGCGACCCCGTGTCCGGGACCACGCAGGCGGTGGCGGCGATGCGGCTCGTGGACGACGCCTACCGCGCCGCGGGGATGGCGCCGCGGCAGCCCGCGCCGCTGCGCTGAGCCACCCGCGGCTACCCGCGCCCGTCGCGGAGCCGGAGCCGCAGGGCCCGGCCGGCGACCCCGACCGCCAGCACCGCGATGCCGCCGACGACCGCACCCACGGGGAGCGTCGCCGCGAGCACCGCGCAACCGGCCACGCCGAGCACCTGCAACGCGCGCGGGAACCGCCGGTGGGCGCGGTCCTGCGTGAGGGCGGCGAGGTTCGCGACCAGGTAGTAGACCAGGACGCCGAACGACGAGAAGCCGATGGCGCCGCGCAGGTCGACGGTCAGCACGAGGACCACGACCACCGCGCCCAGCGCGAGCTCCGCCCGGTGCGGCACCCGGTACCGCGGGTGCACGGCGGCGAGCGCCGTCGGGAGGTCGCCCGTGCGCGCCATCGCGAGCGCGGTCCGGCTGACGCCGGCGACGAGGGCCAGCAGCGCCCCGAGGGACGCCGCCACCGCGCCGAGGCGCACCACCGGCACGGCCCAGGACCACCCGGTGGCGTCCGCCATCGCCGCGACGGGTGCCGCGCTCGACGCGACGCCGTCGGGGCCCAGCACCGTCAGCAGCGCCACGGCGACCGCGGCGTACACGAGCAACGCCAGGCCGAGCGCCACCTGGATCGCGCGCGGGATGGTCCGCGCCGGGTCCCGCACCTCCTCGCCCATCGTGGCCAGGCGCGCGTAACCGGCGAACGCGAAGAACAGCAGCCCCGCCGACCCGAGCACCCCGGACCAGACCGCGCCGCCGGGAGCCGTGACGCGGGCCCAGGACGGGTCGCCGCCCAGCAGGGCCGCGAGCACGGCCGTCACCAGCGCGGCGAGCGCCACGGCCACGACGACCCGCGTCAGCCGGGCGGTGCGCGTGATCCCGCGCAGGTTCACGGCGGTGAGCGCCACGACCGCCCCGGCCGCGGCGGGCCGCTGCCAGCCGGGCGGCACCGCGTACGCCGCGAACGTGAGCGCCATCGCCGCGCAGCTCGCCGTCTTGCCGACCACGAACGACCACCCCGCCACGAACCCCCACCACGGGCCGAGGCGCTCGCGCCCGAACACGTACGTGCCGCCGGACGTCGGGTACTGCGCGGCGAGCTGCGCGGACGCGGTGGCGTTGGCGTACGCGACGGCGGCGGCGATCACGAGCCCGACCAGCAGCGCCGACCCCGCCGCCTGCGCCGCGGGCGCGAACGCGGCGAACACCCCGGCGCCGACCATCGAGCCGAGGCCGATCAGCACCGCGTCGCCCGTCCCGAGGCGCCGCACCAGCCCTGCGTCCGTCACCGTGCGTCCCCTCCCGCGTCGACCCCGGCGTCAGTGTGCCGGACCCGGGTGTCCGGGAGGTGACGCGAGGGTCGACGCGAGGCCCGGGACGGGGTCGGGTGGAGCGTCCGGCCGGACACGCACCGGCGAGTCGGGCCGGACGCTCCACTCGGTGGCCGTGAGGGGCAGGGCAGCCGCGGCTCAGTCGCGCATCGGGTAGTCGCCCGTGAGGGACAGGATCATCGAGATCCCGGTGTAGGGCGGCCGCACGGAGAACGGCTGGCCACCACCGGCGTCGCCGACGACGGCGCCCAGCGCCACCGGGTCGGTGTGCTGGGTCGTGTACAGCTCCTCGCGTGCCCGGCCCTGCTGGGCGACGGCCCACGTGGCGCCCGAGGGGTTGCCGGTCGTGCCCCGCGCCCCGCCCGCCGCGCGGGCCGGGTGGGTGTGCGGCGGCAGGTGCTGCGCGGTGAGCTGGACGGTGGCCGACCCGGCCCGCTCGCCGACCGCGAGCGTGCTGCCGCCGGGCCGCGTCCCCTGGTGCACCGGTGTGCGGTCCCGCAGGTCCGGCAGGGCGAAGGTGCTCGTGCCGTCGCCGCCGTGCTGGACGCCGAGCAGCGCGTACAGGGCCGTCTGCTGCTGGATGGCGAGGATCTGGCCGTCGCACCGCGCCCACCCGGCGGGGGTGAACGTGCCCGCGAACAGCCGGACCTCCCCGAGGAACGAGTCGAGCGCCTGGTCGGTGTCCCGCGAGGGGAAGACGCCCTGGAGCGCGATGGCGTAGCAGAGCCTGAGGTGCGGCGGCATGGTGCTGAAGGGCTGGCCGCCACCGGCCGGGCCCAGCGCGGAGGGGTGCATGGCCACCTGCGCGGCGGTGCCGTAGTGCGGCCGCTCGGTGGCCGCCCAGCGTGCACCGGCGGGGTCCGCGGTGTCGGCCGCGCCCGCGTCGGCCGACAGCGGGTGCGAGTGCCGCGGCATCTCGCCGGCCGTGAGGGTGTGCGTGGTCGAGCCGCCGCGCTGGCCGTGCTGGACCTCCGTGCCCGGGTGCACGGGTACGGCGCCCCGCAGGTCGGGCAGGGCGAACGTGGTCCGGCCGTCGCCGCCGTACGTGGTGCCGAGCAGCGAGAACAGCGCCGGCCACTGGGTCACCTGCAGCACGGTCCCGTCGCACGCCGCCCACCCTCGCGGGACGTGGCCGTAGGGGAAGAGCCGGATCTCGGCGATGAAGGGGTCCACGGGAGCGTCCTCAGGGCTGCGGAGGGAAGATGCCGGCGAGCGCGATGATGAACGTCAGGCCGGTGTGCGGGGGCAGCGTGCCGACCGGGGCGCCGCCACCCGCCGGCGCGACGACGTCGGCGGCCATGTCCCGGGCCGGGGCGTCCGGGGAGAACGCCGGCGCGGTGGAGGCCGCCCACACGCCCGAGCGGGGGTCGCCGGACGTCGCGGCGGCCGCGGACGCGAGCACGGTGTGGGTGTGCGGCGGCAGGTGGTCCGTGGTCAGCGTCACCGACGCGGAGCCGCCGACGCCCCCACGGGACGCGGCGTCGGACGCGTGCACGGCGAACCGGCCGCGCAGGTCGGGGAGGGCGAACGTGGTCGAGCCGTCGCCGCCGTACCGCGTGCCGAGGAGCGAGAACAGCGTCTCGTTGTCGCTGATCTGCAGCACCTGGCCGTCGCACAGCGCCCACCCGGCGGGGGCGAAGCTCCCGGCGAACATGCGGATCTCACCGATGTAGGGCTCCATGCATCTGCCTCCGGGTCGGGCTGTCGGTGCGGTCGGCGGCGGGCGTCGCGTCAGGCCGCGCGGTGCACGACGGCCTCGAGGGTCGTCCCCTCGGGGCCGACGGGCTCGGTGGACAGGAGCAGGTCCCCGCTCGCGTGCGTGAACGTGCGGGTGCCGCCCGGGAGCTCGACGGGACGGTCCGCGGTCAGCACGAGGCGGAACGCGTCGTCGCGCGGCGTCGCGTCGCTCAGCCCGGTGAGGTCGCTGAGGGTGAACGGCACGCCATCGACGTCGAACCGGGAGCCGACGAGCGGTCGCAGCGCCGCGACGGTCAGCGCGAGCCGGGGACGCCGCACCCCGAGGGCCACGCCGCCGGTGGCCGCCGCGACGGCGACGGTGGCACCCGCCACTAGCACGGTGCGGCGCGTGGGCACGGGGACTCCAGGACCTTGCGGGGATGGTGAGCGGGGGTGAGCCTACGAGAATTCACCCAGACGGCGTGCCCGCTGACCGGGTGAAACACCTAGTCTTCCTGCGTGCTCCCCCCTCGACCCGCGCTGCGGCGCGCCCTCGCGACGCTGGCGCTGGCCGCCGTCGTGGCGTCCGCCGGGACGGTGGCGTCGGCCGGGGCCCCGTTCGCGGCGACGGCGGCGGCCGCTGCGGACCCCGTGGCCGTCGCGGTCACGACCGGCTCCGACGCGGCGCTCGCGACGGGCTGCTCCGACGGTGCCGCGGGGACCACGCTGCGCGAGGCGCTCTGCCTCGCCGCGGCGGAGCCGAGCGCGGTCGTGTCGGTGCCGGCGGGGACGACGGTGACGCTCGCCGCCGGTCCGCTGACGTACGCGCCGGCCGGTCCCGCCACGCTGAGGGTGACCTCCACCGGTTCGTGGACCGTCGACGGAGCGGGCCGCCGGATCCTCGATCTCGACCCGCGGCTGGTCGGCGGCGTCGACGTGACGCTCGAGGGTGTGGAGCTCCGGGGTGGCGTGCCGAGCGCCGCCGACGCCGCGGTCACCCCCGGGGGCGGCGCGGTGCTCGCGGGCACCGGCGACCCCGACCGTCCGGACGCGCTCACGCTGCGCGACTGCGTCGTGCGCGACAACGCGAACGCCGTCGGCGCGGGGGACGCCGCCGCGGCCGGTGGCGCCGTGCAGATGTCCGGCGGGACCCTGACGATCGACCGCTGCACCTTCTCGGGCAACACCGCCGACGGTGCGCCCGGCGGTGCGGTCGCCATGCTCGGCGTCGGCGCGCCCGACCGCGTCCTGGTCACCGGCTCGACGTTCGACGGCAACACCGTGACGGGCGGGTCCGCGTCCGGCGTGCTCGGCGGCGGGGCGCTGTTCGTCGACGGTGCGCTCCTGACCGTCCAGGGCTCGACGCTCACCGGCAACCTGGTCACGTCCGGTGCGGTGGCCGCGGCCCGCGGCGGCGCGGTGCTCGCCACCGGGACGGCGTCGGTGCAGGGGACGCGGGTCGAGGGCAACCGGGTCTCCGGGTCGGGCGGGCCGGGCGACGGCGGGGCTCTCTGGCTGGGCGGCGGCACCGTGGCGGCCTCCGTCCTGGTCGGCAACACCGACACCGTCACCGGGACCTCCCGCGCGGCGTCCGTGGTCGGGCCCGTCCAGGCGGCGACCAGCTGGTGGGGCTGCCCCGCCGGCACGGACGCCGCAGGGTGCGGGGCCGTGGGC
Organism: Cellulomonas hominis; assembly: GCF_901521055.1. Lineage (GTDB taxonomy): Bacteria > Actinomycetota > Actinomycetes > Actinomycetales > Cellulomonadaceae > Cellulomonas > Cellulomonas endometrii. The sequence continues at coordinate 135,607 of NZ_CABEGA010000029.1, read as the reverse complement.
GTCACCGGCATCGAGCCGCGTGCGACCCTCGCGGTGACCGCCGACGTGGAGCGGCCGGTCGCGGGCGACGAGGTCGTCGCGACTGTGGGCGTCGTGCTCGCGGACGGCACGCCGGCGCCCGCGGCGCTGCTGCCGGCGCTCGCGGGCCGCGCGGTCGCGTGGGCGTTCGACCCGGTCGCCGACGCGGGCGCCGTCCAGCAGGACGCGGTGCTCGGCGGCGACGCGACCGCCTCGGCGCGGTTCACCCGCGGCCCGGCTGCCGCCCTCACGGTGCGCGCGACCGTGGACGCCGTGACGGGGACGACGACGCTCACGCAGCCCGTCCCCCCTGCCGTCACGGACCCGGCCGGCGTGACCGCGGTCGAGGGCACCGACGCCACGTTCACCGTGACCGCGACCGGGTCGCCGGCACCCGCGCTCCGGTGGGAGCGGTCCGCGCCCGGCGCGTCCGCGTGGACCACCGTCCCCGGGGCGACGGACCCGACGCTCGTCGTCACCGCCGAGCGCGCGGCTACCGGCACGCGGTACCGGGTCGTCGCGACGAGCTCCGCGGGGACGGTGACCAGCGGGGCGGCGACGCTGTCGGTGACGTGGGGCCCGGAGGTCACCGACCAGCCCGACGACACCGCGGCGCTCGCGGGTGCCACGGCGCGGTTCGAGGTCGGCGTGGCGGGCGACCCGCTGCCGTCCGTCCGGTGGCAGACCGGCGGTGACGGCACCTGGACCGACGTGCCGGGCGCGACGGGGACCCGCTACGAGCGCGTCGTCGGGACCGGCGACGACGGCCTCCAGGTGCGGGCGGTGCTGACCGGTGCCACGGGCGAGGTCCCGAGCGCGCCCGCGACCCTCACGCTGCACACCGCCCCGGCGTGGACGACGCTCCCTGCGGACGTGACGGTCGCCGAGGGCGGCACCGCGACCTTCCGCGCGGCGGCGTCCGGGGTGCCCGCGCCCGCGCTCACGTGGCAGCGGGCCGAGGCCGGGTCCTCCTCGTGGACCGACGTGCCGGGCGCGACCACCGGCGAGCTCACCGTGATCGCGGGCCGCGCCGACCAGGGTGCTCGGTTCCGTGCCGTGGCCACCAGCCCCTCCGGCAGCGCGACGTCCGCCGAGGCCGCGCTCGTCGTGCACTGGGGCCCCGAGGTCACCGGTCCCCAGGACGTGACCGTCGTCGCCGGCGGGACCGCTCGGTTCACGATCACGGCCGCCGGGTTCCCCGCACCGACCGTGCAGTGGCAGACCGGCGCGGGTGACGGCTCGTGGGCCGACGTGCCGGGCGCGACCGCGAGCGTCTACGAGCGGCCGGCGTCCCCCGCGGACCACGGGACGGTCGTGCGCGCCGTCGTGTCGGGCGCCGGGGGCACCGTGACCACCGCGGCCGCCCGGCTCGACGTGCACACCACGCCGGTGTTCGTCGTGCAGCCCGCGGACGCCACCGTCGACGAGGGCGGCGTCGCCACGTTCACCGCGTCCGCCTCCGGGACGCCCGCGCCGGCCCTCCGCTGGCAGAGCCGCGCACCGGGCGCCGCCTGGACCGACCTGCCCGGCGCGACCGCCGGCACGCTCGCCGTGCCGGCGACCGCCGAGGCCGACGGCACCCTGTACCGCGCCCTGGCGTCGAACGCCGTCGCCGCGGACGTCCCGAGCGCCGCCGCCACGCTGGACGTGCTCCGCGCGCCGGTCGTCAGCGACCCCGCGGACGCCTCCGTCCCGGCCGGCGGGACAGCGCGCTTCACCGTCACGGCGACCGGCGACCCGGCGCCCGTGGTCACCTGGGAGACCTCACCGGACGGCGTGACGTGGACCGCGGTGCCCGGGGCGACCGGCCCCGTCCTCGCGCTCGTGCCGGACGCCTCGCAGGACGGCCTCCGTGTCCGTGCCGTGGCCACCGCGACGCTCGTCGCCGGGCCCGTCCGCGTCACCAGCGCCGCCGCCACGCTCGAGGTCGTCGCACCCCCGGACGTGGTGGCCACGCCCGAGGGGGTGTCCGCCGACGGCATCTTCCGGGCGGTGGCCGGGCGGCCCGCCGCGCTGACCTGGGTCGTCGACGCCGAGGCCGGCACGGCTCTCTGGGAGGCCTCCCGCGACGCCGGCCGCACGTGGGGTCCGGTCCCGGACGGCGCCCGTGCCACGCAGGAGGTCGTGACCGACGGCGTACGGCAGGTGGCGCTGCGGCTGGCGGCGCTGCCGACGTCCGGGAAGGTCCGCCACACCCTGACCTACACGCCGACGGCCGCGGACGACGGGCTGATGGTGCGGCTCACCGTCACGAACCCCGCGGGGGCGGTCTCGACGGACGCCGTGACGTTCCGGGTGTCGGCCGCACCCGGGCAGCCCTCGGCCGCACCGGGCACCCCCGGCGGCGGTCCGGCGGCCGGCACCCCGTCCGCCGCACGCCCCGCGCTGGGCGTCACGGGCTCCGACGCCGGTGCGCTCGCCGCGGCCGCCGTGGTGCTGCTGGTGGGCGGCGCGGTGGTCGTGCTGGCCGTGCGTCGCCGACGCGCCTGAGCGACGACCCCCCGGACGCACGAGAGCCCGGCGCGGCACGCAGCAGCGCGCCGGGCCGGGCTCGCGTGGTCGAACGCCGGGGTCAGCCCTCGATCGTCGTGCCCGCCGGGATCTGGCCGGGTGCGCCGTCGGCCTCGACGACCGCCGTGCCCGTCGCGACGACGCCCGCGCCGAACGTCCAGTCGCCGTGCACAGTGAACGACGTCGCGCCGCGCAGCGACGGGGCACCGCCGGCGAACCGCTGCTCGAACTTCCCGACGGTCTTGTAGACCTTCGTGTCGAGGTCCACGAGCGGGGCCTTCTCGACCGCCAGCCGCAGCGTCGAGTCCTCGGCCAGGTCGTACGCGTCGGACCGGATCAGCAGCAGGTCGTTGGTGGTCTTGACGGGCAGGAACCGCTCCCGGCCCACGGCGATGGCCGTCGCGCCCTCGAACACCTCGATGGCGGCGCCCATGGCGGTCTCGATCTGGAACACCTCGGGGGAGGAGGGGTCCGTCGGGTCGACCGTCTTGACGTTGCGGATCAGCGGCAGGCCGAGCACGGCGCCCCGGGCCTCCAGCGCCGCGGCGATCTGCTCCAGGTCGAACCACAGGTTGTTCGTGTGGAAGTACGGGTGCCGGTGCTCGTCGGTGAAGTAGTCCATCTCGTCCGCCGGGGTCTGCGCGGTGTCGCGCAGGATGAGGCGGCCGTCGGACTTCCGGACCGCGAGGTGCCCGCCCTTGCGGTCCGCGGCGGTGCGGCGGCACAGCTCCGCGGCGTACGGGGCGCCCGACGCGGCGAACCAGCCGGCGATCGTCGGGTCCGGCGCAGCGCCCAGGTTGTCGGAGTTCGACACCGAGGCGTACCGGAAGCCCGCGTCGAGCAGCTGCTGCAGCACGCCGGACGCGAGCAGCGCCGTGTACAGGTCCCCGTGGCCCGGGGGGCACCACTCGAGCGTCGGGTCGGCCGGCCAGGACACCGGGGTCAGGTCCGAGGTGAGGAGCTTCGGCTCCTGGTTCTGCAGGAAGTCCAGGGGCAGGCCGTCGACCGCGAGGCCCTCGTGCTTCGCCAGCGCGGCGAGCGAGTCCTCCTGGGTGCGGAACGAGTTCATGAGGATCAGCGGGAGCCGGGCGCCGGTCTCGGCGCGCGCGTGCTGCACCTGCTCGACGATGAGGTCGAGGAACGTCTTCCCGTCGCGCACCTCCAGCAGCGACTTCGCCTTGTCCATGCCCATCGAGGTGCCGAGGCCGCCGTTGAGCTTGATGACGGCGGTCTTCGCGAAGGCCTCGCGCGCCGCCTCGGGGTCGATGTCGAGGTCCGCCAGCTTCGGCGGGTCCAGCAGCGGGTCGATGGTGCCCTCGGGGATGAGGCCGGTCGCCCCCGCCTCGAGCTCGCGGTAGTAGTGGGTGAACACGTCGATGGCGGTGGGGGCGACGCCCGCCGCCGCCATCTTGTCCTGGGCCTGCCGCAGTCCGGAGTCGCTCATGACCCTGATCCTAGGAACACCGGGTGAGGCGCGGCGACCGCCGGTGCTGTGACGTGCCGGACGGACGACCCGCCGCCGTCAGTCGCCGACGTGCTTGCCGTACCGCTGCCGCGCGGCTTCGCCGGACGTGCCGACCAGCTCCCCGATGACCTTCCACGACGTGTGCTCCTGCCGCGCGGCGGCGATCGCGTCGGCGAGGTCGCGCTCCGCCTCCGCGCGCCGGTAGGCCGCGAGGCGCACCGCGGTGACGGGCGAGACGGTCCCGCGGTCGCCCGGCTCCGGCTCGTAGGACTCGAACTCGTCGGCGAGCTGCTCGGACCTGGCCAGGATCTCGTCGAGCGATCGGGGCATCGTCGTCACCTCCGGAGGAACTTCGTGCGGGCAGGGTGCCCGGCTGGTACAAGGTAACTTGTGGGCGGCGCAGTGGGAAGGCGCAAGGCCGTCGTCCACAGGCCCGTTCGCGGGGCGGGTGGTCAGTCCAGCGCGGCCCGCACCGGCGCCAGCGCCCGGTCCAGCAGCTCCGGAAGCCGAGTCCGCCCGGCGCCGGCGTGCGCCCAGGCCTCGACCGCCGCCACCAGCGCCCCGGCCCACGCCGTCCCGGCGACGCGCGCGTGCAGCGGCTCGACCCCCCGCGCGGCCGCGTAGGCGGCGAGCACCCCGCCCAGGTCGGCGGTCCGGCGCGCGGCCGCGAGCCGGAGGTCGTCGCCGAGGCCCATCGCGTCGGCCTGGGTGAAGGCGAGCGCGACGTGCTCCGCGGGCAGGTCGGCGGCCAGCTCGTGCAGGGCACGTGCGACGGCCTCCCCGACGGTGCCGGACGTCCGCCCGGCCAGTGCGGCGCGCAGCCGGTCGACGCGCTCGTCGAACCCGGCCCACAGGAGGTCGGACTTGGCGGGGAAGTAGTTGAAGAAGGTGCTGCGGCTGACGCCCGCGCGCTGCGTGATGTCCGCGACGGAGGTCGCGGCGTAGCCGCGCTCCAGGAACAGCTCGCCCGCGGCCTCCTCCAGCATCGCGCGGGACGAGGCCGGCGGTCGGCCCGTGCGGCGGGCGGCGGGGTCGGGCACGCCCGTCATCGTAGGACGCGGATCACACCGCGGAGTCGGGTCGACGCGCCTGACCGGGCCTATTGTTGGACGCAGTGCAACAACGGCGCCGAGTGCCGCGCCGACCCCGGACCCGAAGGCGGACCCCGTGCTCCACTCGCTGCGACCCACCCGTGCGCGCCTCGCCGGCGCCCTGGCCGGCGGCCTCGTCCTGACCCTCGCCGCCTGCTCCGGCGGCTCGGGCGGCTCGGGCGGCTCCGACGACGCCGCCGCGACGACCGACGGCGGCACCCTGGTCTACGCCACCGGCGACGCCGAGCCGACCTGCCTCGACCCGCACGTGGGCGGCAACTACCCCCAGGCGCTGATCAGCACCCAGTACCTCGAGCCGCTGGTCGGGCGCGACGCCGACGGGACGATCCTGCCGTGGCTCGCGACGGAGTGGACCACGTCCGAGGACGGCCTCACCTGGGACTTCACGCTGGCCGACGACGTCACGTTCACCGACGGCACGCCGTTCGACGCGGAGGCCGTCAAGGTCAACGTGGAGCACCTGCAGGACCCGGACACGCAGTCGTCGACGGGCTACCTGGCGATGCAGAAGGTCCAGCAGGTCGAGGTCGTCGACGCGACGCACGCGCGGTTCCACCTGACCGAGCCGGACGCGGCGCTGCTGGAGTCGCTCAGCCAGCAGTGGACCGCGATGGAGTCGCCGGCGGGGATCGCCCGCGGCATGGACGCGAACTGCGCGGAGCCGGTCGGCACGGGCCCGTTCGTCGTGGACGAGTGGACGCCGCAGCAGCAGGTCGTGCTGGTCCGCAACGACGAGTACGTCAACCGGGACCCGCAGTCCGACCACGACGGCGTCGCGCACCTCGACCAGATCGTGTGGCGGTTCATCCCCGACGCCGCGACCCGGTACGCGGCGCTGCGCTCCGGCGAGGTGCAGGTGATCGACAACCCGCAGCCCGACGCCATCGCGCAGGCCGACGAGGGCGGGGACATCACGCACGTCGACGCCCCGCGGCCCGGGTCGTCCAACCGCATCGAGCTGAACAGCCTGCAGGCGCCGTTCGACGACGTGCGGGTGCGCGAGGCGTTCGTCCGCGCGGCCGACCCGGAGCCGGGCATCGAGACGCTGTTCGCCGGCACGGCCACGCGCTCGACCTCCCCGCTGTCCAGCGTCGAGCCGGTCGCGTACTCCGACGCGGACCTGTTCACGACCGACGCCGACGCGGCCGACGCGCTGCTGGACGAGGCGGGCTGGACGGAGCGCGACGACGAGGGGTACCGCACCAGGGACGGGCAGCGCCTGACCGTGCGGTTCCCGGTGAGCACCAACCAGTCGGTCGCGGCGGAGCAGTCGCTGTTCGAGCAGATCCAGGCGAACACCAAGGAGGTCGGTTTCGAGGTCGTCCTGGAGCCGATGGACCTGTCCGGCTGGTACGGCGCCCTGGGCGCCCACGAGTACGAGGCCGTGTCCGCGCCGTACACGAAGGTGGGCCCGGACGTCCTGCGGATCCTCTACCACTCGGAGGGCACCGTCCCCGCGCCCAGCGGGTACTTCGCGAACCACGCCGGCGTCACCGACCCGGCGCTGGACGACCTGCTGGACCGCGCCGCGACCACGTCGGACGACGCCGAGCGCGCGGACCTCTACGAGCAGGCGCAGAAGATCGTGCTCGAGGGCTACTACATCCTCCCGCTCTACGACCAGCAGAACCACTTCCTCACCCGTGGCGTGACGGGCGTGCGGACCCTCGACACGGTGTCGACGCCGACGTTCCTCGACGCGCGGCTGGGGGCCTGACGACCGCGATGACGCCGGGGTGGCTCCGCTGGCTGCTCGGCCGCCTCGGCTCCGCCGTGCTGGTCGCGTGGGTCGTCGCCACCGCGGTGTTCTTCGCCCTGCGGGCCGCCGGCGGGGACCCGACCGAGGCCATCCTCGGCGGACCGGGCTCGCAGGCCGGGCCGGAGGCGGTCGAGCGGGCGCGGGCCGAGTACGGGCTCGACCAGCCGCTGCTCGTCCAGTACCTCGTGCAGCTGTGGCGGGTGCTGACGCTCGACCTCGGGGACTCGTACTCCCGCAAGGTGCCCGTCGCGGACCTGCTCGCCGAGCAGCTGCCCGGGACGATGCTGCTCGCCGTGCTCGCGCTCGTCGTCGCGTGGGTGCTGGCGCTCGCGGTCGCGACGCTCGCCGTCCGGGCGACGGGCCCGGTCGGGCGGGCCTGCGCGGCCGTGCTGCGCGGCGCCGAGGTGGTCGCCGCGGTGGTCCCGCACTTCTGGCTGGGGGCGGTGCTCATCGTGGTGTTCTCCTCGACGCTGGGCTGGTTCCCCGCCACGAGCAGCGGTACCGACCCGGCCGGGCTCGTGCTGCCGACCCTGACGCTCGCCGTGCCCGTCGCGGGGTTCCTCGGCCAGGTGATGCGGGACTCCCTGGAGGAGGCCGCCGCCGCGCCGTTCGCCACCAGCGCCCGCGCGCGCGGGGCGTCGCCGACGCGGGTGCTGTGGCGCCACACCCTGCGGCACGGGGTGCTGCCCGCGGTGTCGCTGTCCGGCTGGGCGTTCGGGTCCCTGCTCAGCGGCGCCGTGGTGGTGGAGACGCTCTTCGGCCGCCCCGGTCTGGGCCGGCTGCTGCTCGACGCGACGATGCAGCGGGACGTGCCCGTGGTGGTCGGGGCCGTCGTCGTGGTCGCCGTCGCGTACGTGCTGGTGATGCTGCTGGTCGACCTCGCCGAGCGGGCGCTGGACCCGCGCCTGCGGGGGGCGGCTGGTGCCCCCGGCACGTCCGGCGCCCCGGGTGCGCGCGTGCCCGGCGCAGGGGAGCCGGCGGTGCTCGGATGACCGCCGCGACGCTCGACCGGGCGCGTGCCGTCCGTCCGGCCGGCCGCACCGGCGTGGTCCTGCGCGGTCTCGGCGTCCCCGGGGTGCTGGCGGCGCTCGCGGTCGTCTGGATGGTCGTCGCCGTGCTGTGGCCGGACGTCCTCGCACCGGGCGACCCGAACGCCATCGCCGCGCGGGCGGCCTTCACCGCCCCGGGCGCCGCACACTGGTTCGGCACCGACGAGTCCGGCCGCGACGTCTACACGCGCGTCGTGCACGGCGCCGCCGCCTCCCTGGGCATCGGCGCTGCGGCCACGGCCATCGGCGTCGGGGCGGGGCTCGTGCTCGGGTTCGCCGCCGGGCTGGGACCGCGCTGGCTGGACGCCGCGATCGGCCGGGTGCTGGAGGTGCTGTTCGCGCTGCCGACCCTGGTGCTGGCGCTGCTGCTCGTCGCGGTGCTGGGCGCGGGCGTCGAGGCGTCCGTGCTGGCGGTCGGCGCGGCGACGGCGCCCGGGTACGCGCGGATGCTCCGGGCACGGGTCCGGTCGGTCGCGTCCAGCGGCTACGTGGAGGCCGCGCGCCTGGAGGGGCACGGGCCGGCGCGGGTGCTGCTCCGGCACGTCGTGCCCAACACCCTGTGGCCGCTGGTGTCCGTCGCGACCCTCGGGATCGGGCAGGCCGTCGTGTGGGTGTGCGCGCTGAGCTTCCTCGGCCTGGGGACGCTGCCGCCGTCGCCGGAGTGGGGCGCGATGCTCAACGCCGGCCGGGTGTACATCGACACCGCGTGGTGGCTGACCGTGTTCCCCGGGCTCGCGATCACCGTGACGGCGGCGTCCCTGACGGTCCTGGGGCGGCGCGTCGGGGCGGTGGCCGCGTGACGCGGGCGGGGGGCCGGGCCGGCGAGGCCGTGCTGGACGTCGCCGGACTGCGGGTGCAGTTCCCCGGCGGCCCCGAGGTGCTGCGCGGCGTCGACCTCCGCGTCGGCCCCGGGGAGTGCGTGGCCGTGGTCGGCGGTTCCGGGGCCGGCAAGTCGGTCCTGGCCCGGACGCTCGTCGGGCTCGCGGCCGAGGGCGCCCGGGCGCAGGTCCGTGCGGAGCGGTTCCGGCTGCTGGGCCGGGACGCCGCCGCGCTCACCGCGCGCCAGTGGCGGTCCGTGCGCGGGCGGGACGTCGGCCTGGTCCTGCAGGACGCGCTCGGGTCGCTGGACCCCCTGCGCACCGTCGGCGCGGAGGTCGGCGAGGCGCTCGACGTGCCGCGGCCCGGTGGCTCCCGGCCGTCACGGGTGGACCGCGCGGAGCGGGTGCTGGCGGCGCTGGCGGACGCCGGCCTGCCGGACCCGGCGGTGCGCGCGCGGCAGCGGCCGGGCGAGCTGTCGGGCGGCATGCGGCAGCGCGCCCTGATCGCGTCCGCGCTGGTCGCGGACCCGCCCCTGCTCGTCGCGGACGAGCCGACCACCGCGCTCGACGCGACCGTCGCCGCCCGGGTGCTGGACCTGCTCGCGGGTCTGCGCGACCGCGGGACGGCCGTGCTGCTGGTGACGCACGACCTCGGTGCCGTCGCGCGGGTCGCGGACCGCGTCGTGGTGCTCCGCGACGGGCTCGTCGTCGAGGAGGGCGCGACGGCTGCGGTCCTGGACGCGCCGCAGGAGCAGTACACCCGCGACCTCGTGGCCGCCGCACGGCTGGGCGAGGGGCCCGGCGCGATGCCGCCGCCGGGGGAGATCGTCCTCGAGGGGCGCGGTCTGCGGCGGGCGTTCCCGCTGCCCGAGGGCGGCAGGGTCGACGCGGTCGACGGCGTGGACGTGCAGGTCCGGGCCGGCGAGGCCGTCGGGCTGGTCGGCGAGTCCGGCTCGGGCAAGACCACGCTCGCCCGCCTGCTGCTCGCCGCCGACGTCCCCGACGCGGGGGAGGTGCTGCTCGACGGCCGGCCGTGGTCCGCGCTGCCCGAGCGCGCGCGCCGGCCGCTGCGCTCCGGGGTGCGGCTGGTGCCCCAGGACCCGCTCGGCACCGTCGACCCGCGCCTGACCGTGCGGGACGTGCTGCGGTCCGCCCTCGCGACGGCGCCGCGGCCCCCGGCCCGCGCGGACCGGGACGCGGCGGCGACGGCGCTGCTCGACCGGGTGCACCTGCCCGCGTCGGTGCTGGACCGCCGGCCGCGCACGCTCTCGGGCGGTCAGCGGCAGCGCGTCGCGATCGCCCGGGCGCTCGCGTCGGACCCGCGGGTGCTGCTGCTGGACGAGCCGGTGTCCGCGCTCGACGTGCAGGTGCAGGCGGCGGTGCTCGACCTGCTGGTGGAGCTGCGGCGCGAGCACGGGATCGCGATGGTGCTCGTCTCCCACGACCTCGGCGTGGTCCGGCGGGTGTGCGACCGGGTGCTCGTCATGAGCGCCGGCGGCGTCGTCGAGCAGGGCACGGTCGCCGAGGTGCTCGGCGCCCCCCGGCACGACGTCACGCGGGACCTGGTCGCGGCCCGCGCGTTCTGACGCCGCGGGCGGGCCGGGCCTGCGGCGCCCCGGGGTGCGGGGCGCCGCGGACCGGTCAGACCGTGACGACGATCTTGCCGCGCGTGTGCCCGGTCTCCAGGGCGCGGAACGCGTCCGCGGCGTGGTCGAGGTCGAAGGTCTGCGAGACCTCGACCTGCACGACCCCCCGCGCCGCGAGGTCCGCGAGCTCGGCCAGGCCGGCGGGGTCGGGGCGTACCCAGACGTACTGGCCGCCCAGCTCGTCGCGGGCCCGCGCGTCGGTGATCGACACGATGGTGCCGCCCGGGGCCAGCAGGTCCGGGGCGGTGTCGATCGCCTGGCCGCCGACGTAGTCGAGGATCACGTCGAAGCCCCCGGGCGCGACGGCCCGCGCAGCCTCGACGAGCCCGTCGCCGTACGCCACCGGCTCCGCGCCGAGCTCGCGCAGGTACGCGTGGTTGCCCTCCGACGCCGTCCCGACGACGCGCGCCCCGGCGTGCACCGCGAGCTGCACGGCGATGGACCCGACACCGCCGGCGGCCGCGTGCACCAGCACCGTCGACCCCTCGCCGAGCCCCGAGCGGCGCACCGTCTGCAGCGCGGTCAGCCCCGCGAGCGGCAGGCCCGCCGCCGCCTCGAACGACAGGCCCGCGGGCTTCTTCGCGGCGGTGCGCACCGGCACGGACACGTACTCCGCGAGCGTCCCGTCCGACACGACGTCCTTGCGCGCGTACGCCAGGATCTCGTCGCCGGCCTCGAACTCCGGGGTGTCCAGCCCGGGCTTCACGACCACGCCCGCGACGTCCCACGCGGGCACTGCGGGCAGGTGGGTGTCGATCAGCCCCTGCAGGTACCCCTCCCGGACCTTGTAGTCCACGGGGTTCAGCCCCACGGCGACCACCTTCACCAGGACGGTGTCCGGGCCGATGTGCGGCTCCGGGCGCTCGACGACCTGCAGGACCTCGGCCCCGCCGAACTTCTCGTACACGACTGCCTTCATACCGACTGCGAACCCGGCGCCCGCGCGGCGCATTCCGTCGCGGGTGCCGGGAAAGGCGTGACCGCGGACACCCCGCGGTTCTACGGTGGAGGCGTCCGAGGGCACGGGGGATGTCGTCGACACCCCGCCGGAAGACTCTCGGCGCGACTCGAGAGGCGTGGTCGAGATGGATTTCTGGACCGACTTCTGGGACATCATCTGGTGGTTCGTGTGGGCGTTCGCGTTCATCGCGTACCTGTTCGCCCTGTTCTCGATCATCGGGGACCTGTTCCGCGACCGGGAGCTCTCCGGCTGGTGGAAGGCCGTCTGGCTGGTCTTCCTGGTGGTGCTGCCCTTCGTGACCGCGCTCGTGTACCTGATCGCCCGCGGCAGGGGGATGGCCGAGCGCAGCGCCCGCGCGGCGAGCACCGCCCGCGCCGCCGGCGAGGAGTACATCCGCGACGTGGCCGGGGCCGCGCCGGGTCAGCAGATCGCGCAGGCCAAGATCCTGCTCGACGACGGCGCGATCGACCGCGCGGAGTTCGAGTCGCTCAAGGCGCACGCCCTGGCGCAGGCGCGGGGCGCGTCGAGCAACGGGTCGGACGGCTCGGGGGTGCACCGGGCGCCCGCCGCCACGGCCTGACGGCGCCTGCCGGCGTCCGGGCCGGCCGGGCTCAGTCCGGCCGGCCCGCGCGCTGCGAGCGCTGCACCGCCGCGAGGAACAGCCGTCCGACGACCCCCAGGAACGCGAGCCCGCACACCATCTGCACCGTGGTGACGACGCGCGCGGCCCCGGAGACCGGCGCGATGTCGCCGAACCCGACCGTCGCGAGCACCGTCATCGTGAAGTACAGCGCGCCCAGCTTGTCCAGCGGCTCGGTGAACGACGCCGGCGCCGCCTCCGAGAGCGCCGCGTACCCGGTCGCGAACACCGTCACGAACAGCACGGCGGCCACCACGAACGCCTCGACCGCGCGCAGCATGGGGTACGGCGACCGGATGACGGTCCGGACCTGCCACACCAGGACGGCCACGAGCACCACCAGCCCGACGACCAGCAGCGTGAGCACCGCGGCGGTCGGCCGGTCGACCGGGCGTGCCACGTACACGAGCAGCAGCAGGAGCGTGGTGGCTGCGGTGCGCGCGACCGCCCGGGCCTGCTCCGCGCGCGGGGGCGGGAGAGCGGGAGGTCCTGGGCGGGTGGACGCCGGCGGTGCCGTCATGGAACGACATCATGGCCGCCCCGGCGCCCTGGCGGGAGGTCTCAGGCGGTGAGCAGGTGCGGCATCGCCGCGACCGGCGTCTCGAACCACACGGTCTTGCCGCGGCCCGGGTGCAGGTCGATGCCCCACCGGGACGCCAGCGCGTCCACGATCCGCATCCCGTTGCCGCCGGTGCGCCCGGCGTTGCCCGGGCGGACGACCGGCAGCGTGGGGTCGGGGTCGGTGACCGTGACGCGGACGCAGTCGTCGTGGCACTCCGCGGTCAGCGAGATGTGCCGGTGGGCCCGCGTGTGCACGACCGCGTTGGTCAGCACCTCGCTGGTCAGCAGCTCGACCGTGGCGGCCTCCTCGGCGCTGGCGTGCGCGCGCGTCGCCCGCTGCACGACCCAGGTGCGGCCCTCGGCCACGGCGTGCGGTTCCGGCTCCAGGACGAGCCGGTCCGGACGGTGGGTCATGGTCGCTCCTCCCGGTCGTTCCGCTCACGACGTCCGGTCCAGGGTGCGGCAGCGACGGGCTGCGCGCATCCGGGCGGGGGCGGGATCACCCCCGCGGTCACCCGGCCTCGGCCGCGGGCGGGTCCTCCGGCGGGGGCACCACCCGCACCCGGGCGATGCGGCGGCCGTCGACCGCGGTCACCTCGATCCGGTGCCCGTCGACCTCCACCGCGTCGCCGACGTCGCCGAGCCGCCCGAGGCGCGCGATCACGAACCCCGCGACCGTCTCGTACGGCCCGTCCGCGAGCCGCACGCCGGTGAGCTCGGTGAACTCCTCGATCGTGATGCCGGCGTCGTACGACCCGGGCGCGCCCTCGCGGGCCTCGGCGCCCGAGGAGCCCGGCATGTCGTACTCGTCGCGGATGTCGCCGACGAGCTCCTCGACCAGGTCCTCCAGGGTGACGATCCCGTCGGTGCCGCCGTACTCGTCGACGACGACGGCGATGTGCACGCCCTCGCGCCGCATCCGGGACAGCGACGGGAGCAGCTTGTTGGTGCCGGGCAGCACGACGATCTCCCGCATCACGTCGCGCACGTGGACGCCGTCGCGGCCCTGGGCCTCGAGAAGCTCGCGGATGTGCAGGAACCCGAGCACGTCGTCGAAGTCCTCCCCGATGACGGGGTACCGCGACCACGGCTGGTCACGCACCCGGTCGAGCGCCTCGGCGAGCGACAGCCGGGCCTCCAGGAAGTGCACCTCGCCGCGCGGGCGCATCACCTCGGCGACGGACCGGTCGGTGGCCTCGAAGACGTCGGTGAGGATCCGGCGCTCGTCCTCGGGCAGACCCTGGTGGGCGATGACGAGGTCCCGGAGCTCGGACTCCGTCATCTCCTCGCCGGTCGCGTGCGGGTCGCCGCCGAACAGCTTGACCAGCAGGTTCGTGGACGTCGACAGCAGCCAGACGACCGGCCGCATGAGGGACGCGAACCGGTCGAGCGGCGGCGCGACGGCCAGCGCCACCCGGGCGGACTGCTGCAGGCCGATGCGCTTGGGCACGAGCTCGCCGAGCACGAGCGACAGGTAGGCGATGATCAGCGTCAGCACGATCAGCGCGACGGTGTTCGCCAGGCCGGGGGAGGCCCCGAGCGCCTCGATGGCCGGGGCGAAGTCCGGCGCGATCGTGGACGCGCCGTAAGCCGCCGAGAAGAAGCCGGCGACGGTGACGCCGATCTGGACGGCGGCGAGGAACCGGTTCGGGTCCCGCGCGACGGACGCGACGCGCGCTCCGCGGGCGCTCTGCCGCTCGAGGTGGTTGATCTGGGTCTCGCGCAGGGAGACGAGCGCGATCTCGGTGCCGGCGAACACGCCGCCCACGAGGATGAAGAGCAGGACGAGGGCGATGCTGCCCCAGGTCTCGGAGTCCATCAGCGGCGAGCCCCCGTGCCGGACGCGCGCGGGGTGCGGGCTCGCCGCACGGGACTGCAGGGCAGATCAGGAGGGGACATCGCCCCATTTCAGACAACGCTCCCGGCGACGTCAACCGGACGGCCCGGCGCCTCGCACAGGATGCGCACAGCACCCGCGCGAATCCGTTCGCCGTTCGGGCCGTCCCGGCTGGTCGGCATCCCTAGGCTGACCTGGCGCCGGACCACCTGGGACCGGCGGACGCGTGCCGCGGCGGACGGCGCGGCGTCGTGCGGGACGGGGTGAGGCAGGAGTGGTCGACGTGGCAGCACGCTGGGTGCAGGGAGCGGTGCGCCGCGGTGACGGGCCGGGCCGGTGGTCCGGCGGTGCCCGCGCGCGCCGGCCGCTCGCGGTGCTCACCGTCGCGGCTCTGGTGATCGCGCTCGGTGCGTGCAGCGGGGGCGACGACGACGAGCGGCAGCAGGTGGCCGCGGCGCTCGCCGGGGCGCTGGCCACGGGTGACTTCGCGGACGTCCCCCTGGACGGCGCGACGGCGGGCGAGGCCGGCGAGCGGCGCGCCGCGGCGTACGAGGGCCTGGACCCGTGGGTGCCGCAGGTCGAGCCCGGCGAGGTCGTGGCCGCGGAGGAGGACGAGACCACCGCGTCGGTCGAGCTGGCCTTCACCTGGGACGTCGACAGCAGCGACGCGGACTGGACCTACACGACGCACGCCCGTCTGGTGCGCGTCGACGACGAGTGGCGGGCCGCGTGGTCGCCGATGCTGCTGGCGCCCGACCTCACCGACGCCGAGGTGCTGTCGGTCCGGCGGGTGCAGGCGGAGCGCGCGGACGTGCTGGGCGCGGGCGACGCGGTGATCGTCGAGGCGCGGCCGGTCTTCCGCGTCGGCATCGACAAGACCCGCGTCCCGGCCGCCGAGGCCGACGCGGCGGCGCGGGGACTGGCGGGCGCGCTCGGGCTGGACGCCGAGGCCTACGCGGGCCAGGTGGCGGCGGCGGGGGAGAAGGCCTTCGTCGAGGCGATCGTCGTGCGCGAGGGCGACCCCGCGTACGACGTGGCGGCGCTGTCGGCGCTGCCCGGCGTCAACGCCGTGTCCGCGGAGCTGCCCCTGGCGCCCACCCGGGCGTTCGCGCGGCCGGTGCTGGGCACGGTGGGCCCGGCCACCGCGGAGATCGTCGAGGAGTCCGAGGGTGCCGTCCAGGGCGGCGACCTCACCGGCCTCGGCGGACTGCAGAAGCAGTTCGACGAGCAGCTGCGCGGGCTGCCCGGGCTGACCGTCGTGGCGACGACGGGCGGCGCCGCCGAGCGGCAGCTGTTCCACGTGGAACCGACGGCTGGCCAGCCGCTGCGCACGACGCTGGACCCGGCGGTGCAGCAGGCGGCCGAGGACGTGGTCGCGACGGTGACCGGCAGCGCGAGCGCGGTCGTCGCCATCCGGCCGTCGACGGGCGACGTGCTCGCCGCGGCGAGCGGCCCCGCGGGCGGCGGCCAGAGCACGGCGACGCTCGGGCTCTACGCGCCCGGCTCGACGTTCAAGGTGGCGACGTCCCTCGCACTGCTCCGGGCGGGCCTGACGCCCGACAGCGTGGTGACGTGCCCCGAGACGGCCTCGGTCGACGGCCGGGACTTCCAGAACTACCCCGGCTACCCGGCGTCCGCGCTGGGCGACATCACCCTGCGCACCGCGGTGGCGGAGTCGTGCAACACCGCCTTCCTCACCGCCGCGGACCAGGCGCCGCAGGAGGCGCTGGCCTCCGCCGCGCAGGCGCTCGGCCTGGTGGAGGACGCCGACCTGGGCTTCGCCGGGGCCCTCGGCTCCGTGCCCGCCGAGGCCACCGGGGGCACCGACCACGCCGCATCGATGATCGGGCAGGCGCGCGTGCAGGCCACGCCGCTGGGCATGGCCACGGTGGCGGCGTCCGTCGCGGCCGGCGCGCGCGTCACCCCGCGGCTCCTGCTGGACGAGGGCGCGGCGCCCACCCCCGCGCCGGAGCCTGCCCAGCCGCTCACCGCACCGGAGGCGGAGGCGCTGCGGTCGATGATGCGGGCCGTCGTGACCGAGGGCGGCGCGACGTTCCTGCAGGGCGTCCCCGGTCCCGAGGTCATCGCGAAGTCCGGCACGGCGCAGTACGGGACCGGCGCCGACCTGCAGAACCACGCCTGGATGATCGCCGCGCAGGGGGACCTCGCGGTGGCGGTGTTCGTCGAGACGGGCGACTTCGGGTCGACGACCTCGGGCCCGCTGCTCGACGCGTTCCTGCGCGCGGTGCCGCAGGGCTGAGCCGCCCCGCCGCACCCCGTCGAGCCTGGGGCATATGCCCGATTTGGCCTGAGTGGGTGAAATGCGGCGTCTGTTCCTCGATCTGCTGGACGAACCCTTCCGTCGCGGCGGGCCGCGGGCCTACAGTCGGGATCGTCAGCGACAAGGGCAAACCCTCCGCGAGGAGGGGACGCAAAGCCACGGGACCCCCGCAGGTCAGCCGGGCTGCCGAACGAAGGACTCGTCATGGAACAGCGCGGCTTCTACGAGCCGGCCGAGCGGGACCGCACCGGTTCCGGCCTCCGCCCCGACGTCACGGGACGCACCGCCTCCCGCCTCACCTCCTGGTCCCGGGTCGCTGCGGCGCTCGCGGCCAGCGGTGACCTCGTCCCGACCCAGCGGGAGTGCACCGCGGCGTCCTGACCGGCGCTACAGCTCGCCGACGCGCTGCAGGTACCGCATCGACGCCCAGCCGACCGGGATCCGCAGCCAGTAGGTGAGCACCCGGAACAGCACGGCGACCGAGGTGGCGACGCCGGGGTTCACGCCCACGACCGACAGCGCGCCGGCGAGGGCGATCTCCGTCGTGCCGATGCCGCCCGGGGTCGGGGCGACCGACCCGGCGGTGTTCCCCACGAGGAACACGATGGCGACCTGCACGAGCGACAGCTCCTGCCCGAACGCGCGCAGGCACACCTCGAACGCGAGCACGTAGCCGAACGTGGTCAGCACGTTGCCGCCCAGGCCGATCGCCAGGCGGGTCGGCTGCCCGACCACCTCGATCAGCCGCGGCCAGGTCTGCCGCAGCGTGGGCAGCGTCTTGGTGCCCACCCACTGCCGCACCCGGGGCACGAGCATGGCCGCGGCGACGAGCGCCGCGAGGACCCCGACCGCGACGATCACCGTCGGGGAGACCGTGAACCGCTCGAGCTGGTTGGTCCCGGAGGCCACCGACAGCACGAGCAGCAGCAGCATCGTGACGATGAACTGCGCCACCTGGACCAGCGCGACCGTCGCCGTCGCGAGGGACGTCGACGTGCCCCGCCGGGTGAGCAGCCGCAGGTTCAGCGCGGCCGGGCCGATGCCCGCGGGGGCGGCCAGCGCCACGAACGTCGCGGCGGACTGCGCGACCGTCGCGCGCCAGATCGACAGCTTCACCGGGGAGAACGCGACCAGCGAGAGCCCGGCGCCGAGCAGCGTGAGCATGCCGAGCGCGAACGCCAGGACGCTGAGCCGCCAGTCGGTCGTCGCGAGCGCGTCGAGGATCGTCCGCAGGTTGATCGACGTCAGCAGGATGATGACCGCGACCGTCGTCAGCAGGATCGTCAGGACAGCCCGGGCCCCGAACCGCACCAGCTGCACCGGCTCGAGGTCGGCCTCGGGCAGGCGCGCGACCAGCGCGGAGCGCAGCTCGGTCAGCACCTCCTTGTGGGCGCGCAGCTCGTCGCGGGTCCGGCGGGGCAGCGCGATGGTCTGCAGCAGCGGGCCGATCGCGGCGATCTGGTCCTCGCGCAGCACGGCGACCGCCGACTCGAGCGCCCGGGTCGTCCCCACGCGCAGCGCGAGCAGCGCCACCAGCTGGGTCCGGTCCATCCGGCGCGCGAGGTCCGAGGACGCGACGTCGCCCTGCTCCCACCCGACCAGCCAGACCGTGGGCCGCGCGCCGCCGTCCGACACGAGGATCACGTCGCTGGTCAGCGCGCGGTGCGCGAGCCCGGCCTCGTGGGCCCGGCCGAGCTGCGCCCAGATCTCCCGCAGCACGTCGTCGCTGATGTGCTCGGGGTCGAGGTCGGCGAGCGGCACGGCGTCCGCCACCCGGTCCTGCACGAGGATCATCGACGAGTCGGCCTCTGCGATGCCGCGGAGCCGGGGGGTCCGGACGCCCGCGGCGGTGGCCGTGTAGGACAGCAGCGCCGCGCGCTCGGCCGCCTGCCGCAGCGACACCACCGACCGGCCGTCCAGGCCGCGCAGCCGCAGCGACCGCCACAGCCGGCTCAGCGAGCCGACCACCTGCCGGTCGCCGTCGAGCACCAGGACGTCGAGGAGCTGCCCGTCGGTCGTCGTCATCTCGTACACGCGGTGGTCCGCGGACCGCACGACCGCGCGCGCCGCCGGGGTGCCCGCGGTGCGCGCCACCTGGGCGCTCTCGCCGTCGGGCCGGTCCTCGTCCTCGCCGGCGACCCGGACCAGCAGGCGCGGGTGCCAGCCGGCACGGCGCACCCCGGCCACCAGGCTCGAGCCGTACGCGCGCTCGGACCGCACGCCGGACACGTACCGGACCGCGAGGCCCGTCGCCCGGCCGAGCAGCAGCGCCACCGCGACCCCCGGCAGGGACACGCCCGCGGTGATCACCATGATCCCGACCGCGACCCACACCATGTTCCAGGACCACGCGACCGTCCGGCGGCGGGTGCGCGGGCCGGTCGCGGTGAGCAGGCCCGCGATGAGCGCGATGTACCCCGGGATCGTGAGCGTGAGCTCGCCCGCCAGCCGCACCGAGAGGCCGGCGACGAGCTGGTCCGACCCGAGGCTCTCGATCAGCCACGCGACGCCCGAGGTCACGAGCACCGCCGCGATCGCCGCGACCGACGCCTCGATCATCTGCCGGCCGAGCCGCCGCAGGGCCAGCTCGGTCAGCACGGCCACCGGGACGATGAAGGTGACGACGCTCTCGAGCAGGGCGACCGGCACGATGAGCAGCCGGCGCAGCAGCGTCGCGAAGCCCTGGACGTCCTCGGCGACGCCCGTCGTGGTGTTGTGCGCGTAGGTGGCGAGCACCATCACCGCGACCGCACCGAGCAGGCTGAACACGACGCCCAGCAGGTCGCTCGGGTGGTGCACCCGCACCTCGGGGGTGTCGACGACCTGCGGCCGGTCGAGCCCGCCGGCGGGCGTCAGGATGCGCGGTCCCGTGGCGGCGCCCCCCGGTCGACCGGGCGCCGCCGGCGCGCTGGTCGAGGCGTCGGGCATGACGTGGAGTCTAGGCAGCGCGGCGCCACTCAGAGAGGGTCCCCGCCGCACCCGGCCGAATGTCCGTCCCTGAGGATGACGGCGGCCGGGTGGCGCCTCCGTCGCGGGGATGACCTGCGCGGACTAGCGTGGCGAGCACGAGGAGCACGGCACGTTCGACGAGCGGGAGGCGCACGTGGCCCAGGACCTGGACGACCGGCTGGCATCGGTGCTGCGCTCGGTGTGGTGGCTGCCGGTGCTCCGCGGGCTGCTGATGATCGTGCTCGGCCTGCTGCTGCTGGTGGAGCCGCTCGGCACCCTCGTCGCGCTCGTGTGGGTGTTCGGCGTGTTCGCGGTCGTCGACGGGGTCGTCGTGCTGCTGCAGGCGCTGCTGGCCCGGGGGAAGCCGGGGTTCGGGTGGCTCGTCGCCGAGGGCCTGGTCGACATCGCGTTCGGCGCGCTGATCATGCTCTGGCCCGACGTGACCGCGCTCGTCCTGTTCTACCTGCTGGCCCTGTGGGTGCTCGTGCTGGGGGTCACCGCCGTCGTCGTCGCCGTGGTCCAGTACCGGGCGCGCGACCTGGCGTGGTCCGGGACGCTGGTGTTCGGCCTGGTCGGGTTCCTGTTCGGCCTGCTGCTGGCGATCAAGCCGCAGGGCACGGTCGACGTGATCCTCACGGTGTACGGGCTGTTCGCGTTCGTCGCCGGCGTCGTGATGCTGGTGTCCGGCTTCGCGACGCGGACGCTGGCGCGGCAGCTGTCGTCCGGTGGCGCGCCTCCGACGGCCGGGTCCACGGCCGCGGACCTGCCCTGAGGCGTCAGGCCAGACCCAGCGCCGCCCGCCACTCCGCCGGCACGAGCGCGTACCCGACGAACGCCACCACGTCGAGCACCGTGTGCGCCACGACGAGCGGCATGGTCCGCCGGCGCCTCCGGTAGTACTCGGCGAACACCAGACCCATCACGACGTTCCCGACGAACGGCCCGATGCCCTGGTACAGGTGGTAGGAGCCGCGCAGGAGGGCGCTCGCGGCCAGCACCGCCGGGGTGCGCCACCGCAGGTCCCGCAGCCGCTCCATCAGGTAGCCGACCACGACGACCTCCTCGAGCAGCGCGTTCTGCAGGGCGGCCAGCACCAGCACCGGCACGGTCCACCACGCCGCGTTGAGCGCGGCCGCCTGCACCTCCACCGTGATCCCCACGACCCGCCCGAGGGCGTACAGCCCCAGGCCCGGGAGCCCGATCAGCGCCGCGAGCCCCAGCCCGACGCCGAGGTCGCGGCCCGGGCGGGTGCCGTCCAGGCCGATGCGCCGCACCGCGCTGCGCCCGTTCGCCGACAGCAGGTACAGCGCGAGCGCGACGGGCACGAGCGCGAACCCGATCGACAGGAGCTGGTAGGTCAGGTCGAGGTACGGCCGCGGCGACCGGCTGGCGTTCAGGGTCGCCGACTGCTCCGCGAGCGGGGTGCCCTCGGTGAGGCGCGCGACGATGTTCACCAGGGCGTACACGCCGGACCGCCCGAGCGACAGGCCCAGGACGATCCAGATCTCGACGGTGAGCCGTCGGCGCCAGGCGCGGTCCGAGACGGGCGGCGTGCCGGGCCGGGTCGCTGCGGGCGCGGGCGCGGGTGCGGCGGGTGCGGGTGCGGCGGGCTCGGGCTCGGGCGCTGCGGGCACGGGGGCGGCGGTCACCCGCGCAGCGTAGGACGCGGCGCTGGACGACGCCCGGACGAGCCCCGGACGGCTCCTGGACGGTGCCGGAACCGCGGGTCCCGGCCTCTACCCCTTGCGCGGCGCACCGGTCAGCGACTAGTTTGCAGCGCAAAGTTGTTGGCGCCGACCCGAGCGCCCCGGTCGAAGGACACCCGCATGACGCAGCCCACCGACGCCGACCCGGCGGACGCCCCGCTCGACGCCCCGCTCGACGCCCCGCTCGACCCGGCGGCGGCGCGCGCCATCATCGCCGCCCAGCGCACCCGCGTCCGGACCGGGGCGTACACCGACGACCGCGTCATCTTCGGCGTCTGGGCCGTCGCCTGGTCCGTCGGCTACGGCGTCCTGTGGGCGACCAGCCGGGACGGGGTCGACGCGATGCCGTGGTGGGCGTGGGCGGTGTTCGGCGTCCTCATCGCCGCGGGGGTCGCGACGACGATCGTGCACTCGCTGCGCCGGATGTCCGGACTGGACGGAGTCAGCCGCACCACAGGCGCCCTGTACGGCTGGTCGTGGTTCGTCGCGTTCGTCGGCGGGCAGGGGATCGTGGCCGGCCTGGCGGACACCGGCTTGCCGGACGAGACCATCACGCTGCTCGCCAACGGCGTCGCCGCCCTGATCGTCGGCGTCCTGTACATGGCCGGGGGCGCGCTCTGGCAGGACCGGGCGCAGTTCGCCCTCGGCGTCTGGATGGTGATCGTCGCCGCTGCCGCGACCGTCGTGGGCATGCCGGCGACCTTCGCCGTCATGTGCGTGGCGGGCGGCGGCGGCATGGCGCTCGGTGCGGTCCTGGCCCACGCGGCACGGCGGCGCGGCGGGTCCGTCCGGCGCGGGGCGCTCGCATGACCGACGCGGACCTCGACCCCGTGATCCACGCCCAGTCCCGGCTGCGGGTCGTCGCGACGCTCGCGGCACTCGCCCCCGGGGACCGCCTGACCTTCCCCCGCCTGCAGCAGCTGCTCGACATGACGGCCGGGAACCTGTCCACGCACCTGCGCAAGCTGGAGGAGGCGGAGTACGTGACCGTGCAGAAGACCTTCGAGGGCCGCACGCCCGCGACGTACGTCGAGCTGTCGCCCGTGGGGCGTGCCGCGTTCGAGCGGTACTCCCGGGCCCTGACCGAGCTGCTCGGGGGTGCGCGATGACCGCCCTCGTCGAGCTCGACCACGTGACCCGCCGGTACGGCGACGTCGTCGCGCTGGACGACGTGTCCCTTCGGGTGCACGAGGGCGAGCTCGTCGGCCTGCTCGGCCCGAACGGCGCCGGCAAGTCGACCCTGCTGTCCCTGGTCAGCGGGCTGCGGCGTCCCGACGGCGGCACCGTGCGGCTCTGCGGGGGCGACCCGCGCGACCCCGCCGCCCGCGTCGCGCTGGGCACCACACCGCAGGAGACCGGGCTGCCGTCGACGCTCCGGGTCGGCGAGGTGGTCGACCTCGTGGCCGGGCACTACCGCGACCCGATGCCGCGCGGGGAGGTGCTGGAGCGGTTCGGGCTCACCGGCCTGGCCCGGCGCCAGACCGGGGGGCTGTCCGGCGGGCAGCGGCGCCGGCTCGCCGTGGCGCTGTCCCTGGTCGGCCGGCCCCGCGTCGTGCTGCTGGACGAGCCGACCACCGGGCTGGACGTCGAGGCGCGGCACACCCTGTGGGAGGCGCTGCGCGACTACCAGTCCGACGGTGCGACGGTCGTCGTGACCAGCCACTACCTGGAGGAGATCGAGGCGCTCGCCCGCCGCGTGGTGGTGATCGGCTCCGGCCGCGTGCTCGTCGACGACCAGCTCGCCGCCGTCCTCGCGATGGCCGCCGCCCGGCGGGTGCTCCTGGAGGTGCCCGAGGGCGCCGAGCCCGCGCTCGCGGCCCTCTCCGGCGTGCTCGACGTGCAGCGGGAGGGCCGGCGCACCGTCCTGCTCGCGTCCGACGCCGACGCCGTGGTCCGCGCGCTGGTGCGCGACGACGTGCCGTTCCGCGGCCTCGAGGTGCGTGGCGCCTCGCTCGAGGAGGCCTTCCTGGCCCTCACCACCACCGCACCGGAGGAGACCCGATGAGCACCGTCCCCCTCCCGCCGCGGGCCGGCACCCGGTCCTGGCTGGCGCTCGCGTGGCTGCACACGAAGTTCCAGCTCCTCGAGTCCGTGCGCGTCCCGATCGCCGTGATCGGGAACCTGCTGTTCCCGTCGCTCGCCCTCCTGTTCTTCGTGGTGCCGCAGCCGGCGGTGTCCGGGGACCCGCTCGCCGCGGTGGCCGCCGTCGCTCAGCTCGGCACGTTCGCCGTCATGTCGGCGTGCCTGTTCACGCTGGGCGCCGGGGTGTCCGAGGACCGCCAGCTCGCGTTCGACCCGTACGTCCGGACCCTCCCGGCCGGCGCAGGGCCGCGGCTCGCGGGCCGGATCGTCAACGGCATCGTGTTCTGCCTCGGTGCGCAGGTCCCCGTGCTCCTGATCGCGTGGCTGCTCACGGACGCGTCGACCGAGCCGTGGCGGGCCGTCGCGGGGATCGCGCTGGTGCCGGTCGTCGCGGTGCCGTTCCTGCTCCTCGGGCTGGCGATCGGGTACTCCCTGTCCGCCAAGGCGGCCATCGCCGTGGTGCAGGCGGTCCTGTTCCCGCTCGCGTTCGCCGGCGGGCTGTTCCTCCCGCCGCAGGCGTTCCCCGACTGGCTGGACGCGCTGTCGCAGGCGCTGCCGTCGCGCGCCGCGCGGGACCTGGTGGTCCAGGTGACGACCGGCCTCGAGGGCTCGGCGGTGGCGCTGCCGGTGCTGCTGGGGTGGACGGCGGTGTTCGCGGTCCTCGCCGTGCTGGCGTACCGGCGGGACGAGGGGCGCCGGTTCCGCTGAGCGGTGCTGCGAGGCGCCTCAGTCCCGCGCGAGCGCCGCCACCGCCGCGGCGACCACGTCCGGGTCCGTCACGGTGTGCCCCGACGCCCCACCGCCGCCGGGCCCGCCGTCTCCGGCGACCGCCCGACTGGCCGACAGGTGCACCGCGTCGACCCCGGCCGCGACCAGTGCCCCGATGTCGACCGGGCGCACGCCGCCGCCGGCCTGGATCTGCACGGCCCCGGCGGTGTGCTCCACCATCGCGGCGAGCCGTCGCACCCCGTCGATGCTCCGCGAGGCGCCGCCGGAGGTCAGGACGCGCGTGACGCCCGCCGCGGCCAGGTCGTCGAGCACGGCGAACGGGTCCTCGACCGCGTCGACGGCCCGGTGGAAGGTCACCTCGCGGCCGTCGGCGGCCGCGACGAGCACGCCCAGGGCGGCCGTGTCGACCGCGCCCGACTCCGTGAGCACCCCGACGACGACGCCGTCCACGCCCGCCTCGACGCACGCGCGGACGTCGCGGACCTGGACGTCGAGCTCGTCGGCGTCGTAGACGAACGACCCGGGGCGCGGCCGGACGAGCACGTGGATGCCGGGGGGCGTCCCGCCGGCGGCGGCGCGCGCGTCCCGCTCGGCGACCAGCGTCGCCAGCAGGCCCGCGCTCGGGGTGATGCCACCCGTCGCGGCGAGGGCCGCGCAGACCTCGGTGCGCGCGGCCCCGGCGTCGGCCGCGATGCGGTAGCCCGCCAGGTCCTGCACGGCGATCTCGAGGACGGGGCGGCGCGCGGTCACGCAGATCTCCTTCACTGGGCGCCGGGCGGACCGGCGGCGGTCAGGTGCACCGTAGCGGCTGACCGCCGCCCCGCGGCGGGACCGTTCAGGAGAACCGGCGCAGCCGCAGCGAGTTCGCCACGACCAGCACCGACGAGAACGCCATCGCCGCGCCCGCGATCATCGGGTTGAGCAGGCCGAGCGCCGCGAGCGGGATCGCCGCGACGTTGTACGCGAAGGCCCAGAACAGGTTCTGCTTGATCACCCGCAGCGTCGACCGGGACAGGCGCACCGCCTGGGCGGCCGACCGGAGGTCCCCGCGGACGAGCGTCACGTCGGCGGCCTCGATGGCCACGTCCGTGCCGGTGCCCATCGCGAGGCCGAGGTCCGCGGTGGCGAGCGCCGCGGCGTCGTTCACGCCGTCGCCGACCATCGCGACCCGGCGGCCCTCGGACTGGAGCCGGCGGACGACGTCGACCTTGTCGGCCGGCAGCACCTCGGCGATGACGTCCGCCTCCGGGATGCCGACCTCGCGGGCGACCGCGCGGGCCGCGCCGGCGTTGTCCCCGGTGAGCAGCACCGGGCGCAGGCCGAGCGCGCGCAGCTCGTCGACCGCCTGCCGGGACGTCGCCTTCACGGGGTCGCGCAGCACCAGCACGCCGCGCGCGGCGCCGTCCCACGCGACCAGCACGGCGGTGGCACCGTCGGACTCCGCTGCCGCGAACCGGGTAGCGAGGTCGTCGTCGGCGGGCACGCCCTCCTGGGCCAGCCACGCGGGGCGCCCGACGAGCACCCGGCGGGACAGCCCGACGCCGGAGTGCGCGGCCCGGACGACCCCGCTGACCCCGAGCCCCGCGGTCGCACGGAACTCGTGCACCTGGTCGGAGCCGATGCCCACGCCGTCACCGCCGACACCCGCGGTCACGGGCGACACGGCGGCCGCGGCCTCGGCGACGGCCCGCGCGATCGGGTGCTCGGCGAGCGCCTCGACCGCCCCGGCGTACCGGAGCACCTCGTCGGCGTCCGCACCGTCCGGGACCAGCACGTCGACGAGCGCCATGCGGCCCTCGGTGACGGTCCCCGTCTTGTCCAGCACGACGGTGTCGACGGTCCGGGTCTGCTCGAGCGTCTCCGGGCCCTTGATGAGCACGCCGAGCTGAGCGCCGCGGCCGGTGCCGACCAGCAGCGCCGTGGGCGTCGCGAGGCCGAGGGCGCACGGGCACGCGATGATCAGCACCGCGACGGCCGCGGTGAACGCCGCCTGGGCCGAGGAGCCGGACAGCAGCCACACGCCGAGCGTCGCCAGCGCGAGCACCAGCACCACGGGGACGAACACGGCGGAGATCCGGTCGGCCAGCCGCTGCACGGGCGCCTTGCCGGTCTGCGCGGCGGCGACCAGCCGGCCGATCTGCGCGAGGCGCGTCTCGTCGCCGACCCGCGTCGCGCGGACCACGAGGTGGCCCCCGGTGTTGATCGTCGCGCCGGTCACCTCGTCGCCGGGGCCGACGTCGACGGGCACCGGCTCGCCGGTCAGCAGGCTGGTGTCGACGGCGCTGGTGCCGGAGACGACGACGCCGTCCGTGGCCACCTTCTCGCCCGGGCGCACCGCGAACTCGTCACCCGCGCGCAGGCGGTCGACGGGCACGCGCTGCTCCGTGCGCCGGCCGTCCGTGCCCGTGACGAGCAGGGCGACGTCCTTCGCGCCGAGGTCCAGCAGCGCCCGGAGGGCGTCGCCGGCGCGGCGGCGGGACCGGTGCTCGGCGTAGCGGCCGGCCAGCAGGAACGTCGCGACGACCGCGGCGACCTCGAAGTACAGCTCGGGCATGTGGCCGCCCATGTCGGCCGCGGGCCAGAGCGTCGGCTCCATGGTCATGCCGAGCTCGCCCGCCCCGCCGAGCAGCAGCGCCCACAGCGACCAGCCGGTCGCCGCGACGATGCCGATCGACACGAGCGTGTCCATCGTCGACGCCCCGTGCCGCGCGGCCCGCACGGCCGCCCGGTGGAAGGGGTACGCCGCCCAGGTCGCCACCGGGAGCGCGAGCACCGCAACCAGCCACTGCCAGCCGCGGAACTGCCACGCCGGGACCATCGACAGCAGCAGCACCGGGACGGTCAGCACCGTCGCCACCCGCAGCCGGCGGCGCAGGTCGGTGCCGCGCGCGTCGGTCGGGGCGGAGGTGTCCTCGTCGGGGTCCATGTCGTGGCCCGGGGCCATGCTGTGGCCGGACAGCGCGTGCTCGCGCGGGTCCATGCCGGCCATGTCGTGGCCGACCATGGCGTGCCCGTGCCCGGTGTCCGTGGGCTGCGCGGAGTGCGCGGAGTGCGCGACGTGCTCCGAGTGCGCGGCGTGCTCGGCCGACGCAGCGGGCGCCCCGGGGACGTCCCGGCGCCCGGTCACCCGGGCGTCGTACCCGGCGGCGCGCACGGCCTCGACCAGCGCGTCGGTGCCGGGGGTGCTGCCGTCCTCGGCGGCCGACACCTCGACGTGCGCGCTCTCCAGCGCGAGGTTGACCGTGGCCCGGGCGCCGGGCACCCGGTTCAGCCGCTTCTCGACGCGCGCCACGCAGGACGCGCAGGTCATGCCCTCGACGGCCAGGTCGACCGTGGCGACGGGCAGCGGGCGTGCGGGGGTGGACTCGTCGGTGGTCACAGCAGCGACCCCCTCGGGGTGACGGCGTACCCGGCCTCGTCGACGGCGGCGGCGATCGCGTCGTCGGCGAGCGGGGCGTCGGACGTCACGGTGACCGGGGACGAGCCCCCGGCGACCAGCTGGACCTGCACGTCGGTGACGCCGGGCAGCGCCGTGAGCTCCTCGGTGACGTGGCGTACGCAGTTGCCGCAGGTCATGCCGTCGACGGCGAAGGTGGTGGTCTGGCTCATGGGGGTGGTCCTCTCGGGTGCGGTGGGGGTCAGGAGCGGACGAGCCGGGCGATGGCCTCGGAGGCCTCGCGGACCTTCTCGGCGCCGGCCTCGGGGGACTGCCGGGCGGCGTCCACGACGCAGTGGCCCAGGTGGTCCTCGACGAGGCCGATGCTCACGGCCTGCAGCGCCTTGGTCACGGCGGCGACCTGGGTGAGGACGTCGATGCAGTAGACGTCCTCGTCGACCATGCGGGCGATGCCCCGCACCTGGCCCTCGATGCGCTTCAGGCGCTTGAGGTACTCGTCCTTGTCGCCGCTGTAGCCGTGCACGTCGCGCTCCCTCCGTGCAGGTGCCGACGCACCCGCCACGGGGTCCAACGCTATACCCCCCGGGGGTATTCCTTAGATGCGGCGGCTGAAGGGCTCGCCCCGTCGGAGCCGCTCGGCACGCATCGCGACGGCCCGCGCCTCCAGCTCGTCGACGAGCGCGAGCAGCCGCAGCCGTCGCGCGTGCTGCTCATCGGCGTCGCGGTCGCCGACGGTCTGCGCCGCGACCTCGGGCGAGTGGTCAGCCGACATGCGGGGCTCCTTCGTCGTCCTCTGGCGGGGCCGGTCGCGCGTAGGACGCGATGAGCACGGCCGCCGCCCTGACCTGCAGCTCAGTCTCGGCATCAGCGGACAGCTGCTGCAACAGCCTTTCGTCCTGGGCGGTCGACGGGGACGAGCCAGGTCGGCGGTCGCCTCGGACGAGCCGGTACACCTCCCACCACTGCTGGTCCCGGCGAGCATCACGCCCCGCCGTCGCGCGGTCCCGGCGGCCACGTGCCTCCGACCGCTCCTGCCTGCGCCACTGGCCGAATGCCACCACGGCAGCACCGGCGGCAGCGAGCCCGCCCAGGCCGGGGCTCCGCACGAAGGTGTCGGTCCACCGCAGGACGGCGAGCAGGATCTCGCTGCCCATGGCCCGGACGGCGAGGACCGTGACCGTCAGCAGCAGGGCGACCACCGCCGTGGTCCGCGCGGCGCGCTGCCACCCGATGACCCGCTCCATGCCACCTCCCCGCGATGCCGTGGACACCACCGTGCCACCCGGCGCGCCGGGCGCCGCCGTCGTCCCCAGGACGGATCTCCCCGCGCACGAGAAACGGCGAGGGCGCACTCCGTGGAGTACGCCCTCGCCGTGCCGGGTGCGCCGTCGCGGCGCGCGGAGGTCAGGCCAGCGCCCGCCACGCCTCGCGGCGCCGCGCCTGCTCGGCGGGGTCCGGGACCGGGAGGCTCGCGAGCAGCCGGCGGGTGTACTCCTCGCGCGGGGCGCCGAGCACCTCCTCGCCGGTGCCCTGCTCGACGAGCTTCCCGCGGTGCAGCACCGCGATCCGGTCGGCGAGCAGGTCGACGACCGCCAGGTCGTGGCTGATGAACAGGCACGCGAACCCGAGGGACTCCTGGAGCTCGGCGAACAGCTCGAGCACCCGCGCCTGCACCGACACGTCCAGCGCGGAGGTCGGCTCGTCGGCGATCAGCAGCTCCGGGTCGAGCGCCAGCGCCCGGGCGAGCGACGCGCGCTGGCGCTGGCCGCCGGACAGCTCGTGCGGGAACCGGTCGCCGTACGCCTTCGGCAGCTGCACGGACTCCAGCAGCTCGTCGACCCGTGCCCGGGCGGCGCGGGCGTCGGACGCCCGGCCGTGCACGACGAGCGGCTCCGCGACGCACTCCGCGATGGTGAGCAGCGGGTTGAACGACGTCGCCGGGTCCTGGAACACGAACCCGATCCGGGGCCGGACGGGCCGCAGCTGCCGCTCCTTGACGCCGTTCATCTCGACGCCCAGCACCTCCAGGGAGCCACCGGTCACCCGGGTGAGCCCCGCGATCGCCCGGCCGATCGTCGTCTTGCCGGAGCCGGACTCGCCGACGAGGCCGACGACCTCGCCCGGGCGGATCGACAGCGACACCTTGTCCACGGCCCGGAACCCGGGCTGCCGGAGCCGGCCGGGGTAGGTGATCTCCAGGTCACGCGCGGCGACGACCGGCGCCTGCTCCGCCCAGCCGGGCGCACGGGCCTCCGCACGGGCCCGGGCGTGCGCGCCGCCCTGGCCGATCCGGGGCACGGCGTCGAGCAGCGCCCGGGTGTACGGGTGCGCGGGCGCGCCGAACAGCTGCGCGACCGGCGCCTGCTCGACGATCTCGCCCTGGTACATGACCGCGACGCGGTCGGCCAGGTCGGCCACCACGCCCATGTTGTGCGTGATCAGCACGATCGCCGCACCGAACTCGTCGCGGCACCGGCGCAGCAGGTCGAGGATCTCGGCCTGCACGGTGACGTCGAGCGCGGTCGTCGGCTCGTCGGCGATGATCACGCCCGGCTCCAGGACCAGGGCCTGCGCGATGACGATGCGCTGCTTCTGGCCGCCGGAGAACTGGTGCGGGTAGTGGTCGATCCGGTGCTCCGGGTCGGGGATGCCGACGCGGCGCAGGATGTCGACCGCCTTGGTCTTCGCCTCCGCGCGGCTGAGCTTCTCGTGGGCGCGCAGGCCCTCGATGATCTGCCAGCCGACCGTGTAGACGGGGTTCAGCGCGGTCGACGGCTCCTGGAACACCATCGCGGCGTCCCGCCCGCGCACCCGGCGCAGGCCCGGCTTGTCGAGCGCGATGACGTCGTTGCGGTGCTCGCCGTCCCGGGAGGACAGCACGACGGCGCCGCGCGTGGTGGCGGTCTCCGGCAGGAGGCCCAGGATCGTCTTGGCGGTGACCGACTTGCCGCTGCCGGACTCGCCGACGACGGCGAGGACCTCACCGGCGCCGACCGACAGGGACACGTCGTCGACGGCCCGGACGTCGCCGGCGTCGGTCGCGAACGACACCGACAGGCCGGTGATCTCGACCAGCGGCGCGGACGCCGGGCCGGTGCTGCTCGTCGCGGTGCTCATCGGCCCGCCTCCGTCCCGGGCTCGAGGCCCTCCAGGCCGCCGGGCGCGGTGAGCGCACCGCCCGGCACGACGGACGTCGCGGCGACGTCCCCGGCCACGTCGGCCGACGCGCGGCGGTTGCGCAGCCGCGGGTCCGCCAGGTCGTTCAGCGACTCGCCGACCAGGGTCATGCCCAGCACGGACAGCACGATGGCGACACCCGGGAACACGGCGGTCCACCAGATGCCGCTGGTGACGTCGGCGACCGCGCGGTTGAGGTCGTAGCCCCACTCGGCGGCCTTGGTCGGCTCGATGCCGAAGCCCAGGAAGCCGAGACCGGCCAGCGTGAGGATCGCCTCGGACGCGTTCAGCGTGATGATCAGCGGCAGGGTGCGCGTGGCGTTCCGGAGCACGTGCTTGGTCATGATGCGCCAGTTGCTCGCGCCGATGACGCGGGCGGACTCGACGAACGCCTCGGACTTGATGCGGATGGTCTCGGCCCGCACGACACGCAGGTACTGCGGGGTGAACACCACCGTGATCGACAACGCCGCCGCGAGGACGCCGCCCATCATGCTCGACTGGCCGCCGCTGATGACGATGGCCAGCACGATCGCGAGCAGCAGGCTCGGGAACGCGTAGACCGCGTCGGCGATCACGACGAGGACGCGGTCCAGCCAGCCGCCGAAGTACCCCGAGATCAGGCCCAGCAGCACGCCGATGAACAGCGACGCGACGATGGCGATCACGATGACGAGCAGCGCCGTGCGGGAGCCCCAGATCACGCGGGACAGCACGTCGTAGCCGCCGACGGTCGTGCCGAACCAGTGCTCGGCCGACGGCGGCTGCTGCGCGCCGAAGCGCCCGTCCGCGTCGCGGAGCTGGCCGTAGCCGTAGGGCGCGAGCAGCGGGGCGAAGATCGCCCCCAGGATCAGCAGCGCCGTGAGCACGAGGCCGGTGATGAGCATGCCGCGCTGCAGGCCGACGGACTGCCGGAGCTGGTGCACGACGGGCAGGTTGCGCCAGGTGCGGCGCACGGGGGCCGCCACGGGGGCGGGGGTCGCGGTCGCCATGTCAGTACCTCACCCTCGGGTCGATCAGCGCCGCGATGACGTCGACCAGGAAGTTCGTGACGGCGACGATCACCGCGAGCATGACGACGATGCCCTGCACGGCCACGAAGTCGCGGGCCTGCAGGTACTCCGAGAGCTGGAAGCCGAGACCGCGCCACTCGAAGGTCGTCTCGGTCAGCACCGCCCCCACCAGCAGCATCGCGATCTGCATGCCGATGACCGTGACGATCGGGATGAGCGCCGGCCGGTACGCGTGCTTGCGCAGCAGCCGGGACTCCGCGACGCCGCGCGACCGGGCCGCGTCGACGTAGCCCGAGCCGAGCGTGCCGATGACGTTGGTCCGGACGAGCCGCAGGAACACACCGGCGGTCAGCAGGCCGAGGGCCAGCGCGGGGAGGATCGCGTGCTGGAGGACGTCGACGACGACGTCGGGGTTCCCGGTGCGGATGGCGTCGATCAGGTAGATGCCGGTCGGGTCGTCGAGCTGCCGCATCTCGATCTCGGAGCGCGTCGACGCGCGCCCGGCGACCGGGAGCCAGTCGAGCTGCACGGCGAACACGAGCTTGAACAGCAGGCCGGAGAAGAACACCGGGGTGGCGTAGCAGGCGATCGCGAACACGCGGAGCACGGCGTCCGGGACGCGGTCGCGGAAGTACGCGGCGGCCAGCCCGAACGGGATGCCCACGACGAACGCGACGATCAGGGCGTAGAACGCCAGCTCGAGCGTCGCGGCACCGAAGGTCGTGATGACCTCGGTGACCGGTCGCGTGTCGCTCAGCGTGGTGCCGAAGTCGCCGCGCAGCAGCTGCCCGAGGTACTCGACGTACTGGGTGAGCACCGGCCGGTCGTAGCCGGCCTGGTGGATGCGCTCCGCGAGCTGGTCGGCGGGGAGCCGGCCGCCCTGCGCGGCGGTGATCGGGTCACCGGTGGCACGCATCAGGAAGAACACGACCGTCACGAGGATGAAGACGGTCGGGATGATCAGGAGGAACCGGACCAGGAGGTACCGGCCGAGCCCGCCGCCGGAGCGCCTGCGGGCCTGTCGGACGACGGGGGAGTCGCCGTCGGGTGCGGTCCCGGACGGCACGCCCGTGGGCTGCTGCGGTCCGGTCAGTGAGGTGGAGGTCATGTCTCTCGTTCGTCCCTGTGACGCCCGACGCGGGCCGCTCGGGAGGTGAGCGGCCCGCGTCGGGTGTCGGGTGAGTCGATCAGCTGTTGGACAGTGCGCCGTAGCGGAACTTGAACGAGGCGTCGAGGGTGTCCTCGGCCCCCTCAACGCCGGAGCCCACGACGGCGACCTGCGCGCCCTGGAGCAGCGGCACCGTGGACAGGTCCCCGGCCACCGTCTCCTGGATCTGCTCGATGAGCGCGGTGCGCTCGGCGGGGTCGGCGGTGACGGCCTGCTGGAGGATCAGGTCGTTCACCTCCTGGTTGTCGTAGTGGTTGCCCAGGAAGTTCTCCGTGAGGAAGAACGGCGTCAGGTAGTTGTCCGCGTCGGAGTAGTCCGGGAACCAGCCGAGCTGGTAGGCCGGGTAGACGTCGGACGTGCGGTCCTTCGCGTACTGCACCCACTCGGTGGTCTGCAGGTCGACCGCGAACAGGCCGGTCGACTCGAGCTGGTCCTTGATCAGCGCGTACTCCTCGCCGGAGGACGGGCCGTAGTGGTCGTTGCTGTACTGCAGCGACAGCTGGACCGGGGTCTCGACGCCCGCGGCCTCGAGGCGCTCGGCCGCCTTGTCGGCGTCCGGGCCGCCCTCACCGTCGCCGTAGAGGGGCTTGAGCGCGTCGGTGGCGCCGGTCAGGCCCTCGGGGACGAACGAGTACAGCGGGGTGTAGGTGCCCTTGTAGACCTGGTCCGCGATCTCCTCGCGGTCGACCAGGTCCGCGACGGCCTGGCGGACGGCGAGCGCCTTGGCCGCGTCGGCCTCCGGCGTCGTCGCGCCGAACGGCTGCGTGTTGAAGTTGAACGTGATGTAGCGGATCTCGCCGCCGGGGCCGTCCACGACCTTCACGTTGTCGTCGCCGCGCAGGTCCTCGATGTCCGTGGCGGACAGGCTGCGGAACGCGACGTCGACGTTGCCCTCCTGGACGTCGAGCTTCAGGTTCGAGGAGTCGGCGTAGTACTGGACGCTGACCTCCTCGGTCTTCGGCGCGCCGAGCAGGCCCTGGTACTCCGGGTTGGCCTGGTACGTGATCAGCTCGTTCTGGCTGTAGTCCGTGATCGTGTACGGGCCGGCGAAGGCCTCGCCCGCCACGATCTCGTCGTCCGGCGTCAGCGCGTCGGCGGCGAAGACGTCCTCGTCGACGATCGGGCCCGCGGGGCTCGACAGGATCTGCGGGAACACCTGGTCGTCCGGGGACTTCAGGGTGAACACGACGGTGGTGTCGTCCGGCGCGGCGACGCTGGCCAGGTTGTAGAGCAGCGAGCCGGGGCCGTTGCCCTCGTCCGCGCCCGACTCGAAGATCGCGAGCTGGCGGTCGAACGTGAACTTCACGTCGGAGGACGTGAGCTCGTTGCCGTTCGCGAAGGTCAGACCCGGCTTCAGCGTCACCGTGTACTCGGTGGGCGAGGTGAACTCGGCCGACTCGGCGATGTCCGGCTCGACGTCCGGGCTGCCGAACGGCGTGTTCATCAGGAACGGGTAGACCTGGTTCATGACGGCGAACGAGCCGTTGTCGTACGAGCCGGCGGGGTCGATCGTCGTGATCTTGTCCGTCGTGCCGATGAGCAGCGAGCCGCTGCCGCCGCCGTCGCCGCCGTCCGAGGCGTCGTCGTCGCTCCCGGACCCGCCGCCGCACGCGGCGAGGACCAGGGCGGTGGCGACGAGGCCGGCGCCGGTCGCGAAGCCGCGTCGGCGGCCGTGGGGAACCGCAGTCATGCGTGTACCTCTTCCCTGAAGTGATGGCCCCTACCCGCTGCCGGTGGCAGATCCGCCCGGCCGGAGCCCGGCGACGCCCTGCGGCGGGGTGGTCGTGCGCACACGAGCGCGGGGGCGCACGTGACGAGGGTCTTAGGGATAGCACAGAGAACGTACGAACAGGACATTCCTGTGTTACGGACGCATTTCAGACCGGTCACGATCGAGGTCAGCGACGCCGCGCCCTGGCGGGGCGCCGAGGTCGTCAGTCCGGCACGAGGTCGTCCCGCAGGACTGACGACCTCGTGCCGGTGTGACGACCTCGCCGGGTGGTGGGGGGTGGGGTGGCAGTGGCGGCGCGTCAGGGGGTCGGCGGGGTCGCCGCTGCCGCCGCGCGGGCCGCAGCGGGGAGTGCGTCGACGACCCGCTCCAGCGCCGCGTCGTCGTGCGCCGCCGACAGGAACCACGCCTCGAACGCCGACGGCGCCGCGTAGACGCCGTCGCGCAGCAGGCTGTGGAAGAACGCGGGATAGCGCCACGACTCCGAGGCGAGCATCTCCGCGTAGTCGCGGGCGCCGGCGTCGGTGCCGAGCACCGTGCTGAACAGGTTCCCGGCGTGCTGCACCGCGTGCGGCAGGCCCGCCGCGGCGAACGCGTCGTCCACCGCCGCCTGGAGCGTCGCGGAGGCGACGTCCACCCGCGCGTACACCGCGTCGTCCGCGAGCCGCAGGGTCGCGAGCCCCGCGGCGACCGCCACCGGGTTCCCGGACAGCGTGCCGGCCTGGTACACCGGGCCGACCGGCGCGAGCGCGTCCATGACCTCCGCCCGGCCGCCGAGCGCCGCGACCGGCAGGCCGCCGCCGACGACCTTGCCGAACGTCAGGAGGTCCGGGTCCCAGCCCTCGCGCTGCGCCTCGAGCCCCCACCAGCCGGCGGGGCCGACGCGGAAGCCGGTGAGCACCTCGTCCTGGATGAGCAGCGCGCCGTGGGCGTGCGTGATGCGGGCGAGCGCGGCGTTGAAGCCGGGCGCCGGCGGGACGACGCCCATGTTCGCGGGCGCCGCCTCCGTGATGACCGCGGCGATCGTGGGGCCGTGCTCGGCGAACGCCGCCTCGACGGCCGCCAGGTCGTTGTAGGGCAGCACGATGGTCTCGGCGGCGATCGACGCCGGCACCCCGGCGGACCCGGGCAGCGCGAGCGTCGCGACCCCCGAGCCCGCGGCCGCCAGCAGGCCGTCGGAGTGCCCGTGGTAGCAGCCGGCGAACTTCACCACCCGGTCCCGCCCGGTCAGGCCGCGGGCGAGCCGGATCGCGGTCATCGTGGCCTCGGTGCCGGTGGACACCAGGCGCAGCCGCTCGATCATGGGCACGCGGGCGCGCACGGCCTCGGCGAGCTCCACCTCCCCGAGCGTCGGCGCACCGAACGACAGGCCGCGCCCGGCGGCCTCGCGGACCGCCTCGACGACCTCCGGGTGCGCGTGCCCCAGCAGCGCCGGACCCCAGGACCCGACGAGGTCGACGTACTCGCGCCCGTCGACGTCCGTGACGTACGCGCCGCGCGCGGACGCGAGGAACCGGGGCGCCCCGCCGACCGACCCGAACGCGCGCACCGGCGAGTTCACCCCGCCGGGCACCGAGGCCCGGGCCCGCTCGAACAGCTCCTCAGACGTGGTCATCGCCACTCCTCCCGCAGCCAGCAGGCCAGCTCGACGGCCCAGTAGGTCAGCACCTGGTCCGCGCCGGCGCGGCGGATGCCGAGCACCGACTCGGTGATCGCGCGCCGCCGGTCCAGCCAGCCCTGCGCGGCGGCGGCCTCGACCATCGCGTACTCGCCGGACACCTGGTAGGCCGCGACGGGCACGGTGCTCATCGCGGCGACGTCGGCCAGCACGTCCAGGTACGCCCCTGCCGGCTTCACCATGACGACGTCGGCGCCCTCGGCGATGTCGAGCTCGACCTCGCGGACCGCCTCGCGCCGGTTGGCGGGGTCCATCTGGTACGTGCGGCGGTCGCCCTCCAGCGTGGACTCGACGGCGTCCCGGAACGGCCCGTACAGCACGCTCGCGAACTTCGCGGCGTACGCGAGCACGGCGACGTCGGTGCGCCCCGCGGCGTCGAGCACGTCGCGGATCACGCCGACCTGGCCGTCCATCATGCCGCTGGGCGCGACCATGTGGGCGCCCGCCTCGGCCTGGACCAGCGCCATCTCGGCGTAGCGCACGAGCGTGGCGTCGTTGTCGACCGTGCCGTCCGCGGTGAGGACCCCGCAGTGGCCGTGGTCGGTGAACTCGTCCAGGCAGAGGTCGGCCTGGATCACGAGCGCGTCCCCGACCTCGGACCGGACGTCCGCGATGGCGGCGTTCAGGACGCCGTCGGGGTCCGTGGCGCCCGAGCCGACGGCGTCCCGGACCTGCGGGACGCCGAACAGGTTGACGCCCGCGATCCCCGCCGCGGCGGCCTCGGCGGCGGCGCGGCGCAGCGAGTCGCGCGTGTGCTGCACGACGCCCGGCATCGAGGCGATCGGCTGCGGCTCGGAGAGGCCCTCCTTGACGAACATCGGCAGCACGAGCTCGGCAGGGTGCAGGCGCACCTCGCTGACCGAGCGGCGCAGCGCCGGCGTGCCGCGCAGGCGGCGCGGGCGGCTCCGCCCGGGCCGCGCCGCGGCGACGGCGGCGGCCGCGAGGGTGGGGATGTCGGTCGGCTGCGTGGTCATGCGTGCTCTCCGTCGGGGTCGGGGCCCGTCGTGGGCTGCGCGGCGGGGTGGGCCGCGGAGCCGTCGGGGTCGGGTGCGGGGGTGTCCGGGCTGCTCGTGCCGGCCGCCGGGGCCGCGGAGGCCAGTGCCGCCCCGGCCAGCGCCGCGACGAGGC
Source organism: Cellulomonas hominis (assembly GCF_901521055.1). Classification (GTDB taxonomy): domain Bacteria; phylum Actinomycetota; class Actinomycetes; order Actinomycetales; family Cellulomonadaceae; genus Cellulomonas; species Cellulomonas endometrii. The sequence goes on along the minus strand of NZ_CABEGA010000029.1, from coordinate 98,193 downwards.
CGCCCGGCGTCTGGTCCTGGGCGACGGCGTCCACCCGGAGGCCGGCGCGGCGCGCCTCCGCGGCCGTGGACTCGCCGATGCAGCACACGAGCGTGCCCGCGGGCGGGGCGCCGAGCATCGTGAGCAGGTTGCGGGCCGTGCTGCCGGAGGTCAGCAGGACGGCGTCGACGTCGCCCGCCGCCCAGGACGCGCGCGTCTCGGGCTCCGGGGCCGGCCCGGGCACCGTCCGGTAGGTCACGACGACGTCGACGAGCCACCCGTGGGCGGTCAGCCCCTCGGCGAGCGTGGGCGACGCGAGGTCGCCGAGCGGCAGGAGGACGCGCTGCGGCTCGTCGCCCACGGGCGGCCACGCGGCGAGCAGCGTCGCGGCGGAGGACGTGCCGACGGGGACGAGGTCGACCCGGACGCCGGCCTCGCGCAGCGCCCGCGCGGTCGTCCCCCCGACGGCGGCGACGCGGCACCCGGCGAGCAGGTCCGGCAGCGTGTTGCCGGTCTCGTCCGCGCGGTCCACGAGCACGGGCACGGCGGCGGCGCTCGTGACGGCGACCCACGCGTAGTAGCCGACCTCGAGGGCGAGGAGCGCGTCGTCGAGCTCCGTCGGGTCGAGCGGCGGCACGGTCTGGATCAGCGGCACGACGAGCGGCTGGGCACCGGCGGCGTGCAGGGCGATCACCAGCGGGTCGGGGCCGGGGGTCTCGCGCGGGACCAGCACCGTGCGCCCGGCGAGCGGCCCGGCGGTGACGACCTGCGGCGTCTGCGGGCCCGTCACGCCCCGAGTCCCGCCAGGTCGGCGGCGCCGTCGGCGAGCAGCTCGTCGGCCAGGCGGGTGCCCAGCGCGGCGGCGGCCAGCGCCGAGCGCGCGTGGTCCTCGGTGCCCGCCAGCGTGGTGGAGCCTGTGCGGCGCAGGGAGGCGGAGCCGTCCGGCCGCAGGACCACCGCCTCGAGGGTCAGCACGTCGTCGTCGCCGAGCCGGGCGTGCGCCCCGACCGGCGCGGCGCACCCGGCCTCGAGCCGGCTGAGCAGCGCGCGCTCGGCCAGCACGGCGAGGTGCGTGGGGCGGTGGTCCAGCGTGGCGAGGGCCCGGGCGAGGGGGCTGCCGTCCGCGGCGTCCTCGGTGCGCACCTCGACGGCGAGTGCGCCCTGGGCGGGGGCGGGGGTCATCACGTCGAACGGGAGGGCCTCCGTCACCGCGTCCAGCCGCCCGAGCCGGGCGAGCCCCGCACTGGCCAGCACGACCGCGTCCAGGTCGTCCTCGATGCGCCGCAGCCGCGTGTCCACGTTGCCGCGGATGTCGACCACCTTCAGGTCGGGCCGCGCGGCCCGGAGCTGGGCGGCCCGGCGCGGGGAGCCCGTGCCGACGGACGCCCCCTCGGGCAGCGTCGCCAACGTCCGGCCGTCGCGGGCGCACAGGGCGTCGCGCGGGTCCTGCCGGAGCGGCACGGCGGCGACCACGAGCCCCGGGGAGGCCGCGGTCGGCAGGTCCTTGAACGAGTGGACCGCCACGTCGCACCGGCCGTCCAGGAGGGCGTCGCGGAGCGCGGTCACGAACACGCCGGTGCCGCCGAGCGTCGCGAGCGACCCGGTGAGCCGGTCGCCGTCGGTGCGGACCCGGACCAGCTCGTGCTCGCCCGCGCCGAGGGCGGTCAACGCGTCGGCCACGTGTCCCGTCTGCGTCAGGGCGAGCGCGCTCGCACGGGTTCCGACCCGGACCGTCAGGGGCATGACCCCAGTGTCGGTCACCCTCGGCGAGGATGTCGAAACGGCCTGGTCAGCCCTGGGGACGGCGCTCACGGCGCGTCGGGCGCGGCGGGCGCACCGACGGCGGCGACCGCGGCCGCGGTCGCCCGGGCGTCCGGCACCACGGAGGCGAGCCCGTTCCCGGACACCCACGCGCCCACCACGGCGAGCCCGGGCACCTCCGCGACGGCCGCGCGCACCTGCTGGACGGTGCGGCGGTGCGCGGCGCTCGGCACGGGCAGCCCCTGGGACCACGGGACCCGCGCGGCGGCCCGGACCTGGGCCGACGTGAGCGGGACGCCCAGCACGGCCGCGGCGTCGCGCAGGGCCAGGTCGGTGAGCGCGCCGAGGTCCCGGGGAAGGGGGTCGCCCGCGTCGTCGCCGGCCCGGCCGTACGACAGCCGCACGACGTGCCGGCCGGGTCCCGCGGCCTCGGCGAGCCAGCCCCACTTCGCGGTCGCGTGCGTCAGCGCCTTGGCTCGGACGCCCTGGACGCCGCGTGCCACCAGCACGCCGGTGCCGCGGGGCGCGGAGTCCAGCTCCGGGGCGTCGAGCACGAGGGTGACCAGCACGATGTCCGCGCCGGGGTCGGTGTGCAGCCCGGCGAGGTCGGGCGCGACGCCGGCGAGCAGGTCGACCGCGCGCGGGGTGGCGACGACGAGCCGCCGCGCGCGCAGCACCTCCGGCCCGTCGGCCCCGCCGGTCCCGTCGGCCCCGCCGGTCACCGTCACGTGGAACATCCCGTCGGTGCGCTCGACCGCCACGACCGGGGTGCCCGTGCGGACGACCCCGCCGCGCGCCTCGACGTCCGACGCGAGCGCGTCGACGAGCACGTGCAGCCCGCCCCGGAACCCGGCGACCGCCGAGCCCGCCGGGGCGAGCGCGCGCATGGCCGCCACGGCGCCGGCGAGCGAACCCTCGCGCCGCACGGCCGCGGCCAGACCCGGCGCGACCGCGTCCGCGGCGACGTCGTCCGGCTCGGCCGCGTGCACCCCGGCGACCACGGGCCGGACCAGCCGGTCGAGGACGCGCGCGCCCATCCGGGCCCGCACCAGGCCGCCGAGGGTCGGGACCTCCGCGCGCAGGCCCACCGACGCGGGCAGCACCCGGTCGAGCGCGGCGCGCAGCGAGCCGACCGTCCCCAAGGTGCGCCGGACGTCGGGGGCCCACGGGTCCGCGGGGATGCCGAGCAGGCCGGTGCGGGGCAGCGGGCCCGCGCCGTGCGGCAGCCGCACCCAGGCGCCGTGCGGCTCCGGGGTGACGACGCGGTCCGTGAGGCCGAGCTCGTCCGCGAGCGCCGCGACCACGCCGCCGCGCGTCGCGAAGGACTCGGCGCCGGCGTCCAGCAGCAGGCCGTCGACCTCGTGCCGGCCGACGACGCCGCCGGGGGCCCGCCACGCCTCCAGCACCAGCGGGCGCAGCCCGGCGAGGGCCAGCTCGCGCGCGGCCACCAGCCCGGCGACCCCGCCGCCGACCACGACCGCGTCGTGCACCTGGCCGGCCTGGTGCGGCCGGTCCGGCCGGTCCGCGCCGGCCACCAGGCGGCCCCCGCCGTCCAGCATGTCCGGCGCGTCCGCCGCGTCCGCCGCGTGCGTGCGTCCGCCGTCCGTCGCGCGGTCGTCCTGCTCGCTCGTGGTCCGCTCCTTCGCCTCGTGCTCGTGCCCACCCTGCCGGTCCCGCGGCGCGCGCGGGTGGGACCTCCGGGTCAGATCTCGTGCACCAGCCGCACGACGCGCGTCAGCACGTCGGGGTCGGTCTCGGGCGGGACGCCGTGGCCGAGGTTGACCACGTGCCCGGGCGCGACGGCGCCGCGCGCCACCACGTCCCGCACGTGCGCCTCCAGCACCGGCCAGGGGGCGGCGAGCAGCGCGGGGTCGATGTTGCCCTGCACGGGCACCCGGCCGTCGAGCCGGCGGACCGCCTCGTCCAGTCCGATGCGGTGGTCGACGCCGACGACGTCCGCCCCGACGTCGCGCATGGCGGCGAGCAGCTCGCCGGTGCCGGTGCCGAAGTGCACCCGGGGGACCCCGAGGTCGGCGACGTGCGACAGCGCCCGGGTGGACGCCGGCGCCACGCGCTGCGTGTAGTCGGCCAGCGACAGGGAGCCGGCCCAGGAGTCGAACAGCTGCGCGGCGCTCGTGCCGGCCAGCACCTGCGCGCGCAGGAACGCGCCGGTGACGTCCGCGGCCCACTCGGTCAGCGCGCGCCACGTGTCCGGGTCCGCGTGCATGAGCGTCCGGGCGGCGAGGTGGTCCCGCGACGGGCGGCCCTCGACCAGGTACGCGGCCAGGGTGAACGGCGCGCCGGCGAACCCGATCAGCGGGGTGCTGCCCAGCGCGGCGACGGTCAGGCGCACCGCCTCGGTGACCGGGGCGAGCACCTCGGCGGTCAGCGACTCCGCCGGCGACCCGGCCCGCAGCCGCGCCACGTCGTCCGCCGTGCGCACCGCCGCGCCCAGCACCGGCCCGACGCCGGGCTCGATCTCGACGTCGACGCCCGCGAGCCGCAGCGGGATCACGATGTCCGAGAAGAAGATCGCCGCGTCGACCCCGTGCCGCCGCACGGGCTGCAGCGTGATCTCGGACGCCAGGTCCGGGGTGAGGCAGGCGTCGAGCATCGCGGTGCCGCGGCGGGCCTCGCGGTACTCGGGCAGCGACCGGCCCGCCTGCCGCATGAACCACACGGGGCGCCGTGCCGGGGTGCGGCCGCGGTAGGCGTCGACCAGCGGGGCGTGCGCGGTCCGGCCGTCGACCAGCGGGTGGTCGGCGGGCAGGCCCGTGCCGTCCGGCAGCGAGGGCAGCGGGGCGGGGGGCTCGGGGATCGCCGGGGCGCCGGCGGGCGGCGCGGAGGGGCGTGACGAAGTCGACATCACAGCGATTGTGCCCCGTCTTCCCTGGAGTGATTCAATCGTAGGCGTGGTGATGCTGTCGTTGGTGGCGAGCCATCACGACCTCGACCTGTCCGTGCTGGAGCGGCTGTCCGCCGATACTCACGCGGTCGGACGGGAGATCGTGACGGGCTGCGACTCGGTCGCGGGGGCGGTCGTCCTGGCGACCTGCAACCGCTTCGAGCTGTACCTGGACGTCGACGACGCCGCCGACGCCACCGCCGCCCGGACCGCCGTCGCCGCGACCGTCGCCGCCCGCTCCGGCTACACCACCGAGCGCGTCGAGGCCTCCCTCGCCCCCGCGACCGGGCCCGGCGTCGTCGAGCACCTGTTCGCGGTGGCCTCGGGCCTGGAGTCGATGGTCGTCGGGGAGCGCGAGATCGCCGGGCAGGTGCGCCGAGCGCTGACCTCTGCCCGCCGCGACGGCACCACGACGTCCGACCTCGAGGGGCTGTTCCAGGCCGCCTCCCGCACGTCGCGCGCGGTCGAGCACCGCACCGGCCTGGGCGCCGCGGGCCGCTCCGTCGTGGGTGTCGCGCTGGACCTCGTCGAGGACGGGCTGCCCGACTGGGCGGACGTGCGGTGCCTGCTCATCGGCACCGGCTCCTACGCCGGGGCGAGCCTCGCCGCGCTCAAGGCCCGCGGCTGCGGCGAGGTCCTCGTCTACTCCGCCAGCGGCCGGGCCGGGCAGTTCGCGGCGCAGCGCGGGGTCACCGCCGCGACCGACGACCTGGCCGCCAGCCTCGCCGGGGTCGACCTCGTGGTCGCGTGCAGCGGGGCGTCCGGGGCCGTGCTGGACGTGGACGCCCTGGTCCGTGCGCGGTCGGCCGAGGCGGCCGTCGGCGCCCGGCCGCTGGCCGTCGTCGACCTGGCCCTGCAGCACGACGTGGACCCGGCCGTCGGCGAGCTGCCCGGCGTCCGGCTGGTCAGCCTCACGACCGTCGCGGAGCACGCGCCCGACGGCCACTCCGCCACGGTCGCCGAGGCCCGCGCGCTCGTCGCCGAGCAGGCCGCGACCTTCGAGCGCGACCTGCGCACCCGCCAGTGGAACCCGCCGGTCGTCGCCGAGCGCCGCCGCGTGCACGAGGAGCTCGCCGCAGCCGTCGACGGGCTGGACGAGCGCGCGGCCCGGGCGCTGCGCCGCCGGGTGCGGTCCGCGCTGCACGGCCCGACCGTCCGCGCACGCGAGGCCGCGCGGGCCGGCGACGTGGCGGCCTACGCGACGGCGCTCGCGGACCTGGCCGCGGTGACGGTGCCGGCCCCCGCCCGCGACGCGGTGCCCGCCGGGCGCTGAGCCTGAGCCTGAGCCTGAGCCCGAGCCGCGCTCAGCGGTCGAGGTACGCGACCAGCTCGGCGGCCAGGCCGGTGTAGCCGGCGGGCGTCAGGGCCTGCAGCCGCTCGGTCACGTCGGCCGGCAGGCCCAGCCCGCCGATGAACTCGCGCATGTCGTCGGCGGTGAGGCGCCGGCCGCGGGTCAGCTCCTTGAGCCGCTCGTACGGGTTCTCCATGCCGGTCACCCCGGCGACGGACGCGGCGCGCATCGCGGACTGGACGGGCTCGCCCAGGACCTCCCAGTTCTGGTCGAGCTCGCGCTCCAGCAGCGCGCGGTCGACGGACAGGGCGCCGAGCCCGCGCCGGACGTTGTCGATCGCGAGCAGCGAGTGCCCGAACGCCGGCCCGATGTTCCGCTGGGTAGTCGAGTCGGTGAGGTCCCGCTGCAGGCGGCTCGTCACGAGCGTCGCCCCCAGGGTGTCGAGCAGGGCGCACGACAGCTCGAGGTTCGCCTCGGCGTTCTCGAACCGGATCGGGTTGACCTTGTGCGGCATGGTCGAGGACCCGGTCGCGCCCGCGACGGGGATCTGGATGAACACCCCGCGCGAGATGTAGGTCCACACGTCGGTGGCCAGGTTGTGCAGGACGCGGTTGAACCGCGCGACGTCCGCGTAGAGCTCGGCCTGCCAGTCGTGGGACTCGATCTGCGTGGTCAGCGGGTTCCACGTGAGGCCGAGGTGCTCGACGAACGTGCGGCTGACCTCGGGCCAGTCGGCGCCCGGCACCGCGACGACGTGCGCCCCGTACGTGCCGGTGGCGCCGTTGAGCTTGCCCAGGAACTCCGCGCCCTCGACGCGGCGCAGCTGGCGCCGCAGGCGGTGCGCGAGGACGGCCAGCTCCTTGCCGAGGGTGGTCGGGGTCGCCGGCTGCCCGTGCGTGAGCGCCAGCAGCGGGGCGTCGGCCAGGTCGCGCGCCATGGCGGCGAGGTCGTCGACGAGCCCGTCGGCCGCGGGCAGCCACACGTCGTGCACCGCCCCGCGCACCATCAGGGCGTAGGACAGGTTGTTGACGTCCTCGCTGGTGCAGCAGAAGTGCACGAGCTCCGAGACGGACGGCAGGACGGTCTCGCCCAGCACGCCCGGGGCGGCGGCGATCTTCTCCTTGAGGAAGTACTCGACCGCCTTCACGTCGTGCACCGTCGTGCGCTCGATCTCCGCGAGCCGGGCGACGTCGTCGGCGTCGAAGTCCGTCACCACCGCGCGCAGGTACGCCTGCTCGGCGTCCGAGAGGGCGGGCGCGCCCGGGACGACGCCGTGGGAGGTGAGGTGGATCAGCCACTCGACCTCGACGTGCACGCGCTCGCGGTTCAGCGCCGCCTCGGACAGGTGGTCGACCAGCGGCGCGACGGTCCGGCGGTACCGGCCGTCGAGCGGGCCGAGGGCGATCGGCGGCCGGGCGTCCGCGAGGGAGGTGCGGGCGGCGGCGGACGGGCTGCTGTCGTGCGCGGGCATGGGCCGCATCCTCCCACGGACCCGCACGACGCCCGGGTCCGTGGGTCTGACCAGCACCGTCGCGGGCGTACGCGTGTATCCCTCAGCAATGTCTCCGCACGACCGATCGGCAGGCCACTCAGGGGGATGCCGTGCGCGAGGACGCAAGGTGCACGGTGAGCGACGCGAGGGGAACGACATGGCAGGACTGATGGGGCGACGGCGCCGCGCGGTCGAGGCCGCTCCGGAGACCGCGGACGTGCGCCGCGAGCTGCGGGCCCTCGACGACGTGGTGCGGGCGCTCGGCACGCTGAGCGGCACCGGCGGCTTCCCCGACGTCCTGGAGGCCATCCGCACCGGCCTCGGGTACGACTACGCGTCCGCGTGGCAGGTCGACGAGGCGAGCGGCGACCTGGTGTTCGCGGCGCAGAGCGGCGAGCTGTCCCGCGAGCTGACCGGGATGTCCCCGAGCTACCGCATGCGCAAGGGCGTGGGGCTGTGCGGGCTCGCGTGGCAGCGCGACGGCGTCCTGCCCGTCGCCGACCTGCAGCAGCACCCGCCGAACTGCGAGCGCGGCGAGGTGTTCCTGCGGGCCGGCGCGCGCGGCGCTATGACGATGCCGCTGTGGCGAGAGGGCAAGGTCGTCGCCGTGCTCGACTTCCTGTCGCGTCAGGTCCGCGCGGCGGGTCCCGACCAGGTGCTCGTGCTCGACGTGCTGGCGCGGACGGTGTCCCAGGCGCTCGTCGCCCAGAGCGCCGCGGACGCGATCGCCCAGGTCGCCCGCGACCAGCAGGCGGTGACGACCTCGGTGGCCAAGGTCGGCGCGTGCCGCGACGAGGCCGACGCGCTGAAGACCGCGCTCGACACGGTGCGTGAGGAGTTCGGCTGGGACTACGGCTCGTACTGGACCGTCGACCCCGAGGCGCGCGTCCTGCGGTTCGCGGTGGAGTCCGGGACCGCCGGCGAGGAGTTCCGGCGCGTCACCCTGACCGCGAGCTTCGCGGAGGGCGTGGGCCTGGCCGGCCGCGCCTGGCGGGCCCGGGACCTCGTGTTCGTCCGCGACCTCGGCGAGCTCACCGACTGCGTGCGGGCCCCCGCCGCGCAGCGCGCCGGCGTCCGGTCGGGCGTCTGCATCCCCGTGATCGTCGGCGACGAGGTCCTGGGCACCATGGACTTCTTCACGACCCAGACCATCGAGCTGAGCGACAGCCGGCGCGGGTCCCTGCGCAACGTCGCCCGCCTCGTGTCGCAGCGGCTCGACATCCTGCGCGCGTCGGCCCGCGACCGCGCCGCGTCGGAGGCCCTGCTCGGCAGCGTCGCGCAGCTCTCGGAGAGCGCCGCGGAGGCCGTGCGGGTCGCCGAGGAGGCCGTCTCGCAGACCGCCGCGATGGCCGAGGAGGTCCGGACGCTCGAGGAGTCGTCGTCCGCGGTCGGCGACGTCATCCGCGTGATCTCCTCCATCGCGGACCAGACCAACCTGCTGGCGCTCAACGCGACGATCGAGGCAGCCCGCGCCGGCCAGGCCGGCCGGGGGTTCGCCGTCGTCGCAACGGAGGTCAAGGACCTCGCCGGGGGCACGTCGTCCGCGACCGCCCGCGTGGAGCAGCAGGTCGCGGACATCCAGGCGAACACCGCCGCGGTGTCACGGGGCATCGAGTCGGTGAGCACGACGATCCGCCGCATGGACGAGGTCCAGGCGCGGATGAGCGACGTGCTCGACCAGCAGCGCGAGATGGCGCAGTCCTTCCGCGCCTCCTGAGCCGCCACGTCCTGACGGCCCCCCGCGGGCAGGCCTCCGGCCGGTGACGGGCCCGCACCCGTCACCGGCCGGTGGTCGCTCGCTGTGTGGCTCCTTTCGCCACGGACGACGGGCCTGCGTGCGGCCCGGTCGGTGCGGGAGGTCAGGGGTGTCAGCGGACCATCGACCGGCGGAGGTCCCGCACCCGCCGCCGGTCGATGGGATCAGAGCCCCGTGGTCAGGTGAGCACCACGCGGGGGAGGCGGCGGAGCAGGACGCCGAGGCCGACGAGGGCCACCGCCGCGATCGGGACGAGCCCGGCGGGGGCGCCCGTCGTGGCGAGCGTCGCCGGAGCGGTCACGCCCGCCGCGACCGCGGCCGACGACCCGAGCGCGGCGGCGAGGTCGCCCGCCGCGAGGACCGCGGAGAGGAAGGCCGCGTCGGTGACGGTCGTCGCCCCGCCGTCGGTCGCGGTGCCCGTGGTCGTGCCGCCGGTGGTGACGCCCGTGGTCGGCGTGCCCGTGGTGGGCATGCCGGTCCCGGCCGTGGTGCCCGGCGTGGTGGTGCCCGGGGCGGTGGTGCCCGGGGTGGCGGTGCCCGGGGTGGCGGTGCCGGGCACGGTGCTCCCCGTCCCGACGCCGGCGGGCACGGTCGCGTCGGCGGCGAGGCCCAGGGCGACGTCGCCGACCGTCACCGGCACGGCGACCGGGACAGCGGCGAGGAGGCGCGGGACCAGGCGGCTGCTGGCGACGGTCGGGGCAGTCTCCCCGGACCCCGTCGTGGAGCCGGAGCCCGAGCCGGTCGTGGCGGCGTCTCCGAGGACGCCCAGCGCCAGCCCGTCGACGGTGACGGGCGCGGAGACCGGCGCGGCGACGACGGTGCCGGAGGCGATGCCCTCGGCGTCGCCCGTGCCGGTGGTGGCCGTCGGTGCGGTGCTGCTGCCCGACCCGGTGCCGGTGCTGCCGGTCGTGGCCGCGTCGCCGAGGACGCCGAGCGCCACGTCGCCGATGGTCACGGGGATGCTGACCGGCGCGGCGATCGCGGTACCGGTGGCGACCCCGTCGGAGTCCCCGCCGCCCACCGTCGCCGCCGGCGCGCCGGTCGTCGCACCCGTGGCGGGCGCCTCGGCGGCGCCGGTCGTCGTGGCGTCGCCCAGGACGCCGAGGGCGACGCCGTCGACGTCGACCGGGACCTGCACCGGCGCGGCGACCGCCGTGCCGGAGGCGATGCCCTCGCTGTCGCCCGGCACCACGGTGGCGGCGGGTGCCGGTGCGGCGGCCGGGGCGCTCGCCGTGGTCGTGCCGGTGGTGGACGCGTCGCCGAGGACGCCGACCGCGACGGACGAGACGTCGACCGGCACCTGGACGGGTGCGGCGACCGCGGTGCCCGAGGCGACGCCCGAGGCGTCACCCCCTGCGACGGTGGCCGTGGGTGCCGCGGCGGGGGCGCTGGGCGCCGCCGCCGGCGTGGTGGACGTGGCGTCGCCCAGGACGCCCAGGGCGAGGCCGGTGATGTCGACCGAGACGTCGGCCGGGGCGGCGACGTCGGTGCCGGACAGGATGCCGTCGTCCTCGGCGGCGTGCGCCGCGACGGCTCCGACGACGACGAGGCCGCCGGCGAGGAGCGTGGTCTGCCACGCCCGTCGGATGGATGCGTGCATGGTCGTTCTCCCTGCGATGAGTCGGTGCGCCACGGTGGGGCGCGCTGGCCGTGCGCGCTGCGGTGGCGGAGGACGCCACCGGCGCGGGGGCCGGACTCAAGCAGGGAAGACGGGGACCTCACGCAGGCGGAGGGGGAGCTCGACGCGGCCACGGGCCACGGCGAGGAGACGGGAGCCGCCGAGCACCAGGGCGGCGGCGGTGAGGACCGCCAGCACGTCCGGCGTGGCGGGGGAGCGCAGCGGCGTGCCGGAGCCGCCGGAGCCGGTCGGTGCCGGGGCGCTCGGCTCGGGCGCACCGGGCCGGCTGTCGCCGCCCACGGGGAAGGCGCCCGAGCGCTGGTCGTCGCCGGGCCGGGTGGGGTCGGCGGAGGCGCTGGTGGCCGAGGGGGCGTCGACGCCCGAGGCGGGCGTCCCGGCCGCGCCAGGGGCCTCGTGGTCGCGCGCGGTGGTCCACCACGCCCCGTCAGAGCCCAGCACCGGCCCGACCAGGGGCGCCGGCAGCGGGCCGAGGACCGCCGGCCCGGTGGGCAGGACAGCACCCACGACGGGGCCGAGGACGCCGAGCAGGGGGTCGAGCAGGTCGCCGACGGGCGTGCCGTCGACCGCGCCGCGCACGGGGCCGAGCACGCCGTCGCTCACGGCGTCGGCCACGGGCCGGAGCGCCGGCCCCGCGGTCCCGGCCACCGGGTCCAGCAGCGGGCCGACGAGGTCGTGGACGAACGCCGGCACGTGCGAGGCCGCCGGTACGACCGCCTCGGAGGCGACGGGGCCGACCACCGGGGACAGGGGCTGCGTGGCCTCGGCGACGGGCGCCACCAGGGTCGCGGCTGCGTCCTCGACGAGGGGCCGCACCGCCGCGGCGGCGGGCCGCACGACGTGGTCGGCGACCGGTGTCGTGACCGCGGCGAGCGCGTGCCCGATCCCGGTCGCGGCGGGCCCGGCCGGCGGAGCGGGCGTGGGGGGAGTGGCTGGCACGGCAGGCGCAACGGGCTCGGCGGCGGCCGGCGGTGTCGCCGGTGCGGGGGTGGCGTGCGCCGGCACGGCCGGAGCGGCGGACGCCGGAGCGGCGGACGCCGGAGCGGCTGCCGCGGGCGGTGCCGCAGGAGGCGTGGGTGCGGCCGGGGGCGGCGTGACGGCGTGCACGACCGGCGCGACGACGGGATGGACCACCGCGGCGGCGGCCTGGGCGACGCCGCCGAGCAGCCCCCCGGCGGGGGCGTGCGGGGGCGGGGCGTCCTGGGCGGAGGCGGCGGGTGCGAGGCCGACCATCGCCGCACCGGCGAGCGTCAGCCCGCCCGCCGCGTACAGGCCGCGCCGGAGCCACCGCGACGCGAGCGAGCGCACACGCGGTGCGTCCGGCTCTCGCGTCGTCATGGTGGCTCCCCCTGATGGCTCACGCCGTGGGCCCGCACCACCTCGGTGTGGCCCCGGTCACATCGACCGTAGGAGGGCTTCCCGGGGTCGGCAAGAGGGCGTTACCCCGGTCGGGTGACCGCGCCGCCGCGACCTGCGGCGACGCGGCGGAAGTCGTCAGCTCTCGCGGCTGCGCGGGATCGCGACGCTCAGGCCGAAGGACACGACGGACACGATGAGCGCGCCGAGGAAGGCGTCGCCGAAGTCGTCGATCCGCAGGCCCCACGACGTCTGCTCGGTGATCCAGGCCGTCAGCATGAGCATCAGCGCGTTGACCACCAGCGTGAACAGGCCGAGCGTGAGGATGTAGAGCGGGATCGACAGCACGTTCACGATCGGCTTGACGACCGCGTTCACGATCCCGAACACCAGGGCGACCGCCAGGATGACCCCGATCCTGCCCCACGTCGTGTCGGCGCCGACGATCGTGATGCCCGAGAGCAGCACCTCGGCCAGCCACAGGGCGACACCGCTGATCAGGACCCGCAGCACGAAGCTCATGCGCCGATCCTGCCATCGAGGCCCTCCTCGCGGCAGCCCGTCGGCGGGACGCCGCGGTCGCGTCGTGCCCGAGGGGTGGCCGCCCGTGCCGGCGGCGGCGCGCACGGTGGCATCCTGGCGGCGTGAAGCACGTCCCCCTGCGCCCCGCCCTCGCGAGCCTGCCGCCGTACGTCCCGGGTGCCCGGGTGCCCGTCGGGGCGGCGGCGTTCAAGCTGTCCTCGAACGAGAACCCGTACCCCCCGCTGCCGTCGGTCGTCGCGGCGATCGCGGACGGCGCGGTGGACGTGAACCGCTACCCCGACATGTACGCCACGGAGCTGACCGAGGCGGTCGCGGACCACCTCGGGGTGCGGCCGGGGCAGGTCGTGGCGGGTTGCGGCTCGGTCGCGGTCCTCGGCCACGTGCTGGCGGCGTTCTGCGATGCGGGGGACCAGGTGGTCCACCCGTGGCGCTCGTTCGAGGCGTACCCGATCGCGGTGACGCTGGCCGGGGCCGTCGGCGTGCCCGTACCGGTCGGCGCGGACGGCCGGCTGGACCTCCCGGCGATGGCCGCCGCGGTGACCGACCGCACCCGCGTGGTCCTGGTCTGCACCCCGAACAACCCGACCGGCCCGGCGGTGCACGCCGACGAGCTCGACGCGTTCCTCGCCGCGGTCCCGCGCGACGTGCTGGTCGTGCTCGACGAGGCGTACGTCGAGTTCGTGCGCGACCCCGAGGCGCCGGACGGGCTCGCGGTGCTCGCGGCGCACAAGAACGTGGTGCTCCTGCGGACGTTCTCCAAGGCGTACGGGCTCGCGGGCCTGCGGGTGGGCTTCGCGGTCGCGGACGAGCGGCTCGCCGCGGGCATCCGGTCCGCGTCGACGCCGTTCGGGGTGTCGCACCTCGCCCAGCTCGCGGGCGTGGCGTCGCTGCGGGCGACCGACGAGCTGCTCGCGCGGGTCGACGGCATCGTCCGCGAGCGCACCCGCATGCTCGCGGGGCTGCGCGCGCACGGCTGGGAGGTGCCGGACAGCCAGGCGAACTTCGTGTGGCTCGACCTGCGCGACGACGCCGCGAGGTTCGCCCAGGAGGCCTCCCGGGCCGGCGTGCTCGTCCGGCCGTTCGGCGGGGACGGCGTGCGGATCAGCGTCGGCGAGCCGGAGGCCACGGACGTCGTCCTCGAGGTGGCGCGCGACTTCCGTCGCTGACGCCCCGGGCACCCCCGGGCCTGCCGACGGCGCCCGGGATGCCGGTCCGAATTGCCCGCCCGCGGGCGCCCGGCGCCTATGCTGCGGGCAGCGCAGAGAGGTGGACGGGTGACGCAGAGCACGACCCCGGACGGGCACGCCCCGTCCTGGACCGCCCGCTCCGGCGACCCCATCGGCCTCACCGACGACGGACCTATCGCCATCCTGCTCGTCGAGGACGACGACGGCGACGCGCTCCTCGTGGAGGAGCACCTGGCGGACGCCGGGCTCGACGTCCGCCTGGAGCGCGCCCGCACGCTGGACGAGGCCACGCCCCGCCTCGACGTCGACTGCGTGCTGCTCGACCTGGGGCTGCCGGACTCCGTCGGCCTCGGCGCCCTGGAGCGGCTCCTGGCCGCCGGCGCCCCCGCGGTCGTCGTCCTCACCGGCCGCACCGACACCGAGACCGGCCTGCAGGCCGTCACCGCGGGCGCCCAGGACTACCTCGTCAAGGGCGAGGTCGACGGCGAGCTGCTCGGGCGGTCCGTGCGGTACGCCGTCCAGCGCCGCCGGCTCCAGGCCGCGGACCGGGCGCTGTACCGCTCGATGGTCCGCGCGGAGGAGACGGTGCGGTTCGAGAGCGCGCTGCTGCCCCGCCCGTCCGTGCGCGACGACCGCCTCGAGGTGCTGGTCGGCTACCGCGCCGGCCGCGACGGCGTGCTCGGCGGCGACTTCTACGACGTGGTCGAGCGCCCCGACGGCAGCGTCCTGGCCGTGGTCGGCGACGTGTGCGGGCACGGCCCGGACGAGGCCGCGCTCGGGGCGGTGCTGCGCACGGCGTGGCGGACGCTCGTGCTGGCCGACACCCCCACGGCGGACCTGCTGCCGCTGCTGGAGCGGGTGCTGGCGTCCGAGCGGGCGCGCGACGAGGTCTTCACGACGATGTCGATGATCGAGGTGTCGGCCGACCGCACGGCCGCGGACCTGTACCTGGCCGGGCACCCCGTGCCGTTCCTGCTCGGCGACCCGGCCGCGGGGCGCCCGTCCGTGCTGCTGCCGACGGAGCTGCGCGGGCGCGCGCTCGGCATCCCGGTCGACGGCACGTGGGAGCCCCGGCGCCTGGAGCTCGGGTCCCGGTGGCGCCTGATGATGTACACCGACGGGGTGCTGGAGGCGACCGTCGGTGGGACGCAGGAGCGGATCGGCAAGGAGGGGCTGCTGGCCCTGGTGGACGACGCGCTCGGCACGGTGCCCGCCGGCGTGGTGGACGAGGTGCTGCACGAGGTCCGGCGGCGGCACGGCGGCGAGCTCGTCGACGACACCGCGCTCGTCGTGCTCGGCTGGGACGGGGACGCCCGGTGACCGCGACCCTGCCCGGGGCGCCCACCGCCACGAGGCCCGCCCCCGCGCGCGCCGGTGTCACGCTGCACCGCCGCCTCGGGCTCGCGCTCGTCGCCGCGGGGGTCGTCCTGGGCCTGGTGTTCGTGGGCTCGGGCATCGCGCTGTGGCGGATGCTCGACGCCCAGGAGGCCGTCACGGACCGGTACTTCACGGCGATCACCGAGGGCGAGACCTCGTACACCCGCCTGGTCGACGCCGAGACGGCCGTGCGCGGCTACGCCCTCACGGGGTTCGAGGGCACGCTCGAGCCGTACGAGCGCGCAATGGACTCGACGTCGTCGCTGGCCGCCGTCACGCGGTCCGCGGCCGCCTCGGACCCGGGGGTCCAGGACGCCGCCGCCGTGGCGGTCGAGGCCGCGGAGCGGTGGGACGTCGAGTGGGCCCGGCCGACCATCGCCGCGGTCGCCGAGGGCGGTCCCGCGGCGGTCACCCCGGAGGAGATCGAGCAGGGCCGGGTCCTGTTCGACCGGACGCGGGCGGCGGTCGAGGACTACCTCGACGTGCTGCGCGACCGGCGCGACGAGGCCGCCTCGGACCTCGCGGCGTGGACCCGGATCGTCATCGGCTCCCTGGTCGCGCTCGTGATCGCCGGCCTCGTCGCCGGCGCGGTGCTGTGGCGGACGCTGCGGTCCTGGATCACCGAGCCGCTGGACGCCCTGGCCGCCGACGCGCGCGCGGTGAGCGAGGGGGACCTGCACCACCCCGTCACGTCCACCGGGCCCGGCGAGATCGCGGGTCTGGCCGCGGACGTCGAGCGGATGCGCCTGGGTCTGGTGGTCCAGGTGCAGGAGGTCGAGCGGTCGCGCGCCGAGATCGCCGAGGCGCACGACCGCCTCACCGAGCAGGCCGAGGAGCTGCGCCGGTCGAACCGGGACCTGGAGCAGTTCGCGTACGTCGCGTCGCACGACCTGCAGGAGCCGCTGCGGAAGGTCGCGTCGTTCACGCAGCTGCTGCAGAAGCGGTACGGCGGCCAGATGGACGAGCGCGCCGACCAGTACATCGCCTTCGCGGTGGACGGGGCGAAGCGGATGCAGCAGCTCATCCAGGACCTGCTCGGCTTCTCGCGGGTGGGCCGGATCGGCGGGGAGCTCGCCGACGTGCCCCTGGAGGACGCGCTCGCGGGCGCGCTCGACAACCTGGAGCACCTGGTCGAGGAGTCCGGCGCCGTCGTCACCCACGACCCCCTGCCGGTCGTGCGGGGGGAGCGCGCGCTGCTCGTGCAGCTCCTGCAGAACCTGGTCGGCAACGCGATCAAGTTCCGCGACCCCGAGCGCGTCCCGACCGTCCGGATCACGGCGTCGCAGGTGGGAGACTCCTGGGAGCTCGAGTGCCGCGACAACGGCATCGGGATCGACCAGCAGTACGCCGAGCGGGTCTTCGTGATCTTCCAGCGGCTGCACCCCAAGGACGTGTACGAGGGGACGGGCATCGGCCTGGCCCTGTGCAAGAAGATCGTCGAGTACCACGGCGGTCGCATCTGGCTCGGGGAGACCGACGGGCCCGGCACCAGCATCCGCTGGACGCTGCCGGCCGCGGTCCCCGCCGAGGTCCCCGTGGCGGCGCAGGCCGCCCAGGAATCGGAGTGAACGTGGCACGCACCGGCAAGGTCATCGACGTCCTGCTCGTCGAGGACGACCCGGGTGACGTCCTCATGACGCGTGAGGCGTTCGAGGACAACAAGGTCGCCAACCGCCTGCAGGTCGTGTCCGACGGCGTCAGCGCGCTGGCGTTCCTGCGCAAGGAGGGCGAGCACGCCGACGCCCCCACCCCGGACCTGGTCCTGCTCGACCTCAACCTGCCGCGGATGGACGGGCGCGAGGTCCTGGAGGCGATGAAGAACGACGAGGCGCTGCGCAGCATCCCGGTCGTCGTGCTGACCACGTCGGAGGCGGAGGAGGACGTCGTGCGGTCGTACTCCCTGCACGCGAACGCCTACGTGACCAAGCCCGTCGACTTCGACCGGTTCATCGAGGTCGTCCGCCAGATCGACGAGTTCTTCGTCGAGGTCGTGCGCCTGCCCCAGCGCTGAGGCGCGGGCGGCGGGGGTTGTCGGGACCCCACAACGGGGGCGGTCCCGTCTTGACGGGGCCCGGGACCGTGGACCTACGGTTGCGTAGCCTACGCTGGCGTAGGTTAGACAGGCCCCCGGTCCCCGAGGGCGCCCCCCAGGCGAAGGAGTACCGCGTGAGCCCCAGCGGTCCGCTCACCGACGACGGCCTGGTCCAGCTGCTGACGCCCACGGGCGAGCGTGTGGACCACCCCGACTACGCGCACCGGGTCGCGCACCTCGACGCGGAGGCCCTGCGCGGTCTGTACCGCGACATGGTGCTGGTCCGGCGGTTCGACACCGAGGCCACCGCGCTGCAGCGGCAGGGCGAGCTCGGCCTCTGGGCGCAGTCGCTCGGCCAGGAGGCCGCGCAGATCGGCTCCGGCCGCGCGCTCGCCCCGCAGGACTACGTGTTCCCCTCCTACCGCGAGCACGGCGTCGCGCACACCCGCGGCCTGGACCTCACGCAGGTCCTGCGGCTGTTCCGGGGCGTCGACCACGGCGGCTGGGACACCGAGGAGTTCAACTTCCACCTGTACACCCTGGTGATCGGCTCGCACACGCTGCACGCGACCGGGTACGCCATGGGCGTCCAGCGTGACGGCGCGGTCGGCACCGGCGATCCCGAGCGGGACACCGCCGTCGTCACCTACTTCGGCGACGGCGCGACCTCGCAGGGCGACGTCAGCGAGGCGCTCGTCTTCGCGGCGGTGAACAACGCGCCGCTCGTGCTGTTCCTGCAGAACAACCAGTGGGCGATCTCCGAGCCGACCACCAAGCAGGCGCGCGTGCCGCTCGCCGCCCGGGGCCCGGGCTTCGGCGTGCCGAGCGTCCGCGTCGACGGCAACGACGTCCTGGCCTGCTACGCCGTCACCGCGGAGGCGCTGGAGCGCGCCCGGTCCGGCGGCGGCCCGACCCTCGTCGAGGCGTTCACGTACCGGATGGGCGCGCACACCACGTCCGACGACCCGTCGCGGTACCGGTCCTCCGCCGAGGAGGACTACTGGCGCCAGCGGGACCCGATCGACCGGCTCGAGGCGCACCTCGTCGCCACGGGCGAGCTGTCCGACGCCTTCCGAGCCGAGCTGGCCGCGGAGGCCGACGCCCTGGGCGAGCGGATCCGCACCACGACCCGCGCGCTCGGCCGGCCGGAGACCAGCACGATGTTCGAGCACGTGTACGCGACCCCCCACGCCGTGGTGGACGCCGAGCGTGCCTGGTTCGAGCAGTACGAGGCCTCGTTCTCGGGAGGTGACCACCGGTGACGCAGCGGATGACGTTCGCCAAGGCGATCAACACGGGCCTGCGCAAGGCTCTCGAGCGCGACCCGAAGGTCCTGCTCATGGGGGAGGACATCGGCCCCCTCGGCGGCGTGTTCCGCGTGACCGACGGGCTGGCCAAGGACTTCGGCACCGAGCGCGTGGTCGACACCCCGCTCGCGGAGTCCGGCATCATCGGCACGGCGATCGGCCTCGCGCTGCGCGGCTACCGCCCGGTCTGCGAGATCCAGTTCGACGGGTTCATCTTCCCGGCGTTCGACCAGATCACCACGCAGCTGTCGAAGATGCACTACCGCTCCCGCGGCCGCCTCACCCTCCCGGTCGTCATCCGGGTGCCGTTCGGCGGCGGCATCGGCGCGGTCGAGCACCACAGCGAGTCCCCCGAGGTGCTGTTCGCGCACACCGCCGGGCTCCGCGTGGTCAGCCCGTCGGACCCGCAGGACGCGTTCACGATGATCCAGCAGGCCATCGCCTCCCCGGACCCGGTGCTGTTCTTCGAGCCGAAGGGCCGGTACTGGGACAAGGGCGACGTCGACACCGACGCCGACGCGCTGACCGCCCCGTCGACGATGGACGGCGCGCGCGTGCTGCGCCCCGGCACCGACGTCACGCTCGTCGCGCACGGCCCGACCGTCGCCACCGCGCTGAAGGTGGCCGACGCGGCCGCCGCCGAGGGCCGGAGCGTCGAGGTCGTCGACCTGCGCACGATCTCCCCGCTCGACATCACGACCGTCGCCGCGTCGGTGCGCCGCACCGGCCGCTGCGTCGTGGTCCACGAGGCGCCCGTCCTGTACGGGACGGGGGCCGAGGTCGCCGCGCGGGTCACGGAGGAGTGCTTCTACCACCTGGAGGCGCCGGTGCTCCGCGTCGGCGGGTTCCACACCCCGTACCCCGTCGCGAAGCTCGAGCACGAGTACCTGCCCGGCCTCGACCGCGTCCTGGACGCCGTCGACCGCGTGCTCGCGCACTGAGCCACCGCCGACCGCCCCATCCGGCCTCCCGCACCACCCGAGGAGCAGCACCCGTGCCGTCCTACCAGCAGTTCCGCCTCCCCGACGCCGGCGAGGGCCTGACCGAGGCCGAGATCGCCGCCTGGCACGTCGCCGTCGGGGACACCGTCGCGATCAACCAGACGATCGTCGAGATCGAGACCGCGAAGTCGCTCGTCGACCTGCCGAGCCCGTACGCCGGGGTCGTCACGCGGCTGCTCGTCGCCGAGGGCGAGACCGTCGAGGTCGGGACACCGATCATCGAGATCGACACCGACCCGTCCGGGGAGGCGCCTGCCGGCGGGACGCCCGGCGCCGTGGGGGCCGGCCCCGAGGTCGAGGTGTCCGGGCCGACGTCGGACGCGGACCCCGTCGCGGCCGCGGCGCCGTCCGGGGCTCCGGGTGCCGCCGCCCCCGCTGACGAGGAGGCCGGCGGCGCGGTGCTCGTGGGGTACGGCACCGCGTCCGCACCGACCCGGCGTCGCGCGCGGTTCACCTCCGCCGAGGGCGACCCCGTGGCCGGAGCGGCGGGACCGGACTCCTCCGCGGGCGCCGTGGAGGTGCGGCCGGTGACGGCTCCCCCCGCTGCCGCGCGCCAACGGCCACGCCCTCGCGAAGCCTCCGGTGCGCAAGCTCGCCCGGGACCTCGGCGTGGACCTCGACTCCGTGCAGCCCACCGGCCCCGGCGGCATCGTCACCCGCGAGGACGTGCTGGCCCAGCAGGCGAGCGCCGAGCCCCGCACCCTGGCGACCTACGCCGGTGACGACCAGCCGTGGCTCGCGTCCGGCACCGTGTCGCCAGACGGCCGGCAGACGCGCGTCCCGGTGAAGTCGGTCCGCAAGCGCACCGCCGAGGCGATGGTCACCTCCGCGTTCACCGCGCCGCACGTCACCGTGTTCCACACCGTCGACGTCACCCGCACCATGAAGCTCGTCGCCCGCCTGCGCGAGGACCGCGAGTTCGCGGACGTCCGCGTCACGCCGCTGCTCATCGCCGCGAAGGCCCTGCTCATGGCCGTGCGCCGGCACCCGGACGTCAACGCGTCCTGGGACGACGCCGCCCAGGAGATCGTCTACAAGCACTACGTGAACCTGGGCATCGCGGCGGCCACCCCGCGCGGCCTCGTCGTCCCGAACATCAAGGACGCGCACCGCCTCGGCCTGCACGAGCTCGCGGAGGGCCTCGCCTCCCTCACGTCCACCGCCCGGGCCGGCAAGACCACCCCGCGGGACATGTCCGACGGCACCATCACGATCACCAACGTCGGCGTCTTCGGCATCGACACCGGCACCCCGATCCTCAACCCCGGGGAGGCGGCGATCCTCGCGTTCGGCGCCATCCGGGAGCAGCCGTGGGTGCACAAGGGCAAGATCAAGATCCGCCACGTCACGCAGCTCGCGCTCAGCGTCGACCACCGCCTGGTGGACGGGGCGCTCGGGTCGCTGGTGCTGGCGGACGTCGCGGCGGTGCTCGCGGACCCGGCGCAGGCGCTCGTCTGGGGATGACGGGCGGTCGGGTGAACCGTGCCGGTCACCTCGCGCGCGCACGGCGCGAGCCCAGGTAGCCTGCCCGGCGTGACCTCCTTCTTCGACGACCCGGACGCGGCCATCGAGCGGGTGCAGGCGGACATCGCCGCTGCCCAGCAGCGCGCGGTGCTGGCGCAGCAGGTTCAGGAGCAGCTCGCCCGGGTGCGCGGCACCGCACGGAGCCCGCGCGGCGAGGTCACCGCGGAGGTGGACCCGTCGGGCCAGCTGCTCGACCTGGTGCTCGCCGACGCCGCCGTCGACCTCACCGCCCGCGACCTGTCGGCGCTCGTCCTCGACACCGTGCGGACTGCGGCACGGGACGCCGGGCGGCAGGCCCTGCAGCTCACCGAGCAGGCCTTCGGACCGGATTCAGGGGTCACCGAGCACCTGCGCGGCGAGCTCGCCGCGCGTCTGCGGTGACGGCTGTGGTTGCCGAGCTCCGTGTCGACACCGACGTCCTGCGCCGGCACGCCTCGCGGGTGGCCCAGGTCGCCGACGAGCTCGGCGTCGCCCAGAGTGCAGCCGCGTCGGTGAAGCTGCACGACGGCGCGTTCGGTGTCCTGTGCTCGTTCCTGCCCGGCATCGTGTCGGGCGTCGACGCCACCGCCCGCGACGCCGTGTCAGCCGTGCGGGAGGCGACCGACGCGATGGTCACCGAGCTCGGCGCGATGGCCCGTTCCATGGACGAGGCCGACGCGCGGGTCGAGCAGCGGATGCACACGCTGGCCCAGGGCCTGGGTGGGCACCGATGACGGCCAACCCCCTCGTCGCCGCGCCGGTCGACACGTCCACCGCGTTCGGCGGGGCAGGCCTGCTCGAGTCGCTGACCGACCTGTCGTCCTCCCTGGAGTCCGGTGACTGGCTCGCCGCCGGCCTGTCCGGCGTCGGCGTCGCCATGGACACCGCCGCCACCGTCATGGACCCGCTGGGCTCACTGATCGGGGCCGGTCTCGGCTGGCTGATGGAACACCTCGAGCCGCTGAAGGGCTGGCTGAACGACCTGACCGGGGACGCCGGCGCGGTCCTCGGCCACGCGGCCACCTGGGACAACATCGCCGCGTCCATGGCCTCCGCAGGCGACGAGCTCAACCGCGTGGTGACGGCCGACCTCGAGGCCATGTCCGGCGCGTCCGTGGCCGCCTACGCCGCCTACGCCAACGGTCTGGCCGACCGGGTCCGTGCCGCCGGCGGCTCCGCCTCCGCGATGGGCTCCGCGCTGCGCACCTGCTCCACCGTGGTGCAGGTCGTGCACGACCTGGTCCGCGACACCCTCGCCTCGCTCGTCGGCGCGATCATCTCCTGGGCCGCGGAGCTCGTCGTCACCGTCGGGCTCGCCACCCCGTACGTCGTCGGCCAGGTCACCACCCGGGTCGGGCAGCTCGCGGCACGGGTCGGGACGTCCGTGACCGACGTGCTGACCTCGGCGCGGTCGCTCAAGAACCTGCTGTCGGCACTGAAGGACGCGCTGGCCGAGCTGGCGGGCAGTGTCCGCGGTCGGCTGCCCGGCTCAGCTCGGGGTGCCGGGGACGGCGTGCCGACGCACCCGAGCGGGATGACGGTCGGAGATGGGGCGCGCCGGTCGACGTACGACCAGCTGCTCGACCCGCACATCCACCCGGACAACGTCCGGATCGTCGAACCGGACTACGACCCTTTCGGCGGACTGACCCGCGAGGAGTTCGCGGAGCAGTACCACTCGCACACCAGCCACGGGGAGCCGTCCTGGAACTGGCCTCCCCATGACGGTGCTGTTCCGGGAACGGTGTCGGTCCGCCCGCTCACCGGGACGGACCACCTCCCGCTGGACCGGATCGGTGGTGGTGGCGGTACCTACTTCTCGCCCGCTGATACTCCCTTCGGTGCGCGGTCCCTCCCTCCGGACCGGTTGAATTTCGAGCGGACCGGCTGGACCGTCGACACGAACCACCCGCTCGTGCAGTCCGGGCGCGTGCAGCTGGAGACGTCGCGCATCGCGGGATGGTTCGGTCAGGATGGTGGGGGCGTCCAGCACCAGTTCGTCACGACCGCGGTCCAGCCCGACGGGTCGGTAGTCACCCAAGCACTCAAGCAGGACATGCTGGAACGTCTAGGGATCATCAGGAAGGCGACATGAGCGACGCGACACCCCCGCCCACGGGTCATGCGGCTCGCGAGCTCTACGACGAGTGTCTCGCGCGCGGCTTCGTCAGCGGGGTCGACTTCTTCATCGAGGGCTCGCATGCGCCGCTGAGCAGCGAGCTGATCGTCCTCGTCAAAACACCCTCCGGATGGCAGGCGCTCTACTCGGACATGGGGCGCGAGAGCGTCATCGCGGAAGGCGCCACGATCGAGAGCGTGCGAGACGTCTTCCTGGAGGAGGTGGCGTGGCTGGCGGCGGGGCGCAGGCGAGGACCGTATGCGGGACGCTCCCGTAGCGAGACCGTCCCACCCTTGTCGTACGACGAGGCGGTGGCGGCGTTCGAGCGTGACTTCGGTCCGGGCACCGTGTAGCGCTCCGAGCGGGAAGGCGAGCCCCCTGGCGCGGTGGCCTGGTCGCCGTCGGCATCCTCCGGAAGGTCAGCCCGTGAGCCCCACCACCCCCGCCGACCCCCGGCTCGCCGAGCTGCGCGAGCAGTGCCTCGCCAGCGGGTTCGTCGAGGGGCTCGACTTCCACGTCGACGGCTTCCCGACCTCGCTCAGCAGCGAGCACGTCGAGCTGCGCGCCGAACCTGGTATGTGCACCGTCGACTACGTCGACATGGGCCGGCACCGGACGGTGGCGACTGCGTCGACCGTGGACGCGGTCGCCGCCCAGTTCGTCGAGGAGGTCGCGTGGCTCGCCGCCGGGCGCGGGCGCGGGCCGTACGCCGGGCAGACCCGGCCTGTCGTGCACTGGGGCGCCGGCCTCAGCGACGAGGAGTACCTGGCCGAGTTCGAGCGGAAGTACGGCCCGCCGCGCTGACACCCGACCCGGCAGGTTCAGTTACAGGGTCGGGTGTCAGCCGTCGAGCCGCGCAGCCACGTCGGCCGGGAACCCGCCGGTCGCGATCGGGCTCCAGCGGGTCGGCGTGACGCGGATCAGGCTCTTGCCCTGCACCCGCATCGCGGCGCGGTACTCGTCCCAGTCGGGGTGCTCGCCCGCGATGCAGCGGTAGTAGTCTACGAGGGCATCCTCCGCTTCTGGCATGTGCAGGACCTCGGCGTCGCCGTCGACCTGCACCCAGGCGCCGTTCCAGTCGTCGGACAGCACGCAGACCGACACGTGCGGGTCGCGCTCGGCGTTGACGGTCTTCGCGCGCCCCGGGTACGTCGAGATGACGATGCGGCCCTCGGTGTCGACCCCACCGCTGACCGGTGAGACCTGGGGCCGGCCGTCGCGCCGCGTGGTCACGAGGAGCAGGTGGTGCCGGGGGCGGACGAAGTCGAGGAGCTCGGGCAGGTCGACGGTGCGCGTCGTCGCGATGGATCGGGCCATGCCGCCGACCCTAGGCCGCGCGGCCCACGGCGTCCTTCCGGAGGGGCTGCGCGTGGTCCGCGCGGCCGTCGCGCGGAATCCGCGGCTACGCTGCTCTCTCGATGACCGGGATGATCGCGGTCTCCATGTGGCGCCGACCATCGACCGCGTCCTGGCGCTCGCACGCGAGATGCACCTGATCGACATCGACTGGGCGTCGCTCGGATGGCAGAAGGGCTGCGATGTCGCGCTTGCGACCATGCGGCAGCGGCACCCCGAGCTGAGTCTCGACGCTCTTTCCGCACTCGACTGGCAGTTCAGCTACTCGACACGCTG
Source organism: Cellulomonas hominis (assembly GCF_901521055.1). Taxonomy (GTDB): domain Bacteria; phylum Actinomycetota; class Actinomycetes; order Actinomycetales; family Cellulomonadaceae; genus Cellulomonas; species Cellulomonas endometrii. Next base: position 73,316 of record NZ_CABEGA010000029.1, on the reverse strand, counting down.
AGGCGTGTCGGCTCAGCCCGACGGCACCAGAGCACAGGTCCGCTTCGGCGGGCAGAAAGGGCAGTCGATGACCGCGGAGGGCGGAGATCACGACGCCGGTCCGGACCCGAGCACCTGGAGCTCCGACGTGCTGGACGCCATGAGCGAGGACGAGCGACGCGCCGAGATCGCCGCGCTCCACGCCCGAGCGCTGGACGACGCCGTCCGCCGTCGAGGACGCCCCCTGCGACCGGGGGACATCAGCAGCGAGAAGGGTCGGCTGCCGACGGTCACCGAGGTCGTCAGGCCGGCAGCGGGCGGGGAAGAGGTGCCGTGAGCGGCGGAGACCCGTACGACAGCATCGACGAGTGGCTGGCGCTGTCACCCGCGGAGAAGCTGGCCCGCTACCAGACGCATCGAAGACCGCCGTGGCGCCTTCGACTCCGGGAGGTGTGAACGGTGAGTGAGGACAAGGCCGACCACGCGGCGCTCGCGACTATTCGGGCCGAGTGCCTGGGTATGGGGTTCCTGGAAGGCCTCGACTTCCACGTCGATGGCTTTCCGACGGTCCTCAGCAGCGAGTACGTGGATCTTCGGCTCACCGCTGAGGGTTACGAGGTCCGGTACGCCGACATGGGGCGGAAGACCCTCGTGGGGAGGTCCGCGTCCTTGGCCGAGGCACGGGAGCTCTTCATCGAGCAGGTGACGCGACTGGCGGCAGGACGGAACCGCGGACCGCGTGCCGGGGTGCGCGAGGAGCACGTGGATTGGCGGGACACCATGACCGAGGAGCAGCTGATCGAGCGGTTCGAGCGGGAGCAGCGCGGGCGTCGCGAGGCACGGGACTGAGCCGCCGTCAGCCGGGTGCGAGCCCGCGTCGTCGGGCACCCACCTCCCACGTGAAAGAGGTGCCGTGAGCGGCGGAGACCCGCAAGAACCTCTTCCCGGGTCGCGGCGGCGGTGGGATGCTCCGTGCCATCGTCTCCGAGGGGGTAGCAGATGGCCACGCTCACGTACATCACGAACATGTCCCTCGACGGCTACATCGAGGACCGCCGAGGCGCCTTCGACTTCGGCCCGATGGACGACGGCCTGCTCGCCGCGTACACCGAGCTGATCCGGCCCGTCGAGACGTTCCTGTACGGACGCCGCCTGTACGAGGCGATGGCCGGCTGGGAGACCATGCCCGAGCTCGCGGCGCAGTCCGAGCTCTCGGCGGAGTTCGCGGGCGTCTGGCAGGCACCCCGCAAGATCGTCTACTCCACGACCCTGACGACGGTGCCGACCGCTCGCACGTCGATCGAGCGCGTCTTCGACGTCGACGCCGTCCGCCGGCTCAAGGCTGAGGCGGGCGGTGACCTGACCGTGGGGGGCGCCGACCTGGCGGCGCAGGCGCTCGCCGCGGGGCTCGTCGACGAGTGCCACCTGTTCGTCTGGCCGGTCACCGTGGGCGGCGGCAAGCCCGCGCTCCCGACCGACGCCGGTCTCGGCCTGGAGCTCCTCGACGAGCGCCGGTTCGGCAACGGTGTCCTGCTGCTCCGCTACCGCCCGCGGCCCTCGTCGGAGTCGTCGCGCTGACGCCCTAGGCGCCGGCGGCCGCCAGCAGGTCCACGGTGAGCGGCGCCAGCGGCAGCCGGGCCGCCTCCGAGGGGGTCACCCACACCGCCTCCTCGATCTCCGCGGTCGCCACCGCGCCGGTCACCCCGTCGACCGCGAACACGTGGGCCTCCAGCCGGTGGCCGGGCTCGTTCGCGGCAGCCGCGTCGCGCCGCCCGAGGTCGCGCACGCGCGCCGGGTCGACGACCACCGCGAGCTCCTCGCCGACCTCCCGGACCACGGCCGCGCGCGGGTCCTCGCCGGGCTCGATCTTGCCGCCCGCCTGCATGAACGCGGTCGTGCCGCGCTTGCGGACGAGCAGCCACCGGCCGGCGTCGTCGACGATGACCGCCGCGGCGATCCGGATGAGGGGCTGCTGCTCGAGGTCGGTCACGCCGCTCATCCTGCCGCGCTCTCGGCGCCGGGTGCTGCACCGGGTGCCGCGCTGGTCCAGGCGTCGGGGGTGAGGACGAGGTGGTCGAGCAGCCGGACACCGGTGACCGCGGCGGCCTCGGCGACCGCGGCGGTCGCCAGGAGGTCCGCCGGGTGCGGGCGCCGGTCGCCGGGGTCGTGCCGGTGCACGAGCGCCAGGGTGACGCCGCCGCGGCGCAGCGTCTCGGCCAGCACCTCCCGGACGGCGAACGGCGTCGCGTGCGCGTCGGCGCCCGGCACGACGACGGCCCCGAGCAGCCGGGACGCGCGGTCGCCCGCCACCGCCACCACCCGGCCGTCCGCGGGGCCACGCAGCAGCGGGCGGGCGATCCGCGCGACGTCGGCGGGGGTCCGCACGGTCTCCCGGCGGTCGGTCGACGTGCCGAACCGGCGGGCGAGTGCCAGCGCGGCGACCACCCGCGTCGCCTTCGCCGGTCCCACGCCGGGCGTCGCGAGGAGGGCGGCGGAGTCGGCCCGCGCGAGACCGGTCAGCCCGCCGTGCGCCGCCAGCAGGTCGCGGGAGGTGTCCAGCGCGCTGGACCCGCGCCGTCCGGAACCGAGCAGCAGCGCGACGAGCTCGACGTCCGAGAGCGCGTCGGCGCCCAGCCGCAGCATCCGCTCGCGCGGGCGCTGGTCGGGGTCGAGGTCGGCGAGCATCGGGGTCGTCACCTTCTCGACCCTAGGGTCGGGACCCGGGCCCGACGCCGTCGTCCACAGGCCGGGTTCGCCGGCGCGCTGCACGGGGTCACGGTGGACCTCCCGGGGAGGAGCGGGGAGAGCGGGTGCCGGCCGGACCGGGTGTGCCGGCGGGAGGCCGGCGGCACGTGCAGGCCGCCACTATGACGCACACCACCGACATCACCCCCGCCGGTGCTCCGCCCGCGGAGCGGTCCGCCGGGGACCCGGGAGATGATGGGCGGGTGATGTCTCCCGAGCGCCGGTCCGCGCCCGCCGCCCCGTCCCGCCCCGTCCGCGCCCGCGCGGTGGCCCGCCCGGCCCCGGCCGTCGCGCCTCGCGTCGCCGCGCTGCTGCTCGCCGTGCTGCTCGGGCTCGCGGCGGTGCTGGCGACGGCGACGCGCGCCGACGCCCACAACGCCCTGCAGGGCACCGACCCCGCGGACGGGTCGACCGTCGCGACGCCGCCGACCCACGTGACGCTGACGTTCGACCAGCCGGCGCAGGCGCTCGGCACGGAGATCGTCGTGGTCGGACCCGACGGGAGCACGGTGAGCACCGGCACCCCGGAGCTGGTCGACACCACGGTCTCGCAGGCGCTCGCGGCCGGCCTGCCCGCCGGGGACTACACCGTGCAGTGGCGCGTCACCTCCGCCGACGGGCACCCGCTGTCAGGGGAGCTGGGCTTCACGGCGTCCGCCGGTTCGGCCGCACCGGTGCAGGCGGCCCCGGAGCCGTCGACGACCAGCCAGGCGAGCCCCCAGGGGAAGACCTTCGCCACGCTGGCTCCTGAGTCCGAGGAGCTCGCGGAGGACGAGGGCGCCGGCCTCGAGGCCGGCGTGCTCGTCGCGATCGTCGTCGCGGTCCTCGCCGCCGGCGCCGTGACCGTGTTCGTCGTGCGCGAGCGGCGCCGGGCGAGGGACGGCCGGGCGGAGGACTGATGGCTCCCGGCGTCGCCGCAGCACCGGCAGGACCCCGCCCCGCGCGCACGACCCGCGGGACGGACCCCGCCGGCGGCTCCGACCGCTGGCTGCGGCTGGCGGCCCTCGCCGTCGCGGCGCTGGCGACCGTGGTCGCGGGCGTGGCGTTCACCGGTGCGGCCGCCCCGACGGCGCTGCGGGACCCGGGCGCGCTCGTGCGGTGGGGACTCCCGGTCGCCTCGACCGCCTCCGAGCTCGCGGCGTCCGCCACCCTCGGCGGCCTGGTGCTGCTGATCACCGTGCTGGTCCGGCGGCAGGACGGTGCCGCCGCGCGCGTCGCCTCCGGGGTCACCGCGGTCGCCGCGGCGGTGTGGACGCTCGCGGCCGTCGTCGAGCTGGTCCTGACCTACGCGAACGTCGCGGGGCTGCCGCTCACCGACCCGGCGTTCGGCGGGGAGCTCGGCCAGTTCGTCACGCAGTTCGAGCTCGGGCGGGTGCTGCTGTTCGTGGCGGTCGCCGCGGCGGTGGTCACGGCGCTCGCGCTGATGACGACGTCGCCGCTCGGTGCCGCCGGCATCGCCGCGGTCGTCGTCGTCGCGCTGTGGCAGGCCGCGCAGACCGGCCACGCGGCCGGTGCCGCGAGCCACGACCTCGCGACCTCCTCGATGTTCCTGCACCTGCTGGGCGCGGCGCTGTGGATCGGCACCCTGACGGCCCTGTCGCCGCTGGCCCACCGGCTCGGGTCCGACCTCGCGCCGGCGGTCGCCCGGTTCTCCGTGATCGCCGGCTGGTGCTTCGCCGCGGTCGCGGTGTCCGGCACGGTGAACTCGATCATCCGCGTGGGGTCGTGGGCCGACCTGGGGACCAGGTACGGCGTGCTGCTGCTCGCGAAGATCGCCCTGTTCGGCGTCCTCGGGCTGCTCGGGCTGGCGCACCGGCGGCGGGTGGTGTCCCGGCTGGCCGGCGACGAGCGCGCCCCCGCCACGTGGCTGTTCTGGCGCCTCGTGCTGGTGGAGCTGACGGTCATGGGCGCGGTGTCCGGGGTGGCCGTGGCGCTGGGTGCGTCCCCGCCGCCGGTCCCCGACGAGGCGATCACCGACCCGACTCCCGCGGAGATCGTCACCGGCCACGCCCTGCCGCCCGAGCCGACGACGCTCAGCTGGGTCACGCAGTGGCGGTGGGACGTCCTGCTGGCGTCTGCGGCCGTCGCCGGCCTGGTCGTCTACGTGCGGTGGGTGGTGCGCCTGCGGCGGCGCGGCGACACGTGGCCGTGGCTGCGCACGGTGTCGTGGGTCGCGGGCATGGTGCTGTTCTTCTGGACGACCTCCGGCGGCCCGGCGATGTACGGGCACGTGCTGTTCAGCGCCCACATGGTCGAGCACATGATCCTGGCGATGGTCGTGCCGGTGCTGCTGGCCCTGTCGGCGCCGGTGACCCTCGCGCTCCGGGCGCTGCCGTCACGCGGGACGCGGTCCGGCGCGGGGAAGGCCGGGCCGGACCTGTCCCGGGGGCCGCGCGAGTGGCTGCTGCTGCTGGTCCACAGCCCCTGGGGGCGGTTCTTCGCGAACCCGGTCGTCGCCGCGGTGAACTTCGCCGGGTCGATGATCGTCTTCTACTACACCGACGTGTTCGCGTGGGCGCTGACCTCCGAGGTCGGCCACTACGTGATGGTCGTGCACTTCTCGCTCGCCGGGTACCTGTTCGTCAACGCCCTGGTCGGCATCGACCCCGGTCCGCAGCGGCCGCCGTATCCGCAGCGGCTGCTGCTCCTGTTCGCCACGATGGCGTTCCACGCGTTCTTCGGCGTCGCCCTCACGTCCGGCGACGTGCTGCTGGTGCCCGAGTGGTTCGGCCTGCTGGGCCGCGAGTGGGGCCCGTCGGCGATCGAGGACCAGCAGCGCGGCGGCGGCGTGGCGTGGGGGATCGGCGAGCTGCCGACGCTCGCGCTGGCGATCGGCGTCGCGTTCGCGTGGGCCCGCGACGACGACCGCACCGCGAGGCGCCGCGACCGCAAGGTCGACCGCGACGGCGACGTCGAGATGGACGAGTACAACGCGATGCTCGCGCGGCTGGCGGCGCGGGACGGGCGGGCCGTGGCCGGTCCCGCCGGGGGCGCGGCTGGGGACGACCAGGCCGTTCCCGAGAGCGAGCCGCGCCGGTCGTGATAGGACGGCGGGGTGACCGACGCCGCAGCTGAGCCCACGCCGCCCACCCCCTTCCACGACCTCGACGCCTACGTCGCCCTGCCCCGGATGTCGGGCCTGGCGCTGTCCCCGGACGGCACCCGGCTCGTCACGGCCGTGTCGACGCTCGACGCGAAGCGCACCCGCTACGTCACCGCCCTGTGGGAGGTCGACCCCGAGGGGATCCGGCCCGCGCGGCGCCTGACGCGCTCCGCGAAGGGCGAGTCGTCCGCCCGGTTCGCCTCGACGGGGGACCTGCTGTTCACCTCCGGGCGACCCGACGCCGACGCCGAGGCACCGGACGACGAGCCGCCGGCTGCGCTCTGGCTGCTGCCCGCCGACGGCGCCGAGGCGCGGGTCGTCGCCGGCCGGAAGGCGGGCGTGGGCGGCGTCGTCGTCGCGCAGGACGCCCCCGTCGTGGTCGTCGCCTCCGACGTCCTGCCCCGCGCGACCGACGACGCCGAGGACGAGCGCCTGATCGGCGCCCGCAAGGACGCCAAGGTCAGCGCGATCCTGCACAGCACGTACCCCGTGCGGTACTGGGACCACGACCTCGGTCCCGCCGCGCCGCACCTGTTCGCCGGTGACCTGACCACCGTGGCCGCGTCGCCGGAGGCCGGTGCGCCCGCGCCCCGCCTGGACCTGCGGGACCTCGCGCCCGACGCCGGCGCCGCCCTGCAGCACCAGGACGCGGTGCTGTCGCCCGACGGGCGGACGCTGGTGACGTCCTGGACCCGCGCCGGTGCGCGCGGAGCCGTCCGGCAGCAGCTGGTGGCCGTGGACGTCGCCACGGGGACCCGCCGCGTGCTCGTCGACGACCCGGCGGCCGACGTCTCGTCCCCGGTGGTCTCGCCGGACTCCCGTCGCGTGGCCTACGTCCGGGAGACGATCACCACGCCGACCGAGGCGCCGCGCGTGGAGCTGTGGGTGCTGGACCTGACGACGGCGGGCGCCGAGCCGCAGCGCGTGGCCCCCGACTGGGACCGCTGGCCGCACGAGGTCGTGTGGACCCCGGACGGCGCGGGCCTGCTCGTCCAGGCCGACGACCTCGGCCGCGGGCCGGTGTTCCACGTCGCGCTCGACTCCGGCGCGGTGACGCGGGTGACCGCCGACGACGCCGTGCTCAACGAGCTGCAGGTGAGCCCCGACGGCCGCACCCTGTACGCGCTGCGGACGTCGTACACGCAGCCGTCGCACCCCGTGCGCGTGGACCTCGCGGTCGCGCTCGCCACCGGCACCCCGGTCGAGGCCGTGGCCCTGCCCGCGCCGGCGCCGCTGCCCGAGCTGCCCGGCACGCTCACGGAGGTCACCGCGACCGCCGAGGACGGCGCGGAGGTGCGCGCGTGGCTCGTGCTGCCCGACGGCGCGTCGGCCGCGTCGCCCGCGCCCCTGCTGCTGTGGATCCACGGCGGGCCGCTCGGGTCCTGGAACGCCTGGTCGTGGCGGTGGAACCCCTGGATCATGGCGGCCCGCGGCTACGCGGTGCTGCTGCCCGACCCCGCGCTGTCCACCGGCTACGGCCAGGACTTCGTCCAGCGCGGCTGGGGCGCCTGGGGCTCCGCCCCGTTCACCGACCTGATGGCGGTCACCGACGCGACCGTCGCGCGGGCGGACGTCGACGAGACCCGCACCGCGGCGATGGGCGGCTCGTTCGGCGGCTACATGGCCAACTGGGTCGCCGGGCACACCGACCGGTTCCGCGCGATCGTCACGCACGCCAGCCTGTGGGCGCTCGACCAGTTCGGCCCGACCACCGACCACTCCTTCTACTGGGAGCGGGAGATGACACCGGAGATGGCGCTGGCCAACTCCCCGCACCTGTCGGTCGACAAGATCGTCACGCCGATGCTGGTCGTGCACGGCGACAAGGACTACCGGGTGCCGATCGGCGAGGGTCTGCGGCTCTGGTACGAGCTGCTGTCCCGGTCCGCGCTCGCGGCCGACGAGGACGGGCGGACGCCGCACCGGTTCCTGTACTTCCCGGACGAGAACCACTGGGTGCTCACGCCGCAGCACGCGAAGGTCTGGTACCAGGTGGTCGACGCGTTCCTCGCGGAGCACGTGCTGGGCCTGTCCGGCGACGAGCTGCCCCCGCTGCCGGAGGTGCTCGGCTGACGCGGACCGGGGTGTCCCGCGACCGGTCGGACACCCCGGCGTTGCTCAACCGGAATGTTGAGCAACCGGACGGCTCGTCCCTCGCGACGGTGGCTCGGCGCGCGTGATCGCAGGTCCGACGCCACACTCGTCCCCAGACCCGGGCATCCGCGCCCGGGCCGGTGGAAGGAGTCCGACCATGGGCATCGGAGGCGGCATCGCCCTGATCGTCATCGGCGCGATCCTCGCGTTCGGCGTGAGCGACAACATCGCGAACGTCGACCTCACGGTCATCGGCTACATCTGCATGGGCGCGGGGATCCTCGCGCTGATCCTCGCCCTCGTGCTCACCCGGCAGCGGGCGAACACCTCGCACCGCGAGGTCGTCGAGCGCTACGAGGGCCGCACCCCGCCGCCCCCGCCGGCGGTCTGACCCGCTCCTCGCACCCGGGTGGAGCGTCCGGCCGGACACGCCGCGGCGAGTCGGGCCGGACGCTCCACTGCGAGGGCAGGACCGGGGTGTCGGTGGTCGGCGTGAGGATGGGCCCGCCGGTGCAGGGCCGGCAGGGGGAGGGCACATGGACCAGGACGAGGCGCGCCGGCTGAAGCAGCAGCTCGCGGCGTACGTGGCGGAGCTCGCGCAGCGGGGCGTGGTGGCGGAGGCGTCCGCCGTGGATGCCCCCCGCCCGGCGGCGGTCGCCCTCGGGCTCGCACCGCGGCTCGACGGCTCGTACGGCGTGGCCGTGCGGTACCGGCTGGGCGTGCCGGGCGTCCGCAGCGTCGCCCGGCGCGTCGCCGAGCAGGTCGGGCCCGTCGCCGACGTGCGACGCACCGGCAGGATCCGGGCGCTCGCCGCCGGCACGGACACCGGCACCGGCATCCCGACCCCGCGGCCGCCCGTCGCGACCGCGCAGGCCGTCGGCGAGACGGGACGCGTCCGCCCGCTGCGCCCCGGGGTGTCGATCGCGCACGTGGACGTCAGCGCCGGCACCCTCGGCGCGTTCGTGACCGTCGACGGGGCCGTCCACGCGCTCTCGAACTACCACGTGCTCGCCGGCTCACCCCGCGCCCGGACCGGCGACCTCGTGCTCCAGCCCGGCCCGGCGGACGGCGGCACGGCGCCCGAGGACCGCGTCGGCACGCTCGCCGCGACCGTCCCCCTGGTGCCCGGCCGCACCGGGACCGTCGACTGCGCGGTCGCGCTGCTGGACGACCCGGCCGTCGAGCCCACCTACCCCGTCGGCGCGGTGACCCGGACGGCCGTCGCGGTCGGCGGGGAGAGCGTCGGGAAGATCGGCCGCACCACCGCCGTCACGCAGGGCCGGGTGACCGCCATCGAGCTCGACGACGTCGTCGTCGGCTACGGCGAGGAGCTCGGCGAGCTGCGCTTCGACGACCAGATCGAGGTGGAGTCCACCGGTGGCGGCCCGTTCTCCCGCGGCGGGGACTCGGGCTCGCTCGTCTACCGGGCGGACGGCGTCGCCCTGGGGCTGCTCTTTGCGGGGTCCGAGACGGGGGGCGAGAATGGCACCGGGCTGACGTACGTCAACCCGATCGACGCCGTGCTCACGGCGCTCGGCGCCCGGCTGGTGGGTCCGCCCCCCGCCTGACGCCCCGCCGCGACCGGCACGAGGGGCGAGGGCGGTGACCGCATGGCCGACATCGACCGCGCCCGCGCTGCCAAGCAGCACCTGCGACGCGACCTGGGGGGCCGGGACGGGGTCCGGGGCATCGGACTGGCCCGGGGGGACGACGGCTACCGGCTGCAGGTCAGCGTCGCGTCGCGTGCGGACGCCGCCGGGCTGCCCGCCGCGGTCGACGGGGTCGCCGTGCGGGTGCGCGTCGTCGGGGCGGTCGAGGCGCAGGCCTGACCGCGGCGGCGTGGCTGACGACCCGTCCGCTCGCGCTCCGGACGGTGCGGCACACCGTCCCCGCGCGTCGTGTTGACTGTCCCCGTGACCACCAGCAGCACCCGTCTCCCGAAGGTCCGCGCGTCCGAGCTCGTCGGCCGCGGCTGGCTCAACACCGGCGGCCAGGACGTCGCGCTCGCGGACCTCCGCGGCAAGATCGTCCTGCTCGACTTCTGGACGTTCTGCTGCATCAACTGCCTGCACGTCCTGGACGAGCTGCGTGAGCTCGAGGAGCGGTACCGCGACGTCCTCGTGATCGTCGGGGTGCACTCGCCGAAGTTCGTGCACGAGGCCGACCCGGTGGCCCTGGCCGCGGCGGTCGAGCGGTACGAGGTGCACCACCCCGTCCTGGACGACCCCGAGCTGGTGACCTGGTCCGCCTACACGGCCCGCGCCTGGCCGACGCTGGTCGTCATCGACCCCGAGGGCTACGTCGTCGCGCAGATGGCCGGCGAGGGGCACCAGACCAACGTCGAGCGCCTGGTCGAGGACCTCGTCGCCGAGCACGACGCGAAGGGCACGCTGCACCGCGGCGCCGGCCCGTACGTCCCGCCGGAGCCGACCGCCGGGACGCTGCGGTTCCCCGCGAAGGCGGTCGCCCTGCCGGGCGGGACGTTCCTGGTCGCCGATGCCGGGCACCACTCGGTGGCGGAGCTCGCCGCCGACGGCGAGACGCTGCTGCGCCGCATCGGGTCGGGGGAGCGCGGCCTGGTGGACGGCGAGCCGGGCGACGCCCGGTTCAGTGAGCCGAACGGGCTGGCGCTGCTGCCGGAGGACGTCGCCGCGGCGGTCGGGTACGACGTGCTGGTCGCCGACACGGTGAACCACGCCCTGCGCGGGGTGCGCCTGTCGGACGGCCGGGTGACCACCGTCGCGGGCACGGGCGCGCAGTACCTGGTCGGGGAGCCGACCGTGCCGTCGCCGCTGCCCGGGCGCACGGACCTGTGGCGCACCGACGGCGCGCCGCGGGCGGCCACGTCGGTGCCGCTGTCGTCCCCGTGGGACGTGGCGTGGTCCCCGCAGACCGGCACGGCGCTCGTCGCGATGGCGGGCAACCACCAGCTCTGGGCGTTCGACCCCGTGGCCGGTGCCGTCGAGCCCGTCGCCGGGACGATGAACGAGGGCCTCGTCGACGGCGACCCCCGCGAGGCCTGGTTCGCCCAGACCTCCGGCGTCGCGCTCGCCCCGGGCGGCCGGCTGTGGCTGGCGGACTCCGAGGTGTCGGCGCTGCGCTGGATCGACCCGGGCGTCGAGGCCCCGGACGCCGGTCGCGCCGGGCCCGCCGACGCGTACGCCGCCGCCACCGTGGGCACGGCCGTCGGGGAGGGGCTGTTCGACTTCGGGCACCGGGACGGCTCCGCCGACCAGGCGCTGCTGCAGCACCCGCTGGGCGTCGCGGTGCTGCCCGACGGCTCCGTGGTGGTGGCCGACACCTACAACGGCGCGGTCCGCCGGTTCGCGCCCGGCGACGCCGGCACGCCGGGGGAGGTCAGCACCCTCGCGACGGGGCTCGCGGAGCCCAGCGGCATCGTCGTGCAGACCGACCCCGAGGCGGGCGGCGTGACGCTGCTCGTCGTGGAGTCCGCGGCGCACCGGCTCACCCGGGTGGCCCTGCCGGCCACGCTGGCCGGCGAGGTCCTCGACTCCGGGGCGCACCGGACGCAGCGCCCCGTCACCGAGATCGCGCCCGGGGAGCTCGCGCTCGACGTCGTGTTCACCCCCGCCGCGGGGCAGAAGTACGACGACCGGTACGGGGCGTCCACGATGCTGCGCGTGTCGGCCACCCCGCCGGAGCTGCTGCTCGACGGCGCGGGCGACGACGTGCCGCTCACCCGGACGCTGCGGATCAACCCGGAGGTCGGCGAGGGCGTGCTCCACGTGACGGCCCGCGCGGCCAGCTGCGACGCCGACCCCGCGATCGAGTTCCCCGCCTGCCACCTGAACTCCCAGGACTGGGGCGTGCCGGTGCGCGTCGCCGCGGCCGCCCCGGCGACCCTGACGCTCCCGCTGCACGGCTGACGCGGCGCCGCCGAGCCGGCCCGAGGTCGTCACACCGGCACGAGGTCGTCCCGCAGGACTGACGACCTCGTGCACGACTGACGACCTCGGCCGCGCCCGTCGACCCCCGCGCCCGCCGACCGGCCGGCGCTCGGGCGATCGTCAGGACGCGCCGAGCACCGCCAGCGACACCAGCGTGTCCAGCGTCGACTCGACGGTGCCGTCGTCCGTCGCGGGCAGGGTGGACTCGACGGTGGCCGTCCACGGGCCGCGGGTGAGCTCCAGCTGCCGCATCCCGCTCACGTGCAGCGACGACGTCCCGCCGCGCGCGACGACCACCCGCCCCTCGCCCTCGGGCCCGGGCTCGCGCGCGACGGACCACCCGGACCCGCCCATGGCCTCGGTGGTCGCGGCCGCCAGGGCGCACAGCCGCGTGAGCACCGCGGGCCCGGTCGCGGAGAGCGCGGTGACGGCGGCGGACACGGTGCGGCTGAGCACGGCGCCGGGGTCGTCGGCCCGGTACTGGCGTGCGCGCGCCGCCGCGTGGGAGCGCTTGGCGTGGTACTGCGCGGCGTCGGCCCGCCGGAACAGCGACCGGGGCGTCGGCGCGGCCCCCAGGGAGCCGCGCGCGGAGGACGCGATGCCGTAGGACAGCGAGGCGCCGTGCGGGAGCGCGCTGTCGTTGACGGTCGCGTCCATCACCTGCACGACGGTCGTCCGGGGGATCCCCGACGTCACGATGCAGAACTCGTCGCCGCCGATGCGGGCGGCGGTGGACCCGGGCAGCCCGCTGCTCGCGCGGCGGAGCACACCGGCCACGCTGCGCAGCAGCTCGTCCCCGGCGTCGTGGCCGAGCTCGTCGTTCACCCGCTTGAGGCCGTCGACGTCGCACATGACGATGCAGGTCTCGTCGCCGGACGCGATGGCGGCGTGCGCGGCCTCGTCGGCGACCCGGCGCGTGCTCAGCCCGGTCAGCGCGTCGTCCGAGACGAGGTGCCGCACCTGCTCGGCCAGGTCCAGGCGGGCGACGTGCGCGCCGACCAGGGCGCCGAGCACCTCGCCGCGGGCGGCGTCGTCGGGGGTGAACGCCGCCGCGCGCTCGTCGCGGACGGCGCACAGCAGCCCCCACAGGTCTCCGTTGACCACGACGGGAGCGGCGAGCGCGGGGTGCGGCCGCACGGGGTCGTCGCCCGGCGCGGAGAGCCATGTCTCCTGGTGCCGGACGAGGGCGCGCACGGCCTCCCCGTCCTTCAGGGCGTCCTGCGCGGCGGCGACCTCGTCGGCCGGCTCGGCGGCCTGGACCTCCCAGTCGTCCTGCTCGATGCGGGCGATGGCCGCGACCCCGGCGCCCAGGACGTCCCGGGCGGCGACGACGGCGGCCTCGTGGACCTCGGGCAGCGTGGTGCAGCCGCCGAGGCGGTGCGCGAGCAGGGCGAAGTGCCGGGCGTCGTCCCCGTCACCGCGGGGCGCGCTCGTCCGGGCCGGCGGCTGGGCGTCGGTCACGCGCCCATCATCGCCCGTCACGGGCCCGACCACACCCGGGCGCACCGGACGGGCGCCGCCGTGCGGGTGAACGGCGCGTCCTCACGCGGCGGATCAGGCGGGGACGGCCTCGGGCAGACGGGCGCGGACGCGGTCGCCGGCGCCGACGGCGCGCAGGACGAACAGGACGGTTGACTCGATGGCCCGGTCCCGGGCCGGGCCCTCCTCCGGCAGGGCGCGGCTGCTGAGGCACGCGTTGACCAGGGACACCGTGGTGCCGAGGTCCTGCTCGGGGAACTCGCCGGACTCGATGCCGGCGGCGAGGATGCGCCGGAGCATGGCCTCGACCATGACGACGTGCTCGCGCACCCGCTGCTGCGTGCTGCGGGACAGCACCGACCGCAGGTCCGGGCCGGGGGCCAGGTGGTAGTCGCGCTTGAGGACGCACTGCGCGCGGACGTAGGCGCGCAGCTGGTCGGTGGGGTCGTCGACGCCGGCGAGCTCCGCCTCGAGGGCCGCCACGTACTGCGCCGTCTCGTGCATGATGAAGCCGACGAGCATCGACTCCTTGTCGGCGAAGTGGTTGTACACCGCGGTGCGCCCCACGCCGGCCGCCTGGGCGATGTCCGCCAGGGTGATCGCGTCGAACCCGCGCTCGGCCATGAGCCGGGACAGCGCGCCGAACAGCTTGAGCCGCGTCTGCTCGCGGTGCTCGTGCAGCGAGCCGCCGATGATCTTGGGCATGCTGACATTCTCGCACGGAACGTCAGCACCCGGGGCGGAACTCGGGCGAACCGGACGTCAGGCCGCCCGGTGCACCTCGCCGAGCGCGGCGAACAGGGCGCGGTTGTGCCGGAACGCGGCGCGGGCCTCCTCGACCACGGCCTCCCGCTCGGCGGTCGTGAACCCCAGGGCGTCGACGCGCTCGCGGTACAGGTCCTTGAACGGCTTCGGCTTCGGGATCTGCGGGAACGCGTAGAACCCGACCCCCGCGTCCGCCACGCCGTAGTGCCGCTGGACCATCCGGCCGATGACCTGCCCGCCCGACAGGTCGCCGAGGTAGCGCGTGTACGAGTGCGCCACGTACCGGCCGACGGAGGACCCACCGGCGCGGATGCGGTCGGCGTACGCGGCCGTCGCGGGCAGGGGAGCGGCCTGCGCGCGCCACCCTGGACCGACGAGGTGCTCCAGGTCGGCGGCGATGGCCGGGGCGCGGCGCAGCTCGTCGAACACGACGCCGGCGCCCTCCGGCGTGCGGCGGACGTCCTCGGCGACCTCCTCGAGCGCGACGTAGACCGTGTGGAGCTGGAGGGCGAGGTCGACGTACGCCGCGGTGGTGAGGCGGCCGGTGAGCAGGTCGTCGACGAAGGCGGCGCCCTCGGCCGCCTCGTGCTCCGCGCGCGTGCCCTCGCGCAGCAGGAGCGACAGGGGCGGCGTCGCCGCGGCGTCCCCGGTTCCCGCCAGGACGGCGTGCGGCACCGCGGCGGGCAGGTCGTGCGTGGTGGTCATCAAGGCTCCTGGGCCGGTCGGCGGACGTCGATATGACGTCGTGTCAGAACGTACCGGATGAAGTAAGGATTGCCTACCCTCTGTTGTACTCCGGTGACGGGGGTCGGCGGAAGGGCTCCCGTGCCGCAGGCCGCGCGGGTTAGCGTGCGGTGGTGACTGCAGACGCCGCCCCCGCACCCGACCAGCCTCCGTCCGCCGCGGACGCGTACACCCCGGCCGAGCCCGACGCCAAGGACTGGACCTGGGTCCTGCGGGAGCGCTGCCCCGAGTGCGGCTTCACCGGCGCGGACGTCGCGGGACCGGACATCGCCGGCACCGTGCACGACCTCGTCCCGCGGTGGCGGGCGGCGCTGAACCGGCTCGACGTGCGGGAGCGGCCCGCCCCGACCGTGTGGTCGACCCTCGAGTACGGCGCCCACGTGCGCGACGTGCACCGGGTGTTCGGCGAGCGGCTGCGGCTGATGCTGGAGCAGGACGACCCGGAGTTCCCGAACTGGGACCAGGACGCCACCGCCGTCGCCGAGCGGTACGACCTGCAGGACCCGGGCCGCGTCGCCGACGAGCTCGCCGACGCCGCCGCGGCACTGGCCGCCCGGTTCGCCGCGGTCCGTCCCGACGAGTGGGACCGGTCGGGCCGGCGGTCGAACGGCTCGTCGTTCACCGTGACGACCCTGGGGCAGTACTTCCTGCACGACGTGGTGCACCACCTGCACGACGTGCGCGCCTGACCCGGCAGCGGCTACGGCTCCGGACCGGGTCCGGGGCCCCGGAGCGCGACGAGGCCCCTCGGACGCTTACTCCGAGGGGCCTCGCTCTGCGGGCGACGCTACGGGCGCGCGCAGAGCCCGCTGCGGAGGCGCGCCGACGCCTCCGTCGTCCACAGATGTTGTGCACAGGGCTGTGATCTCCGCACGTTCACGCGGGTGAGCCTGTGGACAACATGTGCACGGCGCGGTGGACGAGAATCCGGTCCGTCAGACCCTTGCGGCGCTCCGGAGGGCGGGACTAGAACTGCTCCATCGATCTCGGCGGACGTACTGCCCGCCGCGGGAGGACCCGCTCGACGGGGCTCGCGCGGCGGCGTCACCGGCGGGGTCGAGGCCGGACGGAGAACGACGGACCACCCCGCCAGGGCGACCTGGAGGGCTGCGGATGACGACGCAGCGGTTCGTAGGAGGCCCGAAGGCCGGATCGTCGCCGTCCCGCCCGCGGCGGTGTCCCCCTGGGGTCGCCACCGGGTGCCGGGACGGAGCCGCACCGTCAGCGCGGTCGCCGGTCCCCGACCCGTCGGGGACGAGAGGACGACGGTCAGGGAAGGGCCCCTCGGACGCTTACTCCGAGGGGCCCTTCTTGGTGCCCGGGGACGGTTGCCCACAGGGATGTCCACTTGTCCACAGGGCGGCGTCGCCCGAACGGCCCTCCCCACCACCCCAAAGGGCGATATGTCCGGTTCAGTCCACAGGAGTTGTCCCCAGCTTGTGCACGGGGTCACGGGCCGAGCGTGACGTGCGGGCGCGGCCTGTGGACGCCGTGTGCACGCCCGGTGGACGCAGGCCGGGGTCCGCTCAGGGCATGGGGACGGACGTCGGGGCGGACGCCGGGTCCGGGTCGGCGTCGAGGGGGTGCAGGTCCACCGACACCTCCGGGCGTGCGCCGCCGCCCTCCGTGAAGATGACCCCCCGCAGCGGCGGGACGTCGCCGTAGTCCCGTCCCCAGCCCAGCACGACGTACCGGTCCCCGACGAACTGGTCGTTCGTCGGGTCGACCTCCACCCACCCCGCGCCCGGCACCCAGGCGGACACCCAGGCGTGCGACGCGTCGGCGCCGCGGATCTTCGGGCGGCCGGGGGGTGGCAGCGTCTCGACGTACCCGCTCGTGTACCGCGCGGGCAGCCCGTACGACCGCAGCGCGGCGAGCATGAGGTGCGCGAAGTCCTGGCAGACGCCGGTGCGGGACTCCAGCAGCTCCGCCTGCGTCGTGGCGATCGTCGTGGACCCGGACCGGTACGTCAGCTCCGTGCGGATGCGGTGCGCGAGGTCCGCGAGCACCTCGGGGTACGCGCGCCCGGGCGTGAACGAGGCCGCCGCCCACGCGCGCACCGGGTCCGACGGCAGGACGTGCCGCGACGGCAGCAGCGCCTCCCGCCGGTCCACGAGCGGCACGCCGTCCGGGCCCGTCCCGCCGTCCGCCACCAGCCGCGCCACCGCCTCCCACGCGAGCCCCGGGAGCGCGGCGACCTCGGCGCGCCGGCGGCTCACGGTGAGCGTCGCGGCGGCAGTGACGGTGAGCGTGGTGTGCGCGGTGGTGACGGCGAAGTACGACGAGGTGTTGCCGAACCAGTCCCGGTGCTCGGCGGCGTCGGCGGGGGCGGGGTCCACGGTGACGGCGGCGGTGTGGCGCCGCTGGTCGGGCAGGTCGCGGGGCAGCAGGAGCGCCCGGCCGTAGGAGGTGGTCACGGGGCCGGGGTAGCGGTAGGTCGTCGTGTGGACGAGCTCGTAGCGGCGGCCGGTCACGCCCCCGTCCCCGACCGGTCCTGCGGCGAGGCGCCGACGCCCCACTCCTCGGCCACGGACCGCGCCGGGGCGGGCTGCGCGAAGTGCACCCGGGCGACCTCGTCGGCGATCGCCCGCAGCCGCCACGCGAGCGAGTCCAGGATCTCGGCGAGCCGCTCGCGCCCGGTGGCCGGTGCCGCCGTGGCGGCCGTGGGGACGACCGCGGCCGCGCCCACCGCCACGGGGTCCAGCTCCGCGAGCAGGTCCCGGACGTCGGCGAGCAGCCGGTCCTGCTGCTCCGTCGCGCCCGCGGGGGCCGGCACCCGGGCCAGGTCGTCCCGCAGCCGGTCGAGCTGGTAGGCGAGCGACCGCGGGTTGTCCGCGTCCAGCAGGAGCAGGTCCAGCACGCCCGGGACCGCGGGTCGGGTCTGGTAGCGCCGCCGGTAGGTGATGGCCGACTCGTGCGCGAGGAGCACCGACTCCAGCACGAGCGCCTCGACGTCCGGCGGCCGCGGTGCGGTGACCGTGGCGGCGAGCGCGGCGACGAGGGCCTGCGCGCGCTCGACCCGGCGGCCGGCGTCGAGCAGCCGCCACCCGACGTCCCGGACCAGCCCCTCGCCCTCGATCCCCGCGACCGCGAGCAGCGCCTCCAGCATGCGGTCCAGGGCGGCGCGCAGGTCGGTCGGCCGGGGGGTCCCGGCGGCGGCGGTGCGCCGCTGGGCGGCCAGCGTGCGGGCCATGCTGGCCAGCGGCAGCCAGAGGTCCGCCGACATCTGGTCCCGGACGACGGCCTGCGCCTCGGCCAGCCGGCGGACCGCGAACGCGACGCTGCCCGGCAGCGCCCGGTCCACGAGCAGGGCGTGCAGGTCCGGGCGGTCGTCGTCGGAGGACCCGGGCGCGCGGGCGCCGACCGCGTCGAGCAGCACCGCGAGCGCGCGGCCGCCGGGGCTGGCGGGCGTGCGGTGGAAGTCGTCCCAGCGGTCGGCGAGGGCGCGCAGGACCCGGACGGTGCCGTCGGCCCGCTCGGTGTACCGGCCCAGCCAGAACAGGCTCTCCGCCGAGCGCGGCGCGATGCCGCTCCCGGGGGCCCTGCCCGCCCGGGCGGCCGTGCCGGCGCCGTCCGGCGCCTCGTCCGCCGCCTCGTCCGGCGCCTCGTCCGGCGCGGGGTCGGCACCGCCGGACAGCACCCACACGTCCCGCGCCACGGCGCCGTGCGCGTGCGACACGACGGGGTGGTCGTCGTCGGGCGCCAGCCGCGCCAGCCCGCCGGCCATCACGCGGTAGCCGTCGGGTGCCGCGACCGCGAACGTCCGCAGCACCGCGGACCGGGACCGCGCGGCGCCCCCGACGGGCTCCTGCCCGACCCACGCGGCGGGCTCGGCGGCGATGCGGTCGCGCAGGCGCTCGCGGGCGGCGGCGTCCAGCGTCCAGCCCTGCACCGGGTCGGTCCCCCGGGCGACGGGCTCGAGCACGAGGCGGTCCAGGTGCGCGAGCACGTGCGCGAGCCCCTCGGGGCGCCCGCACCAGGTGGTGGCGGCCTGCGGCAGCAGCAGGTCCCGCCCGAGGACCGTCCGGGCGAGCGCCGGCAGGTGCGCCAGCAGGCCCGGGTTCTCCAGCACCGAGGCGCCCAGCGGGTTCACGACGCTCACCGTGCCCGCCTGCACCGCGCGGACGAGCCCGGGCACCCCGAGGCGGCTCCCGGCGCGCAGGTCCAGCGGATCGCACCAGTCCGCGTCGACGCGGCGCAGCACCACGTCCACCGGCTCCCGCCCGCCGAGCCCCCGCAGCCACAGGCGCCCGTCGCGGACCACCAGGTCGCTGCCCTCGACGAGCGGCAGCCCCAGCATCGACGCGAGGTACGCCTGGTCGAACGCCGTCGCGGAGGACGGGCCGGAGGTGAGCAGGACGACCCGTGGCTCGTGGTCCCCGGGCGGGGCGGCGTGCGCGAGTCCCTGTCGCAGCGCGTGGAAGAACGGGCCGATCCGGGCGATGGGGGTCTGCCGGTACACGTCGGCCAGCACCTGCGCGACGACGCGGCGGTCCTCCATCGCGTAGCCCGCACCGGACGGGGCCTGCGTGTGGTCCGACACCGCGACCCACGAGCCGTCGGGCGCGCGGCACAGGTCGGTCGCGGTGAGCACGAGGTCGTGCCCGCCCGGCAGGTGCAGGCCGTCGACCGCGCGCAGGAACCCGGGGTGCCCGAGGACGAGCTCGGGCGGCAGCAGGTCGTCCCGGAGCAGCAGCCGCGGGCCGTAGAGGTCGGCCAGCACGGCGTCGAGCAGCTCCGCCCGCTGCACGAGCGCCGCCTCCAGGGGAGCCCAGTCCGCGTCGTCCAGCACGACCGGGAGCGGGTCGAGGCGCCAGGCGCTCGCGGCGGCGTCCCCGTCCCCGTCGTCGTCCGCCGGGGAGCCGTAGGTGACGCCGTGGTCCGCGAGCAGCCGATCGGCGGCCTCCCGCAGCGCGGGGAGGCGGTCGGGGCCGGCACCCGACGGGTCCACGGCAGCAGGGCGCAGGCCGACGCCGCCGGTGGACAGCACGTCCGTCATCCGCCGCCTCCGCGCGTCCGTCGCCTCCCGGGCGCGTCGAGCCCGCGGATCGCCGCGTGGGCGGCGCGCGGCCCAGTGTGGCAGCCGGGGGTCCGCTCAGCCGAGCAGGCGCAGCCGGCCCACCACCTTGTCCACCCGGTTGCGCGGCCCGACGAGGCTGACCGCGAGGTACTCCTGGTCCTCGGACGGGCGGGCGGCGACCTCCGCGAGGTACTCGTCGTACACGCGCGTGCGCTGGGCGGCGGCGGGCATGTCGCTCACGTGCACGCCCGGGGCCGCGTGGGCCTTCGCCCGCACCGCGGCGAGCTCGGCGCGGGACGCGCCCAGCACGGTGCAGCCCGCCCAGGGGAGCCCGGGGTGCACGGTGCCGTCCGCGTCGGCGGCGTCGGGGCCGAGCAGGCCGGTCACGCCCGAGGCGGTGGCCGCCGTGACGCACACGACGGCGTTGGCGGCCTGACCCGGGGCCAGCTGGTCGTCGACGACGACGACCCACTTGAGCCGGGCGGCGCGGGTCGGCTCGCCGGTGCGGATCTCCTCGGGGTCGAAGCCCACGGCGACGGCACAGCAACGAGCCCGTACGTCATACGGATACGCTCGTCGCATGGCCGATCTCGACGCACTCGACACGGCGATCCTGCGGGAGCTGCAGGACGATGCACGGCGCACCAACCGGGACGTGGCCGCCGCCGTGGGTGTCGCGCCGACGACCGCCCTCGACCGCACCCGGGCGCTCCGCGACCGCGGCGTGATCCGCGGCGCGACGCTCGAGGTGGACCTCGCGGAGATCGGCCGGCCCGTGCAGGCCCTCGTCGCCGTCCGCATCCGGCCGCCGTCGCGGCGCAACATCGAGGGCTTCCGGTCGTGGGTGGTGGGGCTGCCCGAGACGCTCGGGGTGTTCGTCACGAGCGGCACCGAGGACTTCCTGGTGCACGTGGCCGTCCCGGACAACGAGAGCCTCTACGCCTTCGTGATCGACCGGCTGACCGAACGCCCCGAGATCGCCGACGTCCGCACGTCCGTGGTCTACGAGCACCTGCGCAAGCGGCGGGTCGAGCCCGTGGTCAGCGCGGGCCGAGCTCCCCGGGGCGACCCGCCGACGCGCCGGCGACCGACGGGGCGGTGAGGGTGACGCGGAGCTCCTGCGCGATGCCGTCCGCGGCGTCGACGAGGTGCGGGTAGCGGTCCTGGTCGAGCGTGTCGAACCGCAGCTCGACGGCCTCCGCGGCACCAGGCGGGAACACCGTCCACACGACCTCGTGCCGGTGGGCCCCGTGGCTGCGCAGCGCGACGACCGCCGGTCCCGCCGGGAGGTCGCGCCGGGTGACCGCGTGGTACCCCACCCGCGTCGGCGTGCGGTGCGAGCGGCGGACCCGGCGCCGGACCAGGTCCAGGTAGGTGCCCGCGGCGTCGGGGCCGGCGGGGACGTCCGCCAGCAGCTCGCACGCCAGCCCCGCCACGACGTCGCCGCTCGGGTCGGGGACCCACGCGCCCGCGCGGACCGGCCGGCCGCCGTGCCCCGCGACGACCCGGTCGACGGCCTCCAGGGCGGACCGCAGCCGCGCCGCCGCGACCGGTCCGGCGGTGAGCGCGTCGGCCGCCCGGTGCGCGGCCCGGAGACCGTCGCCGGGGCGCCACCCGCACCAGCGTCGAGGCAGGCGCAGGTCGATCCGGGAGATCTGGCGGGGGTTCATGGGTGCCCTTCCGTCGGCGCTTGCGACGGAACCGTAGCGACGGCCGCGGGCCCCTCCGGCCTGCGTAGGGGGACCACTCAGTCGCGCAGGGCGGGGACGACGAAGGCCAGGTCCGGACACTGCCGGCCTGGCCCTCGGTGGAGCGGGTGACGGGAATCGAACCCGCGCTATCAGCTTGGGAAGCTGAAGTTCTACCATTGAACTACACCCGCGTGACCCCCGTCGCCGGGGGAACGCGCGTCCAGCATAGCGGGTCCGCCGCCCCGCCCGGGCCCGGTCCGCCCCGTCCGCCCCCGTCGGTCGCCGTCGGTCGCCGAGGTCGTCACCTCGGCACGAGGTCGTCACGCAGGAGTGACGACCTCGTGCTCGTGTGACGACCTCGTGCTCGTGTGACGACCTCGTGCCGACCGGACGACCCCGGCGCCGCACGACCGCGTCAGACGGTGACCTCGACGCGCACCGTGCTGCCCGCGGGGGCGTAGGGGACCGTCGAGCCCTCGACCGGCGCGCCGTCCACGACCAGCCGGCCGCGCGCGCCCGGCGTCCCGGAGTTGGTCACCGTGATCTCGTACCGGGCACCGCGGGCCACACGGGTCACGGTGAACGACGGCACGTCCGGGCCGATCTGCGGGTCGACGACCAGGCCGTCGTACGCGGGCCGCACGCCGAGGAGGTGCTGCGAGACGGCCACGAAGTTCCACGCCGCGGTGCCGGTGAGCCACGAGTTCTTCGCCTCGCCGTGCCGGATTGCCTCCTTGCCCGCGATCATCTGCGCGTACACGTAGGGCTCGAGCTTGTGGACGTCGGAGATGTCCTCGCGGTACGCGGGCGTGATCCGGCGGTAGTAGTCGAACGCCTTCTCGCCGCGGCCGACGACGGTCTCGCCGATGATCACCCACGGGTTGTTGTGGCAGAAGATGCCGCCGTTCTCCTTGTACCCGGGCGGGTAGGTGGAGACCTCGCCGAGCTCGATCTGGTAGCTCGTGTAGGCGGGGTGCTGCAGGACCATGCCGTGCGGGGTCGCCAGGTGCTCCTCGACCGAGTCCAGCGCGCGGACCGCGGGGCTGGCGGCGTGCTCCGGGGCGGTGGGGTCGGTGGAGTCGACGCCGATGCCCGCCATGACGGCGAAGCCCTGCGGCTCGATCCAGATCTTGCCCTCCGGCTTCGCGTCCGTGCCGATCGGGTTGCCGTAGAAGTCGTACGCGCGCAGGAACCACTCGCCGTCCCAGCCGTGCTCCAGCACCGCGGCGCGCATGGCCTCGACGTCGGCGCGGGCGCTCGCGGCCAGCTCGGTGAGCCCGCGGCGCTCGGCGAGCTCGGCGTACTCCGGGCCGATGTGCACGAACATCGCGGCGATGAACACGGACTCGGCGACGCCGCCCGCCTGGTTCTCGGTCGTCTGGAAGGACTCGCCCGGCTCGGTCGAGAAGCAGTTGAGGTTGAGGCAGTCGTTCCAGTCGGCGCGGCCGATCAGCGGCAGCCCGTGCGGGCCGCGGTTCTCGACGGTGAACCGGAACGAGCGGGTCAGGTGCTCGAACAGCGGGACCTCGGAGCCGGGCTCGTTGTCGAACGGCACGGGCTCGTCGAGGATCCCGGTGTCACCGGTCTCCTTGATGTAGGCCGCGACGCCGAGGATCAGCCACAGCGGGTCGTCGTTGAAGCCGGACCCGATGTCGTTGTTCCCGCGCTTCGTCAGCGGCTGGTACTGGTGGTAGGCCGAGCCGTCGGGGAACTGCGTCGACGCGATGTCGATGATCCGCTGCCGCGCGCGCTCCGGGACCAGGTGCACGAAGCCCAGCAGGTCCTGGTTCGAGTCGCGGAAGCCCATGCCGCGGCCGATGCCGGTCTCGAAGTACGACGCCGAGCGGGACATGTTGAACGTGACCATGCACTGGTACTGGTTCCAGATGTTGACCATCCGGTCCAGCTTCTCGTCGGTGGAGCGCACCGAGTAGGTGGACAGCAGGTCGGTCCAGTACGCGCGCAGCGCCTCGAACGCCGCCAGCGTCTGCTCGGTGGTCGCGAACCGGGCGAGCAGCGCGTGCGCCCGCTCCTTGTTCACCACCTGCAGCGCCTTGACGCCCGCGGCCTCGTCGGCCGGCGCCCACTTCTCCTCGTGCGGGTTCTCGACGTAGCCGAGCACGTAGGTGAGCGAGCGGCTCTCGCCGGGCGCGAGCGTGACGTCGACCTGGTGCGACCCGATCGGGTACCAGCCGGAGGCCACGGAGCCCGCCGACCTGCCGGCGCGGGGGACGGCCGCCTCGCCGAGCCCGTTCCAGGGACCCACGAACGTGTCACGGTCCGTGTCGAAGCCGTCGGCCCGGGTGTTCACGCCGTACACGGCGTAGTGGTCGCGCCGCTCGCGGTACTCGGTCTTGTGGTAGATCGCGGAGCCGCTCGGGCCGTCCAGCTCCACCTCGACCTCGGCCAGCGACAGGTTGCGCTGGTAGTTGGTCTGGTCGTCCTGGGCGTTCCACAGGCAGAACTCGACGAACGAGAACAGGCTGACGGTCTTCTCGGCGTCGGAGGTGTTGGTGAGCGTCACGTGCTGCACCTCGGCGGTCTCGCCGAGCGGCACGAAGAACAGCGTGTCGACGCGCAGGCCGCCGCGCTCGCCGGTGATCCGGGAGTAGCCGAGGCCGTGCCGCGTCTCGAAGTGGTCGAGGTCCGCCTTCACCGGCAGCCAGCCGGGGGTCCAGACGTCGCCGCCGTCGTTGACGTAGAAGTAGCGGCCGCCCTCGTCGGTGGGGATGTTGTTGTACCGGTAGCGCGTGAGGCGGCGCATCTTCGCGTCGCGGTAGAACGAGTAGCCGCCGCCCGTGTGCGAGAGCAGGGAGAAGAACTCCTCCGAGCCGAGGTAGTTGATCCACGGGTAGGGCGTGTGCGGCGTCGTGATGACGTACTCGCGTGCCTCGTCGTCGAAGTGGCCGTACCGCATCGTTGCGCCTCTCGGTGTCGGGTGCTCTGCCGCGCGGGAGCGCTCCCACACCCGCGACGCCGGTCAGCATAGCGCCCGTCCGAGGCGGCTCCGCCAGGACCCTCGGGGCCTCCGGCACACCGCGGAACCGCGGGCCGGCCGGAGCGGAGGTCCCACTCAGCGGCGCCCGGCGGCGCCTAGCGTCCCGGCATGCCCTCCACCCGTGGCTGCCCGCCGTGACGGTCCACGTGTACGTCGACGAGTCGAAGGCCGCCGACTACCTGCTCGCGGCGACGATGGTCGAGCCCGGACGTGTCCCGGCGGCGCGGTCCGCCGTCCGCGCGCTCGTGCCCCCGCGGCAGAACCGCCTGCACATGCGCCACGAGCCGGACCGCCGCCGGCGGACGATCCTGTCCGCGCTCGGACGGCTCGATGTCGCCACGACGCTCTACCGCGCAGCTGCCTCACCTGCGTCGACGCAGATCGAGCGCCGACGGGCCTGCCTTGCCCGGCTCGTCGCTGACGTCGCCGGGCGGAGCGACCGGCTCGTGATCGAGTCCGACGAGACGCAGGACGCCCGCGACCGACGCGACCTCATCGAGCTCACGCGCGCCGCAGGGTGCCGCGACACGCTCCGGTACGAGCACCTGCGTGCGGGCCAGGAGCCGCTGCTGTCGGTGCCGGACGTCGTCGCCTGGTCGTGGGCGCGTGGCGGGGAGTGGCGGCGGCGTGCGTCCGGCATCGTCACTGCGGTCGTCGACGTCTAGGCGTGCGTAGGGCCCGGGCGCCACGTCCTCCGGACATGGTCCCGGGCCCTCGACTTCCACGGGGATCAGCTCCCTGGGCGATGTCACGACGCTACCGGAGCCGCGCTGCCGCCGGGAAGGACCTCCGGCCCGCACCGGGTCGGTACCGTGGTCCCGTGCTGCTCTCCGACCGCGACATCACCGCCGAGCTCGACTCCGGACGGGTGGTCCTCGACCCCTACGACCCCGCGATGCTGCAGCCGTCGAGCATCGACGTGCGCCTGGACCGGTTCTTCCGGCTGTTCGACAACCACAAGTACCCGGTCATCGACCCGTCGCAGGACCAGCCCGACCTCACGCGGCTGGTCGAGGTCGACCCGGACGAGCCGTTCGTGCTGCACCCCGGGGAGTTCGTGCTCGGGGCGACGTACGAGCAGGTCACGCTGCCCGACGACATCGCGGCCCGCCTGGAGGGGAAGTCGTCCCTCGGCCGGCTGGGCCTGCTCACCCACTCGACCGCGGGGTTCATCGACCCGGGCTTCACCGGGCACGTGACGCTCGAGCTGTCGAACGTGGCGACGCTGCCGATCACGCTCTGGCCCGGGATGAAGATCGGGCAGATGTGCTTCTTCCGGCTGTCGTCGCCGGCGCTGCAGCCGTACGGCTCCGGGGCGACCGGCTCCCGCTACCAGGGTCAGCGCGGCCCGACCGCCTCGCGGTCCTGGCAGAACTTCCACCGCACGCAGGTCTGACGGCGGTCCCGGACGTGACCAGCCTGCTCCCCCCGCTGCCGGAGGTCGCGGCCGGCGCGCGTGCCGCCGTGACGCCCCCGCCCGGCCGGCACCTCCTGGTGCTGCCCGAGGGCGTCGCGCCGGACGAGGTCGAGGTGCTCGCCGCCAGCCGGTTCCCGTCCGCGCGCTGGGAGCGCCCCCCACGGGTGCCGTCCGGCCGGCGTGCCTCCGGCGCCGCCCGGGGCGTGGTGCCGCTCGCGACGCCGGGAGTGCTGCGGCTCGGCCGGCTCTCGACGCTCACCGGCCCGTACGCGCTGGAACCGGCGCAGGTCGCGCGCTGGGGTCTGCCGACCGGCAGCCGGACCGCCTGGGTGGTGGACTGCCCGCGCGAGCGCGCGGAGGGCCCGGCGTTCGGCGGTGACCGCGACGGCCTGCGCCGCGCGTTCGGCACCGCGGGGCCGGTCCGTGAGGAGCAGCGGGTGGTCCAGTGGCTCGTCGCCGCCGCCCGCCGCCTGGGCGGCGCCCTGCGGGTCGAGTCCGGGGTCGTCCTGGAGCCCGAGATGGACGCGGCGCTCGACCTCGCCGTGCTCACCGACCGCTGGGTGGAGCCGAGGGTCGTCCTCACCGCGGTGCGGCGCGTCGCGCCCCGGGCCCGGCTCGACGGACCCGGTGTCGCGACGGACGTGGACGTCCCCGTGCGCGCCACGCCCGAGGAGGCGGGCGCTGCCCTCGCCGCCCGGGACCGGGCCGGTGCGGGCGTCGCCGACCCCGAGGAGCGGCGCCGGCTGCACGCGGAGGCCGACGCCTACGACGCGCACATGCGCGCGAACCCGCCGCCGTCCGAGGCGTTCGGCGTCCAGATCGACCTCGGGGTCGACGGGATCGTCGTCGTCGAGGTCGCCGCGGAGCTGGACGTCCCGGTCGTGCTGTCCGCGCTGGACTGGGCCCAGGGCGAGGTCGTCGCGTACCGCGTGCGGTGGGAGCCCCCGGACGTCGAGCAGCTGGAGTCCGAGCGGCCGTCGCTGCCGCACCGCGTCGCCCGCGGCCGCGCCGCCCGGGTGGTCCGTGGGGTTGCCCGGGAGGTGCACGCCGACGTCGGCGGGGAGATCGCCGACATGGCCGGGTTCCTGGTCGACCCGGTGGACCTCTGACGCTCTCCGCCCGCGGTTGCGGCCCGCTGGGCCCCGTCCGACGATGGCGGCGCACGCCCGCCGAGCACGACTGCGGCGGGCGTGGCGCGTTCGCACCCGTCCGAGCACGGAGGACCTCGCATGGCCGACCAGTTCACCTTCCAGGACCCGATCACCCAGTACCGGATGCCGGAGCCGCCCGCGCAGAGCCAGGACGGACCGGGGCTCGACGCGGACCTCCGCCCGCAGGCCGACCACGGCGAGGACACCTACCGGGGGACCGGCCGGCTGACGGGCCGCAAGGCGCTGGTCACGGGCGGTGACTCGGGCATCGGGCGAGCTGTGGCGATCGCGTTCGCGCGGGAGGGCGCGGACATCGTGCTCAGCTACCTGCCCGAGGAGCAGGAGGACGCCGACCACGTCGCCGAGGTCGTGCGTGCGGCCGGCCGGACGATCGTCCTGGCCCCGGGTGACATCGCGGACGAGTCGTACGCCCGCTCGCTGGTGCGGACCGCCGTCGACGAGCTGGGCGGGCTGGACGTCGTCGCGAACATCGCGGGGCGGCAGCAGTACGTCGAGGACCTCGCGGACCTGACGTCGGAGTCGTTCGACCTGACGTTCCGGACCAACGTGCACGCGATGTTCTGGATCATCCAGGAGGCGCTCCCGCACCTGCCGAAGGGCGCGAGCATCATCAACACGTCGTCGATCCAGGCGTACAACCCGTCGCCGATCCTGGTCGACTACGCGACCACGAAGGCCGCGATCAACACGATGTCGAAGGCGCTCGCGCAGCAGCTCGCCCCGAAGGGCATCCGCGTCAACGTGGTCGCCCCGGGCCCGATCTGGACCCCGCTGCAGACCGCGGGCGGCCAGCCGCCGGAGAAGCTGCCGGACTTCGGGAAGCAGACGCCGTTCGAGCGCGCCGGGCAGCCCGCCGAGCTGGCGCCCGCGTACGTGTTCCTCGCGTCGCCGGAGTCCAGCTACGTCAGCGGCGAGACCCTGAACGTCAACGGGGGGACGCCGACCCCGTGACGGCGGACCGGGAGCGCGCGTGACCGAGCAGCCGGGGCTGCAGAACCTCGACGGCGACGCGGGGCACGCGACCGAGGGCTCCGGGCACGCCGCCGCGGAGGACCTGCGCGACCCGACCCCCCGCACCGACGGGTACGCGGACCTGCGCGCGTACGCGGCGCTGGGGGACGGGCGCACCCTCGCCCTGGTCGCCGACGACGGCCGGGTCGACTGGTTCCCCCTGCCCGACCTCGACACGCCGCCGGTGTTCGCGGCGCTGCTCGACGCGGACGGGGGCGGGCGGGTCGAGCTCGCCCCCACGGTCCCGTTCCGGCTGCGGCGCCAGTACGTGGTCGGGACGAACGTGCTCGTCACCACCTACGTGACGGACGGCGGCTCGGTGCGGGTGACCGACGCGATGAACACGGGCGTGGCGGGGCGGCTGCCGTGGACGGAGCTCGCCCGCCGTGTGGACGGCCTGTCCGGGTCCGTCCCGATGGCGTGGCGCGTCGCGCCCGGGACGGTGCTCGGGACCGCCTCCCCCTGGGTGCAGACGACGCTGCACGGGCCGGTGCTCCGGGCCGACGGCCTGACCCTGTCCGTTCGGACGCTCGGCGAGATGACCACGACGTCCGACGACCGCGCGTGCACCGGCGTCTTCGAGGCGACGGCCGGCTCCCGGCACCTCGTCGCGGTCGTGGGTACCGAGCGTGAGCCGGTGCTGCTGCCCGACCCCGCGGACGTGGACCGCGGCGTCGACCGCACGATCGAGAACTGGCGGGCCTGGACGCGGGAGTTCCACTACGACGGGCCGTGGGGCAAGGCCGTGCAGCGCAGCGCCCTCGCGCTGAAGCTCCTGCTGTACTCCCCGACGGGCGCGATCGCCGCCGCGGGGACGACGTCGCTGCCGGAGAGCCGCGCGGGCGGGAAGAACTGGGACTACCGGTACGCGTGGGTCCGGGACGCCGCGTACACGCTCGACGCCTGGATCGGCTTCGGGCTCCGGGAGGAGGTGCACGCCTCGATCTCGTGGGTGCTCCGGACCCTGCGGGAGCACGGGCTGCAGGTGTTCTTCACGCTCGGCGGCGGGCTGCCGCCCGAGCGGGAGCGGACCGACGTGCCGGGCTGGCGGGGGATCGGCCCCGTGGTCACCGGCAACCGCGCGGACGGGCAGCGGCAGCTCGGGGTGTACGGGGACGTGCTGGCCGTCGTGCGGGGCTACGTCGACGCCGGGAACCTGCTGGACGCCGACACCGCGCGGCTGCTCGCGGCCGTGGCGGACGAGGCGTGCGACGCGTGGCAGCGCCCGGACGCCGGCATGTGGGAGCTGCCCGACGACCAGCACCACACCACCTCGAAGCTCGGGTGCTGGCAGGCGCTGCAGTGCGCCGTGCACCTGGCGGAGGCCGGGCAGATCCCCGGCGACGCCGACCGCTGGCGCGCGGAGGCGGAGCGGATCCGCGCCTGGGTCGAGCAGAACTGCTGGTCGCCGGAGCGCGGCGCGTACGTCATGCACCCCGGCAGCGACGCCCTGGACGCCTCGATCCTGCTGCACGCGCGCAGCGGGTTCGACACCGGGGAGCGGATGAGCCGGACGGTCGACGCGCTGCGGGCCGAGCTCGGCGACGGGCCGCTGCTGCACCGGTACTCCGGCATGCAGGACGAGGAGGGGGCGTTCGTCGCGTGCGCGTTCTGGGGGGTGTCCGCGCTCGCGCTGGTCGGCCGCACCGACGAGGCGCGGGAGTGGATGGACGAGCTCCTGGGTCTCGCGAACGACGTGGGCGTGTGGCCGGAGATGGTGGACGCCAGGACGGGGGACTTCCTCGGCAACCTGCCGCAGGCGCTCAGCCACCTGGCGCTGGTCCAGGCGGCGCTCACGCTGGCGCCCGCGCTGCGGGAGGACGCGGCGGGCGGCTGAGCCGCGGTCAGCCGGCCGTCGTCGGTCCCTCCGGGTCCACCTGGCCGAGCTGCTCCGTCGCCGCCGTCGCGCTCCGGCGCTCGCGTCGCCGGGTCGGCGTGCCGGGCGCGGGGGTGCCGTCCGGGTCGACGGGCTCCAGCACGATCGTCGCGTCGGTCGACCCCGTCGGTCGACCGCCCGCCGCCCGCGCACCGGGGACCTCCGGCTCCGCGGGAGCAGCGTCGAGCGCGGAGGCGCCGGCAGCGGAGGAGCCGGGCACGGCCGCCGCGCCCGCGGGGGCGTCGGCCGGCAGACGGTCCGCCGGGCCGGCGTCCGGGGTCTCGTCCGCCGGCGGCGGCGTGAGCTGGATCGCCGTGGTGGTCGCGGAGGGCGCGACCGCCGGACCCCGCCGGCCGCTGGTGCGCCGTGCCGGGGCGGCCCGCGCCGGGACGATCCGCGCGACCGGCTTCCCGTCGCGGGTCAGCGTGACCTCGTCGCCGTGCTCCACGGACCGGAGCAGCTCCGGCAGCCGCGCACCGGCCTCCTCGACGGTCACTGCGCCGGGGCCGGCAGCGGCAGCCAAGCGCGCGTGCCGGCGGGCGTCCTGCGCGCGGGTGACGGCCTTCATCGCCTCGATCAGCAGGAAGACGATGATCGCGAACCCGAGCGTGAGCGCCCACTCGCGCGGCCCGATGGGTGCGGAGTCGAACCAGGAGTTCATGAACGGGACGTACGTGAACACCAGCTGCAGCACGATGAGCGCGCCGGACGCGATCCACACGACGCGGTTCCCGCGGAGGACCCGCGGCGTGAGGCTCGACTCGCCGAGGAACCGGCAGTTGAACAGGTAGGCGAGCTGCCCGAGGGCGAGCATCGTGACCGCCGTCGTCTGGGCGACGTCCGTGGCGGTACCGCGGGCGCGCTCGATCGCGAAGACCCCGAGGGTCGCGCCGCCGATGAGCAACGACGCGACGACGACGTGCTCGAGCGACTCGCGCGAGAGCACCGATCCGCCCGGCTTGCGCGGCGGACGCGACATGACGCCGGGCTCGGCCGGCTCGTACGCCAGCGCGAGCGAGAGCGTCACGGCGGTGACGAGGTTGACCCACAGGATCTGGACGGGCGCCAGCGGCAGCGTGAGGCCGAACAGCACCGCCACCAGGATGACCAGGGACTGGGCCCCGTTGGTGGGCAGCAGGAACACGACGGACTTGCGGATGTTGTCGTAGATCCGCCGCCCCTCCTCGACGGCCCGCTCGATGGTCGCGAAGTTGTCGTCGGCCAGGACGATCTCGGCGGACTCCTTGGTCGCCTCGGTGCCCTTGATGCCCATCGCGATGCCGACGTCCGCGCGGGTGAGCGCGGGTGCGTCGTTCACGCCGTCCCCGGTCATCGCCACGACCTCGCCGTGCGACTGGAGGGCGCGGACGATGCGGATCTTGTGCTCGGGGCTGGTGCGCGCGTAGACGTCGACGTCCCGGACGCGCGTGCGCAGCTGCTCCTGGGTCATCGCCTCCAGGTCCGCCCCGGTGAGGGCGTGGACGTCGCCGTCCGCCGCGACGATCCCGAGCTCGCGGGCGATGGCGGTCGCGGTGCCGGCGTGGTCTCCGGTGATCATCTTGACGCGGATGCCCGCGCGGTGGCAGTCCGCGATGGCCTGCACGGCTTCCGGCCGCGGGGGGTCGACGATGCCGAACACGCCCAGGAAGACGAGGCCCTCCTCGACGTCGGCCGCGTCGAGCGACGTGGCGTCGTCGGCGGCGGGCCGCTCCGCCGCCGCGAGCGTGCGCAGGCCCTGGCCGCCGAGCCGGTCGATGACGCCCTCCCAGTGGGCGCGGTCCAGGGGCTCGGCACGGCCGTCGGCTCCCCGCTGGTGGCTGCACCGGTCCAGGAGCCGGTCGGGCGCGCCGACCGTGCGGACCCGGGTACCGGCGCCGGGCACGCGGTCGAGCGTCGCCATGAACTTCGTCGCCGACTCGAACGGCAGCTCGGCCAGCCGCTCCACCCCGGAGACGTCCGC
This sequence comes from Cellulomonas hominis, assembly GCF_901521055.1. GTDB lineage: Bacteria > Actinomycetota > Actinomycetes > Actinomycetales > Cellulomonadaceae > Cellulomonas > Cellulomonas endometrii. The sequence goes on along the minus strand of NZ_CABEGA010000029.1, from coordinate 41,354 downwards.
GCCGGCCTTGAGCGCGAGGGTGGCGATCGCTCCCTCGGTGGGCTGCCCGACGACCTTCCACTGCCCGTTCTCCTGCACGATGCGCGCGTCGTTCGCGGCGGCCGCGGCCGTGACCAGGGCCCTGAGATCGGGGTGCGCGTCGAGCGGGGCGGCGGCGCCGTCGAGCGTGACGCGCCCCTCCGGCGCGTAGCCGAGGCCCTCCACCTGGTACGTCGCGGCGGCGGTCACGACGGTCCGCGTGGTCATCTCGTTCTTGGTGAGCGTGCCGGTCTTGTCGGAGCAGATCGTCGTCACCGAGCCCAGAGCCTCGACCGCGGTGAGCTTGCGCGTGATCGCGTTGCGGCGGGCCATCTGCTGCACCCCGAGCGCGAGCGTGACCGTCACCAGGGCGGGCAGGCCCTCGGGGACCGCCGCCACCGCGAAGCCGATGGCGGCCGACACGAGCTCGGGGATGTCCCACTGGTGGATGACCCGGCCGACCACCAGCATGAACGCCGCCATCGCGAGGATGCCGAGCGACAGCGTCCGGCCGAACTTCGCGAGCTGCCGGGACAGCGGGGTGTCGAGGTGGTCGACCTCGGCGATCATCGACTGGATGCGCCCGATCTCCGTGCCGGAGCCGGTCGCGGTGACGACGCCCACGCCGGTGCCCACCGCGACGATGGTGCTCGAGTAGAGCATCGAGGCCCGGTCGCCCAGTCCGGCGTCGGCGCCGACCGCGTCGACGTGCTTCGCGGCGGGGACCGACTCGCCGGTGAGCGCGGCCTCCTCGACCTGGAGGTTCGTCGCCTCGATCAGGCGGAGGTCCGCGGGGACGCGGTCGCCCGAGCGGACCCGGACGACGTCTCCCGGCACCAGGGTCTCGGCGTCGACGACCCGCCACTCGCCGTCGCGCCGCACCTGGGCGTCCAGCGAGAGCATCGTGCGGATGCCGTCGAGCGCCCGCTCGGCCTGGCCCTCCTGGAGGAACCCGACGGCGGCGTTGATCACGGCCACCGCGAGGATCACCGTGAAGTCGATCCAGTCGCCGAGGATCGCCTTGAGCACCGCCGACGCCAGCAGGATGTAGATGAGGATGTCGTCGAAGTGCCCGAGGAGCCGGCGCAGGGCGCTGGGCCGGGACGGCGCGGGGAGCCGGTTCCGGCCCACGTCGGCGAGCCGGCGCTCCGCCTCGGCGGCGCCCAGGCCGCCCGGGTCCGAGCGCAGCTGCGCCAGGACGGCGGCGGGCGGCTCGGCGTACGGGATCGGGACGGGTGCTGCGGGGCTCGCGGACGAGGCTGTCGCGGGCACGGAGGTCGTCGTCATGTCACCACCTGACGGGTCGGCTGCCCGGCCATCGTGGCACGCCCCGTCCGTCCGGATCGAGCCCCGCCGTCTCCCTGGGGACGACGGGCGGGGGTCGCGCGCGGGATGCCATGCCCCGCGGCACCCACGTGCGGGACGGTGGTCCCGGCGGTCAGGAGGCCGCGACGGCCGGTTCGGCGGCGGGCGGGACGGCCGGCGACGCGGCGGCGCGACGCTCGAAGCCGGACGCGGCGAGCAGCGCCACGACGCCGAGCACCGTGATGGCCGCGCCGGCCCAGAGCGGTGAGGTGTAGCCCAGCCCGGCCCCGATGGTCAGGCCGCCGATCCAGGCGCCGAGCGCGTTGCCGATGTTGAACGCCGCGATGTTGGCGCCGGACGCGAGGGTGGGGGCACCGGCGGCGTGCCGCATGATCCGCATCTGCAGGCCCGGGACGGCGGCGAACCCGAACGCGCCCATCAGCACGAGCCAGACGACGGTGAGGGGCCGGCTGCCCGCCGTGAGGGCGAAGGCGACGAGCACGAGCGTGAGCGCGACGAGCACGCCGACCAGCGTCGGGGTGAGCGCGCGGTCCGCACCGCGCCCGCCGAGCAGGTTGCCGGCGAACATGCCGACGCCGAACACCACCAGCAACCACGGGACGGTGGAGGAGGCGAAGCCGGAGACGTCCGTCAGCGTGAACGCGATGTAGGTGAACCCGCCGAACATGCCGCCGTAGCCGAGCACGGTGATGACCACGGACCACCAGACCTGCGGCTCCCGGAACGCCGCGAGCTCGGCGCGGACGCTCGTGACCGGTGCGCCGTCCTGGGCGGAGGCGGCGGGCACCAGCAGGAGGATGCCGACCAGCGCCACGACACCGATCGCCGTGATGGCCCAGAACGTCGAGCGCCACCCGAGCTCCTGGCCGAGCAGCGTGCCGAACGGCACGCCCAGCACGTTGGCGGTGGTCAGGCCCGCGAACATGGTGGCGACGGCACCCGCGCGCCGTTCCGGTGCGACCAGGCCCGCCGCGACGACCGCGCCGATCCCGAAGAAGGCGCCGTGGCACAGGGCGGCCAGGATGCGGCCGCCCATCATGACGCCGTAGGTGGGGGCCAGCGCGGACAGCAGGTTGCCCGCGATGAACAGGACCATGAGCCCGACGAGCACCCGCTTGCGGTCGAACCGGGTGACGGCGGCGGTCAGGCCCACCGCGCCCACGGCCACGGCGATCGCGTAGCCGGAGATGAGGTAGCCGGCGACCGGCTCCGTGACCCCGAAGTCCGCGGCCACCTCGGGCAGCAGGCCCATGATGACGAACTCTGTGAGCCCGATCCCGAAGCCGCCGACGGCGAGGGCGAGCAGGGCGAGTGGCATCCGGGCCTCCGTGCTGGTGAGTGCAACATCCCGCGTCTGCACTAGTTGCAGACGCAAGAGCCGATGCTTGCACGCGCGCCCTATCGGCGCAAGCGCGCTACGATGACCGCCGGACGAGGAGGACTCATGGGGATCGCCGACGACGCGGTGCAGGTGCGCGCGCAGGGCTGGCGCTCGCTCGCGGCGCTGCACGGGCTGATCGAGGGGGCGCTCGAGCGCGCGCTCCAGTCCGGCCACGAGCTGTCGGTCGTGGAGTTCACGGTGCTCGACGCGCTGTCGCGCCAGGACGGCTGGCACATGCGGATGCAGCAGCTCGCCCGCGCCGCCGCGCTCAGCGCCAGCGCCACCACCAGGCTGGTGACGCGGCTGGAGGACCGCGGGCTGCTGACCCGCGTCCTGTGCCAGGACGACCGGCGCGGGATCTACACCGAGCTGACGCCGGCCGGCGAGGCCCTGCTCCGGGCTGCCCGGCCGACGCACGACGTGGCGCTCGCGGACGCGCTCGCGCAGGGGGAGGCCACGCCCGAGCTGGCGCCGCTCGTCGGTGCGCTGCACGCGCTCCCGGTGGCCGCGGTCGTCTGACGCGTGCGGCCGGCGGGCCGGGCCGGGGTGAGTGATCCTCGCCATGTTTTACGTGCTGTTCACCCGCAGGGGGTGCAACCGGGCAATTCGCCCAGCAGGATGGGTGAACGGATCCGGATCGAGGGGGGCGAGTCATGGAGCACACGACCAAGGACCAGCAGGCGGCGGACGCGCAGCGCGAGGAGATCGCCTGGACGTCGGTGAGCAACCCCCGGCGCGTGCGCATCTGACGCGCCGGACGCCATGACCTCCGAGAGCCCCGCGGCACCTGCCGCGGGGCTCTCGTCGTGCTGCCGTGGGCGAGTGCCGCCCGCGGGCCTCAGCGGTCGCGCAGGCGGGCGAGCACCGCGCGGGCGTCGGCCAGTGCCGTGTCGTCCCGGACCCCGGTGACCGCGTTGTAGTACATCCCGTCCCCGACGAGCTGGACGACGTGGGCCACCGCGGGGTCCTCGAGCTCGGCGAGCAGGGCCTCGTACCAGCGGCCACGGAGCTCGTCGAGCACCGCCGTGGCGTCGTCGTCGGACTCCTCGGCGAGCCGGACGGCCGCGATCAGCGCGCGATCCAGCGGGCCGCCGGACTCCGTCGACCCGCGCAGGTAGTACTCCGCCGCGCCCTCGGGTGCCGTGCGCATCGCGGCGACGTCGGCCTCCCCCAGCAGCGCGAGGCGCTCGCGCTGCCCCTGCACCAGGGCCGCCTTGCTGGGGAAGTGGTAGAGCAGCCCGCCCTTCGACACCTCGGCCGCGGCGGCGACCGCGTCCAGCGTGGCGGCGCGCGGTCCGTGGGCGATCAGCAGGCCCTCGAACGCGTCGAGCAGGCGGTCGCGGGTCGCGGACATGGGAATGACCGTACCGGCCGTGACGCTATACCGTCCAGACGGTACAGTAACCGTCGTCCAGCCCCGACGAACGAGGTCACCACCATGTCCGCCCCGGCCACCACCGGCCCCTCCGCCCGCACCGCCACGCCCGCTCCGCTGACGCACCGCGGGCGCCCCGTCCGCCCCTGGGCGGTGCTCGTCGTGCTGATGCTGCCCGTGCTGCTCATCTCGGTCGACAACACCGTCCTCAGCTTCGCGCTGCCCTCGATCACGGCCGCCCTCGGGGCGTCGGGCTCCGAGCTGCTGTGGATCGTCGACGCGTACCCCCTGATGCTCGCGGGCCTGCTGGTGCCCATGGGGAGCCTCGGCGACCGGGTGGGCCGGCGCCGGCTGCTGCTCGTCGGGGCCACCGGGTTCGCGCTGGTGTCGCTGCTCGCGGCGTGGTCGACCAGCCCCGCGCTCCTCATCGCGTCCCGGGCCCTGCTCGGCGTCTTCGGCGCGACGCTCATGCCGTCCACCCTGTCGCTGATCCGGAACGTGTTCCTCGAGCGCGGGCAGCGCCGGCTGGCCATCGCGATCTGGGCGTCCGCCTTCGCGGGGGGTGCCGCGCTGGGGCCGGTCGTCGGCGGTGCGCTGCTCACCCACTTCTGGTGGGGGTCCGTCTTCCTGCTCAACGTGCCGGTGCTCCTGGTGCTGCTGCCGCTCGCGCTGCTGCTCGTGCCGGAGTCGAAGGACCCGGCGCCCGGCCCGCTGGACCCGTGGAGCATCGTGCTGTCGCTCGCCACGATGCTGCCCCTGGTGCACGCGGTGATCGCGGTGGGGGAGCACGGCGTGACCGGCTCGACCGTCGCCGGGGTGCTGGTCGGCCTCGCGGCGGGCTGGGCGTTCGTGCGCCGGCAGCGCCGGCTCGCGTCACCGATGCTCGACGTGGCGCTGTTCACCCGGCCGACGTTCTCGGGCGCGGTCGCGGCGAACCTCCTGTCGGTGCTGGGCTTCTCCGGGCTGCTCGTCGTCGTCTCGCAGTTCCTGCAGCTCGCCGCGGGCCTCAGCCCGATGGACGCCGGGCTCGTGCTGGTGCCCGGGCTGGCGGCGTCCGTGCTCGCGGGCCTGCTGGCCGTGCGGCTGGTGCGGTACGTGCGCCCGGGGACGCTGATCGGGTCGAGCTTCCTGCTGGCCGCGGTCGGCTACGGGGTCCTCACGCTCGTCGGGGACGTCCCCACGCCCGTCACCGTCGCCGTGACGTTCGTCGTCATGGGGGTCGGGGTCGGGCTCGCGGAGACGCTGACCAACGACCAGATCACCACCGCCGTCCCGCCGGAGAAGGCGGGTGCGGCGTCGGCGATCTCGGAGACCGCCTACGAGCTCGGGACCACGCTCGGCGTGGCGCTGCTCGGGTCGGTGCTCAACGCCACCTACCGGGCGCGGGTCGGCCTGCCGGGCACGCTCACCGCGGACCAGGCGGAGGCCGCCGGGGAGACGCTCGGCGGCGCGGTGTCCGTCGCGGACGGGCTCGACGCGACCACCGGGGACGCGCTGCTCGAGTCGGCGCGGCTGGCGTTCGACGCGGGGACGCAGCACGCGGCGGCGGTCGGCGCGGTCGTGGCGGTGGCGGCGGCGGTCGTGTCGTTCGTGACCCTCCGGCGGGCGACGGCGGGCTGAGGACGGAGCCCGGCGTCCCCAGGCGCGGGAAGTGGACTTGCGCTCGCGCTCTGGGCCCTGGCTACGGTGCCGTGATGGACGACGGAGCGAGAGGCCGATGACCTCGACGGCGTGGGTGGTGCTGCTCGCACCGACCGTGGCGCTGCTCGTCGGGATCGGCGCGATCGTCCAGCGTGACCGCGCCGACCGGCGCGCGGAGTGGTGGCGCCGGGCGCAGTGGTCGCTCGACCACGTGATGGCCGGGACCCCGGCGCAGCGGGCGGTTGGGCTCGCGCTGACCGACGCGCTCTCGAGCAGCGCTCTTGCCGGCTTCGAGGAGGTCGACGTCCTGGCGAGGTTCGCCGTCGCCCGGCTGGACGACATGACCGAGGACGGCGCGACCGAGGACGGCTCGACCGAGGACGGCTCGACCGCGGACGGCTCGACCGCGGTGCCGCCGGCCGGGGACGAGCCCGAGGTGGCCCGGTGACTCCCGACGACGGTGTCCGGCTGACGCGGGCGGTGGAGGAGTCGGACGTGTACGCCGCGCGCATCCTCGTGCGGGCCAACGCGAAGGCCGGTCGGGAGACACCGGCGTGGATCATGCGGATGGCGCACACGCCGCTGCCGTACAGCCAGCCGTTCGTCGTGCCGCGCAGGCAGCGACGGTGGCGCTGGCCGTGGCCACGCCGCTGACTCAACCCGCCGCGCGCACCCGGTCGAGCAGCAGCAGCGCGATGTCGGTGACCTCCGGGACGCCGACCCCCGCGCGGTCCACGCCGTCCCCGGTCGTGCCCGAGGCAGCCGGGGAGGCCGCCGCAGCCACCCCGTCGGTCAGCATGACCGTGCAGTAGGGGCAGGCCGTCGCGACCACGTCCGCCCCGGTCGCCACCGCCTCGGCGGCACGGGCCGTCCCGATGCGCGTGCCGATCGACTCCTCCATCCACATCCGCGCCCCGCCGGCGCCGCAGCAGAAGGAGCGCTCGCGCGTGCGGGGCATCTCGACGGCCTCGACGCCGGGGATCGCGGCGAGCAGCTCCCGCGGCGGCTCGTACACCTCGTTGTGCCGGCCGAGGTAGCACGGGTCGTGGTAGGTCACGCGCTGGGCGTCCGTGCCCGGGGAGCGGTCGACGGGGGTGAGCCGGCCCTCCGCGACGAGCCGGTTCAGCAGCTCGGTGTGGTGGACCACGTCGTACCGGCCGCCGAGCTGCGGGTACTCCCGGGACAGCGTGTTGAAGCAGTGCGCGCACGTGACGACCACGGCACGGGCCTGCGCGGCGGTGAGGGTCTCCACGTTCGCGGACGCGAGCATCTGGTAGAGCACCTCGTTGCCCGCGCGCCGGGCCGGGTCGCCGGTGCAGCCCTCGCCGTCCCCGAGCACCGCGAAGGAGACCCCGGCGGTGTGCAGCAGCTCCGCGACGGCGCGGGTCGTGCGGCGGGCCTTCTCCTCGTAGGCGCCGGCGCAGCCGACCCAGAACAGGTAGTCGACCTCGGCCGCCGACCCGACGTCCGCCCCGACGACGGGCACGTCGAAGTCCAGGTCCTTCGCCCAGTCCAGCCGCTGGCGGGCGGGGAGCCCCCACGGGTTGCCGCGCCGCTCGAGCTTCGTGAACGTCCCGCCGAGCTCGGCGGGGAACGCCGACTCCATGAGGGTCTGGTAGCGGCGGATGTCGACGATGGTGTCGACGTGCTCGATGTCGACGGGGCACTGCTGGACGCACGCGCCGCAGGTCGTGCACGCCCACAGCGCGTCGGCGTCGATGATCCCGGAGGCCACCAGGTCGACGTCGACGTGCCCCGGCTCGACGTCCTGCCCGGCGCGGGCGGCGCGCAGGTAGGGGGCGGTCGCCGCGGCGTGGTCGCGCAGCGCGAGCGTGACGAGCTTGGGGGACAGCGGCTTGCCGGTCGCCCACGCCGGGCACTGGTCCTGGCAGCGGCCGCACTCGGTGCACGTGGTGACGTCCAGCAGGCCCTTCCAGGTGAGGTCCTCGACCGCGCGCACGCCGAGCCGCGCGTCGTCCGGCAGGTCCTCGAGGGCCGCGACGTCGAGGTCGCGGTCGCCGACCCGCACGGGCGGCAGCGGGCCGAGCGCGGGGGCGCCGTCCGGGGTGCGGCGCGCGTACACGTTGAGCACCGCCAGGAACCGGTGCCACGCGACGCCCATCGTCGGCTGCAGGCCCACGACGACGAACCACGTCATCGAGACGACGATCTTCACGGTCGCGCACACGACGACCGCCGCCTCCACCGCGGAGGTCGCGGCGCCGGACCAGAGCCCGCCGATCCACGCGGTGGTCGGGAAGTGCCAGACGCTCGCGAGCGCGGAGCCGTCGCGCACGGCGAGCTCGTGCTCGAGGCCGCGCAGCAGGAGCACGGCGAGCACGACCAGCAGCACGGTCGCCTCGACGACCACGGCCTGGCCGGTGTGCGACCCGAAGAACCGGGAGCGTCGCGCGGGCTCCGTGGCGGCCGGTCCCGTGCCGTCGCCCCGCCCGGCGCCCGCGGCGGCGATCGCGCGCGCCGGGGTGGGCGGGAGGTCCCGGGGGGTCGTGCGGACCCGGACGGCGATCAGGGCGAGGATGCCGGCGAGCGACAGCCACGCGATGCCCTCGGTCAGCCACTCCCACGGCGCGAGGTGCCCGAGCAGCGGCAGCGTCGCCCGGGGCTCGACCACCTGCGCGTACCCGGTGACGAGCGTGAAGAACAGCACCGGGAACGACACCATGACGGTCCAGTGGGCGACCTTCACGACCGGGGTGTGCTGGAACCGGCCGTGCCCGAGCATCTCGCGCACCACCTGCCGGGTCCGCCGGCCGACGGGTGCGAGGCGGCCCGGGGCGGGGCGGCCCATCCGGATCGTGCGCGTCAGGCGGAGCGCTCCGCGGGCGAACACCGCGACGCCGACGACCGTGGCGGCCACCACCACGGCGAGGCAGGTGATCCGGAGCGCGTCCACCCGCCCACGCTAACCGCCCGCCCGTGGCCCCGGTGCCCGGAGGTCCTGGTCGGCCCCCCCGGTGGCGCACCTCACCCGGGCCGCTGAGCCATCGGTTGATAGAGTGCAGGTAATCCCTCGACCACGGTCGGCACCTGCTCGCTTGCGCGCAGCGCGTCGCCGTGCGTCGCTGTACCTGCCTCTCGACGCCCGCTGACAACACCACACCACCGCCGGCCGCCGGTGCGTCCGCCCTCGCGGCGCGGGCCCGGGCCGGTGGGCCCGACCGACCGACCACCCGCCCACGACAGGACGGAGCGGACGTGCTGCAGCTCCTCGCGGTGCACCTCGTCGCAGCCCTCGTCGCGCCCGCGCTCGTCGCGTGGATCGGCCGGAAGGCGTTCTGGGTGCTCGCGCTCGCGCCGCTGTCCGCCGCGGTGTGGGCGCTGTCGCTCACGGGCGCGGTGGTGGACGGCGACGGACCCACGCAGGTCGTGCAGTGGATCCCCGGCCTGGGCCTGGATCTCGCGTTCCGGCTCGACACGCTGTCGTGGCTGATGACGCTGCTGGTCGGGGGCGTCGGCGCGGTGGTCCTCGTGTACTGCTCCGCGTACTTCAAGGAGCACGCCAGCGGCCTCGGCCGGTTCAGCGGGGTGCTGGTCGCGTTCGCCGGGGCGATGCTCGGGCTCGTCACCGCCGACGACACCCTGCTGCTGTTCGTGTTCTGGGAGCTGACGACGGTCTTCTCCTACCTGCTCATCGGGCACTACCACGAGCGCAAGGCGAGCCGCCGGGCGGCCATGCAGGCGATCGTCGTCACGACGGCCGGCGGCCTGACGATGCTGCTGGGCCTCGTCATGCTCGGCGAGGCCGCCGGGACGTACCGGCTGTCCGCGCTGATCGCCGACCCGCCGCACGGCGGCCTGGTGACGGCCGGCGTGGTCTGCGTGCTGGTGGGGGCGATCAGCAAGTCGGCGCTGATCCCGCTGCACTTCTGGCTGCCCGCGGCGATGGCCGCGCCGACGCCGGTGAGTGCCTACCTGCACGCCGCGGCGATGGTGAAGGCAGGCGTCTACCTGGTCGCGCGGTTCGCCCCCGCCTACTCGGACCTGCCCGCCTGGCGCTGGATCGTCGTGGTGCTCGGCTGCGGGACGCTGCTGCTCGGGGGGTACCGCGCGCTGCGGCAGCACGACCTCAAGCTCATCCTCGCGTTCGGAACCGTCAGCCAGCTGGGGCTGATCGTGCTGCTGATCGGGTTCGGCACCCGCGCGACCGCGCTGGCGGGCCTGGCGCTCGTCGGCGCGCACGCGATGTTCAAGGCGGCGCTGTTCCTCGTGGTCGGCGTGGTCGACGCGGCGACCGGCACCCGTGACCTGCGCCGCCTGTCCGGGGTGGGCCGCGCGCTGCCCGTCACCGCGCTGGCCGGCGGGCTGGCGACGCTCTCGATGATCGGCGCGCCGCCGTTCGCCGGGTACGTGGCGAAGGAGGCGGCGCTCGAGGCGTTCCTGCACGGCGGCGACACCCTCAGCCTGGTGGTCCTGGCCGCCGTCGCGGTCGGCTCCGCCCTCACCGTCGCGTACGGCCTGCGGCTGTGGTGGGGCGCGTTCGCGACGAAGCCGGTGCTGTCCCCGGCCGCCGTCCGCGCCCTGTCCGCCGCGCGCGACGCGGGCAAGGACGGGAAGGACGCGAAGGAGCCGGTCGACCACTCCGCCCACCCGGACGACGACCGCGCCGAGCCCGCCCCGGTCGGCCGCCCCTCTCTGCTGCTCGTGTGGCCGGCCCTGCTGCTCGCCGTCCTCGGGCTCGCGGTGGCGCTGCTGCCGGGGCTCGGCGAGGAGCTGCTCGCCCCGCAGGCCGACGCGTACCCGGCCGGCGAGCCCGGGCACCTGGTGCTCTGGGCCGGCGTCACCCCCGCGCTCGGGATCACCGTGGCGGTGCTGGTCACCGGTGTGCTGCTGTTCCTCGCGCGCCGCCCGGTCGAGGTCGCCCAGGCCGCGGTGCCGCACGTGCCGGAGGCCGACCGGGTGTACCGGCGGCTGATGCGCCGCCTGGACGACGTCGCCGCCGACGTCACCGCCCTCACCCAGCGCGGCTCGCTGCCGTTCTACCTGGGCGGGATCCTCGTGGTGTTCGTCGTGGCGGTCGCCGTCCCGCTGGTCGCGTACACGCGGCTGCCCGCGCAGACGCGCCCCTGGGACGGCCCCGCGCAGCTCGTCGTCGGGCTGTTCGTCGCCGTCGCCGCGGTGCTGGTCGCCCGCGCCCGCCGCCGGCTCAAGGCGGTCATCCTGCTGGGCGTCTCCGGGTACGGCGTCGCGGCGCTGTTCCTGCTGCACGGCGCCCCGGACCTGGCGCTCACGCAGGTGCTGGTCGAGACCGTCACCCTGGTGGTGTTCGTGCTGGTCATGCGCCGGCTGCCGCCGTACTTCTCGGACCGCCCGCTGGTCGGCTCCCGCTGGGTGCGGCTCGGCATCGGGCTCGCCGTGGGGCTGACCGTCGGCGCGCTGGCGCTCGTCGTGCCCGGCGCCCGGGTGCACGAGCCCGTGTCGGTCGACTTCGCCGAGGAGGCGTACGCGTTCGGCGGCGGCAAGAACATCGTGAACGTGACCCTCGTCGACATCCGCGCGTGGGACACGATGGGCGAGATCTCGGTGCTGCTCGTGGCGGCGACGGGCGTGGCCTCGCTGGTGTTCCTCCGGCGCCGCGGCGGGGCGATCTTCCGCGCGGGCGACGCCCCGGAGCAGCGCCAGGTGTGGGGCGGCGGCGAGGACCCGATGGCCGCGGTGCGCCGCCCGGCGCAGGAGCGTCCCTCGTACCGCTCGGGCGAGTGGCTGCGGGCCGGGCGGACCCTGGCGCCGCGGCGACGGTCCGTCGTCTTCGAGGTGGTCGTCCGCCTGCTGTTCCACACGATGATCGTGTACTCGCTGTTCCTGCTGTTCTCCGGGCACAACGCCCCCGGCGGCGGGTTCGCGGCGGGCCTGGTCACGGGCATCGCGCTGATCGTCCGCTATCTCGCGGGCGGCCGGTACGAGCTCGGCGAGGCGGCGCCCGTGCAGCCCGGTCTGCTGCTCGGCAGCGGCCTGTTCCTCTCGGCCGGCGTGGGCCTGGGCGCGCTGGTCTTCGGCGGCACGGTGCTGCAGTCGTGGATCATCGACATCCACCTGCCGCTGATCGGCGACCTGCACCTCGTGACGTCCCTGTTCTTCGACATCGGCGTCTACCTGGTGGTCGTCGGGCTGGTCCTCGACATCCTGCGCAGCCTCGGGGCCGAGATCGACCGGCAGGCGGAGGCGGACGGCGAGGGCGACGTCGACAGCGCCGTGGGCGGCGACGCGGACCCGGGCGAGCAGGTGACGGTGGACGCCGCGGCGGCGGGCCTGGTCGGGGACGGCGGCGCACCCTCCGGCAGGTCCGGCGCTGCCGGCGCGCGGCACGGCGACGGGAGCCCGGCATGAGCATCGACATGAGCCCGAACCTGGTGCTGGTCGGCGTCATCGTCGTCCTGGTGACCGCCGGGGTGTACCTGCTGCTCGAGCGGAGCCTGTCCCGCGTCCTGCTGGGCGTCATCCTCATCGGCAACGGCGCGAACCTGCTGTTCCTGGTCGCGGGGGGTGCCGCGGGCCGGCCGCCCATCGTCGGCCTGGAGCAGGAGGGGCGGATGAGCGACCCCCTCCCGCAGGCCATGGTGCTGACCGCGATCGTCATCACGCTCGGCATGACGGCGTTCCTGCTGGCGATGGCCTACCGGTCCTGGCAGCTGCACCGGCACGACGAGGTGCAGGACGACGTCGAGGACCGCCGCATCGCCCGCCTCGCGGCCCGCGACGAGCGCGCCTTCGAGGACGCCGACACCGAGGACACCACGACCACGCTCGACGAGGAGGCCGCGGAGACCCGCGACGAGACCGACGACGACGGCGGCCCCGTGCCCGCGGGCGCCGGCGAGCAGGGGCAGGCGGGCCGATGAACGAGTTCACCTGGCTGGTGCCGCTGCCCGTCGTCGTGCCGCTGTTCGGCGCGGGGCTCGCGCTCGCGCTGTACCGCCGGCCCCGGCTGCAGCGGATCATCAGCGTCGCCGCGCTCAGCATCGTGCTGGTGGTCGCGGCGAGCCTGCTCGTGCTCGCCGACGACGGGCCGCTCGTGGTCGACATCGGCGGCTGGGCGGCGCCCGTCGGCATCGACCTGGTCGCGGACCGGCTGTCGGCGCTGATGCTGACCGTCTCCGCGGCGGTCACGCTGTGCGTCCAGCTGTACTCGCTGGCGCAGGGCGAGGCCGACGGCGACGAGGCCGCGCCCGTGTCGATCTACCACCCCACGTACCTGATCCTGGCGGCGGGCGTCGCGAACGCGTTCCTGTCCGGGGACCTGTTCAACATCTACGTCGGCTTCGAGATCCTGCTCGCGGCCTCCTACGTGCTGCTCACGCTCGGCGGCACGGGGGAGCGGATCCGCGCGGGCAGCATCTACGTCGTCGTCGCGCTGCTCTCGTCGCTGCTGTTCCTGGTGGCGATCGCCATGATCTACGCCGCGACGGGGACGGTGAACCTGGCGCAGCTCGCGGAGCGGCTGCCCGAGATCGACCCCGGCGTGCGCCTGGTGCTGCAGGTGATGCTGCTGCTGGCGTTCGGGATCAAGGCGGCGATCTTCCCGCTGTCGGCGTGGCTGCCCGACTCGTACCCGACCGCACCCGCGCCGGTCACGGCCGTGTTCGCCGGCCTGCTGACCAAGGTCGGCGTGTACGCGATCATCCGCACGCAGTCCCTGCTGTTCCCCGAGGGCCGCATGGACGACGTGCTCATGTGGGCGGCGCTCGCGACGATGGTGGTCGGCATCCTGGGCGCCGTCGCGCAGGACGACCTCAAGCGGCTGCTCTCGTTCACGCTGGTCAGCCACATCGGCTACATGATCTTCGGCATCGCGCTCGCGTCGCAGTCCGGCTGGGCCGCGGCCATCTACTACGTGGCGCACCACATCATCGTGCAGACCGGCCTGTTCCTGGTCGCGGGGCTGATCGAGCGGCGGGGCGGGTCGACGTCGCTGGAGTCCCTGGGCGGGCTCGCGAAGATCGCGCCGGTGCTGGCGATCCTGTTCTTCATCCCGGCGATGAACCTCGGCGGCATCCCGCCGCTGTCCGGGTTCCTCGGGAAGGTCGGGCTGCTGCAGGCGGGCGTCCAGGACGGCACGCCGCTGGCGCTGGCGCTGGTCGTCGGCGGAGTGCTGACCTCCCTGCTGACGCTGTACGCGCTGATCAAGGCGTGGAACAAGGCGTTCTGGCAGACGCCGCCCGAGCCGCTGCCCGACACGCACCTGCCCGTCGGGATGGTCGGCTCCGCCGCGGCCCTGGTGGGGCTCGGCCTCGCGCTGACGATCGGCGCCGGCCCGCTGTACGGGTACGCGGAGCGCGCCTCCGAGGCGCTGTCCGACCGGTCCGGGTACGTCGAGGCGGTGCTGCCCGAGGGCGGGCGCGGCGAGGGCGAGTCCGCGGACGTCGCCGAGGCGGCGCACGAGGACACCGTGCCTGACGCCACCGTGGCTGATGACTCGGCGCCCGCCGAGGCCGTGCCCGCCGACGCCGAGGGGGAGGGCCCGTGAGCCTGCACCCCCGCCGCCGGCGGCTCGCCACCCAGTGGCCCACGATGATCTGGCTCGTCGTGGTCTGGGTGCTGCTCTGGGGCGACTTCACGGTGGGCAACGTGCTCGCCGGCGCCGTGGTCGCGGTGCTGGTGACCGGCCTGCTGCGGATGACCCCGATCGACTTCCACGGCCGGGTGCACCCGTGGGGCCTCGTCGTGCTGGTCGCGCGATTCGCGTGGGACCTCGTGCGGGCGTCCGTCGAGGTCTCGTGGGTCGCGCTGCGCCCCCGGCACACCCCGCACGGCGCCGTCATCGGCGTGCAGCTGCGCAGCCACTCGGACCTCTACCTGACGATGACCGCCGAGCTGTGCTCGCTGGTGCCGGGCTCGCTCGTCGTCGAGGCGCACCGCCTCACGGGGATGCTGTACCTGCACGTGCTGGACGTCGAGCAGTCGGGAGGCGTCGAGGCGGCGCGGCAGTCGGTGCTCGACCAGGAGGAGCGCGTGCTGCGGGCCTTCGCCTCGGACGCCGAGATGCGCGCCGCCGGCCTGGAGCCGCGGCGCCGACGGACCGGCCCGGCCGGACCCGACCGCACGGAGGTGCGCGCATGACCGCCGTCGTCGTGATCTGCGCGGTCCTGCTCACCGCGGCCGGGGCGCTCGCGCTGATCCGCGCCGAGCGCGGGCCGTCGATGCTGGACCGGACCGTCGCGCTGGACATCCTGGTGACCGTCGTGGTCGCGGCGCTGGCGCTGTACGCGTCGGTGGAGCGGCGCACCGACGTCGTCCCGATCCTCGTGGTGCTGTCCCTGGTCGGCTTCGTCGGGTCGGTGACGATCTCCCGCTTCGCGTCCGTCGAACCGGCCGGCGAGGGCCGGGTGCGGTCCCGCGAGGAGATCGCCCAGGAGGAGGCCGAGCGGATCCGCGCCGAGGAGGAGGCCCAGGCGCAGCGACGCGCCCGCCGCGCCCGGGAGGCCGACGCCTCGCCCGTCGAGGCGCCGGCGCCCGCCCGCGAGGCCCACGAGGCCCGGGCGGAGCACGCCGCCGTCGGTGAGGACGGCGGGCGCGACGACGAGGAGCGGTCGGTCGCCCGCAAGGACGACGCCGGTGAGGCCGTCGCCCGCGAGGACGACCGGGACGACGCCGCCGCGCGGGACGCCGGGATGCACGGGGCCGAGGACGACCCGGTGGCGGGCCGCCGCCGCGACCACGACCAGGGAGGGACCCGATGAGCTGGGACGCCGTCGCCGACGTGGCCGCCGCCGTGTGCCTGCTGGGCGGCGCGCTGCTCGCGTTCGCCGCCGGCGTGGGCGTGCTGCGGTTCCCCGACCTGCTGTCCCGGATGCACGCGGGCACCAAGCCGCAGGTGCTCGGGCTGGTGCTCGTGCTGATCGGGCTGTCGCTGCGGCTGCGGTCCGGCAGCGCCGTGTGGGCGCTCGTCCTGGTCGCGCTGTTCCAGATGCTGACGGCACCGGTCGCCGCGCACCTCGTCGGACGCGCCGGGTTCCGGACAGGCAAGGTGCGCCGGGACCTGCTCGTCGTGGACGAGCTGACCGCGGCGCAGGAGCGCGCCGGGTCGCACACCGGGGACAGCGACGGCGAGTCGGACCACCGGCGGGACGCCGACGGCCGCTGACCCCGGGGTGCGAGGGCCGTGCTGCGGTACCTCAGTGCTGCGGCAGGCGGCGGTTCCTGTCGACGCGCTGGACGAACTTCTTGGTCCCGCGGGTGGCGAACACCCGCGCGATCGTCACGGCAGCGGCGGTGATCGCGGACGCGGCCACGACCTCGCCGATCCGGATGTCCGGGGCGTCGTCCTCGGGCTTCGGCGGCTTGTGCCCGACCGCGGCCTTCCAGGCGGTGTCGACCGCCTTGCTGGCGATCCAGGCCACGGCGCCGGCCACGATGAGGCCGGTGACCTTCGCGAGGGTGGACTGGGTCTCTTCGTCGGCCACGGGACCTCCTGCGTCGGGCTGTGCGCGGACGGCTCGGACGGCGGCTGCCGTCCGGCGGGTGCTCGCCCCACGCTAGCGCCGCGGCTGCCGCGCCGCAGGTCACGGGCGCCCGGCGGTCGCCCCCGACCGGGTGCGCACGGGCGGTGTACTCTCGCCTGCGAACGACAGGGGAGCGTCCCGGACAGCCACCGCGAGGTGGCGCCCGACCGACGCTGAGAGTGCGGACGGACCGCAGACCCTCGCACCTGATCCGGTTAGCACCGGCGTAGGGAGTCGGGATCTCAGTCGCCTCGTGCCGTCGTGCCACGACCGTGGTGCGACGACGCGCGGCGACCCCCTCCTGCTTCTCGAGGAGGACACCATGGCGCGCACGCGCGCACACCGCCGGACGTCCCGGCGCACCACCGCGGCCTCGGCCGCCCTCGCGGCGACGGCCCTCGCGCTGACCGCGTGCTCCGTCACGGGCGGCGGGTCGGACCCGGAGGCGTCGGGCGACGCGTCCGGCGGCGCCGGGACCGTCACGCTGGTCACGCACGACTCGTTCCACGTGAGCGACGGCCTGCTGGAGCAGTTCGAGCAGGAGTCCGGCCTCACCGTGCAGCAGGTCGCGCCCGGTGACGGCGGGGCGCTGGTCAACCAGCTGATCCTCACCAAGGACGCCCCGCTGGGCGACGCGGTGTACGGGATCGACACGACCTTCGCGTCGCGGGCGATCGAGGAGGGCGTCCTGGAGCCGTACACGTCGCAGGTCCCCGCGGCCGAGGACGCCGCGGCGCTCGCGCCCGACGACTCCGGCTCGCTGACCGCGATCGACAAGGGCGACGTGTGCCTCAACGTGGACCACGCCTGGTTCACCGCCCAGGGGATCCCCGAGCCGACGACGCTCGAGGACCTGACGGACCCGCGGTACAAGGACCTCACGGTGGTCACCAACGCCGCGACGAGCAGCCCGGGCCTGGCGTTCCTGCTGGCGACCGTCGGCGCGTTCGGCGAGGACGGGTGGCAGCAGTACTGGACGGACCTGACGGCGAACGGGCTGAAGGTCGCCGAGGGCTGGTCCGACGCGTACTACACGGACTTCTCCGGCGGCGGGGGCGGCGGCCCGCGGCCCATCGCGCTGTCCTACGCCTCCTCCCCGCCCGAGACGATCCCCGAGGGCGGCGGCGAGCCGACCACGGGCGCGCTCCTCGACACGTGCTTCCGCCAGGTCGAGTACGCGGGCGTCCTCGCCGGGGCGCAGAACCCCGAGGGCGCGCAGCAGCTGATCGACTGGCTGCTGTCGGACGAGGTCCAGGCGGACATCCCCGGCTCCATGTACATGTACCCGGTCAGCTCCGCGGTCGACCTGCCGCAGGAGTGGGAGCAGTGGGCGCCCCTGTCCGACGCGCCGCACGAGGTGGCGCCGGCCGAGATCGCCGCGAACCGGGACGCCTGGCTCCGCGAGTGGACCGACCTGGTGACCGGCTGACCGCATGAGCACGACGACGCGACCGTCCCCGACCGGCTCCGGCCGGCCGGGGACGTCCGCGCGTCCGCAGGTCCCGGACCTCCCGCCGCTCCGCCCCCCGGCCCGCGGCTGGGTCGTGGGCCGCACGGCGCTGTGGACGCTCGCCGGCGCGGTGCCGCTCGTGTTCCTCGGGGTGTTCTTCGCGTGGCCGGTGGTGACGCTGGTCGCCCGGGGCTTCGTGGTGGACGGGTCGCTCGACCTGTCCGGGTTCGCGGAGGTGTTCGCCCGGCCCCGCACCTGGCGCATCGTCGGCCTGACCCTGGCCCAGGGCGCGATCGGCACGGTGCTGTCCGTGCTGCTCGGCGTCCCGGGGGCCTACGTGCTCTACCGGTGCCGGTTCCCGGGCCGCGGGGTGCTGCGTGCGTTCGTCACCGTGCCGTTCGTGCTGCCCACCGTCGTGGTGGGCGTCGCGTTCCGCGCCCTGCTGCGGGAGAACGGCCCGCTCGGGTTCCTGCACCTGGACGGGACGTTCGCCGCCATCGTCGCCGCCCTGGTGTTCTTCAACTACGCGGTCGTCGTCCGCACGGTCGGCGGCATGTGGGAGCGGCTGGACCGGCGCCCGGAGCAGGCGGCCCGGTCGCTGGGCGCGTCGCCCGCGCGGGCGTTCTGCACCGTGACGCTGCCCGCGCTGGCCCCGGCGATCGCCTCGGCCGCCTCGCTGGTGTTCCTGTTCTGCGCCACGGCGTTCGGCACCGTGCTGGTGCTGGGCGGCATGCGGTTCGGGACGGTGGAGACGGAGATCTGGATCCAGACGACGCAGTTCCTCGACCTGCGCGCCGCGGCGGTGCTGTCCGTGGTGCAGGTGGTCGTCGTGGCGGGGGCGCTGGCGCTCGCCGGACGCGCCCGGGCCCGGCGGGAGCGCGCGCTGTCCCTGGTGGAGACCGCGGCCGCCGCCGGTGGGCGCCCGCACCCGCTGCCCGGTGCCGTCACCGCCGTCGTCCTCCTGCTGCTGGCCCTGCCGCTCGGGAACCTGGTCGCCGGGTCGTTGCGCACCCCGGACGGCTGGGGCCTCGACCACTACCGGGCGCTCGGGACGACCGGCGGGCGCAACGCGCTCACCGTGACGGTGTGGGAGGCGCTGGGGAACTCGCTGCGCGCGGCCGTCGACGCCGCGCTGATCGCCCTGGTCGTGGGGTGCCTCGTCGCGCTCGTGGTGTCACGACGGCCCCGCCGGCCGGCCGCCCGCCGCGCCGTCGGGGTGCTGGACGGGGTGTTCATGCTGCCGCTCGGGGTGTCGGCCGTGACGGTCGGGTTCGGCGCGCTGCTGACGCTGGGCCACCCGTTCGGCATCACCACCGACCTGCGGACCAGCGGCGTGCTCGTCCCGGTCGTGCAGGCTGTCGTCGCCGTGCCGCTGGTGGTGCGGACCGTGCTGCCGGTGCTGCGCGCGATCGACCCCCGGCTGCGCGAGGCGGCCGGGACGCTCGGCGCCGGGCCCGCCCGGGTGCTCGCGACCGTCGACGGCGCGCTGGTGGCCCGCTCGGTCGGGCTCGCGATCGGGTTCGCGTTCGCGGTGTCGCTCGGGGAGTTCGGGGCGACCGCGTTCCTGGCCCGCCCGGACCGGCCCACGCTGCCGGTCGTGATCTTCCGGCTGATCGGCCAGCCGGGTGCCGACAACTACGGGATGGCGCTCGCGGCCGGCGTGGTGCTCGCCGGGCTGACCGCGGGCGTGATGGCGCTCGCGGAGCGGTTGCGCGGGCCGGTGGGAGGAGAGCTGTGACCGGACTGCACGTGCGCGACGTCGTGGTCCGGTACCCCGGGCCGCACCGCGGGGCGCCCGACGTCGTCGCCGTCGACGGGGTGAGCCTCGACGTGCCCGCGGGGGAGGTGCTCGCGCTGCTCGGTCCGTCCGGCTGCGGGAAGTCCTCGCTGCTGCGCGTGGTCGCCGGCCTCGAACCGCCCGCCGCCGGGAGCCTGCGCTGGGCGGGGGAGGACCTGGCGCCCGTGCCCGTGCACCGGCGCGGGTTCGGGCTGGTGTTCCAGGACGGCCAGCTGTTCCCGCACCGCGACGTCGCCGGCAACGTCGCGTACGGGCTGCCCGGGGTCGACCGCGCGGCCCGCGCCGCCCGTGTCGCCGAGCTGCTCGACCTGGTGGGGCTGCCCGGCTACGGCGACCGCCCGGTGGCGACGCTGTCCGGGGGCGAGCGGCAGCGCGTCGCCCTGGCCCGGTCGCTCGCGCCCCGCCCGCGGCTGCTCCTGCTCGACGAGCCGCTGTCGGCGCTCGACCGGTCCCTGCGCGAGCGGCTGGCCGACGACCTGCGCCGCGTCCTCGTCGCCACCGGCACCACCGCGCTGTTCGTCACGCACGACCAGGACGAGGCGTTCACGGTCGCCGACCGGGTGGCGGTGATGGCCGCGGGCCGGCTGCTGCAGGTCGACGCCCCCGAGGCGCTGTGGCGGCGCCCGGCGGATCGCGAGGTCGCGGAGTTCCTGGGGTACCGGACGTTCCTCGCGGCCGCCGGGTGGGGGTCGGCCGCCGCGCTGGAGGGCGACCTGGTGCCCGGCACCCTGGCCGTCGCCCCCGGCGGGTGGCGCGTTCTCGGTGCGGACGAGCCCGCGCCGCAGGGGGCGCCGCTGCGGTCGGCGGTCGTCGCGGACCGGCGCACCCGGCGCGGCCGGGTCGAGGTCGTCGCCGTGCTCGACCCGGAGGACGTGCGGGTGACCGCCGGGCTGCCGGCCGGCGGCACGGTCCCCGACGCGGGGGCGACGGTGCGCCTGGTCGCGGACGAGGGTGCGGTGGCGGTCGTCGGGGGCTGACGCGCTCAGTCCAGGCGCCGCTGCCACTCCCCGGACCCGCCGGCCGGCCGGAAGCCCAGGGCGACGTTGATCGCGAGCATGTGCGCGTTCTCCTCGGCGTTCCACGTGCCGACCCGCCGCGCGCCCGGCTGCACCTGCGCGAGCCGGGCGAGGTTCGCCGTCTTCACCAGCATGCCCAGGCGGTGGCCGCGGTGCTCGCGCAGGACCAGGGTGTCGTCCTGGTAGACGTACGCGTCGGTGTCCGGGCGGCTGACCAGGGCGGTGTACGCGACGAGGGCGCCGGTGGGCTCGTGCACCGCCGCTGCCACCCGGTACGTCATCCCGCGCGCCGCGTACTGCTCCTCGGCGGCCCGCACCCGCGCCGCGTCCCACGCGTCCTCCCGCAGGTCCAGCCCGCCCAGCGGGACGTCGGTGCTCATCCGGGTCTGCAGGTGGGCGAAGTGGTCGACCCACTCGTCGGGGCAGCGCCGCTCCCACGTCACCACGCGGTAGTCGGGCCCGGCCGCGCGGGCGGCGGCGTCCGCGTGCGTGGCGAGCGCGATCGGCGGCACGGGGACGTCCAGCATCGAGCGCCGCTCCACCTGCTCGAGCTGCCACCCGCGGTGCAGGAGGAACGCGACGCCCGGGTCGGTGGCGCGCACCCGCCCGGTGCCGGTCCCCGGGACGACCGTGCCGGGCCCCGCCTCCGGCTCGGAGGCCTGGTCGGTGGCGGCGGTGACCGTCGTGCGGCCGTGCTCCCGTGCGGTGGCGAGCGCGAGGTCGTGCAGCGCGGAGCCCACACCCCGGCCGCGGTGCTCGGGCCGGACGTCGACCTGCACGTACGCCGTGTGCGTGTTGTCCTGCCGGGGCAGGTTCAGCGCGGCGTAGCCGAGCACCCGCGCGGGGTCCGCCGGCCCGTCGGGCTCCGGCGCGTCGAGCGCGACGAACCGGAGCTTCTGCTCGTACTCCTGGTGCTGCAGGCTCGCCAGGGTCTCACCGGGGAGGCGGGCCTCGTCGAGGTTCCCGAAGGTCGCGAGCCGCGCCGCGTTGGCCGCCTCGACCATGCCGTGCAGGAGCCAGGCGTCCGGGGCGTCCAGCGCGGCGGGGACCGGGAGCGGCGCGAGGTGCACGGGCGGGCTCGTCCGGGCGGTGGCGGCGGAGGGCAGGGCGTCGGTGGCCATGCGGCCATCGTCGGCCCGCCGCGCGGGCGTGGTCGAGGGCAATTCGGGCCGTCGCGGGTTCTCGTAGTGACGCCACTGATTCACGTCCCGCGTGCCGCGGCGCGCCGAACCGGTACCGTCGCGCCATGCCGCTGCTGGAGATCATCGGGTGGGTCGGTTCCGCCCTCGTCGTCGTGTCGCTGATGCAGGCGCGTGTCCTGCGATTCCGCTGGATGAACTTCGCCGGGTCCGTGATCGCGGCGGCCTACAACGCCGTCGTCGGGATCTGGCCGTTCGCGGTGATGAACGCCGTCATCGCCGTCATCGACGCGTACTGGCTGTGGCGGCTGACCCGCGAGCGGCACGACGCCGAGGTGTACGAGGTCGTGCCCGTCGGCGCCGGCGACCACTACCTGCGGCACGTCCTGGGCGTGCACGCCGACGACATCGCCGGCTTCTACCCGTCGTTCGCGGTGCCGGCCCCCGGTGCCGAGGCCCCCGGTGCCGAGGCGACCGGTGCCGGGGCGACCGGCGCCGAGGCGACCGGGCGACGGTGGGCGTACCTGGTGCTCCGGGGCGACGAGACCGTGGGCGTCGTAGTGGTCCGCGACACCGGCGGCGAGGTCGGCGAGGTGGAGCTCGACTACGTCACGCCGCGATTCCGCGACTTCACGCCGGGCGAGTTCGTGTACCGGCGCAGCGGGGTGTTCGCCGGCACGGGCCTGCGCGCGCTGGTCGTCGCGGACGACGCCCGCGACACCGGCGCCTACCTCGAGCGGGTGGGCTTCCGGCGGGTCGCCGGCCGGTGGCGCCGCGAGCTGGAGCCTGCCGCGGCCTGACGCGCCGGGGTGCCGGCCGTGCGGCCCGGGACAGCGCGCCCCTAGACTGAGTTCGGACACCCGAACTTGGAGGTGCGGTGACCACCACAGCTGACCGGAGCACGGCCTCGCGGGGGCGGCTGCTGCCGCTGCTCGGACCCGCGTTCGTCGCGGCGATCGCGTACGTCGACCCCGGGAACGTGGCCGCGAACCTCACGGCCGGCGCCCGCTACGGGTACCTGCTGCTGTGGGTCCTCGTCGCCGCGAACGCGATGGCCGTCCTCGTGCAGTACCAGTCCGCCAAGCTCGGCATCGTCACGGGGGAGTCCCTGCCCGGCGTCCTGGGCCGGCGGCTGCGCCGCGGGCCGCGCCTCGCGTACTGGGCGCAGGCCGAGGTGGTGGCGGCGGCGACCGACATCGCGGAGGTCGTCGGCGGCGCGATCGCGCTGCACCTGCTGTTCGGGCTGCCGCTCGTGCTCGGCGGCGTCATCGTCGGGGTGGTCTCGATGCTGCTGCTCGCCACGCAGAACCGGTACGGGCAGCGGCGGTTCGAGGCGGTGATCGCCGGGCTGCTGCTCGTCATCGTCGTGGGCTTCCTGTGCGGCCTGCTGGTCGGCCCGCCCGACCCTGCCGGCATGCTCGGGGGCCTCGTCCCGCGGTTCGCCGGGACGGACTCGGTGCTGCTGGCGGCGTCGATGCTGGGCGCGACCGTGATGCCGCACGCGATCTACGTGCACTCGGCGCTCAGCC
Source organism: Cellulomonas hominis (assembly GCF_901521055.1). Taxonomy (GTDB): domain Bacteria; phylum Actinomycetota; class Actinomycetes; order Actinomycetales; family Cellulomonadaceae; genus Cellulomonas; species Cellulomonas endometrii. The sequence continues at coordinate 18,224 of NZ_CABEGA010000029.1, read as the reverse complement.
GGGACCGCTTCGGGCCCGTCCCGGACGCCGGCACCCGCGACCGGCTGCTGCGCGCGACGCGGTGGGACGTCGGGTCGGCGCTGACGGTGGCCGGCACGGTGAACATCGGCCTGCTGCTGCTCGCCGCGGCGAACCTGCGCGGCGTCGAGGGCACCGACACGATCGAGGGCGCGCACGCCGCCATCTCCGGGGCGCTGGGCGGCGGCATCGGCGTGGTGTTCGCCCTCGGGCTGCTGGCCTCCGGGCTGGCCTCGACGTCGGTCGGCTGCTACGCCGGCGCCGCGGTGATGGAGGGCCTGATCCACCGGCGGATCCCGCTGCTGCTGCGGCGGGCGATCACGCTGGTCCCGGCGCTGGTGCTGCTCGGGGTCGGCGCCGACCCGACGTGGACGCTCGTGGTCAGCCAGGTGGTGCTGAGCTTCGGCATCCCGTTCGCCGCGATCCCGCTGGTGCGGCTGAACCGTGACCGGTCCCTCATGGGCGCGCACGCGAACGGCCCGAGGCTGCAGGCGGCGCTCGTCGTGGTGGTGGCGCTGGTGGTGGTGCTCAACGTCGCGCTGCTGGTGCTCCTCGCGACGGGCGCATGAGCCTTTCGGTAGTGCCGCTCCGGAAACAACGCCCACGCCCTGACCTGCGCCGAGATGGCAGAACGCGCCTCTGCGAGCCGTTGCGTCGACAGGCGAGGGGTGTCCTCTCGGTGTTGTTGGAGCAGTACTACCGAATGGATTCCGTAGCGCTGCTACCGTTTGCAGCGTGAGCAGCAGCGACACCGCCCCGGTCGACGGCCGCACCCGGCGCGCCGTCGCGACCCGCGCGCGCGTCGCCGCCGCGGCGACCCGGCTGTTCCTCGCCGACGGGTACGGCGGCACCGCCATCACCGCCGTCGCCCGGGAGGCAGGGGTCGGCGTGCAGACCGTCTACTACTCCTACCCGACCAAGGCCGACATCCTCGTCGGGTGCCTCGACCACGCCGTCGACGGGGCGGACCGGCGCGACGCCTCCCGGGACCTCGCCGACCAGCCGTGGGTGCGGGCCGTGGCGGACGAGCCCGACCCGGTGCGCCGCGTGTTCCTGCACGTCCGGGGCTCGGCAGAGCTCATGGGCCGCGCGGGCCCGGTGCTGGACCTCGTCCGGCTCGGCGCCGCGGGGGAGTCGGTGCTCGCCGACGCGTGGGCCCGCGACGAGGGGCGGCGCCGGGAGGTGCACCGTGCCCTCGTCGAGGCCTGCGAGCGGGACGGGGTGCTGCGCCCCGGCCTTTCCGCGGAGCAGGCCACGGACCTGGTCACGCTGGTCCTCGGCCCGGAGACGTGGAACGCCCTCGTCCGGCGTGCCGGGTGGAGCAGCCTGGCGTGGGCGAGGTGGGCGCACCGCGCCCTGCTGGCCGACCTCGTGCCGTCGCGGTTCGACCCGGAGGCCTGAGCCCCTGCGAGGGCACGGTGCACAGTGAGGCGCACCGGGTCCGCACCGGCGCGGACCCCACGCCAGGAGGCCGACATGTGTCGCTGGATCGCTTACATGGGTTCGCCCGTGACGCTCGACGAGCTGCTGTACAAGCCTGCCAACTCGCTCGTGATGCAGAGCCGCGAGAGCCACCTGGGGGTCGAGCCGATCAACGGCGACGGCTTCGGCGTCGGCTGGTACGACGAGCACTCGCCGATCCCCGGGCTGTTCCGCAGCGTCGAGCCGGCGTGGAGCGACCAGAACCTCCGCGAGCTCTCGCTGCACATCCGGTCGGGCGTCGTGTTCGCGCACGTGCGGGCGACGACGGGCACCCCGGTGCAGCGGACCAACTGCCACCCGTTCCGGTACGGCCAGTGGCTGGGGATGCACAACGGGGGCATCACGGCGTTCAGCACGCTCAAGCGGGACCTGCAGATGGCCGTCGACCCGAGCCTGTTCCCGCTGATCGAGGGGTCCACGGACTCCGAGACGCTGTTCTTCCTCGCGCTCTCGATGGGCCTGACGGACGACCCGCCGGCCGCCCTCGCGGCGGCCGTCGGGCTGGTCGAGGACGTCGGGCACAAGCACGGGATCGCGTTCCCGATGCAGGGCACCGTCACCGTCACGGACGGGCAGCGGCTGTGGGCCTGCCGCTACTCCTCCGAGGGGCGGTCGCGGTCGCTGTTCCGGAACCGCGACGTCTCCGTGCTGCGCGCCCAGTACCCGGACAACCCGGTGCTGCACGGGCTGTCCGACGACACGCGGGTGGTGGTCTCGGAGCCGCTCGGCGACCTGCGCGGTGCGTGGCTCGAGGTGCCGGAGAGCACCTGCCTCGTGGTCGAGGACGGGCAGGAGGAGCTGCTGCCGTTCGCGCCGGCGGTCTCCGTGGCGTGAGCGCGGCGCGGCCCGGTCACCACTGCGAGCGCGCGTAGTCCTTGAGGAAGCAGCCGTACAGGTCCTCGCCGGCCTCGCCGCGGACGATCGGGTCGTAGACCCGCGCCGCGCCGTCGACCAGGTCGAGCGGGGCGTGGAAGCCCTCCTCCGCGAGCCGCACCTTCGTGGGGTGCGGCCGCTCGTCCGTGATCCAGCCGGTGTCGACGGCCGTCATGAGGATGCCGTCGGCCAGCATCTCGCCCGCGCTCGTGCGGGTCAGCATGTTGAGCGCGGCCTTGCTCATGTTGGTGTGCGGGTGCCCGGGGCCCTTGTAGCCGCGGGAGAACACGCCCTCCATGGCGGAGACGTTGACGATGTAGGTCCGGCGGGCGGGCGACGCGGCGAGGGCCGGGCGCAGGCGGCTGACCAGGATGAACGGCGCGGTCTGGTTGCAGAGCTGCACCTCGAGCAGCTCCATCGGGTCGACCTCGTCGACCGTCGCGACCCAGCTGTTCGACTCGGCGACGTCGGGCACCAGCCCGCCGGCGTCGATGGAGGTGCCCGCGACGAGCCGCTCGAGGCTCGCGGCCTGCGCGGTCAGCGACTGCGCGACGAGCTCGTCCGCCTCCCGCGCCGCCCGCTCGATCGCCAGGGCCGGGCTGGTGAGCTCGCTGACGGACCCGGCGAGCGCGCGCGGGTGGGCGTCGCTCGTGCGTCCGAACGTCGTGATCATCCGCGCGGCGTCGTCGGCGAGCGGCGCCAGCTCGGCCTCGGCGATCCGCGCGTACGCGCCGGGTGAGCGGCGGACGGTCTGCGCGGCGTTGTTGATGAGGATGTCCAGAGGCCCCTGCGCGGCGACGTGGTCGGCGAGCGAGACCACCTGCGCCGGGTCGCGCAGGTCGATCCCGACGACGTGCAGGCGGTGCAGCCAGTCGCCCGCGTCCTCCATCGCGCTGAACCGGCGGACCGCGTCACGGGGGAACCGCGTGGTGATCGTCAGGTCCGCGCCGTCGCGCAGCAGCCGCAGCGCGATGTACATGCCGATCTTGGCGCGCCCGCCGGTGAGCAGCGCGCGGCGGCCGGTCAGGTCCGTGCGGGCGTCCCGCTTGGCGTGGTGCAGCGCCGCGCAGTCCGGGCAGAGCTGGTGGTAGAACGCGTCGACGACGGTGTAGTCCTGCTTGCAGACGTAGCAGGCCCGCGGGCGCAGCAGGACGCCGGCGGTGGCGCCGGTCGCCGCGGACGTCAGCCCCAGGCCGTTGGTCTCGTCGTCGATCCGGCCCGGGCTGCCGGTCGCGGTCGCGGCGACGACCGCGGCGTCGGCGTCCGAGATCGCGCGGCGCTTCTCGGTCCGGCGGTGCTTCTTGGCGGCCTTGAACATGCCGGAGGCAGCGCGGCGGGCAGCGGCGTGCTGCGGGTGCGTCTGGTCGAGCGCGGCGACCTGGTCGGCGACCCGCAGGAACGTCGCGAAGTCCGCGGGGTCGACGCCGGGCAGCTCGGCACCGGGCACGTCGACACCGGGCAGCTCGGGAGCCGTCGCATCCGTCGTGCCGTCGGGGGCCTCGCCGGGGTGCTGCCCGGGCGTGGTCGTCTGCGCGCTCATGCGCCGTCCGTCCTGGGAGGGGAGAGGGCGCCGCGGTCGCGCGGGGCCCCGAAGATCGTACGCGGAGGGGTCGCGGAACCGACGGTGCGTCCGGTCACACCGGGCTGACGACGACTCAGGACGGCTCAGGCGGGCTCGGCCGGCTCGGCCGGGAGCAGGGCCCGGACGATCGTCGCGTGCCGGACCAGGAAGGCCCGCTCGTCGAGCTTCTTGCGCCGGAGCCACCCGGTGACCTCGTCGTTGTGCTTGCTCGCGTTGCAGGAGGCGCACGCCGGGACGACGTTGCCGAGCGTGTAGCGACCGCCGCGCGAGATCGGCAGCACGCAGTCCCGTTGCAGCGCGGTGGTCCGCGCCCCGCAGTAGGCGCACCCGCCCCAGGCCGCGACGAGGTCGTCCCACTCCGCCGGGCTCAGGTCGTTGTCCGCGAGGGCGACCCGGCGGCGACGGCGCCTCGCGTAGCGCGCGCGGGTCGACGGCGAGGCCGTGGCGGAGGAGAGCGTGCGGCGTCGGACCACGCGGCGACGCTACCGCCCTGGGACCCCGCGGCGGGTCCGGCCGGCGGCGGTGACGCGTCTGCGATCGCGTCGGGGGACACTGGGTGGCAGCAACCGCCATCACCACGAGGAGTACCACCGTGCCCCAGGGAACTGTCCGCTGGTTCGACGCCGAGCGGGGGTTCGGCTTCCTCGCCCTCGACGACGACGCCGAGGACCTGTTCGTGCACGCGTCCGAGATCGTCGGCAACGACGACGGGACGTCGTCGCTCCGGGAGGGGCAGACCGTCGAGTTCGAGGTCGGCGAGGGTGACCGCGGCCCGCAGGCCCGGCAGGTCCGGGTCACGGGCGGGAGCGCCGTCGACGCGGCCCTCGGCCGGCTCGGCACGGTCGCCTGGTACGAGCCGGCCAAGGGCTACGGCTTCCTGACGCCCGACGGCGGCGACGACCAGATCTTCGTGCACAGCTCCGCGATCGTGGGCGGCGGGGTGATCGAGGAGGGGCAGCGCGTCGCGTTCCTCGTCGTCGAGGGCGAGAAGGGCCCGCAGGCCGACCACCTGCTGCCGCTCGGCGCCGACGCCCGCCGGCAGGGCGTGCCGTCCGACGGCGCCGACGGCACCGTGACCTGGTACGACGCGGGCAAGGGCTTCGGCTTCGTCACGCCCGACACCGGCGGCGACGACGTCTTCGTGCACGCCCGGTCGCTGGCCGGGGGCGCCACCGAGCTGGCCGAGGGCGACCGCGTGACGTACCGCGTCACCGTCGGCGAGAAGGGCACGCAGGCCCAGGACGTGCGGCTCGTGGGCGGCTCGGCGTCCCGCGGGCGTGGCGCGCCGGGTGGCGGGGCAGGCCGTGGCGCGTCGGGTCGCCCCACGGCGTCCCGGGGCTCGGCGCGCGGTGGCGCCGGCGTGGTCGCGCGCTACGACGCGGACCGCGGCTTCGGCTTCATCACGCCCGACGACGGCGGGCCGGACCTGTTCGTGCACGTGTCGGTCCTGCAGAACACCGACGCGCTCTACGAGGGCGACCGGGTCCGGTACCAGGTGCGGCAGAGCGACCGCGGGCCGCAGGCCGACCGCGTCGACCTGGCCTGACCTCGCGCGGGGCGGTGCGGGGCGGCGCGGCCGGGAAATGTGCTGTCCCGGCCGCCCGCCCCGCGGCTAGCCTGCCGGAACCGTGCGAGAGACCGAGGAGGTGGTACCCGTGGACGCAGCGACGACATGGGTGCTCCCCTGCGGGGTCACGGTCGGGCGGTAGGTCGTCCGGGAGCGCCGTCCACGCTCCTGAGAGGCACGACCATGCACTTCACCTCTGAACGACCCCTCGACGGCGGCGTCCTCGAGCGCGACTTCGCGTTCGGCGACATCCCCGGCACCCTCTGGACCCGCGGGCCCGCCGCGGCTCCGCTGGTCCTCATCGCGCACAACAACGGGCTGCCCCGGTCGGACGCCAGGCTCGTGGCGCGCGCCCGGTTCCACGCGGCGGAGCACGGCTACGCGGTCGCCTCCATCGACGCGGCGGGCTGCGGCGAGCGGCCCGTGCCCGCCGCCGCCCAGCGGGCCCGGGCCGATCTGCGCCGGGCCCTGCAGGCCGGCGAGCCGGTCGACGAGATCCTCGAGTCCCTCGTCGGCCCGCTGGTCGACGGCGCGGTGCCGGAGTGGCGGGCGACCCTGGACGCCCTGCTCACGCTGCCCGGGATCACCGGACCCGTCGGGTACTCCGGCTGGGCGGCGCTGGGCATCCGCCTGGCCGTCGCCGAGCCGCGCGTCGCGGCCGCCTGCCTGTTCGCCGGGGGCTACGTGCCGCGCGCCGTCCGGGAGCTGGCCCCTCGGGTGACGGTCCCGCTGCTGCTCCTGCTGCAGTGGGACGACGAGGGCAACCCGCGGGACCGGGCCCTCGGCCTGTTCGACGCGTTCGGCAGCGCCGAGAAGACGCTGCACGCCAACCCCGGCGGGCACCTCGGCACGCCGCGGTTCGAGCTGGCGGACGGCGCCCGGTTCCTCGACCGGCACCTGAGGTGACGGCTGCCGGCCCGCCGTCAGCGCGCGGCGGGCCGGTAGACCAGCTCTTGCGTGCGCCCGTCGAGCAGCCGGCTCTCCAGCAGCTCGAGGTCCAGGTCAGGGGCGCCGGCGAGCACCGGGCTCGTCCCGCTCCTGCCCGTGACCACCGGGAACACCGTGACGTGCAGCCGGTCGACCAGGCCGGCGGCGAGCAGCGCCCGGTTCAGCGACAGGCTCCCGTGCGACCGCAGCGGCACGTCGGACTCCGCCTTCAGCCGGGTCACGACCTCGACCGCGTCGCCGTCCACCACCGTCGCGTCGGGCCAGTCCAGCGGCTCCCGGAGGGTCGAGGACACCACCGTCGCCGGCAGGTGCCGCATCCGGTCGACCCAGGCGTCGCGGACCTCGGACTCCTCGGTGCTCTCGGCGAGCATCGTCACGAACTGGCGGAACGTCGTGGCCCCGAACACCGTGCGCTGCTCGCCGTCGTACAGCGCGCTGCGGCGGTCGAGCAGCTCCGGGCCCTGCTTGCCCCAGTACCCGCCCCAGTCCCCGGGCGGCCCGTAGGAGCCGTAGCCGTCGAGGCTCATGAACACGTCGAAGGTGTAGGTCGCCGTCATCGCTGCTGCTCCTCGCCGTGGGTGCTGCTCCGGACCCAGGCGCGGAACGCTACTCGCGCGGTGCCGCCCACGGCCAGGTGCGGACCCCGGTTCTGCCTCGGCGTCGGCGGCGTGAGCCGTACGATCGCGCCGTGGGTGGGGTCGCGATGAGGACGGCGCTGGCGAGGGCGGTGCGCGGGGACGGCGCGGGTCCGGTCCTGGTGACGCTCGCGCTGTCGGTGCTCGTGGTAGCCGGCTGCGCCCCGACCGGCGTGGACGTCCGCGGCACGCTGCCGCTGTGCCGGCACGTGCGGGTGCTCCCCGTCGAGGAGCTCGCCGAGCACACGACGTGCGACCTGCGCGGCTGGACGCTGACGTTCCCCGACGGGCAGACGATCGAGGTCGGCGTCGCGAACGGGTCGGCCAGCAGCACGGACCGGCCCGGCGAGGAGTGGGCCGCCTCGAACTGGGGCGGCGACGGGACGGCCGCCTGGCTGCGGACCGACGAGGGACTGACGGTGTGGGGGCCGCCCGCTGCAGTGGACCGGGAGATCCTGCTGCTGTCGCTCGACGTCGACTGACCCGTCGCGCCGGGCACCGGGCGCTTGATCGCACCGGACCGCGATGATCGGGTCCGGCGACGTCCGCGCGCGGCAGAGTCGTGGGCGGAAGGGAGCACCGTGATCACCTCGCTCAACCGGCTCGTGGACCTCGTCGAGGCCGACCTCACCGAGGCCGACCGCACCGAGGAGCTCGACGTCGCCCGCCTGGCCACCGCCGTCGGGACGACCGAGTACCACCTGCGGCGCATGTTCTCGTCGCTGGCGGGGATGCCGCTGTCGGAGTACGTGCGCCGCCGGCGGATGACGGTGGCCGCAGCGGACGTCGTCGGCCGGTCGGAGGACCTGCTGAGCATCGCCGTGCGCTACGGGTACGGGTCGGCCGAGGCGTTCGGCCGCGCGTTCCACGCCGTGCACGGGGTCAGCCCGGGCAGGGCACGACGTGACGGTGGCCCCTTCCGCGCCCAGCCTCGCCTGAGGTTCCGCCTGACCGTCGAAGGAGCGTCTCCCATGGACGTCCGCATCGTCTCCCGCCCCGACTTCCGCCTGGCGGGGCATGCCACCCGGGTCCCCCTCGTCCACGAGGGCGTCAACCCCGCCGTGCAGCGGCACGTCGCCTCGCTGGACCCGCAGGAGCACCTGCGGCTGAAGGCCCTCGGCGACACGGAGCCCCGCGGCCTGCTCGCCGTGAGCGCCGACCTCGACCCCGACCGCCGGGAGGGCACCGACCTGACGTACCTGCACGGCGTGGCCGTCACGGACGCGGTGGACGTCCCCGGCGACCTCGACGTGCTCGCGGTCGGGGCCGGGTCGTGGGCGGTCTTCCGTGCCGCCGGCCCCTACCCCGCGGCGCTCCAGGACCTGTGGGTGGCGACGGCGACCGAGTGGTTCCCGTCGAACCCGTGGCGCCTGCGACCCGGCCCCGAGGTCGTCGCGGTGCTCGACCGCGCGGAGGACTTCAGCACCGCGACGGTCGAGCTCTGGCTGCCGGTGGAGGCTGGCTGAGCGCACGTGCGGTCACGCCGGCTCGACGGACGGTCGCCAGGGGCGCGACCTCGGGCGCCACCCGTGGGTCTGCCTCCCTGCGCATCCGGGGGTCTGCCCCATGGGGCTGCTCCTCCCGCGTCCCTAGCGTCACGGACATGAGCCACGACGAGACCCTGACGGCACCGAAGCCGCGAGACGCCCCTGCGTCCCCACCTCCGCCGCGCTCCCTCGCGCCGGACCTGGCCCGCGGGATGCTGCTGCTGCTGATCGCGTCGGCGAACGTGTGGGGCTACCTCTGGCCGGACGACGGCTGGAACGAGGCCGGTGGGCGCCCGGCCGGCGGCTCGGCGCTGGACCACCTCGTCGACGGCGTCGTCACGCTCGTCGCCGACAGCCACAGCAGGCCCATGTTCGCGATCCTCTACGGCTTCGGGCTGGCCACGATCGCGGGGCGGCTCGCCGCGCGGGGTGCCGACCGGAGGGCGACCCGCGGGGTCCTCGCGCGCCGCGGCGTGGGACTCGTCGTGCTCGGGCTGCTGCACGCGGCCCTGCTCTACGGCGGCGACATCCTGGCCCCGTACGGAGCCGCCGGTCTGGTGGCGCTGCTCTTCCTGCACCGCTCCCGCACGGCACTGCTGTGGTGGGCCGGGGTCGCGTACGCCGTCTCGATGACGGTCGGAGGGCTCGTCCTGCTCCTGCCCTCGGACCCCGGGGGCGGCGACGTCGCCGGGGCGGAGGCGACGACGACGTACCTGTCCTCGGCGCTGGAGCGCGTCGGCGCGACGGCGACCGTGACGTCCCTGTACACGCTGACGCTGATGTTCGTCCCGCACCTGGTGGTCGGGATCCTCCTGGCGCGAGCCGGCTGGCTCACGCGGCCGGCCGAGCACCGACGCCGGCTCGGGCAGGTCGCCGCGGGGGCGGCCGCGCTGAGCCTCCTCGGCAGCCTCCCGTACGCGCTGGCCGTCGCGCAGGTGTGGCGTCCGGGGCACACGCCGCTGGCGCTCGCCGAGCTGGTCCACCACGTCGCCGGGGACGTGATGGGCCTGGGCTACGTGTGCCTGTTCGGCTGGGTCGCCGCGGTGTGGGGCGGGCGGACCGGCCGGGGCGCCGTGTCCGCGGTCACGGCCGTGGGTGAGCGGTCCCTCACCTGCTACCTGCTGCAGTCGGTGATCTTCGCGCCGCTCCTGAGCGACTGGGGGCTGGGCCTGGGCGGACGCATCTCCACCGCGCAGGCCGCCCTGCTCGCCGTCGGGGTGTGGCTGGTCACGGTGGCGGTCGCCGTCGCGCTGCGTCGGGCCGGGCGCCGGGGCCCGTTCGAGGTGGCCCTCCGGCGACTCGCCTACGGCCGGCCGCGGGCGGCGGTGCGGCCGTCAGGGTCATGATCCCGGGAATGCCCGCCGCCGTCGCCATGTTGAGCGGGGTGGACTCAAGTTCGACGCCGGGAAGTTGCCAGGAGCGCGGCCGCGTCGCAGACTTGAGTGCAGCAGGCTCAAGGCAGTCCGGAGCGCCGCGTCCCGTGCGCGACGCGAGCGCCGGGCGACGCAGCACGACGAAGGAAGAGGCACTCACATGGCACGAGCAGTCGGTATCGACCTGGGCACCACGAACTCGGTGGTCGCCGTCCTCGAGGGTGGCGAGCCCACCGTCATCGCCAACGCCGAGGGCGCCCGCACGACCCCGTCGGTCGTCGCGTTCTCCAAGACCGGCGAGGTGCTGGTCGGCGAGGTCGCCAAGCGCCAGGCCGTCACCAACGTCGACCGGACCATCTCGTCCGTCAAGCGCCACATGGGCACGGACTGGACCGTCGAGATCGACGACAAGAAGTACTCCGCGCCGGAGATCTCCGCCCGCGTCCTCGGCAAGCTGAAGCGCGACGCCGAGGAGTACCTGGGCGAGCCCGTCACCGACGCGGTCATCACCGTCCCGGCGTACTTCAACGACGCCGAGCGCCAGGCGACCAAGGACGCCGGCCAGATCGCGGGCCTGAACGTCCTGCGCATCGTCAACGAGCCCACCGCGGCGGCCCTCGCCTACGGCCTCGAGAAGGGCAAGGAGGACGAGCTCATCCTCGTCTTCGACCTCGGCGGCGGCACGTTCGACGTCTCCCTGCTCGAGGTGGGCAAGGACGACGACTTCTCGACCATCGAGGTCCGCGCGACCTCCGGCGACAACCGCCTCGGCGGCGACGACTGGGACAACCGGATCGTCGACTGGCTGGTCGGCCAGGTGAAGAACTCCACCGGTGTCGACCTGTCGAAGGACAAGATCGCCGTGCAGCGGCTGCGCGAGGCGGCGGAGCAGGCCAAGAAGGAGCTGTCGTCCGCGACCAGCACCAGCATCAGCCTGCAGTACCTGTCGATGAGCGAGAACGGCCCCATCCACCTGGACGAGAAGCTCACCCGGGCGCAGTTCCAGCAGATGACGGCCGACCTGCTCGAGCGCACCAAGGCGCCGTTCCACGCGGTCATCCGCGACGCCGGCATCAAGGTCGCGGACATCGACCACGTCGTCCTCGTCGGCGGCTCGACGCGCATGCCGGCCGTCGCCGACGTCGTGCGCGAGCTCACCGGTGGCCAGGAGCCCAACAAGGGCGTCAACCCGGACGAGGTCGTGGCCGTCGGTGCCGCCCTGCAGGCCGGTGTCATCAAGGGCGACCGCAAGGACGTCCTGCTGATCGACGTCACCCCGCTGAGCCTCGGCATCGAGACCAAGGGCGGCGTGATGACCAAGCTCATCGAGCGCAACACGGCCATCCCGACCAAGCGCAGCGAGATCTTCTCGACGGCCGAGGACAACCAGCCGTCGGTGCTGATCCAGGTGTTCCAGGGCGAGCGCGAGTTCGCGCGGGACAACAAGCCGCTGGGCACGTTCGAGCTGACCGGCATCGCGCCGGCCCCGCGCGGCGTCCCGCAGGTCGAGGTCACCTTCGACATCGACGCGAACGGCATCGTGCACGTGTCCGCCAAGGACCGCGGCACGGGCAAGGAGCAGTCGATGACGATCTCCGGCGGCTCCGGCCTGCCGAAGGACGAGATCGACCGCATGGTCAAGGAGGCCGAGGCGCACGCCGCCGAGGACAAGCAGCGTCGCGAGGAGGCGGAGACCCGCAACTCCGCCGAGCAGCTCGTGTACTCCACGGAGAAGCTGCTGACCGACAACGACGACAAGCTGTCCGACGACGTGAAGTCCGAGGTCCGCTCCGCGGTGGACGGCCTGAAGAAGGCGCTGGAGGGCACCGACCTCGCCGAGGTCACCGCCAAGCAGACCGCCCTGGTCACCGCCAGCCAGAAGATCGGCGAGGCGCTGTACTCCGCGAACCAGCAGGCCCCCGCCGGTGAGCAGCCGGCCGAGGGCGCGGCGGACGCCGGTGCGTCGCAGGACGACGACGTGGTGGACGCCGAGATCGTCGACGACGAGGGTGAGAAGAAGTGAGCGACGAGTTCACCGCCGCCTCGGGGTCGGGTCAGCCCGACCCCGAGGAGGGCCCCCGCGTGACCGACAAGCGCCGCATCGACCCGGAGACGGGGCAGCTGCGCGAGCCGACGCCCGAGGAGCAGGTCCTCGCCGAGGCCGAGGAGGCGGCGAACGCCGCCGAGGAGGCCGTGGTGCTGGAGGGCCTGGTGGAGGCGCAGAAGCTGGCCGCCGAGCGGCTGGACGAGCTGCAGCGGCGCAACGCCGACTACTTCAACCTCGAGCAGCAGTACTCGGCCTACGTGAAGCGGTCCAAGACCGAGGCGGCCTCCGCCCGGGACCAGGGCGTCGCCGCGGTCGCCGAGGCGCTGATCAGCGTCCTCGACGACATCGAGCTCGCCCGCCAGCACGGCGACCTGGTCGGACCGTTCGCGTCGATCGCCGAGAAGCTGGAGGCGACGCTCGGCCGGTTCGGCATCGAGCGGTTCGGCTCCGCCGGCGAGGCGTTCGACCCGACGGTGCACGAGGCCCTGATGCACGGCCACTCGGCCGACGTCACGGAGCCCACCGTGCAGCAGGTCCTCCAGCCCGGCTACCGGATGGGCGACCGCATCGTGCGGGCCGCCCGGGTGGCCGTGGTCGACCCGGAGGCGTGACGAGCAGCAGCAGGACCCGCCGGGCACGGTCGCGCACCCACGCGACCGTGCCCGCCGGGTTCACCCCGCCCCTGACCGCGGAACGGCCCGCGCAGGCGCCGGCACAGGCCAGGATGAGCGGGACGACGACGAGGAAGGAGGCGTGATGAGCGGGCAGGACTGGCTGGAGAAGGACTTCTACGCCGTGCTCGGCGTCTCCAAGGACGCCGACGCCGCGACGATCAAGAAGGCGTACCGCAAGCTCGCCCGGACGATGCACCCCGACCACAACCCGGGGGACGCCGTCGCGGAGTCGAAGTTCAAGGAGGTCGGCGAGGCGTACGCCGTGCTGTCCGACCCGGAGCAGCGCCAGCAGTACGACCAGCTGCGCGCGATGGCCGGCGGGGCGCGGTTCCGCGCCGGTGCCGGTGGCCCCGGGGGCGCGCAGGCCGGCGGCTTCGAGGACCTGTTCGGCGGCGTGTTCGGCGGTGCCGGCGGCGGCAGCCGCGTGCGGTTCCCGCAGGGTGCGACCACGGGCGGCGGCAGCAACGGCGGGTTCGAGGACCTGCTGGGCGGGCTGTTCGGCGGCGGCGGTGGCGGCTTCGGCCAGCCCCGCGGCGGCCGACGCGGCGCCGACCTGTCCGCCGTGACGACCCTGCCGTTCCGGCAGGCGGTCGAGGGCTCGACCGTGGCGCTGGGCGTCGAGGGGCGGACCGTGAAGGCCCGCATCCCGGCCGGCGTGCGCGACGGGCAGAAGATCCGGCTGCGCGGCAAGGGCCGGCCCGGGGAGAACGGCGCACCCGCCGGTGACCTCGAGGTGACCGTCCGCGTGACCCCGCACCCGGTGTTCGCGCTCGACGGCAGCAACCTGCGGGTGACGCTGCCGGTCGCGTTCGACGAGGCGGCGCTCGGCGCCGAGGTGGCCGTGCCGACGCTCGACGGCGGCTCCGTGCGGCTGAAGATCCCCGCGGGCACCCCGTCCGGGCGCACCCTGCGGGTCAAGGGCCGCGGCGTGAAGACGCCCGCCGGCACCGGGGACCTGCTCGTCACGGTCCAGGTGGTCGTGCCGCAGCGGCTGAGCGCCGCGGCGAAGGAGGCCGTGCAGGCGTTCGGCATCGCGACGTCCGGCGAGGACCCGCGGGCCGAGCTGCTCGCGCGCGCCAAGGAGTGAGGCGGGCGGCACCGGTCGCCCGACGGATCCGGGGGAGGTGGTCGTGATGGTGTCCGACGAGGCACAGGTCTACGTGATCTCCGTGGCCGCCGAGCTCGCGGGGATGCACCCGCAGACCCTGCGGCAGTACGACCGGCTGGGGCTCGTGCAGCCCGGCCGGACCCGCGGGCGCGGCCGCCGGTACTCCCTGCGGGACATCGCCACGCTCCGCGAGGTGCAGCGCCTCTCCCAGGAGGAGGGCGTGAACCTCGCGGGGATCAAGCGGATCCTCGAGCTGGAGAACGAGGTGGAGCGGCTGCGCCGGCAGGTCGAGTACCTGCGGGCGTTCGCCGAGCCCGGGCGCCGGGTGTTCACCGCGCACCCGTCCGGGGACGTGGTGGCGATGGGCCGCGGGCAGCGGCGCGCCGCGCGGGAGCCCGCCGGCGACGCCGAGCGGCAGGCCGGGGCGATCGTGCTCTGGCGGCCGGGCGGTCGCTGACACGCCCGGACGACGCTGCGCCTAGACGCCGCCGCGCAGCGCGGTGATCGGCTCGACCGAGGCCGCCTTCAGCGCCGGGTAGATCCCCGCCAGCAGCCCGATGACCCCGCCGCCGGCGGCGGACGCCAGCACGACCGCCGTGTCGAGGATCGGCGTCCAGGACTGCGCGGCCGACACGATCACGACCGTCGCGACGCCGAGCGCCGCCCCGATGAGCCCGCCGAGCAGGCCGACGGCGACGGACTCGAGCATGAACTGCGCTCCGATGTCCCGCCGCCGCGCGCCGAGGGCCCGCCGCAGGCCGATCTCCCCGACGCGCTCCATCACGGACAGCAGCGTGACGTTCGCGATGCCGAGCCCGCCGATGAGCAGGGCGACGCCGCCGAGCGCGAGGAAGATCGTGTTGACGTCCGCCTGGACCGACTCCTGGACGCGGGAGCCGCTCGCGGGGACCTGCATGGTGACGGTCTCCGGGGCGTTCGGGCTCAGCGCGACGGGCACCTGGTCGCCGACGACCGGCCCCGCGCCGACCGCGATCCGCAGGTGCAGCTCCTCGGGTGCGGCGAGCCCGAAGTCGGCCCGCGCGGTGCCGAGCGGCAGGATCACGGCGTCCAGGAGGTCGCTGCGGCGCCGCACGTCGTCGACCACGCCGATGACCGTGTAGGAGCGGTCGCCGATGAACACCGACGGCTGGCGGTCCACCCGCGCGACGCCGAGCCGGTCCGCCGCGCGGGCGCCGAGCACGACGACCCGGTCCGCGCGCGCGTCGTGGCCGGCGTCGAAGAACCGGCCCGTGACGACGGTCCCGCGGACGGCGTCGAGCAGCCCGCCGCTGCCCGCGAGGACCGGCGGGGACACCGGCTCCGGCTGGGACGGGTCGTTCACGGGCACGGCGGTGACGGTGGCGTCCCCGGTGTCGACGGCCGCGACCAGGCCGGCGGCCTCGACCCCGGCCAGCCGCCCGGCGCGCTCGTCGGCGTCCCACGGCAGGGGGGCGTTCGCCCGCTGGGACCCGTCGGCCGTGCGGGTGGTGCTCGCGGTGGCCATGGCCTGCGTGGCGGCGACGGCGTCGAACTGGCGGGCGATCTGCCCCGCCGCGGTCTGCGCGAGCCCCACGGTCACCACGACGGACGCGATGCCGAGCACCGTCCCGAGGATGGTGAGGAACAGCCGCCCGGGCCGCGCGTCGACGCCGGCGGCGGCCTCCCCGACCAGGTCCCGCAGCCCGAACCGGTCCGCGCGGGGCGGCCGGGGCGGGGCGGTCAGCACGGCGCCCCTCATGCGAGCTCGCTCAGGCGGCCATCGGCGATGCGCACCCGCCGCTGCGCCCGGGCGGACACGGCGGCGTCGTGGGTGATGACGACGAGGGTGAGGCCGTCGGCGTGCAGCTCGTCGAACAGGTCCAGGACGTCGGCGGAGTTGTGCGTGTCGAGGTTGCCGGTCGGCTCGTCCGCCAGCAGCACCTGCGGGGACGTGACGACGGCCCGGGCGACGGCCACCCGCTGCCGCTCCCCGCCGGACAGGACGGTCGGCCGGAACCCGAGCCGGTGGGACAGGTGCACCCGGTCGAGCGCCGCGAGGGCCCGCTCCCGGCGCTCGGCGCGCGGCACGCCGCTGTACAGGGTGGCCAGCAGGACGTTGTCGAGCACCGTGCGGTGCGGGAGCAGGTGGAACGACTGGAACACGAAGCCGATGCGGCCGCCGCGCAGGGCCGAGCGCACCGCCTCGGAGGAGGTGCCGGTCGGGACGCCGTCCAGCAGGTACTCGCCCGAGCTCGGCCGGTCCAGCAGCCCCAGCAGGTTGAGCAGCGTCGACTTGCCCGAGCCGGAGGGCCCCACGACGGAGAGGTAGTCGCCGGCGTCCACGCGCAGGTCGCTGGCGTGCAGGGCGTGCACCGGCGGGTCGCCGGGGAACACGCGGGTGACCTGCCGCAGCTCCACGACGGGCGGCGGCGGCGCCAGGTCGCCCGGCTCGACGGGGTCGAGCCGGGCGTCGAGCTCCGTCACCCGTCCGACCCGGACGTCGGGCCGGCGGTCGCCTGGTCGCCGGAGCCGGCCTCGCCGATGACGACGAGCTCGCCCTCGGACAGGTCCCGCTCGACGCCCGTGACCTCGACGTACCCGTCGGCGGCCAGGCCGGTGGTCACCTCGACCAGCGCGGTGGTGCCGTCGTCGTCCATGACCTCCACGCGCGACTCGCCTCCCGGGCCGGCCGTGAGGGCGGCGAGCGGGACGGCGAGCACCGCGCCGCCCGTGGACGACACCGGGATGGTCACCCGGACGTTGCTGCCCTGGAGCGCCGCGACCTGCTCGGGCGGGAGCTCGCCGGGGACGAGCACGACCGTGGAGCGGCCGGCGGACGACTCGCCGTCACCGGACCCGCCGTCGCCCTCGCCGCCCTCGCCCTCGCCCGAGCCGCCGGAGCCCGGGTCGTCGCCGGCCGCGCGGATCTCGGTGACGGTGACCGGGACCTCCAGGTCCCCGGCGACGACGGTGCCGGTGGCGCCGACCGTGAGCAGGGCGGCGTCGGCGCGGGCGGCGCTCGCCTCCACCTGCAGGGTGGCGCCCGAGACGCTCATCACCGGGCCGTCGACGGTGCCGCCGCGGCGGACGTCCACGGAGTCGACGCGCCGGGGCAGCGTCTCGAGGTACACGACCTCGCTCGCGGGCAGGGTCGTCAGGGTCTGCTGCTGCGCCTCGGTCAGCGCCGTCCGGGCGTCGGCGAGCGCCTGGCGGGCCGCGGTCACGGCCGCGCGCTCCGCGGAGGTGTCGGGCGCGGCGTCGAGCTGCGCCCGGGCGGCGGCGGCCACACCCACCTGGTCGGCGGCGTCCGCGACGGCGTTGCGCGCGGCGGCGAACGCGGCGGACCCGCACTCCGTGACCGCCCCCGTGCCGCACCCGGCCTGCAGGTCGGCGAGCGCGGCCTCGGCGACCTCGCGGGCGCGCTGCGCGGCGCGGACCGCCGCGTCGGCCTCCGCGACCTGCGCGGCCGTCGTGCCGCCGCGACCGGCGCCGCCGAGGGCGCCCTCGGCGGCGGCGACCTCCGCCTGGGCGGAGCGCACGGCCTGCTCGGCGGCGTCGACCGCCTCCGTCTCCTCGTCCGAGGCCGGCGCCACGGGGTAGCCGACCCGCTGGTACAGGGCCGCCACGCCGGCGGCCGTCGCCGCGTCGTAGTCGTCGGAGGTCGGGTCGCCCGCGCCGATGCCCAGGGCCCCGAGGGCGGCCTTGAGCTGCAGCACGTCCGGCCCGGAGACACCGACGCGCAGGGTCCGGTAGGTCGGCAGGGCACCGGGCAGCACGATGACGGGCCGCCCGGCGATCTCCAGGGCGACGGAGCCGGGGTCGAACGTCGCGCCGACCTCCGGGACCTGGCCGGTGACGACCGCGCGCTCGCCCAGGTCCGCCGTCTCGACCCGGACCTCGGCGGCCCCGTCGAACACCACGTCGCCGCGGATGGTCACGTCGTTGCTGAGCTCCCGGCTCTCGACCGGGACGGTGATCGGGCCGGCGGCGGGCGGCGCGGTGCGGGCCGCCGCGTCGGCCGGGTTGATCACCAGCCGGCTCAGCCCCAGCCCCGCCACCAGGCTGACGACCGCGACGGCGCCCAGCAGGGGCAGGGTGCGGTTGCCGTTGCGCCACCACGTGCCGAGGGCACCGCGACGCCCGGCATCCGGCTCGCCCAGGTCCTCGGTGCCGGTCTCGTGCCCTGCCCGCACGTCAGGCGTCCCGCGCGGCGGTGGCGGCCTCGGCCCACGCCTCGAGCTCGTCGCGGTGGGTGTCGACGAACTCCTGCTGCACCTCGTGGTTCACCGCCATGGACGCCTTGACGTAGTCGATCTCCTCCTGGCAGGTGAAGTCGGCCGTCGCCATCGCGATCTCCTTGTCGGTGAACGCGGCGAGGGCCGACTTCACCTGCCAGGAGGAGATCGACTACGTCAAGGCGTCCATGGCGGTGAACCACGAGGTGCAGCAGG